>JAJZSY010000031.1 GCA_021849425.1 Pseudomonadota bacterium
ATCATCGTCGCGGTCGCGGTGGACCAGTGGATCAGAAAGGCGGCGGTGTGATGGAACCCGTTCTCAAGGCGCGTGGCCTCGTCAAGCGGTATGGCCGGGTCACGGCGCTCGACCATTGCGATTTCGATCTCCATCCCGGCGAGATCCTCGCCGTCATCGGCGATAACGGTGCCGGCAAATCCTCGCTGATCAAGGCGCTCTCCGGCGCCATTCAGGTCGATGAGGGCGAGATCCATCTCGAGGGGAAGCCCGTGCGCTTCGCCTCGCCGATTGCCGCCCGCGCCGCCGGCATCGAGACCGTCTACCAGACGCTCGCCATGGCGCCCGGCCTGTCGATCGCCGACAACATGTTCATGGGCCGCGAACTGCGCAAACCCGGCCTGCTCGGCAAGGTGTTTCGCAAGCTCGACCATGCCGAGATGCAGCGCATCGCCCGCCAGAAACTCTCCGATCTCGGGCTGATGACCATCCAGAACATCAATCAGGCGGTCGAAACCCTCTCCGGCGGCCAGCGCCAGGGCGTCGCCGTCGCCCGTGCCGCCGCCTTCGGCTCCAAGGTCATCATCCTCGACGAGCCGACCGCGGCCCTCGGCGTCAAGGAATCCCGCCGCGTGCTCGAACTCATTCTCGACGTGAAGGCCCGCGGCATCCCCATCATCCTGATCAGCCACAACATGCCGCATGTCTTCGAGGTGGCGGACCGCGTTCATATCCACCGCCTCGGCCGCCGGCTCTGCGTGATCGACCCGAAGACGCATTCGATGTCCGACGCCGTCGCCTACATGACCGGCGCCCGCACGCCCGATGCGGTGCTCGATCCGGTGGCCTGACCCGGCCCGGCTGCCTGGATGCCCGGATGAAGGATTTGATCGTTCTTATAAAATGATCAATTAGATCTAATTGTTCTGTATAGACGATGATATGGCGATGCCGCTATCACGATGGCATCGCCGGATCGCGGACATGCTGCCGCCCCGGCGCCCGATCCGGAGGCATTCATGATCACCCAGGATTTCACCCGTTTCGCCCGCGCCCGTCACACCGGTCTGCTCGCCATCGTGCGCCAGTTCACGCCGAACTGGTTCGCCGCGACGATGGGAACCGGCATTCTCGCGCTCGACCTCAACCAGCTGCCCGGCCTGCACCGTCCGGCGATGGCGCTCTGGCTGCTGAACATCGCGCTGTTTAGTCTCTTCACCCTGCTCTACGCCGCGCGCTGGCTGCTCTACCCGCGGGAGGCGGCGCGCATCTTCGGCCATTCGGTGATGTCGATGTTCCTCGGCACCATCCCGATGGGCCTCGCCACCATCATCAACGGCTTCCTCGCCTTCGGTCTCGCCCCGCTCGGGCTGGACGCGGTGAGCATCGCCACCGCGCTCTGGTGGGTCGATGCGGCGCTGTCGCTCGTCATCGGCATCGGCGTGCCCTTCCTGATGGTCATCCGCCAGGACCACGCGATCGAGACGATGACGGCGGTCTGGCTGCTGCCGGTGGTCGCCGCAGAGGTCGCGGCGGCGAGCGGCGCGCAGATCGTCCCTCATCTCGTCAATCCTCATCTCGCCCTGCTGGTCGACATCCTGTCCTATGCGCTCTGGGCCTATTCGGTGCCGGTCGCGCTTGGCATCGTCGCGGTCCTGCTGCTCCGCCTCGTGCTGCACCGTCTGCCGCATCGCGACATGGCGCCCTCGTCCTGGCTCACCTTGGGGCCGATCGGCACCGGCGCGCTCGGCCTGCTGCTGCTCGGCGCCGATGCGCAGGGCGCGCTCGCCCCGCTCGGCCTGCCGGGGCTCGCCGATGCGGCGCGCGGAATCGGCCTGATCGGCGGCGTCATTCTCTGGGGCTACGGCGTCTGGTGGCTCGCCTTCGCGGTGCTCGCCACTCTGCGCTACCTGCGCGGCGGCATTCCGTTCAATCTCGGCTGGTGGGGCTTCACCTTCCCGCTCGGCGTCTACACCGCCGCCACCTTCGCCCTCGCCGGGCAGACCCATCTCGCCCTGTTCCGCATCGCCGCCGTGGCGATGACGGTGAGCCTCGCCAGCCTCTGGGCCATCGTCGCGACGATGACGCTGCGGGGCGCGGCCAGCCGCGCGCTGTTCGCCGCCCCCTGCCTGCCGCGCGGCGCCATTCCGGAGGATGCGCTGACCGCCGACATGGTCTGACCGCGTTCCGACCGGGACTCGCCATCGCCCAGCACCTCGACTAACGTCGCCGGCGCGCACCCATGCAAGACGGGTCGCGCCGGTCCCGTGTCCGCTTCTTCGTCCGCGCTCTCCGGGGCCCGCCAGCCGCGCCTTTCGATCAGGAACGCCGAACGGGGAGGATCTCATGAAAAAATTCATCAACGCGCCGGAAAACGTGGTGGCCGAGGCGCTGGCCGGCATGGCAGCCGCCCATCCCGGTCTCATCCGCGTCCACACCGATCCCGATTTCATCACCCGCGCCGACGCGCCGGTGCGCGGCAAGGTGGCGCTGGTCTCCGGCGGCGGCTCCGGTCACGAGCCGATGCATGGCGGTTTCGTCGGCCGCGGCATGCTCGATGCCGCCTGCCCCGGCGCTGTTTTCACCAGCCCGACGCCGGACCAGATGCTCGCCGCCACCAGGGCGGTCGATGGCGGCGCCGGCGTGCTGCATATCGTGAAGAACTACACCGGCGACGTGCTGAACTTCGAGATGGCCGCCGACCTCGCGAAGGAGGAGGGGCTCGACGTCGCCGCCGTCGTGATCGATGACGATGTCGCCGTGCAGGACAGTCTCTACACCGCCGGCCGCCGCGGCGTCGGCGCCACGATCCTCGCCGAGAAGATCTGCGGCGGTGCCGCCGAGGCCGGCGCCGACCTTGCCACCGTCGCCGCCCTCTGCCGCGAGGTGAACGGCGCCGCCCGCTCGATGGGCGTTGCGCTCAGCCCCTGCACCGTGCCGCATGCCGGCAAGCCGAGCTTCACCCTCGGCGAGGGCGAGATGGAATACGGCATCGGCATCCATGGCGAGCCCGGCCGCAAGCGCATCCCCATCGAACCGGCCGACCGCGTGGCCGAAATGCTGATGGAACCCATCCTCGCCGATCTGCCCTTCCGCCAGGGCGACAAGGTCCTGCTCTTCGTCAACGGCCTCGGCGGCACGCCGCTGGTCGAACTCTACATCCTCTACCGCAAGGCCGAGGAAATCGCCCGCAGCCACGGGCTGACGGTCGCGCGCTCGCTGGTCGGCCCCTACATGACCAGCCTCGAGATGGCCGGCACCTCGATCACCCTGCTGCGCCTGACCGACGACATGATCCGTCATTGGGATGCGCCGGTCGTCACCCCGGCGCTGCGCTGGGGCGCCTGAGGCGGGCAGGGGGGATTGCGCATGGCCGACCAGCTCGACGTTCCGCTCCTCACCGCCTGGCTCGGCCGCGCCGCCGCCGCGATCGAGGCGCAGCAGGGCCACCTCTCCGATCTCGATGCCGCGATCGGCGATGGCGATCACGGCGCCAACCTCGCCCGCGGTTTCAAAGCGGTGATGGCGAAGCTCGGCACCCCCGCCGATCCGGCGGCGCTGTTCCGCACCGTTGGCATGACGCTGATCGGCACCGTCGGCGGCGCCTCCGGCCCGCTCTACGGCACGCTCTTCGTCGAGATGGCCAAGGCCGCCGCCGGCCGCGCCACGCTCGACGCCGCCGGCTGGCACGGCGTGCTTGCCGCCGGCGTCGCCGGGGTGGTCGCCCGCGGCAAGGCGGCTCCCGGCGACAAGACGATGATCGACGCGCTCACCCCCGCCGTCGCCGCCCTCGAAGGGGCGGCCAGCCTGCCCGAGGCGCTCGCCCGCGCGGCCACGGCCGCGCGCGCAGGTGCCGAGGCCACCGCCCCGCTGGTCGCCCGCAAGGGCCGCGCCTCCTATCTCGGCGAACGCGCGATCGGCCATGTCGATCCGGGGGCGACCTCGTCGGCGATGCTGCTCGCCGCCCTCGCCGAAGCCGCCGGCTGAGCGGCCCCGGCGCGCGGCGTCATGGCGACCGGCCTTCTGCTCGTCTCCCACAGCGCGGCGCTGGCCCGCGCCACCGCCGAACTCGTCCGGCAGATGACCGGCGACCGCCTCGCCCTCGCCATCGCCGCCGGCGCCGGGCCGGACCATGCCGAACTCGGCACCGACCCGCTCGCCATCCTCGCCGCCTGCGAGGAGCTGGCCGGCTGCGAGGGCATCGTCGTGCTGATGGATCTCGGCAGCGCCGTGCTCAGCGCCGAAATGGCGCGCGACCTCGCGGACGATGCTCTGCGCGCCCGGCTTCACCTCGCCCCGGCGCCGTTCGTCGAGGGGGCTCTGGCCGCAGGCGTTGCGGCGGCGGCGGGGCAGGCCGCCGACCGCGTCGCTGCCGAGGCGCTGGCCGGGCTCGCGCCGAAACAGGATGCGCTCGGCACCCAAGAACAAGCCGCGCCGCCACCGCCGGCCGCCACGATCACCCGCACGGTCACGCTGGCCGATCCGAACGGCCTGCATCTCCGCCCCGCCGCGCGCTGTGTCGAGGCCGCCACCCGGTTCGATGCCACGCTGCACCTCCGCCACAATGGGCGCATCGCGCCGCTCGACAGCCCGACCGCGCTGATGGCGCTCGGCGCGAAGGGCGGGGCTGCGGTGACGATCGAGGCGTCCGGTCCCGAGGCCGAGCCCGCCGCCGCCGCCCTCGCCGCCATCCTCGCCGAGCGCCCGGCGGAGTCTCACACCGAACCGGGTGCAATTGCGGCACCTGGCGGAGTCGTGCCGATGTCCCCTGGCCGCGCCGCCGGCCCGGTCGTCGCCGTCATCCGCGCCCGCCCGCCGGTGCCCGAAACCACGGTGGCGGACCGCGCGGCGGCGCTCACCCGGCTCGATGAAGCGCTGGCCGCCGCCCGCGCCGCGCTTTTCGGCAACCCGATCCTCGCCGCCCAGGCCGCCCTGCTCGCCGATCCGGCGCTGATCGGCCCCGCCCGCGCCGCGATCGAGGCGGATGGCCGTCACGAGGCCGCCGCCTGGCGCGACGCCATCGCCGCCGCCGCCGCCAGCCACGAGGCGCTGGATGACCCTTATCTCCGCGCCCGCGCGCGCGATCTGCGCGAGGCCGGCGATGCCGTGCTCCGCGAACTGCTCGGCGGTGGCGGTCTCGGCCTGCCTTCCGCGCCCGCGATCATCGCGGTGGACGACCTCACCGCCGCCGAGGCCGCGAGCCTGCCGCCCACCATCCTCGGCGTGCTGGACCGGCGCGGCGGCCCCACCAGCCACGCCGCGATCCTGCTCCGCGCCGCCGGCATTCCCGCCCTGGGTGGCGTCGCGCTCGATCCGCTCCCGGCCCGCGTCGCCTTCGATGGCGCGACCGGCGAACTTGTCACCGACTCCGACGCCGCGACCGAAACCCGCTTCCGCGCCGCCGACCTGCTCGCGCCGGGCCCCGCCTCCGTCATCCTGCCGGGTGGCGAGGCGCTCGAATTCTGGGCGAATGTCGCCGGCCCCGCCGATGCCGCGGCCGCCGCCCGTGCCGGCGCCTTCGGCATCGGCCTCGCCCGCACCGAAATGCTCTTCCTCGGCCGCGCCGACATGCCCGGCGAGGATGAGCAGGAAGCCCGCGTCGCCGCGATGATCGCGCCGTTTCGGGGCCGCCCGGTCGTCGTCCGCCTGCTCGATGCCGGGGCCGACAAGCCGGTGCCCTTCCTCACCCTCGCGGCGGAGGAAAACCCCGCGCTCGGGGTGCGCGGCGTGCGCGCACTGCTCCGCCGGCCGGATTTCGGCGCCGCCCATCTGCGCGCCCTGTTGCGCGCCGGCGCCGGGCACGACCTGCGGGTCATGGTCCCCATGGTCACCTTCGCCGCCGAGTTGCGCGCTATACGCGACCTGCTCACGGCCGCCGCGGCCGATGTGGGCTGCAAGCCGCCGCCGCTCGGCGCGATGATCGAGGTGCCCGCCGCCGCCCTCACCGTGCCGGAGTTGCTGGCGGTGAGCGATTTCTTCTCGATCGGCACCAACGATCTCACGCAATACGCCCTCGCCGCGGATCGCGGCCACAAGGATCTCCCCGGCTTTGCCGATGCCGGCCACCCGGCGGTCATCGGCCTCTGCGCCCAGGTCTGCCGCGATGCCGGCACGGCTCCGGTCTCGGTCTGCGGCGAAGCCGCTGGCGATCCGGCGACCGCCCGCCTCCTGGTCGCGGCCGGCATCCGCAAGCTCTCGATGGGCGCCGCCCGGCTGGGCACCCTCCGCGCGGCGTTTCTGGGGACGCCGGGATAGGATCGGAAACCGCTCAGTCCCCCGCCTGCGTCGCGAGCCGCCGCGCCGGCGCCGCGCGGCCGGGCTGGCGATGCCGATAGGCGATCGCCTCCGCGATATGCTCCCGCCGCACCACATCGATGCCCGCCAGGTCGGCGATGGTTCGGGCCACCCGCAGGATGCGCGTCAGCCCCCGCGCCGAGAGATGCAGCCGGTCCGCCGCCTGCTCCGCCAGCGCCCGCGCCCCGGCATCGAGCGCGATCGCGTCGCTGGCGATTTCGGCGTTCGTCACGCTCTCGCCCTGCCGTTCGCGCTGGATCATCCGGCATGCGGCCACCCGCGCGGCCACGGTCTCGCTCCGCTCGCCCGGCGGTGCCCGCATCAGTTCCGCCGGACTCGCCGGCGCGATCTCCACCACGAGATCGATGCGGTCGAGCAGCGGTCCGCTGATCCGCCCCTGATAGTCCTCCCCGCAGCGCGGCGCGCGGCCACAGGCGCGGGCGGCATCGAACAGGTGGCCGCAGCGGCAGGGATTCATCGCCGCAACCAGCTGGAACCGCGCCGGATAGGTGACATGCGCCGCCGCCCGCGCCACCGTGGTCCGCCCGGTCTCCAGCGGCTGGCGCAGCGCCTCGAGCGCCGCGCGCGGGAATTCCGGAAACTCGTCGAGGAACAGCACACCCCGATGCGCCAGCGAAATCTCGCCAGGCCGCGCCCGGTTGCCGCCGCCGGCGATCGCCGCCATGCTCGCCGAGTGGTGCGGTTCGCGGAAGGGTGGCCGCGTCACCAGCCGCCCTTCGTTCAGCAGCCCGGCAACGGAGTGAACCATGCTGACCTCCAGCGCCTCGCGCGGTGTCAGATCGGGGAGCAGACCCGGCAATCGCGCGGCCAGCATCGATTTCCCGCCTCCCGGCGGGCCGATCATCAGCAGGTTGCGCTGTCCCGCGGCGGCGATTTCGAGAGCGCGCCGCGCGCCCTCCATTCCCCGCACGTCGGCGAGGTCCGGCTGGCTGGACGGAGGCTGCAACCGCCCCCGTGCTGGCGGTTCAAGCAACGCGTCGCCGCGGAAATGGTTGATCAGCCCGAGCAGGTCGGCCGGCGCCAGCACGCCGATCTCGCCGGCCCAGCCCGCTTCCGGCCCCTGCGCCGCCGGGCAGATCAGGCCGAGATCGCGCGCCCCCGCGGCAATCGCCGCCGGCAGCACGCCGGCCACCGGCGCGAGCCGCCCGTCGAGCGACAGCTCGCCGATCGCGGCGAAGCCTGCCATCTCCTCCGCGGGCAGCACGTCCATCGCGGTCAGCACGCCGAGCGCGATCGGCAGGTCGAAATGGCTGCCCTCCTTCTGCAGGTCGGCCGGGGCGAGGTTCACGAGGATGCGCTTCGCCGGCAGGGCGAGGCCCATCGCGGTCAGCGCCGCGCGCACTCGCTCCCGCGATTCCGCCACCGCCTTGTCCGCCAGCCCGACGATGAGGAACACCGGCAGCCCGGCGGCGATCTGCACCTGCACCTCGACCGGCTGCGCCTCGATCCCGGCGAAGGCGAAGCTCTGGATGCGGGCGATGCTCACGCAGCCGCCCCGGCAAGAAAACCCTCGCGCCGGAGGCTCAGCCAGCCGGCCTTGCCGATGATGACGTGGTCGTGCAGCGTCACGTCGAGCAGGGCGACGGCGCGTTGGATTTCCCGGGTCATCTCGATGTCGTCGCGCGAGGGGGATGGATCGCCGCTCGGATGGTTGTGGACGAGAATCAGCGCCGTTGCGCCCGTCTCGACCGTTCGCCGCACCACCTCGCGGACATAGACGGGCGTGTGGTTCACCGTGCCGCGCGAAGCGACCTCGTCGGCCACCAGCCGGTTGCGGTTGTCGAGATAGAGCACGCGGAACTGCTCGACCGTCTCGCGCGCCATGGCCATGGTGAGATAGTCGATCAAACGCTCCCAGTTGTTGAGCAGCGGTGCGCTGGCAAGCTCCGTCCGCGCCAGGCGGATGGCCGAAGCCTGCACCAGCTTGATCGCGGCGACGCTGTGCTGCCCGAGGCCCGGCGTTGCGAACAGCGCCTCCGGCGCGGCGGCGAGCACGCCGGCATAGGAGCCGAACCGGTTGATCAGCGCCTTGGCCAGCGGCTTGGTATCGCCTTTCTTGAAGGCAAGGAAAAGCAGCATTTCCAGCAGCTCGTAATCGGCCAGCGACTCGGCGCCGCGGCCGAGCAGCTTCTCGCGCATCCGGCCGCGATGGCCCTGCGGTCCGGTGCTGGAAAACGGGAGTTCTGCCGCCGGCGCCGGATCGAACGTGTCGCGCTCCGCCATCCCGCGTGGCCGCGGGGCGGCTTCAGGAAAAGGCCCGGCATCGTGCCGGCGGATCGCGCGGAACAGTCTTTCCAGCAAGTGGCGCGAAACCTTCCTCAAAAATACACGCGAAAGTTGAATATTACCGATCAACCGGGCGGCTTGTCCAGTCTTTCGCGGTACCCGATTTCATCCCGCCGCGCGGGCATGGCTTGCGCCGCTGCCGGCGGCGCAGATAGAAGAGCGCCACGGCCGCCACTCGCGGCCGCCACCAGCCCCGGAGACGTCCATGAGCCGCATCATTCGCACCGAAGCGAACGAAATCCTTTCCAAAGCCGTCGAGTATCATGGCTTCGTCTACACCCAGGGTGTGGTCGCGTCTGACCCCTCCGGCGACATCACGGCGCAGACCCGTGACGTTCTGGCCCAGATCGATGCGCTGCTGGAACAGCACGGCACCGACAACACGCGGCTGTTGCAGGCTCAGATTTGGCTGAAATCGATTGACGACCGCGCAGCGATGAACGCGGTTTGGTCGGCCTGGCTGCCGGAGGGCGGCGCGCCGGTCCGCGCCTGCGTCGAGGCTCGCCTTGCCGACCCGCGCCTGCTGGTCGAAATCATGGTGGTCGCCTGCCGCTGAGGCTTCTGCCCTCAAATTACCGAAAGTTGCGATTCCCGCCGGGTGAGTGCGAGATTTTCACCCGGCGTTAGCAATTTCGCGGTAAATTGATGTTTGTGACACCGGCGAAACATTAAATTCTCATCGTGTGTGACATTTTAGCTTGCCTGAAGGGTTGCATTTACCGCAGTCCCCCCGTAACAGAAATGCAAGGTATGCGTGGCTTGAATTGACCGTCCGAGCGAGCCGTAGCGGCAATGCGCCTGTGACGACGATTTGGAATCATCTCGCAGATGCCTGTTTGGATTGTGGTTTTTTTGTGTTCGATTGCGTCACGGGGGTCGGGAAGGTGAACGGGGCATGAGAACGTGCGTGACAAACTTGAATGGAGTGTTGCGCATTGTCGGCGGCGTTTCGTCCGTCATGCTGTTCGCGCAGATCGCTCATGCCAAGGCGACCCGTGTTATTGACATTCCTGTAACAAAACATTCGACCGCTACTGTCCGCAAGGTCGCAGCGCGTCGTCTCCCCACAAATCATGTCAGCGCGTCGGTCGAACATCCGGTCGAAATCCATCACGTCGTCGATCGCGTCACTTCGCCTCATCCCGCCGCCGTCCGCGCAGCGCAAATCCATCACACCGTCGTCCATCACACCGTTGCTCACGCCGCGCCGGTGCATCGCGCGGTCGTCCACGCGGCCATCCGCCATGTCGTCGAGCCGCGTCGGGTGGACGCGCATCCTGCCATTGTCCGCCGCGTCGTCGACCGCCATCCGGCGGAAGTGCATCATGCTGAAGTGCATCATGCCGTTGTGCGCCACGTTGTCGTCCACCGCCCGGTGGTTGCACATCCCGCTTCCATCCGCCACGTCGTGGAACGTCGTCCGGTCGAACCGCATCATGCTCCGGTTCGCCCTGTCGTTGCCCGCCGCGCGGTTGAGCATCGCCCGGTGGTTCACCATGTCGTGCTGCACGAGGCCCGGCGCGATCACGTCCGCTATCCGCACCGCCTCGCCAGCAGCCATGGATATCGCTGGTGCGTGCCCTATGCCCGCGATGTTTCTCATATCGACATCAAGGGCGATGCGTTCCTCTGGTGGGCCGAGGCCGCCGGCCGCTATGCCCGCGGCCACCGGCCCGAACCGCGTGCGGTGCTCAACTTCCGCCCGACCGGCCGCATGCCGCTTGGTCATGTCGCCGTCGTCGCGAAGGTGATCAACAGCCGGGAGGTTCTGGTCAATCAGGCCAATTGGATCCCCGATACCGTCTCGCATGACGTACCGGTGATCGATGTGTCGCCGCACAATAACTGGACCGAAGTGAGGGTTGCGCTTGGCAATGGCCGTTTCGGCATGACCTACCCGACCTACGGCTTCATTTATGACCAGGCGCCGAGCAACATCGTCTACGCCAGCAATGGCGGCACCGAGGTTGCGGAAGCGCCGGTTGCCCACAAGATCCGCCTGACCGCGCCGAACCGCAAGCTGCGCTGATCGCGCCAGCCTCAGCCCGGCAAGTGTCGGGCCAGGGCGAGGAACTCCTCCGGCGTCAGCGTTTCCGCCCGGCGGGACGGGTCGATGCCGGCCGCTTCGGCCAGCGCCGCACCGCCGAGCGCCTTCAGCGAACCCCGCAGCATTTTCCGCCGCTGGCCGAACGCTGCCGCCGTGACCCTCTCCACCCTGACCAGCAGCGCGGCCGGCAACTGTTCCTCGCGCGGCGCCAGCCTGACGACGGCCGACTCCACCTTGGGCGGCGGTGAGAAAGCGCCCGGCGGCAGCGTCAGCACGATGGCGCCGCGAACCGTCAGCGCCGCCAGTACCGCGAGCCGCCCATAAGCCGCGCTGCCGGGGGGCGCGACGATCCGCTCCGCGACCTCGCGCTGGAACATCAGCGTCATCGAGCGGAATTCCGCCGCCTGGTGCAGCCAGCGGAGCAGCATCGCCGTGCCGGCATTATAGGGCAGGTTGGCGACGATCGCCCGCGGTCCGGGCACCAGTGCGGCGAGGTCGATATCGAGCGCATCCCCTTCGATGATCCGCAGCCGTCCCGCATGCGTCGCCGCAAGTTCGGTCACCGCGGCCACCGCGCGCGGATCAAGCTCGATCGCCGTCACACTAGCCGCGTCGCTGGCCAGCAGTGCCCGCGTCAGCCCGCCCGGGCCAGGACCGACCTCGATCGCGTTGGCCCCCTCAAGCGGCCCGGCGAGGCGCACGATCCGCGCCAGCAGGTCGGGGTCGAGCAGGAAATGCTGGCCGAGCGACCGCTTCGCCGAAAGCCCGTGCCGCGCGATCACCTCGCGCAGCGGCGGCATCTCGCTCATGACGCGCTGTGGAAGGTCCGGATCACGGCGTTGCGATGCAGCGTATCCATCAGCCGCTGTGATTCCAGCGAGACCCGCCGGTTGATCAGCATCTCCGCGATCGTCTTGCTGTCCGGCAGGCCGATCTTCACTGTCTGCCGCTTGCAGACCATGACGATGGCGATCCCCTTGCTGGAGACCAGCGGCTGGCTGGCCTGGCCCAGCGGCAGGGTGGAGAGAAGCTGGCGGAATGCCGCCGGGCGAACCGTCGCGAGATCCACCGGACCGGGGTTCGATTTCTGCACGTTTCCCGCCGCCGCGTTCGCCGCCTCGACATCGGCGCAGCTATGCAGCGAACCGCGCACCGCATTTGCGTGCTGCAACACGCCGAGCTGCTGCGCGTTCGGCTGGCCACCGGCGAAGGGGGTGGCGAAGGGCAGGAATGCTTCGCGGATCGAAAGTTCGGTCTTGTCGCCCTCGCCGAATTTGCGGATTCCGAGCTGGTTGACGATTTCGAAGCCGCCCGCCACCCGCACCGGATCGCTGATTGCCCCCACCGGCATCTGCTCGACGATGCGCCGCACTGCCGGATCGAGCAAATCGGGCTCCACCCAGCCGCGGTCGCCGCCGGTCAGCGCGCTCTGCCCCTGGCTGAACTGGGCCGCGACCACCGGGAACGCCGCCCCGCCGCGCAGCTGGCGGATCACCACATCGGCGAAGCGCCGCGCCCCTGCCGTGTCCTGCGGGTTTTCCACCGGGATGAAGATTTCCGCGATATGATATTGCGTTGTGCCGATCTGCTTCTTCATCGCCGCCGCTTCCGCCGCGATGTCTTCCGGTGTGGGCCGCAGGTCGGCGCCGAGCTTCTTGCGCAGCACATCGGTCCAGCCGATCTGGGTGCGGAACTGGTTCACCAGCGTCGAGAGCGGCACGCCGGCGGCGGCCAGTTTCTTCTGCAGGGTGCCGGGCGGCAGATGGTTCGCCGTGTTCACCCGTTGCAGCGCGGTGGCGATCTTGTCTTCAGGCACCACCACCTTGTTCTGCTCGATGGCCTGCAATTGCAGGGCCTGGTCGATCAGCTCGCGGGTAATCTGCGGGCGGAGCCGCCGCAGCGTGTCCGATGCGGTGGGCAGGCCGGCGGAGAGGGCGAAGAGCCGTGTGCGCGCGGCGACATCGGCATTGGTGATCACGGTGCCATTCACCACGGCGGCGATGCTCGCAGTTTGCGCGCGCGCCGGCGTGCCGGGTCCGAGCAGGCCTGCGGCAAGGCCGATCAGGGCCGCGTAAGAGACGAACGATTTCATAGGGCGCTGAATCCGATATTCCCGAGTGTCTTGAGCGTGACGGTGATCAGCAGCGTCGTCGTGCCGTGATCATAGTTGTAGGAGGTGAAGTTGCGGTAGAAATTGAAGCTGACCGCGGTGCACTCGTTCTGCCAGACCGCGCCGATCGAGGCGTTGTCGAACCGGCCAGTGGCGAGGTTGCGCTGAACCCCGGCCGAGATCGACCAGTGCGGCACCAGCGTGGTTGAAACGCCGAGCGTCACCTCTCGCTGCGCCACGAAATACTGTGCCGGCGGCGTGGCGGACTGGGTGAACAGATAATAGGGGTTGGTCGTACTGTAGAAATACCCTGCCGAGGCGCGCAGGCTCGGCGGCCCGAAGGTCGCGTAGCTGTCGATCATCTGGGTGGAGAGGTCGCGGTGCGACAACCGGGTGCGGTAGGTCAGGCTGAGCCAGCGCGCCGGCGCGATCGTCGCGCGCCCCACCACGTCCGAATAGTGCCCGCCAAGCCCGCTCTCCGCCGGGTAAAGCTTCGAGGTTTCGAACGCGTAGGACTGGCCGATCATCCCCTCCGCCGAAGCGCCGCCCGGCAGAATCCAGTTTCCCTGCAGCGCATAGTCGACCCGCGTGCCGCCGGCGAAACGGTCGATGCCGCCGAAGCGCTGCAGGCTGAACAGGTTCGCGTCGGTAAACTGGAAGTCCAGACTGTCCTCGTTCGGAATCGTCGTCGTCTGCCCCAGCCCATAGACCGGCGCCGTCACCAGTTGCACCCGGGGTTCGATGATCTGCGTGCCCCAGCGCCCGGCGTCGCGCTCCAGCGGCCAGGCGAACGACACCGCGCCGATCGGGATCGCCCGCGCGGTCTGCGACGTGGTGAGCGGCGAGTAGTTCGGCTGCAGGTTCAGCTTGTCCGCCGAATACCCGGCGGCGATCAGCCGCAGCCGCGCGTCCACCAGCAGCCCGTCCGGCCCTTGCCGCGGCAGGTCGTAATTCGCGATCATCGCGACGCGCCGCGTCTGCGTGCCGACCTGGCGGAGAATGTTGAAGGCGTTGGCGGTGAGCGAGAACCGCCCGCCCCAGCTGTCGGCCTGCCCGTCATAGCTGTAGCGGGCATAGGGCAGCACGATCGGCAGCCGGTTCTGGCTGATCGAGGCGACCAGGCCCTGATAGGTCTCCGCCTCGATTCGCGCGTACGATCCGCGGCCGAATCCCTCCAGCCAGGCGTTCGACGCGAGGTAGGCGAGGTTGGGCAGATACCGGAAATCGTTGAGATACTGCGCGCTCGACGTACGGTTATAGCTGAAACCGGCTCGCCAGGAGCGGTTGAGGTCGAACGTGCCGTTGGCGAAGATCGAGTCGGAAATCCCACCGCGGTCGGCATAGCGGTCGTGCCCGCCGGAGACATTGATGCTGAGCTTGCCGTCGTTGAAGGCCCGGCGATATTTCAGGTCGAGCACCGGCCCCGCCTTGGTCGCGACGATCGGCACGATCGTCAGGTCCTGGCTCTTGCCGATGTCCCAGAAATACGGTGTGGCGATGAAACTGCCGACATGGGTCGAGCCGCCGAAGCTCGGGATCAGCAGCCCGCTCTGCCGCTTCACCGAAGGGTCGGGCTGGGAGAGATAGGGCAGCCAGAACACCGGCACGCCATAGATCTGGATCTGCGCGTCGTGATACTCGATCACCTTGTGCTGCAGGTCTTCTACCGCCTGGCGGGCGCGGATCTGCCACAGCGGCGGCGCGGTCGGATCGCTCTTGCACAGATTGCAGGTGGAATAGACGGGCTTCGAGAGTTCCTCGATCACCCCGCCATAGCGCCGCGCGCCGTTTGCCACCATGCGGCCGTTCTGCGCCAGGATCGACGCCACATCGTGCAGCACGGCGTTCTTCATGCCTTGCGACAAAGCGGCGTGGCGCGCGAACACCACCGCGCCGTCCGGCTCGATCATCACCACATGGCCGGACGCCACCGCCGTGTCGTGCCGACGGTCGATCTCGATGCGGTCCGCCTGCAGCACGTGGCCATCCTGCCACGCCTCGACATGGCCGGCGGCGACCACGATGCCGGTGCCGTGGTCATAGGAAACCCGGTCGGCCAGAAAGGTGACGGGGGCCGATTTGGAAACCGGCGTCTGCGGCCCGGCGACCAGCGCGCCCATCTGCGCGCGCGCGGCCGTGGCCGCCAGCATCGTGCCGGCAATCCCGATCCCGATGCGTCGGCGCAATCGCGCGCGGCGGCGTTGCTGGGCCTGGTTCATGGTTCAGCCATCCTCCAGATGGAGCAACAAGGCAAGCGCCAGCATCAGCCCGGCGGCGGCCGGCGCCCATGCCGCAAGGCCGACCGGCAGCGCCCCTGATTTGCCGAGCTGGGCCGCCACCTCCGAGAGCATGAACAGCAGGAACCCGCAGCCCACGCCCGCCCCGATCATCTGGATCGCCCCGCCCCGCCGCGATGGTCGCATCGAGAATCCGGCCGCCACGAGCACCATCGTCGCGCAGAGCAGCGGCAGCGCCAGCAGCTGCTGGAACGCGAGTTCATGCGGCGTCGCCGGAAAGCCGGAGCGCCGCAGCAGCCGGATGAAGCCCGGCAGCGCCCAGAACGAGAGAGCGCTCGGGCTGGCGAAGCTCTCCTGCACCCGGCTGGCCGTCAGCGTCGTCGGAATCCGAAGGGCCGGCACCGATCGTGGCGCGCGTTCCGGGGTCAGAATCCGGGCCGCCTCGAACTGCCAGTAGCCGGGCTCGAGCCGCCCGCCCGCCGCCTCGATCCGCTGACGCAGCGTCGTCTGCGCCGAGATCTGCAGCACCGTGACATGGCCGGTGACCAGTACCTTGCCGTGCAGATGCACGCCGCTCGCATGCAGGATCGCGATACCCCCCTTGCCTGCGGCCGGATCGGCCTGGCGCAGCCACAATTGCCCGCCCTGCAGCGAGAGCGGCCCGCCGCCGATCCCGAGATATGATGAATAAAGCGCCTCGGCGCGGGCAAACATCACCGCCGAAATCGGGCTGACCGCCGTGGTGCCGAGCGCGCCGATCAGCGCCGCGGCGGCCACCGGCAGGGCAAGGAACTGCCAGGCCGAGGTGCCGGTCGCCCGCGCGACAACCAGCTCCGAGCTGCGCGTCAGCCGCCAGAAGGCGAAAATTCCGCCGAGCAGCACGGCGAAGGGCAGGATCTTCATGCCGAGCCAGGGCACCCGCAGCACCTCCAGCGCCAGCATCCGCCAGAACGTCGCCTGCGGCTTGTCGGCCGACTGGCGCAGCAGGTCGAGAAAATCGAACAGCGCGCCTACCGCCGTCAGCCCCGCCTGCATCGCGATCACGGCAGCGACGAAGCGCCGGCCGATATAGAGCGAGAGCGTGAGCGGCGGCAGCCAGTTCCGCAGGCGGATCATGCGGCCACCTCGCGCAGCCGCCGCAAGCCCCGCAGCAGCAGCCCGAGCCCGGCCAGCGCCGGCCCCAGCGTGACGACGAAAATCAGCGGGATCAGCGCATTCTGCCGCGCCGCGAGCGTTTCGACGCCGAGTTCGACCGCGACCAGCCCCATCACCCCGAACACCGCCGCCACCAGCGCCGCCACCCCGCCCTGCCGGCGGAACGGGCTGCGCAGCACCGCCAGCAGCGCCAGCACCGCGTAGGACAGCACGGCGAAGGGGGCGGCGATCCGCCGCCAGGCTTCTTCCCGCCAGCGCCGCCGCACCTCCGGGGCGATCCGCGCCGCCTCCGGATGGAACAGCTGCGCCATCGTCGCTTCCGAGGTCTTCGGCGCCAGATGCTCGGTGCCGCCGCGCGGCTTGGCGAGGCTGATCAGGTTGCGGTGGAAGCTGAGGATGTTGAGCTGCCCGGTCTTGGGGTCGAGCTGCTCGCGCGAGCCGTCGCGCAGCAGCACCGCCGGGCCGTCCGCGCTTTCGATCAGCCGGCCGCTGCGGGCGAGGATCGTCGCCGGCTCCCCCTTCTGCCGCGCGTCCTGGATGATGATGCCATGCAGTACCTGGTCGGGGTCGCGCCGCTGCACATAAACCGTGACATGTCCCGGAACCGCGGTGAACACGCCGGGTTCCAGCAGGAAGGCGGCGACCTGGTTGCGGATCACCGATTCGAAGCCGGTGAACTGCGCGAGGGTCGAGGGCACCAGCCACAAATTGAGCGCCCAGCAGGCGAGCATGGTCAGCGTTGCCAGCGCCAGCGCCGGCCGCGCGATCGCGGCGTCCGACATGCCGCTCGCGCGCATCACCGTCAGCTCGCGGTCGGCGGCGAGCCGCGCATAGACGAACAGGATCACGATGAAACACGTGATCGGCAGGATCACCGCGACGAAGCTCGGCACCAGCAGCCCGGTCAGGTGCAGGAAGACGAACGGCGAAAGCCCGTGCTGGATGATCATCTGGATGAAGCGCAGCGACTGGGTCAGCCACACCAGCGCGACCAGCCCAAGCGTCGAGACCGCCAGCCCGATGAGGAGCTGGCGGAACACGTAGCGGTCCAGCCGGGTCGGGGTCAGCAAGGAGAGCATCGCCGGTCTTTTGGCGGCGCGCCGGGTCAATGGCAAGTTAACGCTGCGTACGCCGTCGCGCCGCGTCCATGATCGCGCGCATCCGGCGGATTGCCTCGGCGAGGCCGACAAATACCGCCTCGCCGACGATGAAATGGCCGATATTCAGCTCCCGTACTTCCGGTAACGCCGCGACCGGCGCGACATTGTCATAGTTCAGCCCGTGCCCGGCATGCACTTCCAGCCCGAGTGCTGCCGCCCGTGCCGCCGCGGCGCGCAGCCGGTCCAGCTCGCCCGGCCGTCCCTCGGCATAGGCGCCGGTATGCAGTTCGACCACCGGCGCGCCCAGCCGCGCCGCCGCTTCCAGCTGCACCGGATCGGGATCGACGAAGAGCGAGACGCGGATGCCCGCCTCGCGCAGCGCCACGATGCGCGGCGCCAGCGACGCGGCCATTCCCGCCACGTCCAGCCCGCCCTCGGTCGTCACCTCCTGGCGCCGTTCCGGCACCAGGCAGCTTGCATGCGGCTTCAGCCCGCAGGCGATGCCGACCATCTCCTCGGTTGCCGCCATCTCCATGTTGAGCGGCACCGAAAGCGCCCGCACGGCGCGCAGATCGGCGTCGCGGATATGCCGCCGGTCCTCGCGCAGATGCAGCGTGATCCCGTCCGCCCCCGCCTCGATGGCGAGGTGCGCGGCGCGGAGCGGGTCGGGTGTGGCGATGCCGCGGGCATTCCGCAATGTGGCCACATGGTCGAGATTGACGCCGAGGCGCAGCGCGCTCATCGCCGCCCCGCCATTTCGCCGGCCAGACGCAGCGCCGCGACCAGGCTCTCTGGCCGCGCCTTTCCGGTCCCCGCGATGTCGAAGGCGGTGCCGTGGTCCGGCGAGGTGCGGATGATGGGCAGGCCGAGGGTGACGTTCACGCCGTTCTCCATGTCGATCGTCTTGAGCGGGATCAGGGCCTGGTCATGATACATGCAAAGCGCCGCGTCGTAACCCGCCCGCGCCGCCGGGGTGAACATCGTGTCCGGCGGCAGCGGCCCGAACGCGTCGATGCCGGATTGCTTCAGCGCGGCGATCGCCGGCGCGATGATGGTCCGCTCCTCGTCGCCCATCGCCCCCGCCTCGCCGGCGTGGGGGTTGAGACCGGCCACCGCGATGCGCGGCGCCGCCACCCCGAAATCCCGCGTCAGCGCCGCCGCCAGCGTCCGCCCGGCGGCGACGATGGCGCCGGTCTCCAGCGTCTCGATCGCCCGCCGCAGCGCCACATGCACCGTCACCGGCACCACCCGCAGGCCGGGGCAGGCCAGCATCATCACCGGCGCCGCGACACCGGTCAGCGCGCCGAGGAACTCGGTATGGCCGGGATGCGGAAATCCCGCCTGATACAGCACCGACTTGGCGATCGGGCAGGTCACCACCGCCGCCGCCTCGCCGGCCAGCGCCAGCCGCGTCGCGGTCTCGATCGCCCCGGTCACCGCCGACGCGTTGCGCGGATCGGGCTGCCCCGGAATCGCCGGCACCGCGAGCTTCACGTCGAGCACCGGCAGCGCTGCGCCGAACCGCGCGGCGGCCTCGCCGATCCGCCCGATCCGCGCCACCTGCACGCCGAACCCCGCCGCCCAGTCGGCATCGCCGATGAGCGCGAACGGTCGCAATCGATCCCGCGCGTCGCGCCACGCGGCGGCGGCGATTTCCCCGCCGATCCCGGCCGGATCGCCCATGGTCAGCGCGATCGGGGCGTCGGTGTTGGCCACAGGCTCAGCCGGTCGGCCAGTCCCCGACCGCGATGCGCGGCATGTCGAACCGCTCCGTGGTCCGGGCATACCAGCCGCCGCCGTGCAGCCGGCCGATCAGATCGAGCTTCGGCGTGTCGATATGGCAGCGCTCCGGGTTCAGCACGGCGTCGTCGCGCACATGCATCGCCTGCACCTGGCCGATCACCAGCGCGCGGTCCGGCCCGAACTCGATCATCGAATGCAGCGTGCACTCCATCGCCACCGGGCTTTCGGCGATGCGCGGCGGGCGGATCTTTTCCGAGGGCAGGGTGGTCAGCCGCGCCTCGGCCAGTTCGTCCACCTCGGGGCCGAATTCGATCGCCGTCACGTTCATCGCCTCGGCATTCTCGTGCGCGACGAGATTGACCACGAACTCCCCGGTCAGCCGGATGTTCTCGCCGGTATCCTTGGGGTCGCCCGGCCGCCGCGCGCCGATGCCAAGGCACAGGATCGGCGGCCCGGCGCCGAACACGTTGAAGAATGAAAAGGGCGCGGCGTTCAGCCGGCCTTCGGGGCTCAGTGTCACCACCCAGGCGATGGGCCGGGGCACCACGGTCGAGGCCAGCAGCTTGTACTGATCCTCGGGTTTCAGCTTGGTCAGGTCGAACAGCATGGACCGATCATCGCTGCTTCCGCCGCCCCTGTCCATGCGGCGGGAGCGCCGCGGATGAAAAACCCCGCGCCTTGCGGCGCGGGGCAATCGCAGCGTTTCGGGGTCAGGCGGCGACCTTCTCCTGCCCGATCGCCGGTGCGGCGGCCGGGGCGCTGGTGCCGATGGCGATCTTGCGGGGCTTCAGCGCCTCGGGAATCACCCGCTTCAGCGCCACGTGCAGCAGCCCGTTCTCCAGCGCAGCGCCATCGACCACCATGTGATCGGCCAGCACGAAGCGCCGCTCGAAGGCCCGCGAGGCGATGCCGCGATAGAGCATCTCGCCCCGACCGGCGCCTTCGGCGATCCGTCCGGTGATGATGAGGGTATTGTCCTTCACCGTCATGTCGAGATCCTCGGCGCGGAAACCGGCCACCGCCATCGTCAGGCGATAATCCTCGGCGCCGAGCTTCTCGATATTGTAGGGCGGGTATGCGTTGGCGTTGCCGTCCGGCACGCTGTCGAGCAGTTGCTGCAGCCGGTCGAACCCGATGGCGGTGCGGAACAGCGGCGAAAAATCGAGAGTCATGAGTAACCTCCTCGGTCAAGCAAGGTTCATTGAACCGGGCTGTCCGACGGACCAGCCCGCGATGTCGGAAGAACCCCGAAGGCATCCTTCCTGACTGAGGATAAAGGTATTCGACGTTGCAGCTTCAAGACCCGCGCGCACGCGAAAACGCGCCCGGCCGAAAGCGGCGGGGCGCGTTGCAGGTCTTCCGCGGCGGAAACGCTTACTTCTTGCGGGCGCCGATCCCGGCGAAGCGCTTGTTGAACTTCGCCACCTGGCCCCCGGTGTCGAGCACGCGCTGCTGGCCGGTCCAGGCCGGGTGCGATTTCGGGTCGATATCGAGCCGCAGCGTGTCGCCGGGCTTGCCGTAGCACGAGCGGGTCTTGAACTCGGTGCCATCGGTCATGATGATGTTGATCTCGTGATAATCCGGGTGGATATCGGCTTTCATCGAAACTCTCCTGATTCTGGCCGATGCCGACCGGCCGCGTGACGCGCCCGCTTAGCGGTTTGCGCCGCCGGTGGCAAGTTCAACCCGCCTCTTCCGAAGGACTCCACACCCCATGACCGAACCGACCCGCGAACAGAAATGGGAATCCCGCTACGCCGCCGCCGATGGCTACATCTTCGGCACCGCGCCGAACGCCTTTCTCGCCGCCAATGCCGGGCTGATCGCGCCGGGGGCGAAGGTGCTTTCGGTGGCCGACGGCGAAGGCCGCAACAGCGTCTTCCTTGCCGGCAACGGCGCCGATGTCCACGCCGTCGAGGTCTCGCCCACCGCCATTGCCCGCGCGCGCGAACTCGCCGCCCGGCGCGGTGTCCATGTCGCGTTCGAACAGGCCGACCTGCTGCGCTGGGCCTGGCCGGAAGGTGCCTATGACGCGGTGGTGGCGATTTTCGTGCAGTTCGTGACGCCTGAAGAGCGCCCCGCGTTTTTCGGTCGGCTGGTGCGCGCCCTGCGCCCCGGCGGCTTGCTGCTGCTCGCGGGCTACCGGCCCGAGCAGGTCGCCAACCGCACCGGCGGCCCGTCCGATCCGGCGCATTGTTACACCGAGGCTCTGCTTCGTGAATCCTTCGCCGGTCTCGAAATCGAACGGCTCGACAGCTACGATGCGGTGCTCGACGAGGGCCCCGGCCATTCCGGCCCCTCCGCGCTGATCGACCTCGTGGCCAGGGTCAGGCCGGCGGCGTGATCTTCTTCGCCCGGTCGGCGGCCCGCCAGAGATACCAGGCCGCCGTGCTGCGATACGGCGCATAGACCTCGCCGATCGCGGCGAAGGCGCGCGGCTTCGGCTGCGCATCGAGCCCGTGGATCAGCCGGTAGCCCTCGCGCACGCCGAAATCGTCCACCGGAAACACGTCCGGCCGGCCGAGCGTGAAGATCAGCAGCATCTCCACCGTCCAGCGGCCGATCCCGCGCAGGGTGCAGAGCCGCTCGATCAGCGCCGCATCGCTCATCCGCGCCGCGGCCCGCCTCGTCGGCACCGTGCCATCCAGCGTCCGCCGCGCGATGTCGCGCAGTGCCGCCGCCTTCGCGGCCGAGAACCCGCAGCCCCGCAGCGCCTCGTCCGACAGCGACAGCAGGTGCCCCGGCGCCGGCACCGGCGCCGCGGTCAGCGCGCGCAGCCGCCCCAGCATCGCCTCGGCGGCGCGGGCGTGCAGCTGCTGGTGCGCCACCGCCGAGATCAGCGCCTCATAGGGCTCGCGCGCCCGCTCCGGCTTCAGCGTGCAGCGCCCGACCTCGCGGATTAGCGCGCCGAGCACCGGATCGGCGGCGGCAAGATGGGCGCGGGCAAGGCGGCTCATCCGGCGGTCGTCATCGGCGGGCCTGCCCCGCCATCCGCGCCAGGCGCCAGCGCCAGGCGGAAAACCGCCGCGCCAGCCGGCGATTGCCCGCCCGTGCCAGCGCGCCGCGCAGTGCGCGCCGCAGCCGCAGCCGCACGGGCTCGGTCCGCATCAGCACCCAGGCCTTCGCCGCGAGCACCGCGTGATGGGCCTGCGCGAACCACCGCACCGACAGCAGGCTCTGCTCGCAGGCCTGATAGATCCAGATCGCCAGCAGCAGCGCGAATCCCTTGACGAACACGGCAACCATTGTCGCGCCCAGCCAGTTGCCCTTCACCAGCAGCACCGTCGCCCAGAACCCGCTCAGATGATCGATCGCCTCGGGGATCAGGAACAGGAACAGCACCACCACCGGCGGCAGGCCCTGAAGGACGCGCCGCAGCCGGGCAATCGGCGGTGCCCGCGAGATCAGGTCGAGCAGCGCCTTCGTGCCGTCCCACACCACCCGTTCAAGAAACTCGACCAGCAAGGCGAGCGGCAGCAGCAGCACGTCCTCGGCCATCCGCCACCGCCGCCGGTGGCGCGCGATCCGGGCGACCCTGTCGTCGATCCTGCTGGACATGACCGAACCCTATCACAACCGCCCCCCGCCCGATAGCGGAACATGGCGGCGCAGCGCCCGAAGCGGTGCCGTCATAACGTTACAATTTTGGCATCAATTGGCCCCATCGTCGCCATACCATCCGTCACAATATCCACCCGACGACATGGGGAAAGACGATGACACCCAGTTTGCGCAGACTCCTTCTGGCGGCCTTCGCGGCGGGCGCGGCCCTGACCCTTGGCGGCTGCGTCTACTATCCGTCGAGCTACGGTTATGGCTATGGCTACTATGCGCCGCCGCCGGTGGTTTATGGCGGAGTCACGATCGGCGGGTGGTGGCATGGCGACGATGATGGCTGGCATCGGGGCTGGCATCACTGATCGCCCTTGCCAAGCCGCCGGGCGGACGCCTATATCCCGTGGTGACGAACAGCGCTCGTAGATGCGGCCCCTGGCCGCCGGCCCTGTTCACCGGCCGGCCGCGCTCTGCGCCGCCACCGCCGGCAGGCGCGTTCCATTCGGGGCGCGCACCCTCTGGGCGGCTCGTCTACGAAGCTTCCTGCCACCCTTGTGCCGCTCCTTCATCCTGAAGGGGCCGCGACGAAAGCGCTGTCTTGACCGATTTTACCACACTCGGCCTTGCCGAGCCCCTGCTGCGCGCCATCCGCGAGCAGTCCTATGAAACCCCCACCCCGATCCAGGCCCGTTCGATCCCGGTGATGCTCGAAGGCCACGATCTGGTCGGCATCGCCCAGACCGGCACCGGCAAGACGGCTGCCTTCGTGCTGCCGATCCTGCACCGGATCGCGGCCAACCGCGCCCGCCCGGCGCCGCGCGCCTGCCGCGCGCTGGTTCTCGCCCCCACCCGCGAGCTTGCCACCCAGATCGCCGATGCCGCCCGCACCTATGGGGCGTTTACCCGCCCGTCGGTCGCCGTCGTCATCGGCGGGGCCAAACCCGGCCCGCAGGCTCGCCGTATGGAAGCGGGTGTCGACCTGCTGGTCGCCACTCCCGGCCGCCTGCTCGACCATGTCGCCGCCGGCGCCATCCGCCTCGACGGGGTTGAAACCGTGGTGCTCGACGAGGCGGATCAGATGCTCGATCTCGGCTTCATCCCGGCGATCCGCCAGATCATGGCGAAGCTGCCCCGCCAGCGCCAGGCGGTGATGTTTTCGGCTACCATGCCGAAGCCGATCCGTGCCCTGGCCGGCGAATTCCTGCGCGACCCGCGCGAGGTCGCCGTCAGCGTCGAATCGAAGCCGGTCGACCGGATCGACCAGCAGGTTCTCCTCCTCGCCCCCGAGGAAAAGAAGGACAAGCTCGCCTGGCTGCTGGCCGATGTCGCGGTCGAGCGCGCCATCGTCTTCACCCGCACCAAGCACGGCGCCGACAAGGTCACCCGCCATCTCGAGGATGCCGGCATCGGCGCCGCCGCGATCCACGGCAACAAGAGCCAGGGCCAGCGCGAGCGCGCGCTCGATCTGTTCCGCTCCGGCCGCATCCGTGTGCTCGTCGCGACCGATATCGCCGCGCGCGGCATCGATGTCGACAATGTCTCGCATGTGGTGAATTTCGAGCTGCCGAACGTGCCGGAATCCTACGTCCACCGCATCGGCCGCACCGCCCGCGCCGGCGCCGAGGGGGTGGCGATCTCGCTGGTCGAGCCGTCCGAACTGCCCTATCTGCGCGATATCGAAACGCTGATCGGCCGCCATCTCGTCCCCGGCGGCGCCCAGCCGGTGCGCGGCCTCGCCCCGCCGCATCTCCTGCGCGCCCGCAACCAGGTTGCCCGCCAGGGGCAGATGCCCAAGCGCAATGCGCCGCCAAAGGCAGCGCATGGCGGCCATGGGCATGGTCATGGCGGCGGTCACGGCAGCGGCCAGGGTCATGGCGGCGGCCATCACGGCAAGCCGGCCCATGCGAATGCCGCCGGAAAGCCGCAGGGGCGCGGCCGCTCAGCCGGCGGCGGCCGGGGGCGTTCGTCCAATCGCGCGGTAAATCGTGTTGCGTGACACCCCGAGCGCGCGCGCCGCGCGGCTGACATTGCCGCCGGCCGCGCGCAGCGCCGCCTCGATCCGCTGCGCCTGAACGTCGCGCAGCACCGAGCGCCCGCCGCCCGAGGCCGCCGTGCCGCCATCCTCGGCCGGCAGCAGGGCGGCGATCGCCGCCTCGCCGATCACCTTGTCACCGCCCAGTGCCGCGCGCGCCAGAAGGTTGCGCAACTCGCGGATATTGCCCGGAAACTCGTGCCGCGCGAGGCGCGCCGCCGCCGCCGTATCCAGCCGTGATCCGGGCGCTATCTGCTCCAGCAGGTGCGCCGCCAGCGGGCGGACGTCGTTGCGGTCCTTCAGCGCCGGCAGGGTGATCTCGGCAATCGCCAGGCGATAGTAGAGATCGGCGCGGAATCGCCCGGCCGCCACCGCGGCGGCCAGATCCACATTGGTCGCCGTCAGCAGCAGCACATCGACCAGCCGCGGCGCCCCGCCGCCCACCGCCCGCACCGAGAAATCGTCGAGAAAGCGCAGCAGCGCCGCCTGCAAGGGCAGCGGCAGGTCGCCGATTTCATCGAGAAACAGCGTCCCGCCATCCGCCTCCACCGCCAGCCCGTTCGCCCCGCCGCGCCGCGCGCCGGTGAACGCGCCCTCGACATGGCCGAACAACTCGGCGGCGATCAGATCCGGCGGGATCGCCGCGCAGTTCACCGCGACGAACCGGCCGTTCCGCCCCGAGGCGCGGTGGGCGTAGCGCGCGGCCACTTCCTTGCCCGTGCCGGTCGCCCCGCGGATCAGCACCGGCATGCCGCGCACCGCCGCCCGTGCCGCCATGTCGAGCGCCGCCCGCGCCGCCGGGTCGTCCGCGACGACCGCATCCATCGCCGATGCTTCCGGTGCCCGGGCGAGCGCGCGCGGCCGCGCCGCCGCCTCCGGCTGGTCGAGCCGTGCGTGCAGCAGCCGCCCGGAGCGGTCGGTCAGCGTGCCGAGCGTCCCCGGCCGGAGTTCGCCGGGTGCGAACAGCGCGCCGAACGCGGCCCCCACGGGTTCGGCCAGCCCGGCCAGGATGAACCGCGCCTGGTCGTTCGCCGCCACCACGCGGTCCGCGGCGTCGAGCGCCAGAAGCCCGGCATAGGCGGTGTCGATGAACTCGGCCCGGCCGTGGAACGCCAGCAGCCGCTTGCCGGCCAGCCGCGCGCGGAACAGCCGCGCCTCGATCTCGGCCGCGGCCAGCGCCACGATGGCCCGGGCGTTGGGCGCGTAGGATTCGCTGAAGCAGGTTGCATCCAGCACCCCTGCCAGCGTCCGGTCCGGCAGGAAGATAGGGGCTGCGATGCAGGTCAGCCGCTGGTGATGGGTGAAGAAGTGCTCGGCGCCGCGCACCACCATGCGCTGGCGGGCCTCGCTCGCGGTGCCGAGCGCGTTGGTGCCCGCCATCGCCTCCTGCCACACGGTTCCGGGAACGATGCCGAAGGCCTCGATATCGGTGCGCCGCCCCTCGCTCGCCAGCGCGTCGAGCAGTACGCCCTCCGGATCGGCGAAGGCAAGCATGAAACTGTCGCGCCCGAGCTGGCGCTGGAGGGTCTGCATTTCCGCCCGGGCCAGCCGCCGCACGGTCTCGTGCGCGGCGCGGTGGCGTTCCAGCATATGCCGTTCGATCCGCTCGACCGGCGGTGGATGGTGCGGCTCGAGCCCTGCATCGAGGCAGCGCCGCCAACTCGCGGCGATGGGTGCGGCCAGCAGCCCGGCCGGGATCGCCCGGCCGAGTTCCAGCAACGAGCGCGCCTGGGCAAGGCGAGAGTCGGTGGCACGATGCGCCAGCATGTTTCCTCCGAACGCTTTTTGTCCCTCTGTCGGGCTGGCCATTTCCGCCGCTCCGGCGAAGTCTTTTATCTTTGTTCAACTTATACGCAGGCGGGCCGCAACGGAACACATGTTTTGTATCGCTGTTGCGGAATGGAGCAGCCGCACCGGGCCCGAAGCCCTCTCCGGCCGCCAAAACCAGCCAATCCCGCGGCTGGCACGATCGATGCAGCACTCGTCTCACCAGAACAGGGGGACCCCGCGCCATGAAAGCCGCCGTGCTGCACGGATATGACGAAAAGCTCACCGCACCCGACTTCGTCACCTACGAGGACGTGCCCGAACCGCAGATCCGCAACCCGACCGACGTGATCGTGCGTATCGGCGGCGCCGGCGTCTGCCGGACCGACCTGCACATCATCGAGGGCGTCTGGCGCTCGAAGGTCGATCTCCAGTTTCCGCACATCATGGGCCACGAGAACGCCGGCTGGATCGAGGAGGTCGGCGCCGCCGTCACTCACCTGAAAAAGGGCGACCCGGTGATCTGCCATCCGCTGATCACCTCCGGCCATTGCCTCGCCTGCCGCCGCGGCGACGACATGCACGCCGAGGAAAGTGAATTCCCCGGCATCAACTGCAATGGCGGCTATGCCGAGCTGCTGCGCACCGGCGTGCGCTCCATCATCAAGCTGCCGAAATCGCTCTCGCCGAAGGACGTCGCTCCGCATACCGATGCCGGGCTGACCGCCTATCGCGCCGCGAAGAAGGCCTCGCGCCACCTGCTGCCCGGCCAGTTCGCGGTGGTGATCGGCGCTGGTGGCCTCGGCCATATCGGCATCCAGGTGCTGCGCGCGATGTGCGCCGCCCAGATCATCATCGTCGACCGCGCCGACATGGCGCTGCATCTCGCCCAGGAATGCGGCGCCGATTTTGCGGTGAAGGCGGACGGCTCCGAGCTCGACGAGGTGATGCGCCTGACCCGCGGCAAGGGGGCGGAAGCGGTGATCGACTTCGTCGGCGAGGGCGACGCCGTGGCGAAAGGCCTCGCGATGACCCGCGACGGCGGCTACTATTACATCGTCGGCTATGGCGGGAAGATCGACATTCCCACCATCGACATGATCACCTCGGAAAAGACCATCGTCGGCAACCTCGTCGGCACCTATCCCGAGCTGATCGAGCTGATGGCGCTCGCCGACCAGGGCAAGGTCACCCTCGCCACCCGCGAATACCGGCTCGACGAGGCGAACACCGCCCTGCACGACCTGCATCACGGCAAGGTCCGCGGCCGCGCCGTGCTGATTCCCTGAACGAAGCGAAAAAACCGCGCTCGAACGTCCAACGTCAAGGAAGGAAACGAACCCAGTGTATACTACCAAAGACGGCGAAGAGATCTTCATCATCGACGGCCACGTCCATCTCTGGGATGCCAGCCCCGAGAACATCAAGAACATTCACGGCAAGCAATTCATCGACTGCTTTTATGGGTATCACGCTTCGCTCTCCCCGCCGGAGCAGCTCTGGACGCCGGAGAAATTCGCCAAATACGGCGCCGAGCAGATGGTGCAGGACCTGTTCATCGACGGGCCGGACGACATGGCGATCTTCCAGCCCACCTATCTCAAGGATTTCTACAAGACCGGCTTCAACACGCTCGAACAGAACGCGGTGCTGAAAACCCGCTACCCCGACCGCTTCATCCTCAACGGCGCCTTCGATCCGCGCGACGGCGAGGGCGGGCTTGAAGCCCTCGAAGCCATGGCCGAGATCCACAAGATCAAGGGGGTGAAGCTCTACACCGCTGAATGGAAGGGTGACAGCCGCGGCTACA
Organism: Pseudomonadota bacterium; assembly: GCA_021849425.1. Lineage (GTDB taxonomy): Bacteria > Pseudomonadota > Alphaproteobacteria > Acetobacterales > Acetobacteraceae > Acidiphilium. Next base: position 28,137 of record JAJZSY010000031.1, read on the forward strand.
AGCTCTCCGATCCCGCCGCCTACAAGTATTTTGAACGCTGCGAGAAGCTCGGGATCAAGAATATCCACGTCCACAAGGGCCCGACCATCATCCCGCTCGACCGCGATGCCTTCGACGTCGCCGATATCGACCATTGCGCCACCGACTTCCCCAACCTCAACTTCATCGTCGAGCATTGCGGCCTGCCGCGCCTCGATGATTTCTGCTGGATCGCGGTGCAGGAAAGCAACGTCTATGGCGGCCTCGCCGTGGTGCTGCCCTTCATCCACTCGCGCCCCGGCTATTTCGCCAAGGTGATGTCCGAACTGCTGTTCTGGCTCGGCGAGGACCGCATCCTGTTCGGCTCCGATTACGGAATCTGGACGCCGCGCTGGCTGGTCGAGCGCTTCATGAGCTTCGAGATCCCCGACGAGCTGGCGAAGGAGACCGGCAAGCAGCTCACGCTCGAGGGCAAGAAGAAGATCCTCGGCGAAAACGCCGCCCGGATCTACGGTGTCGACATCGCCGTCCAGAAGGCCAAGCTCGGCCGGATGGCGCCGGTGGCCGCGTGATGTCAAGGCTGGAGGCGCGCACCGCGGAGGTGCGCGCCGCTCTCGATCAGGTGACAGACCCGGAACTTGACGAGAGCGTGGTCGAGCTCGGCTTCGTCACCGGTATCGACATCGCGGAAGACGGCGCCGTCAGCGTCGGCTTCCGCCTGCCGACCTACTGGTGCGCCGCCAATTTCTCCTATCTCATGGCCGCCGACATGCGCGATGCCGTCGCCGCCCTGCCCTGGGTCACGCACGCCGATGTCCGGCTCGACGAGCACATGTTCATCGACGAGATCAACAACGGCGTCGCCGCCGGTAAGGATTTCGCCGATGCCTTCCCGCAGGAGGCGGGCGAGAACCTCGCCGGCATCCGCCGGCATTTCGGCCTGAAATCCTTCGAGCGCCGGCAGGAGGCGCTGCTCCGCCACCTGCTCGCCGCCGGCC
>JAJZSY010000032.1 GCA_021849425.1 Pseudomonadota bacterium
GGCTCCGTGCGGGTGAGCTGCTTGACCGCGAGGTCGCCGCCCGGCTGCTTTGCGTAAAAGCCCTGCTTGGCGATGTAGTCGTTCCCCGCCAGCGTCACCGGCACATAGCCGGTGGCCTCGGCCCAGCTGGCATCGTTCTGCGGCTCGGAGATGAACTTGAAGAAGCGCGCCACGGCCTCGTATTCCGCCTTGCCGCGCCCCGGCGAGGTCATCGCCCAGAAGGCGGCACCGCCGATGATCGAGTTGATCGGGCTCTTGATGATCGACTGATGATAGGGAAGGTAGGCGTTGGCGAAGCGGAACTTGGCGCTCTTCACCAGCTGGCCGTAGATCGAGGAGCTGTCGAAGGTGATCGCGGCCTTGCCGGCGTAGAAGATCGGGCTCGGCTTGCCGTCGCGGCCCTCATAGTGAAACAGGCCGTCCTTCTGCATCGTCAGCAGCGTGTCGAGATTGCGCACGAAGGGATGCGAGTCGAGCCGCAGTTTCGGGTTCGGGCCGCCGAAGCCGTCATTCAGCGTGGCGTATTCGACATTGTGGATGGCGGCGAACTGCTCGAAATGCACCCAGGTCGGCCATGAGGTCATCACCGGGATTTCCGCGGCACCCTTCGCCTTGATCGCGCGGGCGGCCTTGATCACGTCGTCCCAGGTCTCGAGCGGGGCCTTCGGGTCGAGCCCGGCCTTCTCGAAGGCGTCCTCGTTGATCCACATCAGCGCGGTCGAGGAGTTGAACGGAGCGGCTCCCATCTTGCCGTCATTCAGGCTGTAATAGCCCCGCACGGCGGGAATGTAGGTCGAGGGTTCGATGCCGACGCCCGTCATTTCGGCGAGCTTGTAGACATCGACCACCGCGCGGCCGGCGCCGAGCATGTCGGCGGTGCCGACATCGAACACCTGGGCGATCGAGGGCGCCTTGCCGGCGCGCCAGGCGGCGATGGTGGCTGTCAGCACCTGCGGGTAGGAACCCTTGTAGACGGCCTCGACCGCGAAATCGGTCTGGCTCTTGTTGAAGGCGTCGACGATCGACTGCAGCTTGTCGCCGAGCGCGCCACCCATGGCGTGCCAGAGCACGACCCGGGTGGGGGCCGCGGCGCGCGCGGTGGCGGCGACCAGCGCCGTGGCCGGGGCCGAGGCGATCAGGGTGCGACGTTTCATGAGAAGTCCCTTTGGCTGAAGTTGGCGTAGCCAGTTAACGCGACTGCATGGCGTGGCGATGACAGTATCGTGACACATTGATGACAAGATCATGGGTCGGTGCGCCGATCAAGGGGTGCTGACGGTTGCCGGATGCCGCGCGCCGGTCCTATGGTCCGCGCTGCAACGAGGCGACGAAGGGAGCAGGCGATGTTCGTGACGGCGGGTGACATCAACGTTCATGTCAGGATCGATGGGCGGGATGGATCGCCGCCGCTGGTGCTGCTGCATTCGCTCGGGACCGATCACAGGGTGTGGGACGACCAGGTGGCGGCGCTTGCCCGCAGCTTCCGGGTCATTCGCCCCGACATGCGCGGCCACGGCCTCACCGAATCGACGCCGGGCGACTACACGATGGCGCTGTTGGCCGGTGATGTCGCCGCGGTGCTCGATGCGCTTGGTGTCGGGGCTGCGGTGATCGGCGGTATCTCGATAGGCGGGATGATCGCGCAGGAGTTTGCGGCGCGACATCCCGGCCGCACCGAGGCGCTGATGCTCTGCGACACCGCGATGGCGATCCCCTCGCTGGAATCCTGGCGTGAGCGGGTGACGAACCTGCGCGCGCACGGGATGGGCGCCATCGAGGACGGCGTGCTGGCGCGCTGGGTGACGCCAGGCTTCATCGACGCGCCGCCGGCGCGCGGCCTGCGCGCGATGCTGCGCGGCACCAGCGTCGATGGCTATGCCGGCTGCGCCATGGCGATCGCGATGGCCGATCTCGCGCCGTCGACCCGCCGGCTCAAGGTGCCGGCCTTGGTGCTGGTCGGCGATGGCGATGTTTCGACGCCGGTGGCCAGCGCGCAGGCGCTGATGACGGCGCTGGCCGAGGGCGGCGCGCCGGATGTGCGTTTCGTGGTCATCGAGAATGCCGCGCATATCCCCACCGTGGAGAAGCCCGCCGAGGTTACCCGCGCGATGCTGGATTTCCTCGCCGCCCGCAGCGGCGGCGATACCTATGAGGCCGGGCTCGGCGTGCGCCGGGCGGTGCTCGGCCCCGCCCATGTCGCCCGCTCGCTGGACGGGGCGACGGAATTCGACCGCGACTTCCAGCGCTTCATCACCGAAACCGCCTGGGGCAAGGTCTGGACCCGTCCAGGCCTGCCGCGGGCGATGCGCTCGCTGCTGGTGCTGGCGATCACCGCGTCACTCGGGCGCGAGGAAGAGTTCAAGCTCCATCTGCGCGCGACCCGCAACACCGGGGCGACGCGGGAGGAAATCGCCGAAGCGCTGATGCAGGTCGCCGTCTATGCCGGGGTGCCGGCGGCGAATTCCGCCTTCCGCATGGCCAAGGCGATCTTCCGCGAGGAAGAGGCGGGATAGGGTTCCCGCTGCCGCTCGGCGGCCGACCGGGTCTATCGCCCGCATTTTTGAACCGTGTCGCCGGCCGGGCGTCAGCCTGGCGACGGGCCGGCGGCACGGTCGATGGCGCCGGCGGCGATCAGCGGCGCGGCATCGATTTCCGCCGCATCGAGCAGCGTTCCGACGCGTTCGAGCGCGGCGAGGATCATCGCCTGTTCCCAGAGCGGCAGCGTCTCGAACCGATCGCGGAAACGTTCCTGCAACAGGTCCGGCGCCCGGGCGAGAGCGGCGCGGCCCGCCTCGGTCGCGGCCATGATCACCTGGCGTTTGTCCCGCTCGCCGCGGCGGCGGGAGATCAGCCCGGCGGCAACGAGCCGGTCGGCGATATTGGTGATGGTCGCCTGGCCGAATTGAAGCGCCGCGGCGATGGCCCCCGGCGTCGCATCGCCCCGGCGGTCGATTTCCTGCAACACAAGAAACTGCGAGGTGGTCAGCCCCGTTGCCGCATAGAGGCGGTGGCTGCCCTGGTCGGTGGCACGCAGGATGCGGCGGATCGCGCGCAAGGTCGCGCTGGTGAGAACTTCGTCCATGCGGCTGATGGAGCCCCAGAAGCCTGACTTTTGCAACCGCAATATATTTCATTATGCGAAGAATATTTCTGGGGTTCTGGCGACCTCCGGTTGAACGAATTCATAAAAAACTTGAAAAAGGCGCAAGATTTCTTATCCTATTGCAAGCAGGGTCGCCGAGCGCGGCATCATACGACATAATACTGCTTCGGAGGTTAAAATAATTTTGGGCAATATCGATCATCTTGCGGCACCGTGCGGCAGCGCGGTGTCGTTGCGTCGGCCAACCGCTGCCGATGGTCCGGCGGTGACCGCATTGATTGCGGACTGCCCGCCGCTCGATCTCAACTCGGCGTATTGCAACCTCCTGCAATGCACGGACTTCGCCGAAACCTGCGTGATCGCGGAACGCGAGGCGACGGTGGTGGGGTGGATTTCGGGATATCTGCCGCCCTCCGACCCATCGCGTATCTTCGTCTGGCAAGTCGCGGTGTCGGCCGCTGCGCGCGGCATCGGCCTTGGCGGGCAGATGCTCGACGCGCTGCTCGATCGCCCGGCGATGGCCGGCGTCCGCGCCCTTGCGACGACCATTACCGAAGGGAATACGGCCTCGTGGCGGCTGTTCGAGAGCCTCGCCCGACGGCGCGGCGCTTCCTTCGTCCGCGCGGTGCGGTTCGACCGCGCCACGCATTTCGCCGGCCGCCACGACTCAGAGTTCGAGGTGACGATCGGCCTGCCCCGACCCGCCAGCGACCAAGCATGAAAGGACATCATATGACCGACCTGCCGCGCCCTTCCCGGCGCAAGCCGGATACCGCGATCTATGAGCGCATGGAGTCGCGGGTGCGGAGCTACTGCACCGCGATCCCGCGGCAGTTCACGCGGGCCGAAGGCGCCTGGCTGCATGACAGTCAGGGCGGAAGATATCTCGACTTCCTCGCCGGCTGCTCGTCGCTGAATTATGGCCACAACCATCCGGTGCTGAAACAGGCCCTGATCGACTACATCGCCCGCGACGGCATTGCTCACGGCCTCGATTTCCATACCGACGCCAAGGCCGATTTCCTCGACGCGCTGGAGACCGTGATCCTGAAGCCACGCGGCATGGACTATCGCGCCATGTTCGTCGGCCCGACCGGGACCAACGCGGTCGAGGCCGCGCTAAAGCTTGCCCGCAAGGTGACCGGACGGCAGACCGTGATCGCCTTCACCAACGGCTTCCACGGCATGACGCTCGGCGCGCTCGCCTGCACCGGCAACGAGGGCAAGCGCGGCGGCGCCGGCGTGCCGCTCGCTCATGTCAGCCACGAGCCCTATGACGGGTATTACGGCCCGGAGATCGATACCGCCGACCTGATCGAGCAGCGCCTTGCCGACGGCTCCTCCGGCCTCGATGCGCCGGCGGCGTTCCTCGTCGAGACGGTGCAGGGCGAGGGCGGGCTGAACGCCGCCTCCGCCGGATGGCTGCGCAAGATCGCCGCCCTCGCGAAGCGCCACGGCGCGCTGCTGATCGTGGACGACATCCAGGCCGGCTGCGGCCGCACCGGGCGCTTTTTCAGTTTCGAGGAAATGGGCATCCGCCCCGACATCATCACCCTCGCGAAGTCGCTCTCCGGCATCGGGTCGCCCTTCGCGCTGACCCTGTTCCGCCCGGAACTCGACCAGTGGAAGCCCGGCGAGCATAACGGCACCTTCCGCGGCAACAACCACGCCTTCGTCACCGCCGCCGCCGCGATCCGCCATTTCTGGAGCGACGGCGCCTTTGCCGCCGACATCACGAGGCGCGGTGACCTGCTTGGCCGCCGGCTTGATGCGATCGCGGCGCGGCACGGGATGAGCACGCGCGGTCGCGGCATGATGCGGGGCATCAATGTCGGCACCGGCGAGATGGCCGACCGCATCACCGGCATCGCCTTCCGCGAGGGGCTGGTGATCGAGACCAGCGGCGCCGATGGCGAGATCGTCAAGGTGCTGGCGCCGCTCACCATCGATGACGACCTTCTGGCGGCCGGGCTCGACATTCTCGAAACCGCCGTCGATGAGGCCGCCGCGCCCACCTACAGCATTGCCGCCGAATAACGCCAGGCGACAGCAAGCAAGGAGCAGAACATGATCATCCGGACTCTGAAGGAGGCGCAGGCCTCCGAGCGAAAGGTCGTCACCGATGGCTGGGACAGCGTGCGCATGCTGCTGCGCGACGACGGCATGGGTTTCTCGTTCCACATCACCACGATGTACGCGGGCAAGGAATTGCGGATGCATTACAAGCATCATCTCGAATCGGTCTTCGTGCTGAGCGGGGAAGGGACGATCGAGGATCTCGACGCCGGCGAGACGCACGAGCTGAAGCCGGGCGTGCTCTACGTGCTCAACAAGCACGACCGCCACGTGGTCCGGCCCAAGACCGATATCGTCACCGCCTGCGTGTTCAACCCGCCGGTTACCGGCCAGGAAGTGCATGACGCATCCGGCGCCTATCCGCCCGCCCCGGTCGGCAAGGCCGCCTGAGATCCTGGTCCGCAACGAACGAAACGTGGGAGAACAGACAATGGACGATCTCTACCCGTCGCGCCGCGAACCCACCCCCTCGCTGCTGCCGCGCTATGATCCGGTGGTGCATGGGCGCTGGGCGCCCGGTGCCCCGTTGAGCGACGAACAGACGGGGTTCTACGACATCAACGGCTATCTCGTGCTGGAGAACGTGTTCGATCCGGCCGAGATCGCGCTGTTGCAATCCGGGTCGATGGACCTGCTGGCCGATCCCGCCGGGCTCGACCGCGAGACCATCATCACCGAGCGCGGCAGCGACGAGGTGCGCTCGATCTTCGCGATCCACGCGCAGAACGAACTGCTCGGCCGTCTCGCCGCGGATTCGCGGATTGCCGGGGTGGCGCGCTTCCTGCTGGATGACGATGTCTACATTCATCAGTCGCGGCTGAACTACAAGCCGGGTTTCGATGGCAAGGAATTCTACTGGCACTCCGATTTCGAGACCTGGCATGTCGAGGACGGCATGCCGCGGATGCGCGCTCTGTCGATGTCGATCCTGCTGGCCGAGAACACCGCGAATAACGGCCCGCTGATGGTCATTCCCGGCTCGCACCGCAAATACCTCACCTGCGTCGGCGAGACGCCGGAGAACCATTACCGCGCCTCGCTCAAGAAGCAGGAATATGGCGTGCCCGACCGCGAGATGCTGACGGCGCTCGCCAGCGATCATGGCATCGTCGCGCCGACCGGCAAGGCCGGCACCGTGGTGCTGTTCGACTGCAACACGATGCATGGCTCGAACGGCAACATCACGCCCTTCCCGCGCTCGAACGCGTTTTTCGTGTTCAACGCGAAGGCGAACAGCCTGGTCGAGCCGTTCGGCCCGAAGACGCGGCGGCCTGAATTCATCGCCGATCGCGATTTTCGGACTGTGGATATCGTGGCGGGTCCGCTGGTGCGGCGCGAGCGCGCGGCATGAGCATTGCCCCGAGTGTCGAGAAGATCGGCGGCACGTCGATCACGGCGACGGACGCGGTTGTCGGCAACGTATTGATCGCCGGCCGCGCCGGCCGCGATCTCTACCAGCGGATCTTCGTGGTCTCGGCCTATGGCGGGATCACCGATCTGCTGCTGGAGCCGAAGAAGAAGACCGATGCCGCGAAGCCGCCGGGGCTCTTTGCGAGCTTCGCCGCCGATGGCGACAAGGGCGACTGGCGCGACGCGCTGGAAGCGGTCGCCGCCGCGATGCGCGCCCGCAACGAGGAGGTATTCGGCACGACGGCGGAGCGCGCCGTCGCCGACGATTTCGTCGCTTCCCGCATGAGCGAGACCCGCGCCTGCCTCGACGATCTCGACAGCCTGCGCGGCCACGGGCATTTCCGGCTCGACGAACCGCTCGCCACCCTGCGCGAGCTGCTCGCCGGGCTTGGCGAGGCGCATAGCGCGCACAATACCGCCCTGCTGCTGCGCGCCCGTGGCGTCAACGCAGCCTTCGTCGACCTGACCGGCTGGCAGGACGGGCGCAATTTCGACCTCGAGGAGCGGATCCGCACCGGGCTGGACGGGCTCGATCTCGCGACCACCCTGCCGATCGTCACCGGCTACGCGAAATGCGCGGATGGCATGGTCCGCAAATACGACCGCGGCTATACGGAGATGACCTTTGCCCGGCTCGCCGTGCTCACCGGCGCGCGCGAGGCGATCATCCACAAGGAGTTTCATCTCTCCAGCGCCGATCCGAAGGTCGTCGGCGTCGGCAAGGCGCGCAAGATCGGCCGCACCAATTATGACGTGGCCGACCAGCTCGCCAATCTCGGCGTCGAGGCCATTCACCCGGGGGCGGCGCGTGGCCTGCGCCAGGCGGGCATCCCGCTGCGGGTGCGCAATACGTTCGACCGGCACGACGAGGGTACGCTGATCTGCGCCGACTACGTCTCTGCCGCGCCGCGCATCGAGATCGTCACCGGCATCCGCGAGGTCCGCGCGCTGCAGTTCTTCGAGCAGGACATGGTCGGCAAGAAGGGCTATGACGCCGCAATCCTCGACACGTTGACGAAACACCGCGCGCGTATCGTCAGCAAGTCGTCCAACGCCAACACCATCACCCACTACCTCGCCGCCGGCGGGCCGACGGTTCGGCGGGTGATTGCCGATCTTGAGGCGCGCTTCCCGAATGCCGAGGTCTCGGCGCCACGCCTGGCCATGGTCGCGCTGATCGGCAGCGATCTCAGCGAGGAGGGCTGTGTCGCCCGCGCGCTGGGCGCGCTCGGCGCGGCGGGAATCGGGGTGAAGGCGATGCAGCATCAGATGCGCAATGTCGATATCCAGTTCATTCTGGATGCCGACCGGTTCGATGACGCGATCCGTGCCCTGCATGGGGAGTTGGTGGAATGTCGAGCGGTGGAGGATGGCGAAGGTCGGAAGCTTCGTGCGGCTGCCTGATCGCGTATCCGTGCGAATCTGACCCGCGCACGCGGCATTGACCACGGCAAAATCCGCGCCTAGGCCGAAGTTCAGCTTTCGGGACGGAGCATCGTTTTCCGTCGCGAATCCGCGGCGCTGCGAGGCAGGAAGGTAAGATCTGATGGTTGCTTCGCTGGTTTCCGTCCGCAGCCTGCTTCTTTCCATCTTCATGCTGATGGCCGGCAGCGGCTTTCTCTCGACGCTGATGAGCCTGCGGCTCGAGGCGACCGGGACGACACAGTTGCTGATCGGCCTGATCGGCACCGCCTATTTCGCCGGGCTCACACTCGGCGCGCTCCGCGCGGGGCGGATCATCGAGCGGGTCGGTCACATTCGCGCCTTCACCGCCTTCGTATCGCTGTTCTCTGCGAGCACGCTGGCATGCACGATCTGGCAGGATTTCAGCTTCTGGGCGGTGCTGCGCTTCGTCGAGGGCATATCCCTCGCCGGCGTGTTCATCTGCATCGAAAGCTGGCTGAACGAAAGAGCGACGCCGCAGACCCGCGGCGCCATTCTCGCCTTCTACATGGTGGCGCTCTATGCCGGGCAGGGGGCCGGGCAATTCCTGCTCGACCTCGGCAATCGCGCCCCGGCGCTGCCGTTCATCGCAGCTTCGATCCTGTTGTCGCTCGCCGTGATCCCGATCGCGCTGACCCGGCTTCCCGGGCCGGTACTGGGCGTTTCGACGCCGCTTTCCTTCCTCAGGCTCTACCGGATTTCCCCGCTCGGCATCTTCGGGGCGGCGATGACCGGGGTGATGCTGGGCGGCTTCTACGCGCTCGGCGCGATCTACGCCCATGGGCTCGGCATGGCCCGGTCGCAAACCGCGCTGTTCATGAGCGTGGTGATCATGGGAGGCGTCGTGCTACAGGTTCCCATAGGTCGCCTCTCCGACCGGTTCGACCGCCGCAAGGTCATCATCGGCACCTTCGCCGGGGCAGGGATCGTCAGCGTGATACTCGGCGCGCCGATATGGCCGCCCGGGGTGGTGGATGCGCTGGGGTTGCTGTTCGGCGGGCTTGTCTTCACCCTCTATCCGCTTTGCGTCGCCCACACCAACGACTTTCTCGACCCGGAGCAGCGCGTGGGCGCAAGCGGCGGTCTTGTGCTGGTCTATTCAATCGGTGCCGCGATCGGGCCGGTGATCGCAGCCATTGCGATGACACGGACCGGCCCGGGCGGATTGTTCATCTTTCTCGCGCTCGCCGCACTTGCCGCCGTCGGCTTCGGCGTCTGGCGGCAGCGGGTGCGTGAGCCGGTGCCCAACGAGCAGCAGCAGCCTTATCAAATCCTCACGCGCACCACGCCGATCGTCGCCACTCTTGATCCGAACACGCCGGAAGAGGGTTGAGCGGCCGCGATTACCGGAACCGCCCGACCAGGGTGACCGCCTGACGCAGCACGCTGGCGAGGGCGCCGCGCTGCGCCGCAACCAGGTCTTCCGGCGTTATGCCAACGAGCGGCGCCGAGGCGGCAAGGCGCCGCTGCGCCAGCGGCCTGTCGCCGATGCCGACCGGCTTTGCGATGACAAGGGTCAGCGCCGCGCGGGCCTCGCCTCGCGCGGGCGCGGCGAGCAGCGTATCGAGCGTGCCGCCCACGGTCAGGTCCGCCGTCACCGATGATCCATCCCCGACCACCGCGGCGAAATCGCCCGAGGCCTGGAGCCAGGCGATCAGCGCGGCGGTCGCCGCATCCGCCGGCGCCGTGGCCCAGCGATTGTAGTAGCCACGATGGATGCTGCCATTGGCTTCGAGCGTGATCAGCCCGCGATCGGTCAGCACCGGGCCGGCATCGAGGCCATGCACCTTCACCACACTGCGCGAAGGGCGGGATGCCGCCCGGAGATCCGGAGGCGGAGCGAGCGGCCAGTCGATGCGCGGGCGGTAGGGTTGTTCCGACAGCACCGTGCCACAGCCGGCAAGCGCCAGCGGGGCTGCGAGGGCGAGGCGGCGGGAGATCGGGGTCATGGCGTCTCTCTCGGGGGTTCCCGGCCGCGCAGCACGGCGGCGGGATTGCGTTTCAGCGTATCGGACAGGTCTTCGAGATTCGCCGATGCCTGCTTCAGCGATTGCAGGATCGGCAGCATCTGCCGCTCGACCGTCGCTGTCGCCTCGTTGGCGTGGCGGATCGTTGCCTCCGACTGGGCAACCAGCGCCGGCATCGCCGCACTTGCCTTTGCAAGTGCCGTGCTGGTGGCTTCGAGCTGCTGCAGGATTTCGCGGGTCTGCGTGCCGTCGGCCAGGGTGCGCATCGAGCGGGTCGTCGCCGGCAGGTCGGCCAGCTTGACCTGCTGCTGCAACTCGACCAGCAGGCCGTTGGCATTGACGAGCGCGTCATGAGCGCTGCCGGTGGTCAGTTCGCGGTTCACCGTGCTGATCATCGAGGTGAGGGTATCGATCGTCTGGCCGAGCTTCACGTTGCGCATGTTGTTGAGCAGGCCCTGAACCGCGTCCTGCACCTCGGTCAGCGTGCTCGGCACCGAGGGGATGACAAGGTGATGCGGCGTCCACGGCACGGTTTGCGGCGGATTGGTCTGAGCGTTGACGAAGCTGAGTTCGAGATAGGCAAGGCCGGTGATGCCCTGCGGTGCGACCTGCACGCGCAGCCCGTGCCGGATCGCCTCGCGGATGTCGGCATCGCGGCCGAGCTTGCTCGGGTCGATCCGGTACTGGACCACCACCTGATGATAGACCTTGCGGTTGAGGTTCTTCTGATCGGGCGGCGGATATTCGGCGGCGACAAGTGCTATGGCGGTCACCTTGCCGATGGTCACGCCGCGGAACTTTACCGCCGAGCCGACATCGAGCCCCTGGACCGATTCCCGGAAATAGGATTCGTAGACGGCTCCGCGCTGGAACATGTTGCCAGACAGCAGGAAGACCAGCCCGATCAGCACGACGACGGCGCCGATCACGAACAGGCCGGTGCGCAGCGCGGCGCCTCTGGGTTCCATCAGCGTTCTCCCGTGATCCGGCTCATGCGGGATCCTCCTCGCGGTTAAAAAATGCGCGCACGCGCGGATGCGCGGCCTCGGTCCGGAGCTCGCGCGGCACGCCGAGCGCGATCATGCCGCGCGCGTCCCGATCGAGCATCAGGCAGCGGTCGGCGATCGCGAAGATCGAGGCGAGTTCGTGGGTGATCACGACGAAGGTGCATCCGAGGGCGGCGCGCAGGTCGAGAATCAGCCGGTCGAGCCCGGCGCCGGTAATGGGGTCGAGCCCGGCGGAGGGCTCATCCAGAAACAGGATCGGCGGGTCGAGCGCGAGCGCGCGGGCGATTGCGGCGCGCTTGGCCATGCCGCCGGAAATCTCCGCCGGCAGCCGGTTCGCCGCCTCCGCGAGGCCGACCAGCGCGAGTTTCACCCGTGCGATTTCGGCGCGGGCGGCGACCGGCAGGTCGGTGAAGACGGTGAGCGGCAGCATCACGTTCTCCAGCAGCGTCATCGAGCCGAACAGCGCGCCGGACTGGAACATCACCCCGATCTCGCGGCGGACGGCTTCAACCTCCGTCACCGTGTCGTGCCCGGCGACGCTGATCCGCCCTTCGGTTGGGCGGAGCAGCCCGATCATCTGCTTGAACAGGGTGGACTTGCCGCAGCCCGAGCCGCCGAGCACGACGAATACCTCGCCGCGCGCGACCTCGAAACTTACGTTCTGGAAGATCACCCGTGCATCGAAGCTCTGCGCCACACCTTCGACGCGGATGGCCGGCGCGTCGGCGTTCACTGGCCGAGCCTGTAAAGGATCACCGCGAACAGCCCGTCGAGCAGGATGGTCGCGACGATGCCGCCCACCACCGCCGAGGTCGCGGCCTCGCCCACCGCGCGCGGCCCGCCCCCGGCGGTCAGCCCGGCGCGGCAGCCGATCAGCCCGACCGCGGCGCCGAAGACAACCGATTTCATCAGCCCGAGCAGCACGTCGTGCGGGCTGGTCGCCATCTGCATCTGCGCGACGATCGCCGAGGGCGGAAAGCCGAGAATGCCCATCACGAAGCCCATGCCGAGCACGCCAGACACGTCGATCCCGAGGGCGAGCGCCGGCATCACCAGCATCGCCGCCGCCATCCGGGGAATGACGAGCATGGTGCCGGGGTCGATCCCCATCGTGGTCAGCGCCGCGACCTCCTCGTTCACCATCATCGTGCCGAGTTCGGCGGCGAAGGCCGAGCCGGTGCGCCCGGCGAGAATGACGGCGGCGAGCAGCGGGCCGAGTTCGCGGAACAGCGAGAGCGAGACCAGGGCGGCGACGTAGATATCGGCGCCGAACTGGCGCATCGGGATCGCTGACTGGAAGGCGAGGATCATGCCGATGAGAAAGCCGAGCATGATCACCAGTGGCAGCGCCTGCGCGCCGGCGCGCTCGGTGATGCGATAGAAATTGCCGCCGCGCAGGAAGCGCCGCCGCCCCGGCAGGCCAGCCGTGGCAAGAATGGTTTCGCCGAAAAAGGCGATGCGCACGCCGAGAGTCCGCAGCGGTCCCCGCGTTTGTATCGCGCGCGGTGAGGGTGGCGTGCCGGTCTCGGGCAGGGCGGCACGCAGCCGGGCGATCAGGCCCTCGGCCGCCGGCGTCACCCCCTGCCAGCGGGTTTCTCCCGCATGGCCGCGTTCGAGGGCGAGCAGCAGGGCCGCACCCGATGTGTCGATCCGTGCCGCGCGCGAGAGGTCGAGCGTCATCACCCCCTGTGCCGCGCGGGCGACGGCAATGGCGCGGGGCCAGGCCTCGGTCAGCGCGGAGGCGGTGAGCGGCCCGGTCAGGGCAATCACCGGTCCGTCCGCGCCGCTGGAAATCTCGACCGCGGCCTCGCTCATCCGAACCAGCCCGGAAGGTGCCAGCCCAGATGCGTCGCTACCTGAAGGATGCCGCCATGGATCATCTCAAGTGCGACATATAGGACGATCGCGAGCCCGACCCAGACCAGCCAGCGCCGTTTCGTGAGCAGACGTGCGACGAAGTTGGCCGCGATGCCCATCAGCACCACCGAAACCAGCAGGCCGGCGGCGAGCAGGGCGGGGTGGTCGCGCGCCGCCCCCGCGACCGCCAGAACGTTGTCGAGGCTCATCGAGATGTCGGCGATGATGATCCGTAGCGCCGCGTCGCGCAGCTTGCCAGGGGCTTCGCTTGCCGCCTCATCCGGCCGGCGGTTGAACTCCCGCCAGGATTTCCAGACCACGTAGAGCAGCAGGATGCCGCCCGCGAGCGTCAGCCCGATGATCGCCAGTAGCCGGAGCGCGACCAGCGCGAGGGCGATGCGGATCACGGTTGCCGCCGCGACGCCGATCAGGATCGCCTGTTTCTGCTGCGCCTTGGGTAGCCGCGCCACGGCCAGGCCGATGACGATCGCGTTGTCGCCCGCGAGGACGAGGTCGATCATCAGAACCTGCGCGAGCACCAGCGCATCGGCGAGCATCAATTCCATCATGTCGGGTTCGCGGAGCCGGCCGGTCTTGTCAACCGGACGGCCCCGGCCCAAAACGGCGCCGCGCCGGCCGCCGGCCTGGAAGATGGGGAGAATTTCGATGGTTCCGCGTTACGCCCGCCCGCAGATGGTCGCGATCTGGCAGGAATTGAACCGCTACCGGATCTGGTTCGAGATCGAGGCGCTGGCCGCCGAGGCGATGGCCGCCACCGGCGACGTGCCGGCCGAGGCCGCGCGCACCATCCGCGAGAAGGGCGGCGCGCGCATCGCCGCGATGACCGAGGCCGATGTCGAGCGTATCGCCGAAATCGAGCGCGAGACCCGGCACGACGTCATCGCCTTCCTCACCTGGCTGGCCGAGGGGGTGGGGCCGGACTCCCGCTTCGTCCATCTCGGCATGACCTCGTCGGATGTGCTGGATACCTGCCTCGCCGTGCAGCTCACCCAGGCGAGCGATCTGCTGCTGGAGGGGATCGACGCGGTGATGGCGGCACTCAAGCGCCGGGCGATCGAGCACAAGCTGACGCCGACCATCGGCCGCAGCCATGGCATCCATGCCGAGCCGACCAGCTTCGGCCTCAAGCTCGCCGGCCACTATGCCGAATTCGCCCGCAACCGCGCCCGCCTGCTCGCCGCACGCGAGGAGATCGCGACCTGCGCGATCTCCGGCGCCGTCGGCACCTTCGCGCATCTCGACCTCTCGATCGAGGCGCATGTGGCCCAGAAGCTCGGCCTGCGACCCGAGCCGGTCTCGACCCAGGTGATCCCGCGCGATCGCCACGCCGCCTTCTTCGCCGCCCTCGGCGTGATCGCCTCCGGCATCGAGCGGCTGGCGACCGAGGTGCGCCACCTGCAGCGCAGCGAGGTGCGCGAGGCCGAGGAATTCTTCCATCCCGGGCAGAAGGGCTCGTCGGCGATGCCGCACAAGCGCAACCCGGTGCTGTCGGAAAATCTCACCGGCCTCGCCCGCATCGTGCGCGGCTACGTGGTGCCGGCGATGGAGAACGTCGCTCTCTGGCACGAGCGCGACATCAGCCACTCCTCGGTCGAGCGGGTGATCGGGCCGGATGCGACGATCACGCTCGATTTCGCCCTGCACCGGCTGGCCGGCATGATCGAGAAGCTTACCGTCTATCCGGAGCGGATGACCGAAAACATCGAATCGCTCGGCGGCGTCGTGCATTCGGGCGAGGTGCTGCTGCTGCTCGCCCGCGCCGGAATCTCGCGCGAGGATGCCTACCGGATCATCCAGCGCAACGCGATGGCGACCTGGACCGCGCTCGGCCAGCCCGATTTCCGCCGCTTCCGCGACCATCTGCTGGCCGACCCGGAAGTGGCCGGCCGGATCAGCCCGGAAGCGATCGACGCGGCGATGGACCCGCGCCTGCATCTCGCCCGGGTCGATGCCATTTTCGACCGGGTGTTCGGATCGCACTGACCGGCGGCGCGCGATGTGCTCGCTGATCCTCTCGTTCCTGCCGGGGGATGCCTGGCCGGTGGTGATCGGCGCCAATCGCGACGAGATGCTGGCGCGGCCGTGGGACCCGCCGGCCGCGCACTGGCCCGACCGCCCGGGCGTGATCGCCGGGCGGGATCGCACCGCCGGCGGCACCTGGCTCGGCCTGAACCGTCACGGCGTGGTCGCCGCCCTGCTCAACCGTACCGGTAGCCTCGGCCCCGCGCCGGACAAGGCGAGCCGGGGCGCGCTGCCGTTGATGGCGCTGGAGGAAGCCTCGGCTTCGGCGGCAGCGGCGCGGCTCGCCCGGCTGGATGCCGGGCGCTACCGCAGTTTCAATCTGCTTGTCGCCGATGCGGCCGGCGGGTTCGTGCTGCGCGGCCTGGAGCGCGGCGCACCGGAGGCGATGCGGCTTGCGCCCGGCATCACCATGATCACCGCGCACGACCCGAACGATCCGGACAGCCCGCGCATCGCCCGCTATCGCGGCGCGTTCGAAGCCGCTTCCCGCCCCGATCCCGCCGCCGATGCGTGGGAGGCCTGGCGGGTGTTGCTGGCGGACCGCGCCGCGCCGGCCGACACCGCGCTCAATGTCGGCCCGCGCGGCGGGTTCGGCACCGTATCCTCGGCGCTGATCGCCCTGGGCAACGCAACGCCCCGCTTCCTTTTTGCCGCGGGGCCGCCTGACCACGCAGCGTTCGCGCCGGTAATCTGAGGCCCGCCGGGCCGGGGAAGGGCCGGCACCGGGCCGGCCCTTCGACACTCGGATCGATGACCCTGCCTACCTCATGGTCGGGATCGCGAATTCAGCACCGGCGCGGATGCCGGTCGGCCAGCGCGAGGTCATGGTCTTCAGCTTGGTGTAGAAATGCACGCCTTCATGGCCGTGCATGCCGTGATCGCCGAAGGCCGAGCGCTTCCAGCCGCCGAAGGAATGGAACGCCATCGGCACCGGGATCGGCACGTTGATGCCGACCATGCCGACCTCGATCTGGTCGGCGAAGCTGCGCGCGGCGTCGCCGTCGCGGGTGAAGATCGAGGTGCCGTTGCCGAATTCGTGCTCGTTGATGATCTTCACCGCGCCATCGAAATTCGCTTCGCGCACGACCGAGAGCACCGGGCCGAAGATTTCCTCGCGGTGGATCTTCATCCCCGGCCGGACGTTGTCGAACAGGGTGGGGCCGACGAAATGGCCGTCCTCGTGGCCTTGCAGTTTCAGCCCCCGGCCATCGACGACGAGGCGCGCGCCTTCCGCCACCCCTGCCTCGATATAGGATTCGACCTTGGCCTTGTGGTCCCTGGTGATCAGCGGCCCCATCTCGGCCTCGGGGTCGAGCCCGGGGCCGACTTTCAGGCTGCGTGCCCGGCTGGCGATGCGCTCGACCAGCGGATCGGCAATGCCACCCACCGCGATCGCGACCGAGATCGCCATGCAGCGCTCGCCGGCCGAGCCGTAGGCGGCGCCGATCAGCGCGTCCACCGCCTGGTCGAGATCGGCGTCGGGCATGACGATCATGTGGTTCTTGGCGCCGCCCAGCGCCTGCACGCGCTTTCCGTGATGCGAGGCGGTGCGGTAGATGTGCTCGGCGATCGGCGTCGAGCCGACGAAGCTGACGGCGGCGATGCGCGGATCGGTCAGCAGCGCGTCGACGGCGGTGCGGTCGCCGTTGATCACGTTGAACACGCCGGCGGGCAGGCCGGCTTCCTTCAGCAGTTCGGCGAGCAGCAGGCCGGGTGACGGGTCCTTTTCCGAGGGCTTGAGGATGAAGCAGTTGCCGCAGGCGATCGCCATCGGGAACATCCACATCGGCACCATCACCGGGAAGTTGAACGGCGTGATGCCGGCGACGACGCCGAGCGGCGCGCGGAACGAGTAGCTGTCGATATTGGTGCCGACATTGCGCGAATAATCGCCCTTCAGCAGCTCGGGAATGCCGCAGGCGAATTCCACCACCTCGAGCCCGCGCACGACCTCGCCGGCGGCGTCGGAAATGACCTTGCCGTGTTCGAGCGTGATCGCCTTGGCCAGTTCGTCCTTGTGCTGCTCGACGAGTTCCTTGAAGCGGAACATGATCCGCGCGCGGCGCAGCGGCGGGGTCGCGGCCCAGGCGGGGAAGGCGGCGCGCGCCGTGGCGATGGCCGCCTCGATTTCCGCCGCCGTCGCGACCGCAACCGCGCCGCTCTGCGCGCCGGTCGCCGGGTTGAACACCGGCAGGCGCTCCGCCCCGGCACCCGCAATGCTCTCGTTGTTGATGAAATGACCGATTGTCTTCATGGCGTATCCCCGTTTTCTGTTGCGTCATAATGTTCCGCGTCGGCGCAGCGGCGCAAGGGGCGGTCTTGCGCGCGGGTGGGGCCGGAGGCCATCATGCCGGCATGACGCAGAACACGAATTACCGGATCAATGGCGCTCGCCTGTGGCACGCGCTGATGGACATGGCCGAGATCGGCGCGACGCCGAAAGGCGGGGTCAACCGCGTGACGCTGACCGAGGTGGACCGCGCGGGCCGCGCCCGCTTCGCCGAATGGTGCGCCGCCGCCGGACTCGGCCTTCGCACCGATACGATGGGCAACATGTTCGCCCGCCGCGAGGGGCGCGACCCCGACCGCTTGCCGGTGATGTTCGGCTCGCATCTCGACAGCCAGCCCACCGGCGGCAAGTTCGACGGCGCGCTCGGCGTTCTTGCTGGGCTGGAGGTGATGCGCACGCTCGACGAACTCGGCATCGTCACCGAGGCGCCGCTCGAACTGGTCAACTGGACCGACGAGGAAGGCTGCCGCTTTGGCCGTGCCATGATGGGCAGCGCGGTCTGGGCGGGCGTGCAGCCCGAGGCGGCGATCCGCGCCCTGCGCGACGCGTCGGGCGTTACCGTCGCCGAGGCCCTGGCCGCGATCGGCGCCGAGGGAGACGAGCCAGCGACCCATCGCCCGGCGGATGCGTTCTTCGAACTGCATATCGAGCAGGGGCCGCTGCTTGAGGCCGGGGGCGAGGCGATCGGCATCGTGACCGGCGCGCAGGCGCAGGTCTGGTTCGACATTGTGCTGACCGGCCGCGACTCCCATGCCGGCACCACCCCGCCCGCCGCCCGCCGCGACGCGCTGGCCGGCGCCGCCGAGATCATTCTCCTGGTCGAACGGTTGATGCGCGACTGCGGCGAGCAGGGGCGCGGCACGGTCGGGCGGCTGAGCGTTCATCCGAACTCGCCCAATGTGGTTCCCGGCGAGGTGCGTTTCGCCGCCGAGTTCCGCAATCCGTCGGATGCCGAGATCGTCCGCCTCGCACGGGAATTCCCCGAACAGGCGGCGGCCCTCGCCGGGGTCCGCGGCCTCGAAATCGTGATCACGCCCGTCTTCCGGGTCGAGGCGACGCCGTTTGATCCCGCTTGTGTCGACCTTGTGCGCGCAGCCTGCCGGCAACGCGGGCTGGCAGCACGGGAAATGGTCTCCGGCGCGGGGCATGACGCCGTGCATCTCGCCCGCGTGGTCCCGAGCGCCATGATCTTCACGCCCTGCAAGGACGGGCTGTCGCACAATGAGGCGGAGTCGATCACCGAGGCCGAAGCCGAGGCCGGCGCGCAGATCCTGTTCGACGTGGTGCTGGCCCGCGCCAACCGGCAGATCACGGTCGCTTGATTAAGGTCAACGACCCCGGCGAGGCCGGCGGCTAGCTTTCCGACGTTACGGGGGCGGCATGCCTCCGCAGACGAAAGGAGCACGCCGATGGCGATGAAATGGAAACTGGCGGCAGCCTCTGTCCTGCTGGCCGCGGGAACCGGGCTGGCGGTGGCGCAGGGGCCCGGACCCGGTGGCTATGGGCCTGGCATGATGTGGGGAAATGGGCCGGGCCCCGGTGCCTGGAGCGGCGTGGCGGGGCGGCGATTTTCCGCCGCGCGGCTCGATGGGCTGCGGCAGACCCTGAAGATCACCACAGCCCAGCGCCCCGCCTGGGATCACTACGTCAAGGCCGTGATGGATGCGCACGAGCAGGCCTGGAACGGCATGCGATCGGCGATGCAGCCGGGCGCGATCATGAATCTCACGCCCGACCAGCGCTTCGCCTTCATGCAGGACATGCTCGATCTTCGGAAAAAGACGTTCGAAAGCGAGAAGTCGGCTGCCCAGGCCCTGCTGCCCCATTTGAGCGAATTTCAGCAGGGCCAGGCGAGCATGGTTCTGCCGGGTCTGGCGCAGGCCGGCTATGGTCTCGGGTATGGTCGCCATCGCTTCGGCGGCTGGGGCATGATGGGCGGATTTGGCGGCGGGGGCGGCCCGGGGATGACGGGTTTCGGGCCAGGCCGGCCATAAGGGCGCGAGGCCTTCCGCGCGTTCGCCAGATCTCCCGCTTTTCTGTTGTCTTCGCCACCCTGACGGCCGATATGCTGACCGGCACCATTTCGGGTGATCACATCAGAGGAGGATCTGCCGATGCGGATCAAGCGTATCGCGTCACGCGCCGTGGCGGTTCTGGCCACGGTGCTGGCGCTGGCCGTCTCCGGCGGTATGGCCCGCGCCAATCCCTCGATGCTCGGCACCTTCGATTTCGATCATCCGGCGTTTCTGCACGCGAACCCGGCGGCAACCCGTCACGTGGTGATCCAGGTCAGCGCAGCGGCGCCGGGCCATTGGCTGATGGCGCTGAACAACGCGCAGAACCTCCTCGCGGCGCTGGGGGCGCGAAAGGTGCAGATCGTCGTGGTGGCGTTCGGGCCGGGGGTAAAGATGCTCCTGGCCGGTTCGCCCGTGGCGCGGCGGGTGGCGGCACTCGATGCGGAAGGGGTCGAGTTCGACGCGTGCCACAACACGATGGCGGCGATGGCCCGCCATCTCGGCCATATGCCGAAGCTGGTGCCGCAGGCGGTGATCGTCCCGGCGGGCGCGGAGCGTATCGTCCAGCTCGAAGCCCATGGCTTCGCTTACCTCAAGCCATAGGCGAACGCTTGCGATCCGCGGCATCTGTCGGCGGCGATGGCTTGTCGCGCGACCGCACCGGCAGATGTCCCGGCTGCCCGCCCCTGGAGCTTGCGCGTGGATTTCGGGCCGGGTTCAGCTTCCCGATCCCAGCGCGCGCAGCGCGTTGAGGATCACCGCGACGTCGATGGCCTCCTGCAACAGGGCGCCGGCAACCGGCGGAAGATAGCCGGCGGCGGCAGCGGCCATCGCAAGCAATGAGAGCCCCATGCCCGCGACGATCGACTGCAGCGCGATGAGCCGGGCGCGGCGCGCGATGGCTACAGCCTCGGCGATGCGGTCGAGCCGGTCGAGCATCAGCACCACCTCGGCGGCCTCGGCTGCGGCAGCGGTGCCGCGGGCGCCCATGGCAATGCCGACATCCGCCGCCGCCAGCGCCGGAGCGTCGTTGATCCCGTCGCCGACCATCATCGTCGTGCCATGCGCGCGTTCCTCTCGGGCGCGCTCGATCTTTTCAGCGGGCGACAGTCCGGCATGGACCGCGTCAAGACCCAATTCGGCGCCGGCCCGCGCCGCCGGTTCGGCGCGGTCGCCGCTCAGCATCACGATGCGGTGGAAGCCAAGCTGGCGAAGCGATGCGATCAACGGTTTCGCGTCCGGCCTGATCGCGTCGGTCAGCATGATCGCGCCCGCCGGCACGCCGTTGACGGCGACCCAGGCGGTTGCCGCCGCGCCATTGGCCTGTTCGGCGACGTGATTGTCGCGCGGCAGTTGTATTCCCGCGATCTCGAACATCCTGGCGCCGCCCACCATGACGAGATCGGCGCCGACCTGGCCGGACAGGCCGAGACCGGGCATTTCGGTCACGTCAGCGGGCGTGGCCAGCCGGCCAGCCGCTCGCCCGGCGGCGACGATCGCCCCGGCCACGCCGTGTTGGGAGACCTGTTCGAGCGAGGCGGCGAGGCGCAGCAAGTCCGTTGGGGCGAAACCGTCGAGTGCCGCGACGCCGGTGAGCGACGGGGTGCCGGCGGTGAGTGTGCCCGTCTTGTCGAACAGGGCGATGTCGGCGCGCGCCAGGCGTTCCAGCGCGCCGCCGCCCTTGACGATCACCCCGCGCCCGGCCGCCCGCGAAATGCCGCAGATCAGCGCGACGGGCGTCGCCAGGATCAGCGGGCACGGTGTGGCGACCACCAGCACGGCAAGGGCGCGCAGCGGGTCGCCGCTGGCCAGCCAGGCGGCGGCGCAGACCGTAAGCGTGAGGGTGAGAAACCCGAGCGCCCAGCGATCGGCGAGGCGGGCCATCGGCGGGCGCTCCCGTTCGGCAGCGGCAACCAGCCTGATCACCGCGGCATAGGTGCTCGCCTCGGCGGTCGCCGTGGCGCGCAGGGCGATCGGTCCGCCGGCGTTCAGCACACCACTCCGCACCGCTCCGCCTGCCTGCCGTGACACCGGCAGCGGTTCTCCGGTCAGGGCCGACTCGTCGAGCGTGGCGGCGCCCTGTAGCGTGCCATCGACCGGGACCACCTCGCCGGGCTTGACCAGAAGGTTGTCGCCAATGGCGACAACTCCGGCGGGAATGTCCTCGATCGCGCCATCGGTGTGGCGGTGCGCCGTTGTCGGGGTTCGCTTGACCAGTGCCGAGAGTTCGCGCCGGGCACGCGCCCCCGCATAATCCTCGAGCGCCGCGCCGCCCGCCACCATGCCGGCGATGATCACGCCGGCGAGGTGCTGCCCGAGAAGCACCGAGCCCAGGATGGCGAGGAGGGCGATCAGATCGACCCCCAGCATGCCGCGAAGCACGCCGATGGCGAAATCGGTGGCAACCTCGGCCGCCACCAGCAGTGCCGGCGCGATCCACAACCCGGCGGCGAGTTGATCGAACCCGGCGGCACGCGCTGCAAGGCCAAGCGTGAACCCCGCCCCGACTGCGATCGGCGCAGACCGCCGCAGCGCCGCGCGCCATCCCATGCCGTCTCCTGTTCACCCGGCGGTGCCGGGGCTGCGCCGGGATTCCCTCCGCGACATGATGAACATATCGGGACAATGTCGTCCCCGGCTTGACCTGCATCAAGGACGCCGGCGACTCTGCATGAGATCACGAGACGCCTGAAAAAACGGAGGGTACGATGACCAGCACTTTCGAGGCGCATCGGATGGGCAAGGGAGCCGATGTGTTCCTTGTGTCGAGCCTCTCGCCGGTAATGTTCGAGACGATCGCCGGCAGCATGATGCGCGTGGCCGAGGCGGAATTCGCGCTGATGCAGGCCATCATGCAGGCGCAGTTCGGCATGATGGAGGCCATGTTCCGCATGGGCGTTCCTGCCGGAGAGCGGGTGGGGCGCGCAGCCGGGCGGGAGAGTGGCCGGGCGGCGGCCTGAGCCGATGGCGGAAGCCGTTATTGATCTCTCCGGCAAGGTCGGGCTTGTGCTCGGCATTGCCAATGAGCATTCGATCGCCACGGGCTGCGCCCGCGCTTTCGCCACCGCCGGCGGACGATTCTGCGCCACGTATTTGAATGAGAAGGCGAAACCCTTCGTCGAGCCCGTCACGCGTGACATGCCCTGCGAGATGTTGCTTCCTTGCGACGTCCAGCAGGAGGGGGCGCTGGAGACCGTGTTCGACACGATCGCCCGCCGCTGGGGCAAACTCGATTTCGTTCTCCATTCCATTGCCTTCGCGCCGAAGGCCGATTTGCGCGCCCGGCTTGCCGACTCCTCCGCCGCCGGCTTTGCCCAGGCGATGGATGTTTCGTGCCATTCCTTCATCCGCTGCGCGCGGCTGGCCGAGCCGCTGATGCGCGCCGGCGGGGCGCTGCTCTGTGTGTCCTACGAGGGATCGGTCCGCGTGGTCGAGCATTACGACCTGATGGGGCCGGTGAAGGCGGCGCTGGAATCGAGCGTGCGCTATCTCGCCGCCGAACTCGGCCCGCGCGGAATTCGTGTCAACGCCCTCTCGCCCGGACCGATCGCCACGCGGGCGGCAAGCGGAATCGACCATTTCGACGACCTTCTGGCCGAAGCGGCGCGACTTGCGCCGGAGCGCCATCTGGTAACGATCGAGGATGTCGGCGCGCTTGCCGCCTTTCTGGCCTCTCCTGCCGCCACCAGGATCACCGGCGCGGTTGTGCCTGTGGATGGCGGACAGCACATCATGGCGTGACATGACCCGGATACCTGCAAGGATAATCAGACCCGTGAGCACCGAAACCAGCCGCAGCCGATCAGGCGCCCGACCGAAACCGCCCGCCGAGGCACTCAAGCCGTCACCCCTGCCGCCGCCAGTGCTGCCCGCCTCGATCGCGCCGCATGAGCCTGTTTCGACGACGGATGCGCTGGACCGGTCGCTGCATGCGGCGGAGGCGCGGCTCACCGCTGGTCTGGCGCCCGCCGGCATCGCGCTGGCCTGGCGCGACTGGGCCGTGCATCTGGCGAACCAGCCCACGCGGCGGATGGACCTGGCCCGGCGCGCCATGGAGGATTGGGCGGCGGTCTGGCGTGTGGCGCTCGGCCTTGAGGAGGCCGTCACACCGCCCTGCGACAACGATCATCGTTTCGATCATCCCCGCTGGCAGGACATGCCGTATCGGCTCTACAAGGAATACTTTCTCCGAGTCGAACGCTGGTGGCACGATGCGGCGACCGGCATCGCCGGGGTCGATGCCGCCCATGAGCGTATCGTCGATTTCATGATCCGCCAGTCGTTGGATGCGATCGCACCCGCCAACCTGCCGATGCTCAACCCGGAGGTGGAGCACGCGGCCCGCGAAAGCCACGGCGAGTCGATCCGGGCCGGGCTGCGTAACCTGCTCAAGGATACGGAAATCGCCCTGAACCATGAGAATCGGCTGCCGCTCGCGCCGGGACGCGATGTTGCGATCACCCCGGGGAAAGTGGTCTACCGCAACCGGCTGATCGAGCTGATCCAGTATTCCCCGACGACGGGTGAAGTGCGGCCCGAACCGGTGCTGATCGTCCCGGCCTGGATCATGAAATATTATATCCTCGATCTCTCGCCGGAGAACTCGCTGGTCCGTTATCTCGTTGGCCAAGGCTATACGGTGTTCATGATGTCCTGGCACAATCCGGACAAGGGCGATCGCGATCTGACCCTCGATGACTACCGTGCCGATGGCGTGATGGCCGCGCTCGATGCCGTCAGCGCCATCACCGGCGCGCTCAAGATTCACGCTACGGGATATTGCCTGGGCGGCACACTGCTCTCCATCGCCGCCGCCGCGATGGCCCGCGATCATGACAGCCGCCTCGCCTCCGTCACGCTCTTTGCCGCGCAGACCGATTTCACCGAGGCTGGCGAACTCCAGCTCTTCATCACCGAGGCGCAACTCGCCTTCCTTGAAGACCTGATGTGGCAACAGGGCTATCTCGATACCAAGCAGATGGCCGGCGCCTTCCAGATGCTGCGCTCGAACGACCTGATCTGGTCGCGGATGATCCGCCGCTACTTCATCGGCGAGCAGGAGCATCCGAACGATCTCATGTCCTGGAACATGGACGCGACGCGCATGCCCTATCGGATGCACGCCGAATATCTGCGTCATCTGTTCCTGCATAACGACCTCGCCGAGGGGCGGCTTTCGGCCGGCGGCCGGCCGGTCGCCATTGGCGATATCGATGTGCCATTCTTCGTCGTCGGCACCGAGCGGGACCATATCGCGCCCTGGCATTCGGTCTACAAGCTGCACCTGCTCAACCGTGGCCCCATCACCTTCGTGCTGACGTCCGGCGGGCATAATGCCGGCATTGTCAGCGAGCCGGGTCATCCGCACCGTCATTACGCCAGTCTCCAGCGTCTTCCGGGCGAGCCCTATCTCGCGCCGGAGGCGTGGCAGGACGAGGCGCCGAAGCATGACGGTTCGTGGTGGCCGGAATGGGTCGCCTTCCTCGGCGCGCATTCCAGTCCGCCGGCCGCGCCGCCGCCGCTCGGCCGCGAGGAGGCCGGATATCCGGTGCTCGACGCAGCGCCTGGGCATTACATCCACGAACGCTGACCGGAGACCGACATGAACGATATCGGGCCGGCGCCCGCCCCCCTCGCGGCGCCGATGATCGAGAACCGCGTGTTCGACGAACTGAAAGTGGGCGACTCCGCGAGCGTGCGGCGCATCCTGCGGGCCGATGACATTGCCCTGTTCGCCTATATTTCCGGGGACATCAATCCGGCGCATCTCGACCCCGAATATGCCCGCGGTGACATGTTCCACCATATCATCGTCCATGGCATGTGGACGGCGGGCCTCATTTCGGCGGTGCTGGGCACGAAGCTGCCTGGCCCCGGCACGATCTATCTCGATCAGAGCTTGCAGTTCCGCGCCCCGGTCGGGC
This sequence comes from Pseudomonadota bacterium, assembly GCA_021849425.1. Classification (GTDB taxonomy): domain Bacteria; phylum Pseudomonadota; class Alphaproteobacteria; order Acetobacterales; family Acetobacteraceae; genus Acidiphilium. Next base: position 25,136 of record JAJZSY010000032.1, read on the forward strand.
CGGGGGACGAGATTACCGCGAGGGTGACGGTCACCGAACTTGAGCCGGCACGGCATCGGGTCACGCTTGCCTGCACGGCGGTCAACCAGTCGGGCACCGAGGTTCTGCGCGGCACCGCCCTCGTCGCCGCGCCGACCGAGAAGGTGCGGCGGCCGGCGATGCCGCTGCCGGAGGTTCGCCTCAGCCGGCACGAGCGGTTCAACGCCTTGCTGGGCGAGGCCCGGGCGCGCGGCCCGCTGGTCACCGCAGTGGTGCATCCCTGCGACGATGTCAGCCTGCGCGGCGCGCTCGATGCCGCCCGTGCCGGGCTGATCGTGCCCATCCTGGTCGGGCCCGAGGCGAAGATTCGCGCCGCCGCCGAAAAGGCCGGGCTCGATCTGGGAGATCTGCGGATCGAGCCGGTTCCGCACAGCCACGCCGCCGCCGCGCGCGGTGTTGAACTGGTCCGCGACGGTACGGCGAAGCTGCTGATGAAGGGCGCTTTGCACACCGACGAACTGATGCACGAGGTGATGCTGGCCGAGAACGGCCTGCGCACCGGGCGGCGCCTGTCGCATGTCTATGTCATGGACGTGCCGAGCTATCCGCGCCCGCTGCTGGTGACCGACGCGGCGATCAACATCGCCCCCGATCTCGCGACCAAGCGCGACATTGCCCAGAACGCGATCGATCTTGCGCGCGCTATCGGAATCGAGACGCCGCGCCTCGCCGTACTGTCGGCGGTGGAAACGGTGAACCCCGCAATGCCCTCGACCCTCGATGCCGCCGCACTCTGCAAGATGGGCCAGCGCGGCCAGATCACCGGCGGCATCATCGATGGCCCGCTTGCCTTCGACAATGCGGTGAGCGCGCGCGCGGCGGCGGAGAAGGGGATCGAGTCGCCGGTCGCCGGCCGGGCGGACATCCTGCTGGTGCCGGATATCGAGGCGGGAAACATGGTCGCGAAACAGCTTACCTTCCTGGCCGGGGCGGATGCGGCCGGCGTCGTCGTCGGCGCGCGCATACCGATTGTGCTGACCAGCCGGGCGGATGATGCCCGCACCCGTCTCGCTTCCTGTGCTGTGGCGCTGATGCTGGCCGGCACGCCCGGCTGAAGGGGGGAGATTCGATGATCGAGGACTGGCAAGCGCTGATCGGCGCGATGAATGGTGGCGTCGCCGACCTGCGCAAGGCGGCGCCGGAGGCGATGGCCGGCTTTTCCGCCCTGGCGAAGGCCGCCTGCGCCAGTGGCGCGCTCGACCGCAAGACGAAGGAGCTGATCGCGCTGGCGATCGGGGTGGCGACGCGCTGCCAGCCCTGCATCGCCTATCACGCGCAGGGTGCCGCGAGCGCGGGCGCCACCCGTGCCGAAATCGCCGAGACGCTGGGCATGGCTGTCTATATGGGGGCCGGCCCATCGGCGATGTATGCGGCCGAGGCGCTTGAAGCGTTCGACCAGCTGGCCGGATCGCCGCGTTAACCATTCCTTGGTCCGGGTCTGTCAGTTTGCGTCGGACGAGCCCCGGCGGGGCGCAAGCCTTGGAAGCCTGGATGGATCATGTGGTGCAGATCGCGATGCTCGTGCCGCTGGCGGTCGCCTGCTGGCAGGATCTGCTGCTGCGCCGCATTCCTGATGGCGTCTCGCTGGTGCTCGCCCTTGCCGGGGTGGCGCTGCGGCTTCGCGATGGCATCCAGCCTCTCGGTGTGAGCCTCGCCATGGCCGCGGTGCTGTTTCTGGCGCTGTTTGCGCTCTATTTGCGGCGGCTGGTCGGTGGCGGCGATGTGAAGCTGATTGTGGCGCTCGCCATTGGCTTCCCACCCCTGGCCCTTGCGGGTTTCCTCTTCGCGACGGCCCTCGCCGGCGGCGTTCTGGCGCTGGCCTATCTGGCGCTGCGCCTGGCGCGGCGGCCCTTGTTACCGGTCCCGCATGGCGCCGGACTGCTTCGCCGGCTGTGGGCGGCCGAGCGCTGGCGTGCCCGGAAGGCGGTCTTGCCCTATGGCATTGCCATTGCCGCAGGTGCCGCCTGGGTGCTGCTGCCCGCCGCGAGGCTTTGACTGCTGCCGAAATGGGCAGACTCGCCTCGATACTGCTCATGCTTGACCTGCCGCAGGCTATTTACACAGGCACGGTTTTTGCTGCATCGGAAAGATCGGGGACAAACAACAGGGGCAAGGCGGGAATGGCCGAGGCGGGCACAATCACGGTTGAGACAAAAGGGATCGACAAGGTCACCCCGGAAGAGACCCGCGGCAGTCCGCGTGCGCTGTTCGGGCTCTGGATGGCCGCGAACGTGGAGTTCGCAACCATTACCACCGGCGCGCTGGCAACCGGCGTATTCGGCCTGTCCGCGGTCGAAGCGATCGCCGCAATCCTGCTCGGCAATCTGATCGGCTCGGTATTGTTGGGGCTGTTCTCGACATTCGGGGTGGAATACGGATTGCCCCAGATGATCCAGGGCGCTGCCTGGTTTGGTCGGCTGGGCAACCGGTTGCCGTCATTCCTGAACTTCTTCGGCGGCTTCTCGTGGTTCGGCGTCAACACGATCATCGGCGGCTATGCGCTCGAATACATGCTCGGCACCGGGCTCATCCCGAACATCATTGCGCTGTGCGTGATCCAGGTCGCGATTGCCGCAATCGGTCACGACCTGATCCATGCGGCGGAGAAATATTTCTTTTTCCTGCTGGTGGCGATCTTTCTGGTGCTCACCGCGTTCGCTGCCGCCCATGTCGGCCATCTGCCCCCCGCCAACCCGAAAATGCTGAAGACTGTCGGCGGCACGTCGGGCGCCTTCATTCTGACCACCTCCATCATCGTTGCCTACGTTCTCGGGTGGATTCCCTATTCGTCTGACTACACCCGCTATCTTCACCACACGGGCGACCGCTCGGCGACCGGGCGGGCCGTTTTCACCAACGCATTCCTGGCCACGTTCCTCTCCTGCGTCTGGATGGAGGTGCTGGGGGCGCTGATCGGCGCAACCGTCGCACTCTCGAAACCCTCGGACCTGTTCACCCCATGGATGCCGCATTGGTTCCATGCGCCGCTGATCATCGCCATCGTGGTCGGCACGATCAGTGCCAACATCATCAACATCTATTCCGCAACCCTCTCATCCCTGGCTCTCGGTTTCCGGCTCAAGCAATACCAGGCCGCGCTGCTGAGCGGCGCGATCGGCACCGCGATCTCGGTTCTCGCCGCCACCCATTTCATCAAGAGTTACGAGAGTTTTCTTTTTTTCCTTGGATACTGGACCGCCCCGTGGATTGCCGTCACGATGCTGGCACATTATTCGCGCCGGCACAGCCGGATAAGCGGGGCGAATGCCGCTTTCATCGCCTGGATCGCGGGCATTGCGGCGAGCGTTCCCTTCTTCAACCAGTATCCGCTCTTCGTCGGAAGTTTCGCCGCGGCGCATCCCGGGTTTGGCGATATCTCCTTCCTGGTTTCCGCCGTGGTTTCGGGTGTCGTGTATCTCGCACTGACAGCAAGAGTAAGGATTGCTGCCGCTTGATTTCGAATCTGCGTAGTCTAAGTTCCTGAAACGGAAACTTTATGCCGCAAGGAACCATGGATGGCCGTCCGCTTGAATCTGATCCTGTCAGAAGATTTGCATGCACAGATCGAGCAATGCGCGGCCACGCCTGACGACAAGGCGCTGTTGATCCGCAAGGCGCTCGCACTCTACCTGGAAGCGACGCGGGCGGCGCGGGAGAAGGACCTCGGGCTTGCGCTGTTCGACCGGCACAGCCGCGAGATCAGGACCGAAATCGTCGGGTTTTGACCACGACATCTGATCCGTCCGGATCGGAAGTCGTGGTCTATCGTATTGGCAATCAGAGTATCATCATCTGATCGGATGATGCTCTAGGTTCTGTACCTATTGCCATGACTACGGAGCGTCTGATTCGAGTCTGTTTGGAGGACTTGGAACATGGCGGAACTTTTCTGGCTGAACGACACGCAATGGGCTGCGATCGAACCATTGCTGC
>JAJZSY010000005.1:0-10606 GCA_021849425.1 Pseudomonadota bacterium
ACGTCGCCCTTCAGCACCGCGCCCTGGATGGCGGCGCCGATGGCGACCACCTCGTCGGGGTTGACGTTGCGGGCGGGTTCCTTGCCGAAGAAGGTCTTCACCGTCTCGATGACCTTGGGCATGCGGGTCATGCCGCCGACCAGGATCACCTCGTCGATCTCGCCGGCGGTGACACCGGCATCCTTCAGCGCCGCGCGGCAGGGGCCGAGCGTGCGTTCCACGAGGTCATCGACCAGGCTTTCGAGCTTCGCCCGGGTCAGCTTCATCACGAGGTGCTTCGGCCCGGAGGCGTCGGCGGTGATGAAGGGCAGGTTGATCTCGGTTTCCTTCGAGGAAGAGAGCTCGATCTTGGCCTTTTCCGCGGCTTCCTTCAGGCGCTGGAGGGCGAGCTTGTCCTTGCGCAGGTCGATGCCCTGCTCGCGCTTGAACTCGTCGGCCAGGTAGTCGATCACGCGCTGGTCGAAATCCTCGCCGCCGAGGAAGGTATCGCCATTGGTGGACTTCACCTCGAACACGCCATCGCCCAGTTCCAGGATCGAGACGTCGAACGTGCCGCCGCCGAGGTCGTAGACCGCGATGGTGCCGCCGTTCTTCTTGTCCATGCCATATGCGAGGGCGGCCGCCGTCGGCTCGTTGATGATGCGCAGGACTTCGAGCCCGGCGATCTTGCCGGCGTCCTTGGTGGCCTGGCGCTGGGCGTCGTTGAAGTAGGCCGGAACGGTGATGACCGCCTGGGTGACGGTTTCGCCGAGATAGGCCTCGGCGGTTTCCTTCATCTTGGTGAGGACGAAGGATGAGATCTGGCTGGGCGCGAAGCGCTGGCCGCGGGATTCGACCCAGGCATCGCCATTGTCGCCACGGACGATGTTGTAGGAGACGAGGCCCTTGTCCTTCTCGACGGTGGGGTCCTCGTAGCGGCGGCCGATCAGGCGCTTGACCGCGTAGAGCGTGTTGGTCGGGTTGGTGACCGCCTGACGCTTGGCGGACTGGCCGACCAGGCGCTCGCCGCTCTCGGAGAAGGCGATCATCGACGGGGTGGTGCGCGCGCCCTCGCTGTTCTCGATCACGCGGACATCCTTGCCCTCCATGATCGCGACGCAGGAATTGGTGGTGCCGAGGTCGATACCGATGACCTTACTCATAGAAACACTCCTTTCAGCGGGTGAGCCGGACCCGAAGCATCGGGCGCACCCCTATTGTTTCGCCCGCTTGATGTATTGAACCACCCCTGCGGGCACAAGGGGTCGGCTGGCTGGACGGGCGGGAAATTTGGCGCGGCGGCACCGCGCCGGTCTCACGCCTCGATGTCGAGCGGCTTGCCGGGCTGGCCGCCGGCGGGCGCCTTGGCCACCACCACCATCGCCGGCCGGAGCAGGCGGCCGTTCAGCGTCCAGGTGCGGCTCCAGGCCTGGATCACCGTGCCGGGCGGAGACTCGGCGGTTTCCTGCTCGGCCATCGCCTGGTGGCGGTCGGCATCGAACATCGCTCCCATCGCCTCCTCGGCGCGGATGCCGTTGCGCTCCAGCATGGCGATGAAGCTGCGCTCGACGCCGGCGAACCCATCGCGCAGCCTGGCGAGAAGCGGCGATTCGCCCTCCTGCGGCGGCGGCAGGGCATCGAGCCCGCGGCGGAGATTCTCGGCCGCCTCGGCGACGTCGGCGGCGAATTTCTGCACGGCGTAGAGCCGCGCGTCCTCCACCTCGCGCCGGGTGCGGGCGCGCAGGTTTTCCATGTCGGCCTGGGAGCGGATCCACTTGTCGCGCAGGTCGGCGGCCTCGGCTTCGAGGGCGGCGATCCGCTCGTGGGCGGCGGCAAGCTGCTCAGCCTCGGAGGCGGGCGCCGTATCGCTGCCAGCCGCCAGGGGGTCCGGGCCCGTCTTGTGGTCGGGGCCGGCGTTCAGCGTGTCTTCGGTCATGCCGCCGCAATTAGGACACGCCCCCCGCCGGCACAAGGGCGGAAGGCCTCGCCGCCGCGTTATCCGGCGCTGAACGAAACGTCGCGCTGGCGGCGCATCAGGTGCTCGCCGGCATCGACATAGAGCGTGGTGCCGGTGAGCGAGGGGGTCTCGACGATGAAGCGCACGGCGCGGGCGATGTCTTCGGGTTGCGAGCCGCGGCCGAGCGGCGTGGCGCTCTGGCCGCGGCGGAAATTTTCCTCGCTCTGCTTCGCGCCGATCAAGGTGAGGCCGGGGGCGACGCCGCAGACGCGGATCGCGGGGGCGAGGGCCATCGCCAGCATCTCGGTGGCAGCAGCGAGGCCGGCCTTGGCCAGGGTGTAGGAGAAGAAATCGGGGTTGAGATTGGCGAGCTTCTGGTCGAGCAGGTTGACGATCACGCCGGGCCGGCCGGCGAGGCCGGACGCCATGTCGCGCGCGAGCAGCACGGGCGCGGCGAGGTTGGGCGCGATGTGCTCGGCGATCGAGCCGGCGGTGACGCTGGACGCCGAATCGAACTCGAAGCGCGAGGCGTTGTTGACCAGCACGCTGACCGGGCCGGCGAGCGCGGCGGCGCGGCCGATCAGGGTTTCGACCGCGGCGGGATCGGCGAGGTCGGCGGCGAGGACATGCGCCGCCCCGCCCTGCGCGCGCAGTTCGGCGGCGAGGGCTTCGGCCTCGGCGGCGGAGGCGCGGTGGTGGATGACGACCGGGAAGCCGGCCTGCGCCAGGGCGCGGACAATGGCCGCACCCAGCCGCTTCGCGCCGCCGGTGACCAGGGCGGCGCCTTCGAAGGGCGGACTCACGCGAACAGCGCCGCGTCGAGGGCGGCGGGATCGTCGAGCAGCGCGGTCGGGCGCGGGGCAAGCAGCGCGAACAGGCGCGCGGCGCCGAAGGCGGCGAGATCGGTGTCCATCATCTCCGCGACCATCGCCTCGTAGGTCTCCTCGAGGCGGCGGCTGGCAGGGTCGAGCCCGGAGACCAGCAGGAGGCCGGTGGGCGGCGCATCGAGTGCGAGCAGCCGCAGGTCCGGCCGGTGGCGGTGCAGCAGCACGGCCATCTTCCAGACATCGCCGGCCCACCAGCCGGGCACCACGGCATCGCGGCGCAGCTCGGGGTTCTGGTCGCGCAGCGTGATGCGCGGGTCGATCGGCAGGCAGTCATGCAGCGCGATCACGCTGCGGCGGTGGCAGACATGCTCGGTGTTGATGAAGTCGCGCAGCAGAAACTCGAACCGGTGCATGCCATCGAGAAAGGCGAGATCGACCGGGCCGCCGAGAATGGCGAGCGGATCGTGCCGGGCGAAGAAATCGTCGCTGCCGCAGGAATAGAGATGGCAGGCGGGCTTGCCGGCGAGGACGTCGCGGTCGAGCTGGAAATCGGGGTCGATCGCGAGGCTCTCGGCCTCGGCCAGGGCGAGGGATTCGCCGCGCCAGACGCCGATTTCGAGATAGCGGCGCGGGGCGAGCGCGCGGTGCAGTCGGCGCAGGCAGTCGAGATAGTCGGCCCCCGCGTGATGGGCCATGACCTCGGGGGCGGCGATGGTCATCGCGCGCTCCGCGCGGCGGCGGCGCGCTCGGCCGGGGTGAGCTGGAAGCCGACCAGCACCTGCTGGGCGGCGCTGCGCGGGGCGCGGGGGAAATCGAGCCGGATCGGCTTCGTCGTCGCCACCGCCTGGGTGGCGCCGTGGCGGAAGTCGAAACGGACCGGATAGACCTGCTTGGCGATGATGCGATCCCCCTCGGTGATCGCGACGAAATACGGCAGGGTGAAGCGGTCCTGCCGGGCGGCGACGCCGCGGGTCGCGGCGAAGCCGATGCGGAAGACGACGCGCTCGCCGGCATCGCCATGCGGCGCGCATTTGCCGGCGACACCCGTGACCCGCGCATCGACGATCCGCGCCGCGACATCGTCGGCGGCACCGGCGACGCGGACGAGGCGATCGGCCTGTTGCAGCACCGCGACCTGCGGACAGTCGAGCTTCGGGCCCGGCCCGCTGGCGCAGGCGGCAAGACCGAGCGGGGCGAACAGGGCGGCAAGGCGGGCAATGCGGGTCAACGCTGTCTCCATCCGGTTTGTTAACCCTCCCTTGCCATCAAAACGGCGATCGGTCATCTCCCACCCCATGGCAGTCTATACCGAAGTGACGGACGACGCGCTGGCCGCGTTCCTCGAAGCCTATGACATCGGCCGCGTGGTCGCGTTTCGCGGCATCGCCGAGGGGGTCGAGAACAGCAATTATTCGCTGCGCACCACGGCGGGGGACTTCATTCTGACGCTCTATGAGCGGCGGGTCGATCCGGCGGAGCTGCCGTGGTTTCTCGGGCTGATGGAGCATCTCGCGGCGAAGTCCCTGCCCTGCCCGCTGCCGGTGCGCGCGCGCGATGGCGCCAATCTCAACAAGCTGGCCGGGCGGATCGCGGCGATCACCACCTTCCTGCCGGGCGTGTGGCCGCGGCGGCCGACGGTCGCGCATTGCGGCCCGCTCGGCGCGGCGATGGCGCGGATGCACCTGGCCGGCGAGGATTACGCGCCCACCCGCGCCAACGCGCTCGGCCCGCAGGGCTGGGCGCCGCTGCTCGGGCGCTGCGGCGACAGCGGCGATGCGGTGCTGCCGGGCCTGACCGGGGAGGTGCGCGCCGCGCTGGAGGCCACCCTCGCCGCCTGGCCGGCGGCGCTGCCGCGCGGGCACATCCATGCCGACCTGTTCCCCGACAACGTGTTCTTCCTCGACCACGCGATTTCGGGACTGATCGATTTCTATTTCGCCGCGACCGATCTTTACGCCTACGACATCGCGGTGTGCCTGAATGCCTGGTGCTTCGAGCCGGATTTCAGCTTCAACATCACGAAATCCCGCGCGCTGCTGCGCGGCTATCAGGCGGTGCGCCCGCTTTCGGCGGCCGAGACCGAGGCGCTGCCGGTGCTCTGCCGGGGGGCGGCGATCCGCTTCCTGCTCACCCGGCTGTATGACTGGATCAACACGCCGGAGGATGCGCTGGTGACGCGGAAGGACCCGCTCGACTATTACCGGCGGCTGCGCTTTCACCTGCAGGCGGGATCGGCGGCGGATTATGGCGTCTGACCCGGCGATGGCGTCCGGGCCGGAGGGGCTGGTCGAGATCTGGACCGATGGCGGCTGCAAGCCCAATCCGGGCGCGGGCGGCTGGGCGGCGGTGCTGCGCTTCGGGGCGGCGGAGCGGGAGATTTCCGGCGCCGCGCGCGAGACCACCAACAACCGCATGGAGCTGACCGCCGCCGCCGCCGCGCTGGAGGCGCTGAAGCGCCCGTGCCGGGTGAAGCTGCACACCGACAGCGAGTATCTGCGCAACGGCATCACCCGCTGGCATACCGGCTGGGTGCGGCGGAACTGGCGCAACGCGCAGGGCGACCCGGTGGCGAATTACGAACTCTGGCAGCGCGTGCTCGCCGCCGCGAAGCCGCACGAGATCGAGTGGATCTGGGTGCGCGGGCATGCCGGCGACCCGATGAACGAGCGGGTCGACCAGCTCGCGACCGCGGCGCGCGAGGCGATGCTGCGCGCGCCGGCCGCGCCGTGATGCCCTGACCCGCCGGGGCTCAGGCGCGCGGCGCGGGAGCGGGCGTGGCGAGCCAGTCGGCGACCGGGCGGGGGGGAGCGAAGAAGAATCCCTGCATCCGCATCGGCCCGCGCGCGCGCAGGAAATCGACATGCGCCGCGGTTTCGACGCCCTCGGCGACGATGTCGAGATCGAGCTGGCGGGCCATCGCGATGATGGCCTCGACGATGGCGACGGCGGAGGCGTCGTCGGGCACCTGGGAGATGAAGAAGCGGTCGATCTTCAGCTCGTGGATGGGCAGGCGCCGCAGATAGAGCAGGCTCGAATAGCCGGTGCCGAAATCATCGACCGAGAAGCGCACCCCACGGGCGGCGAGGGCGTCCATGATCCGGGCGACTTCCTCGGTGTCGCGGATCAGCAGGTTCTCGGTGATCTCGAGGGTCAGCCGCGCCGGGGCGACGCCTTCCCGGTCGAGTGCGGCGAGAACGTCGGTCACGAAGGCGGGATCGCGGAACTGCCGCGGGCTGACATTGACCGACAGGCGCCAGTCCGGACGGTCCGCGCCGATGCGGGCCATCAGCCGGGCGGTTTCGCCCAGCAGCCAGCGGCCGAGCGGGACGATCAGGCCGGAGGTTTCGGCGACGCCGACGAAGCGGTCGGGCGGGGCGAGCCGGCCGTCGCGCCCGCGCAGGCGGAGCAGGGCCTCGGCGCTGGAGGGCGCGCCGGCGGCATCGACCTGGTCTTGCAGCCAGATCGCGAAGCGATCCTCCTTCAGCCCGTTTCTGATATCGTCCTCGATGGCGTGACGGTCGAGGATGGACTGGTGCATCGCCGGGCGGAACATCACCACGTCGCCCTCGCCGGACTTGGCCCGGTACATCGCGGTGTCCGCCTCGCGGATCAGCGTGTCGATCGTGTCCGCCGGTTTCGGAAACAGGGTGAAGCCGACGCTGGCGCCGAGGTGATAATGCCGCTCGCCGATCGAGATGGGCTGGCTGGTCATCGCCTCGATCAGGGCGCGGCCGGCCGTGGTGGCACGGGCGGAGGCCGCTTCGGCGGAGGCGTCTGACGGGGCGAGCACGACCACGAATTCATCGCCGCCGATGCGCGCGATCGTGTCGCCGGCGCCGGTGACGACGCGCAGCCGGCGCGCGGTCTCCCCCAGCGCGGCATCGCCGGCGCTGTGGCCGAGCATGTCGTTGATCGTCTTGAAGCGGTCGAGATCGATGAACAGCAGGGCGCCGTGGCCGCCCTCCCGCCGCGCCTCGTCGAGCGCGGCGCCGAGGCGCTCGTTGAGCAGGCGGCGGTTGGGCAGCTCGGTCAGCGGATCGAGATGGGCGAGGCGGTAGATCTGTTCCTCGGCCGCGTGATGCTCGGTGATGTCGATCCAGACGCCGGCGATGGCGGCGGGGTTTCCGGCGTCGTCGCGTTGCAGCGTCAGCTCGTCGCGAATCCATCGGAACCCGCCATTGCGATGGCGCACGCGGTAGCGGTGGATGTGGTGCCCGGCGGCGATGGCGAGGGCGACGCCCTGCCCGGCCCGCGGCAGGTCGTCGGGGTGGACATGATCGCGCCACCAATCCGGTCCGCGAACCTCTTCGGGCGCGTAGCCCAGCAGGTCGGCGATGTTGCGGCTGATTTCAAGCGGGATGGCGCCATCCCCGCGCAGGGACAGGGTGTAGAGCACCGTGCCGCTCGCCGCGAGGAGCCATTCGATGCGCCGCTCGCTCATCGAGCTGGCGTTGAGGGCGGCGTCGCGCTCCTGCCGGGTGGCGACGTCGCGCAGCGCCTTGGTCAGGTTCGCCGTCAGCTCGACCAGCAGGGCCTGTTCCTCCTCGCCGAAGGCCATCGGGTTGGAGGAATAGAGCGTGAACACCGCCGGCGCCGGGGTCGCCGGCAGGCCGATCGGCAACGCCATGCAGGCCCGGAAGCCGGCTTCGTGCGCCCAGGCGCTCCAGGGCTCGAAGCGCGGATCGACCGCGATGTCGCGCCAGCGGGAAATCCGGCCCTCGCGGATGGCGGTGCCGGCCGGCCCGCGGCCCATCGGCGTGTCGGACCAGGAGAGCCGGAGCCGCTCGACATAGGCCACGCCATTGCCGGCGCTGGCGGCAATGTGGATCGGCCGGCCGGGCTCGTCGCCGGCGAGGCCGATCCAGCACGTGTCGTAACCGCCGGTCTCGACGGCGAGGCGGCAGAGCGCGGCGTGGAGCGCCTCGGCGGTGGCGAGGCCGGCGAAGGCCTCGGTCGTGGCGTGGATGGTGCGCAGGGTGCGGTTGGCGCGTTCCAGCGCGTCCTCGCGCAGCCGTCCCATCAGCAGCGGCGCGAGCCGGGCCAGGAAATCCTGCACGAGGCGGCCGGTTTCCTCGGGGATGAGGGGCGTTTCGAAATCGAGCACGAGGCCGAAGCGGCGGTCGGCGAGGTCGAACGGATAGGCGAGCTGGCGCCTTATGCCGGCGCGGAACAGGGCCCTGAGATGAACGTGATGCGGAATGTCGTCGATGTCGGCTAGCGGTCCGGAATCGACGATGCGGTCTTCGGCGAGGCCGGCGCCGAAGCTGACATCGTCGACCGCGTGGCCGCCGGGCCAGCGGGTCATGTCGAAGCCGCGCAGCGCGCTGTCGGGGCTGACATGGGTGGTGACGTATTCGATCAGCCGGTAGGTCGGGTGGTAGCCGGCGAGGAAGCAGAGCGAGGCGCCGGTGCGCTCGGCGCAATGGGCCAGCGCCCGGTCGACCGCCTCGTCGAAGCCGGCGGCGCCGGCGATCTCCTCGGACAGGCGGTTCCAGTAGGCGAGGTCGGCGGCGATGCGGGTCTGGCGGAGCGTGGTCCGGCGGTGTTCGAGTTCGCCGCTCGCCGCCTCGGCCAGATCGGCCAGGAACAGCCGGCCGCGCCTGGCGAAGGACAGGTGCGGCAGGGGCGAGAAGACGCAGACCGCGCCGACCGGCTCGCTGTCCGGCAGGGTGAGGCGGCGAGCGGCGAAAAAGCGGATATGCGGCGGGCCGGCGACCAGCGGATCGGCGGCAAAGCGCGGATCGGCGCCGGCATCGGGCAGGACGAGACCGCCATCGTCACGGCATGCGGCATCGAGGATCGCGCTGCCGCGGGGCAGCCGGGCGAGGCTGGTGCCATAGGTGGCGGCGAGTCGCAGCGCCTGGCCCTCGACCAGGAAGACGAGCGCCGCCGGGAGGTCGAGCCCATGCGCGGCGAGCCGGGCGATGCGGTGGAGCGGCGACGCGGGCGGCGGGCCGCGCTCGTGGCGCGCCGCCATCTCTCGCGGCGCCGGATCGAACTCAGTGCGGGACATGCCGCCCCGCTCCGGGGTGTCGCGGCCCGGCCCGCCCCTGGGCGGACCGACGCATCGCCGCGCCACGACAGCATCGGCCGCAGGACAATGTCACCCGCGTTCCGTCGCCGTCCGGCATGATGTCGTCCTGTTGTTGCAATATGTGTGATCGTTCCAAAATGTGACTTGTTTGTAAACAAATTTGCATAAAAATCAACGCGAAACACAATAAAACCTGACGTAAAAGCAACCTCCCCGCCACCGGCCGGCACGGCGGCGCCGGATAGGAGAGAAGCGTTCCCTGTTCCGAAGTTCGACCCATCGACTTGGCCCCCGGAGATGTCCGGGGGTTCTTTTTTTCTCCCCTGCGACAGGTTCCGGCCTATGATCGGGCGATGACGACGGGCGAGATTGCGACAATCGGCTACGAGGCCTGCGGGTTCGACGATTTCGTGCGGTGCCTGCGCGATGCGGGCATCCGCCAGGTGATCGACGTGCGTGACCTGCCGCTGTCGCGCCGCGCGGGGTTCTCGAAGCGCGGCCTGGACGCGGGGCTGGCGGCGGCCGGGATCGGCTACCGGCATCTCAAGGCGCTGGGCACGCCGGCCGAGGGACGGGAGGCCAACCGGCGGCGGCAATGGGATGCGTTCTGGCGCATCGTCGAGGCGCGGCTGGCAACGCCGGAGGCCGGTTTCGCCCTTGCCCAGGCGGCGTCATGGGCGGCAGAGGCGGCCTCCTGCCTGCTCTGCTACGAGGCTTCGGCCTGCCAGTGCCATCGGCTGCGGGTGGGCGAACTGCTGGAAGCACGATATGGATTCAGGATCAGGCATCTCAGCGTGCACGGCTCTACCCCGTCACCCTGAGACAGGATTGATACGATTTCGTGACGATTGCCTTAATTCTGCCACGCATGGCAGCCATCCAACTGGATCATGGACACATCAAAAGGATGCGCCCAGGCGGCGAGGGTGCGGCAGGCGGGCGGGGCGATGCGCCTCGGGTTCGTCGTGCTGTGCAGTTTCGGGCTGGTCTCGTGCGCCGGGCTGCATCCGGTGAACGGGCTTGCCCTGCCGCCGCCGCCGCCCCGGCCGGCAGCGCCCGCGGCACCGCATGGGATCGCGGCGGCGGCGAGGTTGCAGGCGATGAAGCCGATCGCGGTGGCGGCGGTGCGGCACCCGCCGATGGATTTGTCCGGGCGCAGCGAGGTGGGCCGGGCATCGTTCTACGCCGCCCGCCTGCGCGGGCGCAGGACCGCCGACGGGCAACGGTTCAATCCCAGGGCCGCCGTTGCCGCCAGTAAGACGCTGCCGCTCGGCACCGTGGCGCGGGTGGTCAACCTCACCAACGGCACCAGCGCCACCGTCACCGTTGACGATCGCGGCCCTTTCGTCGCGAGCCGGATGCTCGATGTCAGCCCCGCCGTCGCGGTGCGGCTGGGGATGCTGCGGGAGGGGGTGGCGAGAGTGCTGGTCGAGCCGATCGCGATCCCCGAGCCGAATGGCGAGGTCAGGCTGGGGGCAGGCGCCGCCCTCGTCACGCCGGTGGAGATCCATCAAGCGGTGCTGACGAGCCGGCAGATCATGCGCCGGGCCGATCCTTCCGCCGCCAGCCGTTGAGCCGGCGCCGCCGGGCCGTTCACTGGACGATGCGCGCGTAACCTGCGACGCGCTCCCGACGAAAGCTATGCGAACCATGCGGGAGATGCGGATGCCGTGCGAGAGCGAGCAGGCCGGACCCGGCGCCGGGCCAAGGCGCGGGCGCCGATGATGGTGCCGGAGGGCGCGCGATGACGCCGGTGATCGTCGTATTCGCCCGCGTGCCGCGCCTTGGCGTCGGCAAGCGGCGGCTGGC
>JAJZSY010000005.1:10706-109436 GCA_021849425.1 Pseudomonadota bacterium
GCAGGCCGGACCCGGCGCCGGGCCAAGGCGCGGGCGCCGATGATGGTGCCGGAGGGCGCGCGATGACGCCGGTGATCGTCGTATTCGCCCGCGTGCCGCGCCTTGGCGTCGGCAAGCGGCGGCTGGCGCAGCGGATCGGCGACCGCGCCGCCCTGCGCTTCGCGCGCGGGCAACTGGCGCGGCTGCTTGGCGAGCTGCGCGGGCTGCGCGGGGTCTGCCGCATCGTCGCGATGACGCCGGACCATCACGCGCGGTTCGCGGCAGGCGGTTTCGGGCGGATCGGCCAGGGGCGCGGCGATCTTGGCGCGCGGATGGGCCGGGTGTTCCGCCGGTTTCCGCGGCGGGCGGTCATCATCGTCGGCAGCGATATTCCCGGCATTGCGCGGGAGGATCTGCGCCGGGCGGCGACAAGCCTGCGCGGCGCGGATGCGGTGTTCGGCCCGGCGGCCGATGGCGGCTACTGGCTGATCGGCCTGTCCGGCAGGCGGCCGGCCGATCCGTTCGGCGGGGTCCGGTGGTCGAGCGAGGACACGCTCGCCGATACGCTGCGCAATTTCCGGCGCCATCGCGTGGCGATGCTGCGGACACTCGCCGATGCCGACACGGCGATCCCCTCGCCGCCCCGCTTCGGGCCGCGGGGCTAAGATCGCCGGTCCGGCGCGATCGAATGATGCTCTAATTTCCACTTTCAATCTGAAATCCGTCAGATTTCAGATTCTGGACACTAACGTCGAGCATCGTTCTCCTGACCGAGAGCGGCGAGACGGGCCGCGAGATCGGCGGCGCGGAGGCCCGCGGCCAGCACCAGCTTGTCGCGCGCCTGCGCGCCGGCGCGCAGCGCGAGCCGGGACGGGCTGAGCCCGAGACCGTCGGCCAGGGCCTTCAGCACCGCCGCGTTGGCGCGGCCCTCCTGCGGCGGCGCGGCGACGGCGACGCGCAGGCGCGCGGGCGGCCAGCCCGGCGATGGCGGGGCCTCGACGATGGGGCCGAAACGCGGGCGGCGCGCGCCCGGCTGCACTTTCAGCGCCACCAGAAGGCCGGCCGCGCTGTCGAGCCAGAAGGGGGATGGCGGGGACGCGGTCATCGGCGGCGGCGGCGGGTCGTGCCGCGCCAGATGCAACGGCGGGTATCGATTCCGATTTTGCGGTGCCGCGAGAACTGCGCCGAATCGGAACAGCGAGAGGATGCCGCCCGTGCGGGCGGATTGCCGAGGCGTCGAAAAAGTTCAGGAAATATCAACAAAAATTCAATCCGTTACTTGTTTTCACAACTTGCGGCATCTGGCTACCACCAATTCATCCGTCATCCATCATAACTCAACCCTTCGGAATGAGAGATGGCGGACGATCCGCAGAAACATCGACGCCGATGGAACGACCTGAGGATTCTTTTGGGAGGAACGATGGTCAACATCTACACCAGGCGCGAAGGCCCACGACCTGAAGACGCGCGGATGCGCAAGGTGCTGCAGGAAAACCGGGCGACGATCACGCGCATCGCCGATCATATCACCGCGGGCGGCTATTCGGCGCGCAAGGCGCCGAAGCCCGAACCGCAGGCGCGCGGCCTGATCATCAGCACAGGCGGGGCGAGCCGGCCGGAGGCGGAGGTGGCGGCGCCGGCGGTGCGGATCAGCGTCAATGGCCGCGTCTGCATCGTCGATGGCAATAGCGGCTACCAGCTTCATCATGTGGGCAATGTGGTCCGGCGCGGGGCCGCGGAGGTGTTCGTGCTGGCGAGTGCGGCGAACGGCTTCATCGCCCCGGCGGCGCCGGAGATCGTGGCGAGCCTGACCGAGCTGGACGGAATGCGGCTCGACCCGGAGCGGGGGGAGGACGAACTGGCCGAAGAGATCGGCGTTCGGCTCGGCATTGGTTGACACTCTTGCCGCCCGCCGCACGCCGCCGCAGCGGGCGGGCGGCAAAATGACGGTGCCGGCAGCGCCCGGGGCGGCCGATTATGACGAACGGGCAACGATGGAAGCCTGGGAGCGGCTGCTCGCCGGCGAGCCGCATTGCGCGCGCGGTGTCAGCGTGCGCACGCTGATCGGGGAATCATGGTCGCGCTGCGCCTCGTGCGGGATCGACGCGCAGCAGGGCGAGGCGCCGCTGAACCGCGAGATCGAGGCGCTGATCGAGCGCAACCGCGACCTGATGCGCGCGGCGCGGCGCAGCTTCGGGACGATCGGGCGGCTGCTGGAGGGAACCGGCGCGATGCTGGTGCTGGCCGATCGCGACGGCGTGCTGCTCGACGCGATGGGCGATCGGCGCACCCTGCATGACGGCATGGACATCAATCTCGCGATCGGCGGGACCTGGACCGAGGATGTCGTCGGCACCAACGGGATCGGCACCGCGCTCTGGGCCGGCGTGCCGGTGTTCGTGCATGCCGCCGAGCATTTCTGCGCCGGGATCAAGAGCTGGACCTGCGCCGGCGCGCCGATCCGCGATCCGTTCGACAGCAGCATCATCGGCGTGGTCGATCTCTCCGGCCATCCGGACATTTTCCGGCCGCACAATATCGGGCTGGTTGTCGCCGCGGCGCAGGAGATCGAGAAGGCGCTGGCCGAGCAGCGCAACGAGGAACGCGCCCGGCTGCTGGAGGCGTTCATTTCCTCGGCGACGGATTACCGGCGCAGCGACGGGCTGCTGATCGTCGATCATCGGGGGCGGCCGGTCTATTGCCACAATGTCGCGGAAAGCACGCTGCACGCCTTCCGCGCCGATACCACGGACGAGACCGCGGAGCGGCGGCTCGAACGCTTTCTCGCCGGGCGGGCCGGCGGCGATGAGCTGCCCGCCGCGCTGCGGCGCTGCCATGTCAGCTCGCTGAAGGCGGAGAACGGCATTTGCGGCGCGGCGCTAGTGTTTCCCGAACGCGTCCCCCGCCCGGCCACCCCGGCGGGAGGGATACCCGCCGGCGTGGAGGGGAGCGCGCCGCAGATCATTGGCGAAAGCCCCGCGCTGCATCATGCGGTGGAGATCGCCCGCAGGGTCGCGGCGACTCCGGGTGTGACCTCCGTGCTGATCGAGGGCGAGACCGGGGTGGGCAAGGAGCTGTTCGCACGGCTGATCCACGAGGGCAGCCAGCGGACGCCGGGCAGCCCGTTCATCACGCTCAATTGCGGCGGCATCACCCGCGAGCTGTTCGGCAGCGAGCTGTTCGGCCACATGCCGGGCGCCTTTACCGGCGCGAGCCGGGAGGGCAAGCCGGGGGTGTTCGAGCTGGCGCATGGCGGCACGCTCTGCCTCGACGAGATCGGCGAGATGCCGATGGAAATCCAGCCCTTCCTGCTGCGGGTGCTGGAGGAGCGGGTGGTGCGCCGGCTGGGGGACAGCCGGATGCGGCCGGTGGAGGTGCGGCTCATCGCCTCGACCAACCGCGACCTGCGCCGCGAGGTCGAGGCCGGGCGGTTCCGGCGGGACCTGTTCTACCGGATCAGCACGGTGACGATCGAGGTGCCGCCGCTGCGCGCGCGCGGCGACGACGCGCTGCTGCTGGTCGCGCATTTCAACAACCGCATCGCCGCGCGCCTGCGCGCGGCTCCGCTGGTCTTCGATGCGCAGGCGCTGGAGGCGCTGCGCGCCCACCCCTGGCCGGGCAATGTGCGCCAGCTGCGCAACCTGATGGAGAAGCTGCATATCCTGCGCCATGACGGGCGCGTGCGGCACGCCGACCTGCCGGCGGAGTTCCACGACGCGCCGCCGCGCGAGAGGATGCCGGAGGCGATGGCGGCGGCGCCCAGCATCGAGGAGGCGGAGCGGCTGGCGATCTGCAACATGTTGCGGGCGGAGGGCGGCAATCTGAGCCGGGCGGCGCAGCGGCTCGGGATTTCGCGGCCGACGCTGTATCGCAAGCTCGACCAGTTCGGCATCCGCCGCGGCTTCGTCTGACCGCGCGGCGGCGGACCCCTCAGGCGTTCTTCAGATAGGCGTCGTATTCCACATCCGAGATGCGGCGGCGGAATTCGGCGATTTCCTGGCGCTTGCAGGCGGCGAAGATGGACTGGAAGGCCGCACCGAAGATGGCGCCGGCGCGGGGCGAACCGGCGAAGCGCTCGGTCGCCTGGCTCCAGGCGATCGGCAGGCGCGGCGCCGTGGCGGCCACCTTGTCGCCGAAGGTTTCATCGCCGGGATCGGCCCCCTCCCCGATCCCTGCCTCGATCGCGCCGAGCAGGGCGGCGAGGACGAGATAGGGGTTGCAGTCGGCCCCGGCGACGCGGTGCTCGATGCGGGCGGCGGCGGGATCGGCGTTGATCACCCGGATCGAGGACATGCGGTTGTCGTGCCCCCAGTCGCCGAAGACGGGCGCATGGGTGCCGGGGGCGAAGCGGCGATAGGAATTGGCGTGCGGGGAGAAGGTCAGCATCGTGTCCGGCATCGCCGCGACCAGGCCGCCGAGCGCGTGATAGAGCAACGGGGCGGCGCGCGCCTCATCGCCGGTGAAGACGTTGCGCCCGGCGCGGTCGAGCAGCGAGACATGGACATGCATGCCGCTGCCGGCCCAGTTGCCGAAGGGCTTGGCCATGAAGGTCGCGGCGAGGCCGTGCTTGCGGGCGATCTGCTTGACCGCGCGCTTGAACAGCACGGCGTCGTCGGCGATGCGCAGCGCATCCGCCGCGTAGTGCAGCGTGACCTCGAACTGGCCGGGGCCGTTCTCGCTGATCAGCGTGTCGAGCGCGATCGACTGGGCGTCCGCCGCGCGCAGCAGGTCGCGCAGCACGGGTTCGTAATCGTGGATTTCCCACAGGCCGAGCGTGTCGGTCTGCCAGCCGCGCCAGTGGCTTTCATCGGCGCCGCGCGGGGCGACGCGCTGGCCGCCGGTGCGGTTGGGATCGAGCAGGTAGAATTCCAGCTCGACGCCGACCGCCGCGGTGAGGCCGCGCGCGGCGAGCGTGCCGATCACGCGGGAGAGCACGCCGCGCGGATCGGCGTAGAACAGCGCGCCGTCCGGCTCCTGCATGGTCAGCAGCGCCTGGGCGGCGCGGCCCTCGGCCCAGGGCATGATGGCGACGCTGTGCGGCACGGCGAAGCACTTGCCGTCCGGGTCGCCGGTGTCGAAGGCGATGCCGCCCTCGACGATGTCCCGCCCCCAGATGTCGAGCAGGTAGGCCGAGCGCGGCAGGGCGATGCCGCCGGCGAACAGCGCCTCCGCCCGGTCGCGCTGGAGCCATTTGCCGCGGGGGACGCCGTTCACGTCGATGATGAACGCCTCGATCAGCTCGCAATCGGCGAGCAGCGCGCGCGGATCGCCCGGCGCCGCCGGCGCGTCCATCTCAGGCCGCCATCTCGGCGCGGACCGCGTCCATCGTCGCTGCGATGGCGCGGCGGGCGCGGGCGACCATGTCGTCGATCTCCGCGGCGCTGATGGTCAGCGGCGGGGCGAAGACCATCGTGTCGCGCACCGCGCGCATGACGAGATCGTTGGCGAAGCAATGGTCGCGGCAGATCGTGCCGACGCGGCCGGTTTTCTCGAAGAAGCGGCGGGTGCGGCGGTCGGCTGTCAGCTCGATCGCGCCGATCAGGCCGACGCCGCGGATCTCGCCGACGATCGGCAGATCGTCCAGCGCGGCGCGCAGCTTTTCGCGCAACATCTCGCCGCTGGCGGCGGCGCGGGCGGCGAGCCCCTCGCGCTCGATGATGTCGAGATTGGCGAGGGCGACGGCGCAGGAGACCGGATGACCGGAATAGGTGAAGCCGTGATAGAACTCGCCGGTCTCGTTGATCAGCACGTCCGCCACGCGATCGCCCACCATGACGGCGGAGAGCGGCGCGTAGCCGGAGGTGATGGCCTTGGCGAGGGTCATCATGTCGGGCGCAATGCCGAAGGTTTCGCAGCCGAACATGCGCCCGGTGCGGCCGAAGCCGCAGATCACCTCGTCGGCGATCAGCAGGATGTCGTTCTCGCGGCAGATGCGCTGGATTTCCGGCCAGTAGGTCGCGGGCGGAATGATGACGCCGCCGGCGCCCTGGATCGGCTCGCCGATGAAGGCGGCGATGTTGTCGGCGCCGAGTTCGGCGATCTTCGCCTCGAGCGCGCGGGCGGCGTGCCGGCCGAATTCGTCCGGGTCCATCTGGCTGCCGCGGCCATACCAGTAGGGCGGCATGATATGGGCGAAATCGGGCAGTGCCGCGCCCTGGCGGTGCATGTCCTTCATTCCGCCGGCGGCGGCGCCCAGCGTGGTCGAGCCGTGATAGCCGTAGTCGCGGCCGATGATGATGCGCTTGGCGGGCTTGCCGCGGGTGATCCAGTAGGTGCGGGCCATGCGCAGCGCGGTATCGACCGCCTCCGATCCCGAGCAGGCGAAGAAGGCGTGATTCAGGTCGCCCGGCGCCATCGCGGCGAGGCGCTCGGCCAGGGCGATGACCGGGCGCGTCGAGGTCTTGAAGAAGGTGTTGTAGAAGGGCAGCGCGCGCATCTGCGCCGCTGCCGCCTCGACGAGTTCGGCCCGGCCATAGCCGGCGGCGACGCACCAGAGCCCGGCCATCGCATCGAGAATGCGGTTCCCCTGATCGTCGGTCAGCCAGACGCCGTCGCCCGCGGTGATGATCCGCACCCGCCCCTCGTGGAGGGATTTGTGGTCGGAGAAGGGGTGGAGGTGGTGGGCGGCATCGGCGTGCTGCCAGTCGAGGGCGAGGGTCTGGTCTTGCATGAGTAGCTCCGTTCTGTCGTGCGTGGGGTGCGGCGCGGGCCGCGTGACGGCAACGATCAGGAACGGGGCGGGCTGAAACCGATGCGGGCGCACAGGCGCAGCATCTCGGCATGCAGGTCGAGGCCGGCGCGGGGGGAGACGGGCTGGCGCCGCGCGCCAGGGCGGGACGGAGCCGGCGCTGGTGGACCGGAACAAAACATCACCAATGGAGAGTATCGGCTCCGGCCGCGCGGTTCAACCGGAATGTGCCGGGTCAGAAGCTCGGCGGCGTGTTGGCGCTGATCACCTCGCAGGGCGCGTCGAACGGGTTGCGGAAGCGATGCGGGATGCGGCTGCGGAAATAATAGGCATCGCCGGCGCCGAGGGCGCGCTCCTGGTCGCCCACGGTGACGAGGAGGCGGCCGCTGACGATCACGCCCGCCTCCTCGCCCTCGTGGCGGAGCATGGATTCGCCGGTATCGGCACCGGGGGCGTAGGTTTCGTGCAGCATCTGCAGCGCGCGATCCTTCAGGCGGCGGCCGACCATGCGGAAGGAGATCCGCTCGCCGAAAGCGATTTCGGTGAGGTCGGCGGCGGTGAAGAACACGTCTTCCGGGGCGGCGAGATCGAGGGTGAAGAACTCGGCGAGCGACATCGGGATGCCGTCGAGAATCTTCTTCAGCGAGGAGATCGACGGGCTGACCCGGCCCTGCTCGATCAGCGAGATGGCGCCGTTGGTGACGCCGGCGCGGCGGGCCAGCTCGCGCTGGGTGAGGCCGAAGACCTGGCGCATCCGCCGCAGCCGCACGCCGACGCCGGATTCTTCCCCGGCATCGGCATCGGCATCGGCGGCGGCGGCGGGCGGCGAGAGGCGGTCCGGTTCGGGCGGGGCCGGCGCGTCGGCGTCCATGCTCAGGCGAGAACCCGCTCGACCGGCAGCAGCTCGTGGCCGAGGGCGGCGGCGACGGCGGGATGGACGATCCGCCCCTCGGCGACGTTGAGCCCGGCGCGCAGATGCGGGTCGGCGCGCAGCGCCTCGCGCCAGCCCTGCCCGGCGAGGCGCAGCGCGTAGGGCAGCGTCGCCTGGGCGAGGGCGAAGGTCGAGGTGCGGGGCACCGCGCCCGGCATGTTGGCGACGCAGTAATGCACCACGCCGTCGACCACGTAGGTCGGGTTGTCATGCGTGGTGGGCTTGCTGGTTTCGAAGCAGCCGCCCTGGTCGATCGCGACATCGACCAGCACGGCGCCGCGGCGCATGTGGCCGAGCATGTCGCGCGTGACCAGCTTCGGCGCCGAGGCGCCGGGGACGAGCACCGCGCCGATGACGAGATCGGCGTTGAAGACGGTCTGCTCCAGCGCCTCGGTGGTCGAGAACATGGTTTTCAGCCGCGGGCCGTAGAGATCGTCGAGCTGGGCGAGGCGGGCGATCGACTTGTCGAGGATGGTGACGTCGGCGCCCATGCCCAGCGCGATGCGCGCCGCGTTGGTGCCGACCACGCCGCCGCCGAGCACGACGACATGCGCCGGCGGCACGCCGGGCACGCCGGCGAGCAGGACGCCGAACCCGCCGGCAGCCTTCTGCAGCGACACCGCGCCGACCTGCACCGCCATGCGGCCGGCGACCTCGCTCATCGGCGCGAGCAGCGGCAGGCGGCCCTGCGCGTCGGTCACGGTTTCGTAGGCGATGGCGATGGCGCCGGACTCCATCAGCAGCTTCGCCTGCGCGGGATCGGGGGCGAGGTGGAGATAGGTGAACAGGATCTGGCCGGGGCGCAGGCGGCGGCATTCGACGGGCTGCGGCTCCTTCACCTTCACGATCATCTCGGCTTCGGCGAACACGGTCGCGGCATCCGGGGCGATGGCAGCGCCGGCGCGGACATAGGCCGCATCGTCCATGCCGATTCCCTCGCCCGCGCCGGTCTCGACCAGAACGCGATGGCCATGGGCGTGCAGCTCGCGCACCGAAGCGGGCGTGAGGCCGACCCTGAATTCGTTGTTCTTGATCTCCCGCGGAACGCCGATCAGCATGGGCAGGATCCTTTCGCGACGGTGATGTTTAGAATAATCATCACAGCCTAGCCGCGCCCCCTGCCCCGCGCAACCGAATCAGGCGGGATTTCGACGGAACGATCGGATCTTTCAACGACAGCGTTGCGAAGGCGGGCGATATGTCGCAGACCGCCCCCGGTCTCGTTGATTATTCTTGACGATCATCTTGCGTTTGGCGATGCTTCCGAGACGGGGAACGAAAGCCGGCACAAAGGCCGAACCGCACCGCCGGCGCGATCCGGCGGGAGGGCTGGGAGAGACCATGGAACGCACCAATGCGCCGCCGGGACGCGGCGCCGCGGCCACATCCTTGCGGGGGGCTTGCGGCCAATGGCGGGACCGCTAGTCTCGGCAGCCATGAAAGCGCAGCATGCCGCAAGCGGGCCGGAGGTGGCCGAGAGGCGCGGGCAGATCGTTCTCGAAGACATCAGCCGCGTGTTCGCCGCCGATGCCATCGCTGTCGACCGGGTCAATCTCGTGATCCATCCGGGCGAGTTCTTCACCCTGCTCGGCCCCTCGGGCTGCGGCAAGACGACGTTGCTGCGCATGATCGCCGGCTTCGAGACGCCCGATTCCGGGCGCATCCTGGTCTCCGGTCGGGAAATGCAAGCGGTGCCGGCGCATCATCGGCCGGTGAACACGGTGTTCCAGTCCTACGCGCTGTTCCCGCATCTGAGTGTCGCGGAGAATGTCGGCTTCGGGCTCAGGATGCGGCGCATCGCCCGCGCCGAGCGGCGCACGCGCACGCGGCGGATCATGGAGCTGCTGCAGATCGACGCCTTCGCCGGCCGCAACCCGGCACAGCTTTCCGGCGGGCAGCGCCAGCGCGTCGCCCTCGCCCGCGCGCTGGTCAACGAGCCGGAGGTGGTGCTGCTCGACGAGCCGCTTTCGGCGCTCGACGCCAAGCTGCGGGCGGAATTGCAGGTCGAGCTGATGCGGATGCAGAAGCGGCTCGGCATGACGTTCATCTTCGTCACCCACGACCAGCACGAGGCGCTGGTGATGAGCGACCGGATCGGGGTGATGCAGCGCGGCCGGCTGCTCCAGGTCGGGCCGGTGCTGGATGTCTACGAGCGGCCATCGAGCGTGTTCGTCGCCGAGTTTCTCGGCCTGTCGAACATCTGGCCGGTTACGCCGCTGCCGGGCGGGCTGATCGAGACGCCGCTCGGCAGGCTGGCGATCGGCGCGCCCGATCCGGCGCGCGGCACGGCGATGATCCGCCCCGAGAAAATCTGGATGTACGGCGAGGGCGGCGCGCCCGCCGGGCGGGCGAACCTGCTGGGCGGCATCGTGCGCGAGGCGATCTATATGGGCGCGTCGACGCAATATCGGGTCGAGCTTGAGAACGGCGCGCCGCTGCTGGTCTATGACACCAACAACCAGGCGGCCGAGCGGAGCTGGCGGCCCGGCGAGGCGGTGACCTGCGAGCTGAAACCCGAAAACATCGTGCTGATCGGCGCATGAGTGCGGCGACCGCCTCGCGGCGCGGGAGTGCGGCGCGGGCCGAACGCTTCGGCCGCGCGGTGCGGCTCTGGGTCACGGCGGGGCCGGGCCTCGCGTGGATCGTGGCGTTCCTCGTGCTGCCGAGCGCGATCCTGCTCGGCATCGGCTTCTTCACCTCGGGCAGCTATGGCGGGCCGGAACTGCCGCTGACGCTTCAGCCGCTGCGCGAGGTCGCCGGCTATTCGATCCTGGGCTGGAGTTCGGGCAACATCACCGTGCTCGCGCGCTCGCTCATCCAGGCGATGAGTGCGGGGGTGCTGACGGTGCTGTTCGCCTATCCGGTGGTGTTCTTCATCGTCACCCGCCCGCCGGCGGCGCGGCCGCTGCTGCTGCTGTTCATCGTGCTGCCGTCCTGGACCAACCAGGTGGTGCGGACCTATGCGTGGATGGAGCTGCTCGGGCCGGAATCGGCCTTGTCTCATCTGGTCCAGTCGCTCGGGCTGCTGCAGCCGCATCTCGGCCTGTTTCCGGGCGTGCTCGCGATGCAGATCGGGCTGACCTACAACTACCTGCCCTACATGGTGGTGCCGCTCTACGCCGCGGCGGAGAAGCTCGACTGGGCGCTGGTCGAGGCCGGGCGGGATCTCTACGCCTCGGGCCCCAGGCTGTTCTGGAACACGGTGTTTCCGCAGACCCTGCCGGGCCTGCTCTCGGGCATCATTCTCGTCGTCATCCCCGCTTTCGGCGATTACGTGGTGCCCACGCTGCTCGGCGGCGGCAAGTCGATGATGATCGGCTCGCTGATCGCCTCGCAATTCCTGGAAACGCCGAACTGGCCCTATGGCGCGGCGCTGACGATCTTCATGCTGGTGTTCACCTGCGCGGGGCTGCTCGCCTTCCGGGCGCTGAGCAAGCGGCTCGGCGGCGCCGAGGAGAGCATGATGTGAGGCGGGGATGATGGGCATCTCGCTGGGAAAATCGACCCGCCGCTCGCTGCTGGCGATGAGCCTGCCGGTTTATGTGCTGCTCTACGCGCCGCTGCTGCTGATCGCGATCTTTTCCTTCGCGCCGCCGCCTCTGGCCAGGGGGCAGACCTTCTACTGGTATGCCGACCTGCTGCATTCGCCCGAGGTGATCGCGGCGTTCCGGCGGTCGCTGACGCTGGCGATCGGCTCTTCGGTGCTGGGGACGGCGCTGGGCACGCTGATGGGCTTCGGCCTGTATCGCTATCGCGACCGCCGCGCGCGGGGCTTCGCGAGCGCGCTGCCGAGCCTGATCATCTATACGCCGATCATCATGCCGAGCCTGGTGTTCGGGATTTCCGAGCTGATCTTCTTCAGCTTCATCCACGGCGCGACCGGGCTGCTCGGCGCGGGGCTGCTGACGATGGGGATCGCGCATGTCACCTTCGAGGCGCCGTTCGTCGCCCTCGTGGTGTTCGCCCGGCTGTCCGGGCTCGATCCGAACATGTTCGAGGCGTCGCACGACCTTTACGCCGATGCGCGGCAATCCTTCCTGCATCTGACCGTGCCGGTGATCCGCCCGGCGATCATCGGCGGGTTCCTGCTCGCCTTCACGCTGTCGATCGACGATTTCACGATCAGCTTCTTCACCGCGGGGCCGGGCAGCACGACGCTGCCGATCTATATCTACAGCGCGGTGGCGCGGAAGGGCGTTTCACCCGACATCAACGCGCTGGCGACGCTGATGATCGCCACCGTGATCGGCACCGGGCTGCTGCAATACGCCTTCACGAGAAACCGGACGCGAAAGCTCGTCGCGCGGCCGGGAGACTGACACGGACGAGCCGCCGGCAAGGCAATGGACGAGGACGCGGCAACGCGGATGGATCAACGCTACAGGAGGTTTTTGATGAAGGGATTGATGGGCAGGATCGCGGGGGGCGCGCTTGCCGCGCTGATCGCGATCGGCGGTGGCGCGCCGGCCGCGCATGCCGCGGGCAAGACGCTCTATCTGTTCAACTGGCAGGACTATATCGGCAAGGGCCTGATCAAGAAGTTCGAGGCCTATTGCGGCTGCAAGGTGGTGCAGACCTATTACGACTCCAACTCGGAGCTTGAGGCGAAGCTGCGCGCGGGCGGGGATTCGCAATATGACGTCGTCGTGCCATCGAGCTACTACATCCCGCAGCTCGTCCAGCAGGGTCTGATCCGCACGCTCGACAAGGCGAAGCTGCCGAACTTCAAGAACCTGCTGCCGCGCTTTCGAAATGTCAGCTACGATCCGCACGACGCGCATGTGGTGCCCTATCAGTGGGGCACGATCGTGATCGGCTACAACAAGGACAAGATCAAGAACCCGCCCGACAGCTGGGCAGCGCTGTTCGATCCGAAATACAATTCGGGCTATCCGTTCTCGATGATGAAGGGCTCGGGGCGCGACCTGATCGGCGCGGCCTGCGCCTATCTCGGCGAAGGCTTCGCCTGCAAGACCAAGGCGGCCTGGATCAAGGCGGCGAAGCTGATCGAGACGCAGGTCAAGCGGCCGAACTTCTCCGGCTTCGTCGACGGCGATCCGACGATGCAGCAGCTCAAGAAGGGCGTGGTCGCGATCGGCATGACCTGGAGCGGCAGCGTCGCGCAGTGCTACGCCGACAAGACCTGCCTGAACATCGGCTGGATTCTGCCGAAGGAAGGCTCGGAAGCCTGGGTGGACAACATGGCGATCCCGACCCATGCGCCCGACCCGGAGCTTGCCTACAAGTTCATCAACTTCATCCTCGGCGCGAAGCAGGGGGCGGAGCTTTCGAACTTCAACATGTATCCGAGCCCGAACGCGGCCTCGGCGCCGTATCTCGACAAGGCGATCAAGCAGCCGCTGGTGACGCCGACGCCGGCGCAGATCAAGCGGCTCAGCTTCCTTCCCGCGCTGACTCCGGCGCAGAGCAAGGAATTCGGTGCGATCTGGACCGCGGTCCGGCAGCACTGAGACACGACGGCGCGCCCAGCCGGGCGCGCCGGACCTGCGGCGCGGCGCCGGGACGCCGCGCCGCACATCGCAACCGGGCATATCGCCGGCATGGCCTCGCCGCCCGCCGGGACCGCCCTTGAGGCACACATGACCGACCTGGCCGAATGGTTCAACGAACACCGCATCACCGAAGTCGAATGTCTGGTGCCGGACATCACCGGCATCCCGCGCGGCAAGATCATGCCGGCGCAGAAATTCCTGCGCGGCGGCGCGCCACGGCTGCCAGAGAGCATCTTCATCCAGTCCGTCACCGGGGAATATCCCGAAGATCCGGACGACAAGCTGACCGATCCGGCGATCATCGACATCAACCTGATCCCCGATCCCTCCACCGTCCGCCTCGTGCCCTGGGCGCACGAGCCGACCGCGCAGATCATCCATGACTGCCAGTATTCCAATGGCCGGCCGGTGACGATCGCGCCACGGCAGGTGCTGCGCCATGTGCTCGCACTGTACGAGGAGCGCGGCTGGAAGCCGGTGCTGGCGCCGGAGCTGGAATTCTACCTGGTCGGGCGCAATACCGATCCCGACTATCCGCTGGCGCCACCGGTCGGCCGGTCGGGCCGGCAGGAAACCGGGCGACAATCCTACTCGATCGACGCGGTGAACGAGTTCGACCCGCTGTTCGAGGAGATGTACGATTTCTGCGAGATGCAGGAACTTGATCTCGACACGCTCATCCACGAGGAAGGGGCGGCGCAGGTCGAGATCAACTTCCTGCATGGCGATCCGCTGAACCGGGCGGACCAGGTGTTCCTGTTCAAGCGCACGGTGCGCGAGGTCGCCTTGCGGCACGACATGTACGCCACCTTCATGGCCAAGCCGATGGACGAGGAGCCGGGCAGCGCCATGCATGTGCACCAGAGCGTGGTCGATCTCGAAACCGGGCGAACGCTGTTCGCCGACACTGACGGGCGGCCGAGCCCGCTGTTTCTCTCCTTCATCGCCGGGTTGCAGAAATACATCCCGGTGATCATGCCGATCTTCGCGCCGAACGTGAATTCGTATCGGCGGCTGACGCGGTTCTCCAACGCGCCGATCAACCTGCAATGGGGGCACGACAACCGGACCTGCGGGCTGCGCGTGCCCTATGGCGAGGCGGATGCGATGCGCGTCGAGAACCGGGTGCCGGGGGCGGATGCGAACCCCTATCTCGCCTTCGCCGCCTCGCTCGCCTGCGGCTATCTCGGCATGGTGGAAGGGCTGACGCCGACGCCGGCCTTCCGCGGCTCGGCCTATTCGCAGCCCTATTCGCTGCCGCGCGAACTCTCGCACGCGCTCGAGATGATGGAGCAGGCGCGGCCGCTGATCGACATTCTCGGGCAGAAGCTGGTCGAGGTGTTCGTCGCGGTGAAGCGGCTCGAATACGAAACCTACCTGCGGGTGATCAGCTCGTGGGAACGCGAACACCTGCTGCTGAACGTCTGAACCGCATGGCCCT
Organism: Pseudomonadota bacterium; assembly: GCA_021849425.1. Taxonomy (GTDB): domain Bacteria; phylum Pseudomonadota; class Alphaproteobacteria; order Acetobacterales; family Acetobacteraceae; genus Acidiphilium. The sequence goes on from JAJZSY010000005.1 coordinate 25,262, forward strand.
GTCGAACTACTACGAAACGACGGCGCGCTATGCCGCGACGACAGCGCCGCTGACGGGCGATCTGCGCTGCGATGTCGCGATCATCGGCGCGGGGATGACCGGATGCGCGGCGGCGCTGCATCTCGCCGAGCGCGGCTATCGCGTGGTCGTGCTGGAGGGCGAGCGCATCGGCTTCGGCGCCTCGGGGCGGAATGGCGGGCAGGTGCTGCCGGGCTTCGCCGCCGATCTCGGCAAGCTGCGGCGGCTCGTCGGCGGTCCGGCGGCGAAGGCGCTGTGGGAGATGTCGCTGGAAGCGGTGGATCTCGTGCATGCGCAGATCGCGCGGTTCGCGATTCCGTGCGATCCGCGGCGGGGGTATCTGCATGTCGCGGTGAAGGCGCGGCAGGTGGGCGAGCTGGAAGCCTGGCAGCGGGAACTCGAGGAACTCGGGCTGGAGGGATTCCGGCTGCTGCGCGGTGCGGCCTTGCAGGAGCGGCTGCGCAGTCCGCGCTACGTTGCCGGGCTGCTCGATCCGGTCGCCGGCCATATCCATCCGCTGAACTACACGCTCGGCCTCGCCCATGCGGCGATGGCGGCGGGGGCCACGATCCATACCGGCACGCGGGTCGCCTCGATCACGCCGGGCGATGAGGTGGTGCTGAAAACGGCAGGCGGCAGCGTGCGCGCGGAGCATCTGCTGATCTGCGGCAATGCCTATCTCGGCACGCTGGTGCGGCCGATCGCCGGGCATGTGATGCCGGTCGGCACCTATATCGTCGCGACCGAATCGCGCGCGGATGTCCGCGATCTCATTCCGCATGACGAGGCGGTGGCCGACCTCAATTTCGTGCTCGACTATTTCCGCCGCAGTGCGGATGACCGGATGCTGTTCGGCGGGCGCGTTTCATATTCCACGCTGCCGCCGCCCAACCTCGGCGCGGCGATGCTGGCGCGGGCAAAACGGGCCTTTCCGCAGCTCGCGGATGCGCGGGCTGAGCACGTGTGGGGCGGCAATGTCGCGATCACCCGCAACCGGCTGCCGCATTTCGGCCGCCTCGGCCGCAACGTGCTGTTCGCCCAGGGGTTTTCGGGGCATGGCGTGGCGCTGACCGGGCTGGCTGGCCGGCTGATGGCCGAGGCGGTGGCCGGGCGCGCCGAGCGGTTCGATATCTTCACCCGCATTCCGCATGCGCGGTTTCCGGGCGGCCCCTTGCTGCGAATGCCAACCCTGGTGCTGGCGACAAGCTGGTTCCGGCTGCGGGACATGCTCTGACCGGGTTGCCAGAAACAACAACCTGTGGTTGCTATTCGGGACAAACCCGGAGACACCGCCATGCGCCCTGCCCGCCTTGCGCCCGCGCTGTGCGGCGCGGCCATCCTGCTCGTCGCGATCGCGTGGCGGCGGGGCGGCGAGTATGACGAGTTCTATTCCGTCTTTCTCGTGGCCGGGCATCCGCGGCCGGACTGGCCGGCTTCGCCTTTCGGCGCCGGCGCGGCGGGGGCGTTCTATCGCGGCCATGCGGGGTTCGGCGCGATCGCCGCGACGTTGCGGCGGGGCGATGTGCATCCGCCGCTGTATTTCTGGCTGCTGTCGCTCTGGCGCGATGGGGTCGGGTTCGGGCTGTTCCGGCTGCGGCTGCTCTCGGTGGCGGAGACGCTGGGCGCGCTGGCGCTGCTCGGGCGGATCGCCTCGCGGATGGGCGTCAGCGCATCGCTGGCGATCGTGATCACGACGCTGTTCTACGGCTTCGCCTATACCGGGATCGTGGCGCGGGATTTCGCGCTGGCGACACTGTGCGCGATGGCGGGGACGCTGCTGGCGATCGATGCGGCGCGCGCCGGCAGCGCCCGCGCCGGGTTTTGCGCCGGCGCGCTGCTCGGGGCCGCGTGTTTCAGCAATGACCTGGCGGTTTTCACGGCGCTGGCGGTGGGTCTCTGGCTAACCGCGATGACCTGGCGGCGATGGCGGGTGTGGCTGGCCGCGGCGATCGGCGGGGCGATGTTCCTGCCGGCGGGGCTGTGGTTCTTTCTCGCGCAGGCGGGGTCGCGGCGGGGGCAGTTTCCGCCGTTTCACCTCGCCCCGGCGCTGCTGAGCCTGGCGCGGGATGAGGCCGGCGCGCTGCTCGGCGCCCTGCCCCGCGAGGTGCCGGCGGCCCTGTCGATGCCGGTTGCGACGGTACTGGGGGTGGGTCTGGCCGGGTTGGTCATCCTTGTCCTTCGCGACGAGCGGCGCGCGCTCGGGCGAGAGGACCGGGCGCTGCTGGCGGCGGGGTTCGCTGCACCGCCGCTCGGCCTGCTGACGTTGGGGGCGGCGTTCGGCAACCAGCCTTTCGAGATGCGCTATGTGTGGCTCGGCCTGCCCTTTGCCGGGCTGGCGCTGGCGGCCACGCTGCGGGATCGGCCGCGCGTGCTGGCGGCACTGCTGGCGGTCGGGGCGGCGTCGGTCGCGGGGCTCGCGCTTTCGCCGGCGACGATGCAGCCGGCCGGGCGCACGGCGCGGGCGGCAGCGGCGCTGCCGGCGGATACGCTGGTTGTTCTGCCGTTCGGCAATGACGGGGTGGGCGTGCCCGGCCCGTTCGTGGCCGCCTCACCGCCGCAGATGCGCATCCTGGTGGCGCGGGCGGCGGGGCCGGCGGTGCTGGCGGCGGCGCGGCCGTATCCGCGGGTCGCCGTCGCACGGATCGAGGTGGATGGGGCCAGCCGCGCGCTGGTGCCCCGGCTCGATGCCCTGTTCAAGGCCGCGCCCTGCTGGCACTCTGTGCCGGCGGGACCGCTGCTTGCGGTGTTCGCCAACACATGCCGGGAGCGGATATGAGCGGATTTTTCGAGGGGTTCAGCGAAACGACGGCCGATCTCGGCGATGGGCGGAAGTTCCGGCTGCGCAGCGGCGGCAGCGGGCCGCCGCTGGTGATGCTGCATGGCATGCCGCAGACCCATTGCATGTGGCACAGAATTGCCCCTGCGCTGGCGGAACGGTTCACCGTGATCTGCCCGGACATCACCGGCTATGGCGGCAGCCACAAGCCGGCGGCGAGCGAGGATCACGCGCCGTATTCCAAGCGGCGGATGGCGCGGGATATCGTGGACCTCGCCACGCATCTCGGGATTGGGCGCTTCGCGCTGGTTGGCCATGATCGCGGGGCGCGGGTGTCGCACCGGTTGGCGCTCGACCATCCGGACCGGATCTCGCAACTTGCCGTGCTCGACATCATTCCCACGATCGAGCATTTCGAGCGCACCGACATGCGCTTCGCCATGGGCTATTATCACTGGTTCTTTCTTGCCCAGCCGGCGCCGCTGCCCGAAGACCTGATCAACCGCGACGCCGGATACTGGCTGCTGTCGCAGACCGCCCGGCACAAGACGGCGCGGGCGGTGTTCGACGAGACGGCGATGGCGGATTATCGCCGGGCGATGGCCGACCCGGCGACGGTGACGGCGATCTGCGAGGATTATCGCGCGGCGGCGACGATCGACCTTGACCATGACCGCGAGAGCCGGGCGCGGCGGGAGAAGATTGCCGCGCCGCTGCTGGTGCTGTGGGGGGCGCGCGGGCTGGTTGGCGCGCTGTATGACCCCTTGGAGATCTGGCGGGGGTATGCGGCCGGGGCGGTCGCGGGGCGGGCCATCGAGTCGGGCCATTATCTGGCGGAGGAGGCCCCGGAGGCGACGCTTGCCGCGCTCCAGGGGTTTCTGGCGGAGGGTTAGGCCGAAGGCGGGATCAGGCGGTCAGCGCCGCCGGTTCCTTGCGCTCGCGCTTGACGATGAGTTTGTTGAGCGCGTGGATATAGGCGCGGGCGGCGGCGACGATGGTATCGGTATCCGAGCCCTGACCGTCGACGCTCTTGCCGTTTTCCTCAAGCCGGACGCCGCATTTCGCCTGGGCGTCGGTGCCTTCGGTGACGGCGCCGACGGTGAAGAGCTTCAGCTCCGCCTCGTGCGGGCAGATCGCGCGGATGGCGTTGAAGGTGGCATCGACCGGGCCATCGCCATGCGATTCATGCACTTTCACCTCGCCATCGATTTCGAGTTCGAGGCGGGCGCGGGGCTTGGCCTTGGAGCCGGCCCAGACTTCGAGGGCGACGAAGCGGATGCGGCTCTGGTCGCGCAGCACGGTTTCGTCGAACAGGGCGGCGATGTCTTCGTCGTAGACCAGCTTCTTGCGGTCGGCGAGGTCCTTGAAGCGGCGGAAGGCGTCGTTCAGGGCGTTGTCGCCGACTTCGCCATAGCCGAGGGCGCGCAGCTTGTCGCGGAAGGCGGCGCGGCCGGAATGTTTGCCGAGCACGAGGCTGGTTTTCTGCCAGCCGACGGATTCGGGCGTCATGATTTCGTAGGTGGCGGCGTTTTTCAGCACGCCGTCCTGGTGGATGCCGCTTTCATGGGCGAAGGCGTTGCGCCCGACGATGGCCTTGTTGGGCTGGACGTCGAACCCGGTGATGGTGGCGAGCAGCTTGGAGGTGCGCAGGATGCGCGGGGTTTCGATATTGTTGCGGTAAGGCACGGCATCGGGCCGGGTGCGGATCGCCATCACGATCTCTTCCAGCGCGGCGTTGCCGGCGCGCTCGCCGATGCCGTTGATGGTGCATTCGATCTGGCGGGCGCCGGCCTTGATGGCGGCGATGGTGTTGGCGACGGCGAGGCCGAGATCGTTATGGTTGTGGGTGGAGAAGATCACGCCATCGGCGCCGGGGACGCGCTCGCGCAGCATGGTGAAGATGCGGGCGATGTCTTCCGGCACGGCGTAGCCCACGGTATCGGGGATGTTGATCGTGGTGGCACCGGCGCGGATGGCGGCCTCGACGCAGCGGCAGAGGAAATCGGGCTCGGTGCGGCTGCCATCCTCGGCGGACCATTCGACGTCGTCGGTATAGTCGCGGGCGAGGGTGACGGAGCGGACGACCGCTTCGAGCACGGCTTCGGGTTCCATTCGCAGCTTGTATTTCATGTGCAGCGGCGAGGTGGAGATGAAGGTGTGGATGCGCTTGCGCTCGGCCGGCTTCACCGCCTCGCCGGCGCGGACGATATCGTCGCGGCCGGAGCGGGCGAGGCCGGCGATGACGGGGCCCTTGATGGTTTCGGCGATGCGGCGCACGCTTTCGAAATCACCCTGGCTGGCGATGGGGAAGCCCGCCTCGATGACATCGACGCCGAGTTCGGCGAGGGCTTCGGCCATGCGCAGCTTCTCGTCGAGATTCATCGAGAAGCCGGGGGATTGTTCGCCGTCGCGGAGCGTGGTGTCGAAGATGAAGACGCGATCGTCGGGGATTTCGCCGAAATTGGGGTGATTGATGGTCATGAGTGAAACTCGCTCTGTCTGATGAAACCGGAGGGTCGCTTCGTTCCCCTGTGCGCGCCGGCTTTCGGCCGGGGGTTACGCCCAGGGGCCGATAAGTCGAAGCGCGCCGATCAGCGCCGGGCCGGAGAGCGGCCGGTCGTGCAGCAAGACCCGAGCGTGGTTGCCGAACATCATTTCCTTTTCCGCGTAGCACGGGGGTGCTGGCGGGCGCAAGGCAGCGGCGAATGCCGCCGGCCGGGACCGGCGGCGGTGGGGCGGGCGCGGGCGGGGGATCAGGCGGCGCGCGGCGAGGCGCGCTGGTGATGCGGACAGGGCAAAAGGGTGCGGCCGGCGGGCGCGGGATTGGCGGATGCGGGATTGATGGAAGCGGGGGCGAAGGGCGCGGCGGCGGCGGGTTCGGGTTGGGGTTGGGGTTGGGGTTCGGCTTGCTGGTAGTGGGGGATGGGGGGATTGCGGAGGCCGAGCATGTGGCAGAGCGGGCGGAGGATGCGGCCGAAGCGGTAATCGGAGGCGATGAGGGTTTGCGTGGCGGGGCGGCGGAGCAGATGGTCGAGCTGAGCGGCGCAGATTCGGGCTTCGAGGATGCGGATGCCGAGCCAGGCGCGGTTGCGCGGGAGGGGCGGCGCATCGGGGTTCGGGGTGGTTTGCGGCGCGGGGGCGAGAGTGGCGCGGCGTGGCGCGTGGCGCGGCGCGATGGGGCGCGCGGGCTGGCTGCGCAGGCGGCGGACGAGGCTGGCGAAGCGGCTGGCGGTGCGGCCGAGGCGGGCGCAGAGGCGGATGGTGAAGGGTCCGGTGCCGGGATAGCCCCGGCAGATGAAGAGAAACACCCCCTCCCCCGCCCGCCGGGCGACGCCCCTGAGCAGGGTTTCGATGATGAGGCCGAAAACGGTTTCGGGCGCGGCGGACTCCATGCGGGCAGACAAGCATGGAGGGCCGGGGGTGAGAAAGGGATTTTTGCGGGAGGTTAGATTTTGTGACGGTGGGGTGGGGGAAATGGGCTATTCAAGGCAGCGGCCTGTATTCCGCTTTGCGCCCATCCCCGCCGTTCCCGGTCTTGGGGCAGCCGCTCCAGAGCGGACATTCCAAAGGCCGGAAGGTTTTAACCGGTCGAGGCAACTCATATTGGCCGTTAGTGGCTGGGCCCCTGCCTTCCGAAGTGGTCATTCATTTTCTGAAGATAACGTCCTCGACCATTTCAGGACCTAGGAAATCGACCAACATATTCGGGCTTGTAGGATCATTTTTCGTAAGCGCTCCGATCGCTTGGCCAACGACGACCTCCCACGGCTTCCTGCAATCGAGGACAGCGCAAATAAGTTGACGGATCTTCTTGATCTTCTTGTGCTGAAACCGATCATTAGATTCGGTCAGCTGTCCGAGCATTTCAATATCTGCATGATCCGGATTAGCTTCGATCCAAGTGGCCGCCTTTTCAACAAAACCGTCCCAGGATGTGCCCATCACGGAGAGGCAGGGATCGGTCAGCAATACATTCTCGATCGCGTAGCATTTGAGCCGGTATCGCTTCAGCGGTAGCTTATGTTCGAGGTCTTCATTGACGATGCCGTCGCCGTCACGGAGGGAGAAGGCTATTGGACTGTCGTAAAGTGTCGCGAGCAAGTCGACACAGAACATCTCAAGTTCCCCCTGCTGATCGACGCTGCCTGCTAGGACCGGGAATACCTTAATACGGCCCTGTGACGTGCGGGCTGCCTGCTGCCAAACACGTTCGTCATCCTCACCTTCGAGGATAAGCGCTGCATCTTCGTTCAGCGAGAGCGATAGGGGGTGGCCGAAGAATGGTGCTACCTTGCGTAGCTGATCGCTTGTCGGCTTGAGCGCAACAGTGTTAACTTCGAAGCTCTTTGTGCCAATGGAAACGTATTTCGAATCTGCAAGTGAGCAGACCAGCGGCGCGCTATGTGTTGAGAGACATACCGTAATGTTTTCGGCTTTATCCGTGAACTCTTCCAGCATGGCGATAATCAACTTGCCAAGCCGGGCTTGAAGGTCGGGGTGAAGGTGGACATCGGGCTCATCAAGAAGCAGTACGTTGAATTTTGCAGGGTCTATTGTATCGAAGAAGTACAAAATTTCGGCAGCAAGTGCGACGGCTTCAGATTCCCCGCTGCTGATAGCATCAGGGTTTATGGTCGCACCACTGGCTAGTGAGCGAAACTCGAAGTCTACGTTGCCCATCACCAATTCGATATTCGTGAGCAACTGGTTGACCTTGCCAAGGCGATCCACCGCAAAATTGCGAGTCGGATCCATTCTGATTTCAGGTGTGCCAGCGAGCCGACGCAAGTAGAGCACCTCTGCTTCGCGGAATAGCGTTGCGGAAGCGGCTTTGAAGTCGCTCGCCTGATTGACCGCTCGCATTTGCCGAAGCCAGTTAGGACTACTGGTCATATTTGTAAGGATATTGCCGTCGCGCTTGAAAGACCCAGCCCGCTCTGGGCTGACATAGCGAACATAATAGTGCTGCTTGTTCTCGGGCCGGTTGGCCATTTCATCAATATCACGAAGGAAGCGGCTTTTCCCTGAGCCGTTGCGCCCCATAATTACGTTGATGTTGTTCAGGCCGATGAGGTGGGCGGTTAGCCCTTTCAGTTCGCTTTCTTTCAAAGTCGCCTCTGTGCTTCATTGCCTGTATATCCGCGGATGCAGCATAGGGATAGGGCATCTCAGCGATGGAACAGGCATAATGTCTACTATCGCAGTGCGGACGCCTGAAACCTGTCAGTCTCTTCACGGCCCGTGCCGGGAATCGGCGGTGACGCTTCGGAATCTTGTACGGTTCGAAGCCGAAACGCACCCAGCTTAATCAGCAAAAATTTTTTGGTTCTTTTTTATAAAAAAGAACGCCTTGTTAGACTAACGCGGCGGCGGGGTGCAAAAAATCAGAGGGCGAAGACGATCACGCTTTCGAGGTGGGGCGAGGCGGGGAACTGGTCGATGGGGGTGGCGGCGGTGATGTCGTAGCCGGCGCGGCGGAGGGGGGTGGCGTCGCGGGACAGGGCGTCGGGGTTGCAGCTGACGTAGACGATGCGTTTGACCTTCGATTCGGCGATGGCGCGGATTTGGGGGGCGGCGCCGTCGAAGGGCGGGTCGAGGACGATGGCGGCGGCGGAGGAGAGTTCCCTGGCGGTCATCGGGCGGCGGGCGAGGTCGCGGGTTTCGGTGGTGATGCGGCCGGCGAGGCCGGCGGCGCGGGCGGCGGCGTCGAGGGCGGCGATGGCGGGTTGGTTGCCTTCGACGGCGTGGATTCGGGCGGCTTCGGCGAGGGGTCCGGTGAGGGTGCCGATGCCGGCGTAGAGTTCGACGATCTGGGATTTGCGGGTGAGTTTCGGGGGCAGGCCGGCGAGGACGGCGGCGCGGATGGCGGCTTCGCCCTCGGTGGTGGGCTGGAGGAAGGCGCCGGGCGGGATGGTGACGGCGAGGCCGGCGCAATGGAGGATGGGCGGGCGCTGGAGGAGGACGGGTTCGTCGGCCAGGCTGATGCGGGGCAGGTCGTGCTCGCGCGCGAAGGCGACGAGGCGGGCGCGATCGGCGGCGGTGGCGGGGGCGTCGAGGGTGATGGCGATGTCGGCGCCGGTGTCGAGCAGGTTGACGAGGACGCTGCCGGTTTTGTGGAAGGCGGCGAGGCGGGCGAGCAGGTCGCGCAGTTTGGGGATGAGGGCCTCGATCGTGGGGTGTGCGAGGGGGCATTCGGCGATGTCGACCACGTCGCGGGAGCGGGGGGCGTGGAAGCCGAGGCGGAGGGCGCCGCCGACGCGCATGGCGGCGAGATCGACCCGGCGGCGGGTGCCCATCGGGATGGCGACGAGGGGGGCGAGCGGTGCGGCGGGGAAGCCGGCCTGGGCGAGGGCGGCGCGCAGGCGTTCGCGTTTGGCGGCGTGCTGGGTGGCGGGGGGGATGTGCTGCGCGGTGCAGCCGCCGCAGGCGCCGAAGTGACGGCAGGGTGGTGTGGCGGGTTCAGGCGGCATCGCGGGCTTCGATGATGACGTGGGCGTAGGCGTAGGGGGGTTCGTCGGTCAGGGAGACGTGGACGAAGGCGATGCGGCCGGGCGGTGTGAGCGCGGCGAGGCGGGTGGCGGCGGCGCCGGTGAGGTGCATGGTGGGCTGGCCGGTGGGCAGGTTGACGACGCCGAGATCGGACATGAAGACGCCGTGGCTGAAGCCGGTGCCGAGGGCCTTGGCGCAGGCTTCCTTGGCGGCGAAGCGTTTGGCGAGGGTTGCGGCGAACTGGGCCGGGCGGCGGGCGGCGCGGCGGCGTTCGGTTTCGGTGAAGACGCGGTGGATGAAGCGTTCGCCGAAGCGTTCGAGCGTGCGCTCGACGCGGCGGATGTCACAGAGGTCGGAGCCGATGCCGATGATCATGGGGGTGTCATAGAGAGAGTGGGAGGCAGCGCCAAGGCGGGGGTCAGGTGCGGGCGCGATCGACCTGGGCGACGCCGCCGGCGGCGCGCAGGCCGGCGATGACCTGGGAGAGGTGCCGGAGGTCGCGCACCTCGACATCCATCAGGCATTCGAAGAAATCCTGCTGGCGGTGGATGATCTTGAGGTTGGCGATGGCGCCGTCCTGCTTGGCGACGGCGTTGGCGATGTTGGCGAGGGTGGCGGGGGCGTTGGCGGCGATGACGCTGATGCGGCCGGTGAAGGGGCGTTCGCGGCCGGCGCCGTCGCGCGTGCCTTCCTTGCCGTGGCCGATCTGGGTGTAATCCCAGTCGACATCGATGAAGCGCTCGGGCGTGGTGGCGAAGGTTTCGAGGGTGAGGCAGTCGCGGGTGTGGATGGTGACGCCTTTGCCGGTGGCGATGATGCCGACGATCTTGTCGCCCGGGAGGGGGTGGCAGCAGCCGGCGTAGTGGACTTCCATGCCGGAGATGAGGCCGGTGATGGGCAAGCCGGTGCCGCGCGCGGGGGGGCGCGGGGCGCGGGCGAGCAGGCCGGGGACCATGCGGGGGGCGCGGGATTCGCGCAGTTCGGGATAGGCGGCGTGGACCACGTCCTTCGCGGCGAGATTGCCGGTGCCGACGGCGACGTAGAGATCGTCGAGGCTGGCCTGTTTCAGTCCCTTGAGCGCGGCTTCCAGCACTTTTTCGGAGCCATCGACGCCGTCCTGGCGGAAGGACTTGGCGAGGGCGGCCTTGCCCTGGTCGCGGTTCTGCTCGCGCAGCTGGCTGGCGATGAAGCGGCGGACGCGGGCGCGGGCCTTGCCGGTGACGACGAAGCGTTCCCATGAGGGCGAGGGCGTGCCGCCGCGGGCGGTGAGGATTTCGACCTGGTCGCCGTTTTGCAGTTCGTAGCGCAGCGGCATCAGCCGGCCGTTGATGCGGGCGCCGACGCAGGTATCGCCGATCTGGGAGTGGACGGCGTAGGCGAAATCGACGGCGGTGGCGCCGCGGGGGAGCTGGATGAGCTGGCCCTTGGGGGTGAAGCAGAAGACCTGGTCCTGGTAGAGTTCGAGCTTGGTGTTTTCGAGGAATTCGTCGGGGGCGGAGGAGTTTTCGAGGATTTCGAGCAGGTCCTGCACCCAGCGGAACTGTTTGACGTCGGACGCGGAGGCGTCGCCCTGCTTGTAGAGCCAGTGCGCGGCGACGCCGTTTTCGGCGATGGCGTGCATTTCGGGGGTGCGGATCTGCACCTCGATTTTCTGGTTGCGCGGATGGCGCAGCGTCACCCCGGTGTGGAGCGACTGGTACATGTTGGCCTTGGGGGTGGAGATGTAGTCCTTGAAGCGGCCGGCGATGACGGGGAAGGCGGCGTGGATGGCGCCGAGGGCGATGTAGCATTGCTCGCGGGTGGGGACGAGGATGCGGAAGGCCATGATGTCCGACAACTGCTCGAAGGCGACGTTGCGGCGCTGCATCTTTTCCCAGATCGAGTAGATCGACTTTTCGCGGCCGGAAATGTCGACCACCTCGACCCCGGCATCGCCGAGGATGCGGCCGAGCTCGCCGCGCACCTCGTCGATCACGTCGGCGCCCTGGCCGCGCAGGAAGTTCAGCCGGGCCTTGATCGAATCGGCGGCCTCGGGATCGAGCACGGCGAAGGCGCGGTTTTGCAGCTCGACCTTGACGCGGTCCATGCCGATGCGTTCGGCGAGCGGCGCGTAGATCTCCATCGTCTCGCGGGCGATTCGCGCGCGGCGCTCGGGCGCGCGGACGAAGTCGATGGTGCGCATGTTGTGCAGGCGGTCGGCCAGCTTGACGAGCAGGACGCGGATGTCCTTGCTCATCGCCAGCACGAGCTTGCGGAAATTCTCGGCCTGCTTGGTGCGGTCGGACTGGAGTTCGAGGCGGGTCAGCTTGGTGACGCCATCGACCAGGCCGGCGATTTCGGGGCCGAAGCGGCCGGACAGGGTCGGCAGGGTGACGCCGGTATCCTCGATGACGTCGTGCAGCAGGGCGGTGGCGATGCTGCTGGCGTCGAGCCGGTAATCGGCGAGGATTCCGGCCACTTCGAGCGGGTGGGAGATGTAGGGATCGCCGTTTTCGCGGGTCTGGCCGGCATGGGCGGCCTCGGCGACGCCGTAGGCGTCGTCGATCAGGGCGGCGTCGATCCGCGGGTCGTAGGCGGCGATCCGGCTGATCAGCGGGGTCAGCGCCTCGTGGGTGACGGTGAGGCCGGAAAGCCCCTCGGGCGCGCGGGAGGGCTGGTTCAACGCCAGCCCGTCGCGCGGCGCGCCCACCGGTTCACGGTCCGGTCAGCGGCGCGGACGGCCGCCGCCAAGCTCGGCCTCGATCGCGGCGGCGATGTCCTCGGAGGTCATTTCCTCGGATTCGGCGGCCAGCGCGGCGGCTTCCTCCTCGGCGGAGACGTCTTGCAGGCCGAAAATGTTCTGGTCGGTCGGGATCAGGTCCTGCACTTCCTCGTCGGCCGGCTCCGGGTCGGGGACGCGGGAGAGCGACTTCACCAGGTCCTGCTCAAGTTCGCCGAAGACGACGGTGGAATCGGCGATTTCGCGAAGGGCGACGACGGGGTTCTTGTCGTTGTCGCGGTCGATGGTGATGGCGGCGCCGCGCGAGAGGTTGCGGGCGCGCTGGGCCGCGAGCAGCACCAGCTCGAACCGGTTGGGGATCTGTTCGATGCAGTCTTCGACGGTGACGCGGGCCATGGGAACACTCCAGCCGGGCGCCCGGGGGCGCCGTGAACAACCTGATTGATGAAAATAGCAACGAAGCGCCCGGCATGCAAGCAGACCGGAGCGTTCCTGCTACCAGCGCGCGATGCCGCGCGCGGCATCGGGCGGAAGCGCGTCGAGCAGCGCCGCCGCCGATGAGTTCAGCACAGGATGCACCCAATCGGGCGCAACATCAAGCAGGGGGCGCAGGACGAAGACGCGCTGGTGCGCGCGCGGATGCGGCAGCAGAGGCGGCGACGCGTCGCGCACCATTCCGTTGACGTCGATCAGGTCGAGATCGAGCGTGCGCGCGGCATTGGCGACGCCGCGGATGCGGCCGAACGCCGCCTCGACCCGGTGCAGGGCGGCGAGTAGCTCGGCCGGATCGGGCGCGCCGGAGAACCGGGCGACGCCGTTGCAATACTCCGGCTGGTGCGGATCGGGCGGCACCGGCGCGGTTCGGTACCAACGTGAAACGGCCTCGAACTGAAGATTTGGAATTTTCGCGACGTCTTCCAAGGCGCGAAGACATGTGTCATACGGTGAGACAGCTTCTGCGAAAGGCAGGTTTGCACCGAGCGCTATCAGGATCATGTGGCCTACTTTTAGTTGCGTGACACTTTTACGTAAACGTGCTTTGTCGAACGTGTTTTAAGCAGATTGTTTGACCTAGCTTTATTAGTCCTGAAAGGCTTTTGCGATGCGCCTGTTACCCCAAGAAAAAACGGCGTTGTTCATCGATGGCGCAAATCTGTATGCGGCGTCCCGCGCGCTGGGGTTCGACGTCGATTACAGGAGGCTTCTGGAATTTTTCGACAAGTCGCACCTGATCCGGGCGCATTATTACTCCGCGCTGCTGGAAACCGAGGAATATTCGCCGCTCAAGCCGCTCACCGACTGGCTGGCATATAATGGGTACACTCTGGTCACCAAGCCGGCCAAGGAGTTCACCGATGGCGCGGGACGGCGTCGGGTGAAGGGCAACATGGATATCGAACTCGCGATCGACATGCTCGAAATCGCGCCGCATATCGACCATGCCGTGCTGTTTTCGGGCGATTCCGATTTTCGCCGCCTCGTCGAGGCGGTGCAGCGGCGCGGCGTGCGCGTTTCGGTCATCTCGACCATCAAGACCAGCCCGCCGATGATCGCCGACGAGTTGCGCCGCCAGGCCGACCAGTTCATTGATCTCGCCGATATCGCGCCCGAGTTCACCCGCCGGCAGACTGAGCCGAAGCAGCGCGCACCGCGCGGCGAGGCCGGCCAGGACTGAGCCGTCCGGGGACCGAGCCGCCGATGCAAGCGGAGCCGCCGCGCGACTGCCCGCTTTGCCCGCGCCTTGCGGAATTCCGCGCGGCGAACGGGGCGGCGTTTCCCCTCTGGTTCAATGCGCCAGTGCCGGGTTTCGGCCCGCGCGATGCGCGGCTCCTGGTCGTCGGGCTGGCGCCGGGGCTGCGCGGCGCCAACCGCACCGGCCGGCCCTTCACCGGCGATTTCGCCGGCAAGCTGCTCTATGGCACGCTGCTGAAATTCGGCCTCGCCCGCGGCAGCTATGCCGAGCGCGCGGATGACGGGCTGGAGTTGCGCGATTGCCGGATCGTCAATGCGGTGCGCTGCGTGCCGCCGGCAAACCGGCCGCTGCCGGCCGAGATTTCCGCCTGCAACCGTTTCCTGAAAGACGAGATCGCGGCGATGACGCGGCTGCGCGGCATCCTCGCGCTCGGCGGCGTCGCGCACCAGGCGACGCTGCGCGCCTTCGGGCTGAAGGCGAGCCATGCGCGGTTCGGCCATGGCGCGACGATCGAGCTGCCCGGCGGCATCACGCTCGTGGACAGTTTCCACGTCTCCCGCCTCAACACCAATACCGGGCGGCTGACCGCGGCGATGTTCGAATCGGTGGTCGGCGGCCTGCTCGCGCGGATCGGCGGCTGATTTCCGCGCGCTTTGGCGAAACCGCCGACGCGGGATAGAGAGATCGCATGGAGTCAGCGCCGCGCCCTGCCCCGCCCGCCGCGCCATCGCTGGTGACGGCGCATGGACGGGCAGCGCTGCTCGATCCCGATGGGGAGTTGCGGCTGCTCACGACCGCCGAGGCGCGGGCGGCGCTGCGCGACCTGCCGCCGCCGCTCGTGGTGCATGGCCCGGCGACGCTGCGGCGGCTCGACCTCTCGAGTCCGGTGTTCGACCTGCTCGACCTGTTCGCCTTCGTGCTGCCGGCGGTGACGGCGGCGCCGACCCCGGCGGGCCTTGCCCGCGCCCTCGATTTCGACCCGCCGGAGACGATCGAGGCGGCGGCGGCGCTGCTGCCGGACATCGCCACCGCCCTGCTCGGCCGGCTTGGCCAGGGGGCGTCGCTGCCGATGAACCGCCGGGCCGCGGGGCTCGCGGCGCTGATGGGCGAGGCCGGCTGGCCCTGGGCGAAGCCGGTGGCGGCGGCGCTGGGGCAGCCCGCCGCGCGGCCGGACCGGGCGGCGCTGCGGCTCGGCGTGATCCTGCCCGAATGGGAGGAGGAGGCGCCGCGGCCGCCGCCCGCCGCCTATCCGGTGCCGCCGGAGGCCGCGCGTGAGCGGCTGGCCGGGCTGCTCGGCGGCGGGGCGGAACCGCGGCCGGCGCAATCGGATTACGCCTCGGCCTCGACCGCCGCCTTCGCGCCGCCGGAGGCCGAGGGCGTGCCGCACTGCGTGCTGGCCGAGGCCGGCACCGGGACCGGCAAGACGCTCGGCTATCTCGCCCCCGCCTCGCTCTGGGCCGAGCGGAATCAGGGCAGCGTGTGGATCTCGACCTATACGCGGCATTTGCAGCGGCAGATCGAGCAGGAGACGGCGCGGCTGGAGGGCGACGCGGCGCGGCGGCGCCGGCGCGTCGTGCTGCGCAAGGGGCGGGAGAACTATCTCTGCCTGCTGAATTTCGAGGACGCGACCGCCGGGGCGCGGGGGGGCAATCTCGTCGGCCTCGGGCTGGTGGCGCGCTGGGCGCTGGCCTCGGGCGATCATGACATCGCCGGCGGCGACCTGCCGGGCTGGTTCGCCGAGCTGTTCGGCGCCGGGCTGCTCGCGCAGATCGCCGACCGGCGCGGCGAGTGCATCCATTCGGCCTGCGCGCACTGGAAGCGCTGCACGATCGAGCATGTGATCCGCCGCGCCCGCGGCGCCGATCTCGTGATCGCCAATCATGCGCTGGTGATGGCGCAGGCGGTGTGGGGCGGGCTCGACGATGCGGGCGTGCCGACGCGCTACGTGTTCGACGAGGGGCATCATCTGTTCGACGCCGCCGATTCGGCCTTCGCCGCCGAGCTTTCCGGCGCCAGCATGGCGGAGCTGCGCCGGTGGCTGCTTGGCGCTGAAGGCGGGCGGTCGCGCGCGCGGGGGCTGGCGCGGCGGCTGGAGGATCTGGTCGGTGCCGATGCGCAGCTCGCCCCGCCGATCGAGGCGATGCGGGCGGCGGCGCGGGTGCTGCCGGGCGGGGCGGCGCTGGCACGGCTCGCTGATCCGGCGGCGACGCTCGACGAGATCGGCCCCGGCGCGGCCGAGGCCTTTCTCGCCGCCCTCGCCGCCCAGGCCCGCGCCCGGGCCGCACCGGCCGAACGCGAGGCGGCCCTCGATATCGAGGCGGATCTCTACCCCGCCGAGCCGGCGCTTGCCGCCGCCGCCGCCGATCTCGGGCGGGATCTCGCACGGCTCGAAACGCCGCTCGCGGCACTGCGCGCGCGGCTGGCCGCACGGCTGGAGGAGGAGGCGGGCAGCATCGAGAGCGCCGAGCGGCAGCGGATCGAGGCGGCGATTCGCGGGCTCACGCGGCGGGCGCTCGATCCGCTGGCGAGCTGGCGGCGGATGCTCGCCGCCGTGGGCGCCGCGCCGCCGGAGCCGGGCGAGCGGCCGCACCATGTGCTGTTCATCCGCCACGGCCGCGACAGCGCGCTGCTGTCGCATCTGCTCGACCCGACCGAGGCCTTCGCGGATGCGGTGGCGAGCCGGGCGCATGGGCTGCTGATCACCTCGGCGACGCTGCGCGACCGCACCACCGCGGTGGAGGACGCCGAGCAGGACGCCGAATGGCGGCGGGCGGAGGCGCGCAGCGGCGCGGCCCATCTCGCCGCACCGGCGATTCGCGCCGCCTTCGCCTCGCCCTTCGACTATCCGGCGCAGACGCGGATTTTCATCGTGCGCGACAATCTTCGCGCCTCGCCGGAGGCGTTGGCGGCGGGGTTTCGCGCGCTGTTCCTGGCCGCGGGCGGCGGCGCGCTGGGGCTGTTCACCGCGATCGCGCGGCTGCGCGACGTGCAGGCGCGGATTGCCCCCGCGCTGGATGCGGCCAACATCCCGCTCTTTGCCCAGCATGTCGATGCGATGAACAATGCGACCCTGGTCGAGAGTTTCCGGGCCGAGCGGAATGCCTGCCTGCTCGGCACCGACGCGATGCGCGATGGGGTCGACATTCCGGGCAACGCGCTGCGCCTCGTCGTGTTCGAACGCACGCCCTGGCCGCGGCCGGACATCCTGCACCGGGTGCGGCGCACCCATCTCTCGGAGGGCGATCCGCGCGCGTATGACGACGCGATCGTCAGGCTTCGGCTGCGGCAGGGATTTGGCCGGCTCATCCGCCGCGCCGGCGACCGTGGCGTGTTCGTGCTGCTGGACCGGGCGTTTCCCTCGCGCCTTGAGAGCGCGTTTCCGCCCGGCGCGGCCGTGCAGCGCGCGGGGCTGGCCGAGACGGTCGAGGCGGTGCGGCGGTTTTTCGCCAGCGACCACCCGCCCGGCTGAACCCGCCACGGCCAGGGGCGGTGCGCCGGCCGCCCTTGCGCGGCGCGGCGGGATTTGCGGACCGTCCAAAGATATGTTTAATTGAAGTAACAAATAGTCCTATTTTCTGTACGTTTTAAAGAAAATTTTACGATACGATTCTTCAACGGGATCGCAGGAGGCATTATGAAAATCGAGCAGCCGGCCGGCTCGGGCCGCAATTCCCGCAAATTGAAACTGCTGACCAGCGTTTGCGCCGCCGTGGTGCTCGGCACGCAGCAACCGGCGCTCGCGTTGAACGGGCCGGCGCCGGTGACGTTCGACGGCGGCGCGCTCGGCCCGCTGGTGGTCAGCGGCGGCCTTGACGGCTATGCCTATGGCCTGACCGGGACGGGCAAGGTCGGCGGTCATGACCTGTTGCGCTCAAGCCGGAATTTTGGCGCCGAGCTGATGAACAGCCAGATTTCGCTGCAGAAGCCGACAGGGCTGGTGCGGTTCACCTTGCAGATCGGCTCGGTCAATTCGCTGTCGCTCGGCACGGCGCCGGCGGCGACATCGGTGACGACCTTCTCCACCGGGCCGATCTATGCCGCCTATGTGACGCTCGCGCCGAGCCGGCATGTTTCGGTCTCGGTGGGGCGGATCGATTCGCTGGAGGGCTACGAGGCCGGGATCGACTGGGGCAATCCCAGCGTGCTGACCACGGCCCTCTACAATGTGCAGAACTACCAGAGCCTCGGCGTCATGCTGAATGTCTCGAAGGGGCCGGTGAGCGCGAGTGTCGCCTTCGGCGACGGGTTCGACACGGGGGTGTTCAATTTTCTCCAGGGGCTGGTGAATTACAATTTCAACAGCACCAACAGCCTCTCGGTGTATGGCGCGACCAATCTGAGCCGGACGGGTTCCCTCGCCCACACCTATGGCAGCGCCGCGAAACCCTATGGCCAGAGCCTGGTCGGGCCCGGCAACGTGCAGATCAATTCGTCCATGCTCGGCGCCTATTACAGCTACACGCGCGGGAACCTGAACCTGGTTCCGGAAGTGCAGTTCGTCTACGCCAAGAAGGACATCAAGGCGGGCATCCGCAAGACGACAACGGATTTCGGCGCGGCGCTGTTCGGCAATTACACGTTCGGCCATGGCCCCTACTCGCTGGGCGGCTGGGTGGAGTATTTCGCCGCCAGCGGGTTCGGCTCGAACGGGTTCGGCAACTGGTTTCTGCAGCCCAATGCCAAGGGCATCGGGATGTCGATCACGCCGACCTGGCAGAAGGGCCATGTTTTCGTTCGCGGCGATCTCGGCGTGCTGCACTTCACCAATGGCGGAGACGGGGTGATCGGGTACGGCGCCAGCGGCAAGCAGCCGAACCAGGCGACCTTCGTTCTCGAAGCCGGGCTGCTGTTCTGATCGTGCGCGCCTGATCTCGGCGCGGCCCTGCGCCGGCGGTCCGGCGCCGGGAGCGGCGCGGCGGTCCGGCGCCGGGGCCCTGGCCGCAACGTGGCGGGTTGGATAGTGTGGGGGAGTATGCTACGCTTCCGCGCATGACACATGCCATCCGCGACAAACGCAAGCTGCTGGCGCGGGTTGGCCGCATCCGCGGGCAGGTCGAGGCGATCGAACGCGCGCTCGAGGCCGAGGCGGGATGCGAGACCGTCATGCAGCAGATCGCAGGAGTGCGCGGCGCCGTTGCCGGGCTGATGGCCGAGATCGTCGAGGACCACGTGCGCAACCATCTCGTGGACCCCCAAACCCACCCCGACGCGCTGGACCAGAACGCCACCGAGCAGTTGCTGGCGGTGATCCGCGCCTATCTGAAATGAGAGAGACGATGCCGGACAGCGACGCCGTTCCCAGCCCCGCCGATCATGGTCATGTGTTTCTGCGCGCCGATCACGCCCGCAATGAGCGCCGCACCTGGTGGGTGATCTGGATCTGCACCGCGATGATGCTGATCGAGGTGATCGGCGGCTCGCTCTATGGGTCGATCGCGCTGGTGGCCGACGGGCTGCACATGAGCACGCATGCCGGCGCGCTGCTGCTGGCCGCCCTCGCCTACCGCTATGCCCGCAAGCACGCGCATGATCCGAGATTCAGCTTCGGCACCGGCAAGTTCGGCGACCTCGCCGGTTTCAGCAGCGCCATCATTCTGGCCATGATCGCGCTGCTGATCGGGTTCGAGGCGGTACGCCGGGTCTTCGCCCCGGTGACGATCGATTTCGCCGAGGCGCTGCCGATCGCGGGGCTTGGACTTGTCGTCAATGTCGTCAGCGCGCTGATCCTCGGATTCGGGCATGACCATCATCACGACCATGGCCATCATCATGGGCATGGGCATGACCACGACCACGACCATGACCACGACCATGACCACGGGCACGACCACGACCATGACCATGACCATGACCATGACCATGACCATGGGCACGCGGCGACCGGGCGGGACAACAACATGCGGGCGGCTGTGGTGCATGTGGCGACCGACGCGGCGGTGTCGGTTCTCGTGATCGTCGGCCTGCTGCTGGCGCGGGCTTTCGGCTGGCTGTGGATGGACCCGGTGGTCGGCATCGTCGGCGCCCTGGTCATCGCCAGCTGGGCGTTCGGGCTGATCCGCGATACCGGCGCGATCCTGCTGGACATGACGCCGGACCGCAAGCTCGCGCAGCGCCTGCGGGAGACCATCGAGGCGGATGGCGACGAGCTGCGCGACCTGCATCTGTGGCGGCTTGGCCCGGGCCATCTCGGCGCGATCCTGAGCGTGCGCTCGGCCGAGGGGCTGAGTGCGGAGGCCTATCGGCAGAAACTCGCCCGCTTCACCTCCCTGTCGCATCTGACGATCGAGGTGCGGACGCGCTGAAGATGGGAGCGCTGGCGGCCGACGCGCTGAGGGCGGGGGCGTGACTGGGAGGGTTCGGGCCGGGGGATTGTTTTCAAACGATCGTTCCATTATATCGGCGGGCACCAGTTGAACCCGGAGCGGGGCGCTCGCGCGCCACGCCGTCACACATCAAGAGGTTGCAATGACCGCTGACGCCCGACTGAACCTCCCCGCTCTCACGCTCGAAACCGCGTTGCCCGCGCCGCGCGCCGTCCTCGAAAAGGCCAAGGCGCAGGTTGGCTTCATTCCCAACATGTATGCCAACATGGCCAACTCGCCGGGGTTTCTTGAAACCTATCTCGACGGCTACGCGCGGTTCCGCGCCGATTCCGGCATGACCCCGGTGGAGCAGGAAGTGGTCTTCCTGGTGATCAGCCGGGCCAATGGCTGCGGCTACTGCACCGCGGCGCACAGCATGATCGCCGACAAGATGTCGAAAGTGCCGGCCGATGTGCTGGCGGCGCTGCGCGAGGGCCGGACCATCGCCGATGCGAAGCTCGCGGAGCTGGCGCGCTTCACCCAGGTGATCTTCGACACCCGCGGCCGCCCGACGCAGCAGGACCTCGAAAGCTTCCGCGCCGCCGGCTATGCCGACCGGCACGCGCTGGAGATCGTGCTCGCCATGGCGGTGAAGACCCTCAGCAACTACGCCAACCACCTGTTCCACACCGAAGTGGACAACATGTTCGCGGACTACAAGCTGCCGAACGCCGCCTGAGCCTTCCCCCGCCCCGCCGGCCCGACGCGGCCCGGCGGGGCGGGTTGGTCCAGATGTCCAGCAACGCCTTCCGGCAGGACCGCCGGAAGGCGTTTGCCGTTTGCGCCCGGGACGATCGCCGGCAGCGCCGCGCGCGGCGGCGTTTTCCCGTATTTCTATAATTAATTATATTTTATTTAGCTCGTTATAATTATTGCGACGAATGCTTAATTCCGTCTAATCCAGCAAGGCACGGGCGCCATTCCGGCACCCTTGCGGATACGGAACGATCATTTGGAAATCGGCCGGCATGGTTGGCGCCTCCGCGCTCGACCCTCCGCCGGGCCAAGACCCGATTTTGGAACATATGGACGCACAGACCGACGCCTTCGTGGATTTTGTATCCTACGCGCAGAATTTCGAAGACGTCATGCTGTGGCGCGCCCTGAAACATGTCGGCCCGGGCCGGTATATCGATATCGGCGCCCAGGACCCGATGGTCGATTCGGTCAGTCTCGCCTTCTACGAACAGGGGTGGCGCGGCGTGCATGTCGAGCCGAACCCGGAGTATGCCCGCCTGTTGCGCGCGGCCCGGCCGGACGAGACGGTCATCGAGGCGGCGATCAGCACGGCGGGCGGGACGATTGCGTTTTTCGAGACCATGGACACTGGACTGAGCACCGGCGTCGCCGCGATCGCCGAGGAGCACCGGCGGGAGGGCTTCGCGTCCCGGCGGATCGAGGTGCCGGCGATGAAGCTCGCCCGCCTGCTGGACAGGTTCGAGGGCCAGGATGTCCATTGGCTGAAGATCGATGTCGAGGGCATGGAAGAGGATGCCATCGCGAGCTGGGCGCCTTCGACTGTCAGGCCGTGGATCGTGGTGGTCGAGAGCACCCGTCCGGGCTCGCCGGAGTCGACCGGAACGCCCTGGGAGAGCGCCTTGCTCGGCCTCGGCTATGAGAGGGTGTATCGCGACGGGCTCAACAATTTCTACCTGAGCCGCCAGCACCTCGACCTCAAGCGGCATTTCGAGGTTCCGCCGAACGTATTCGACTACTTCAAGTTGAGCGGACGGGCCTCATCGCGCCTGTGCCATCACGTCCGGCAGGAGGCCGAGACGGAACGGGCCGGCCTGCTCGGGCGGATCGCCAGCCTGGAGGCCCGCCTGCGGGAGACGACGAGGCTGGCGGAAGAGGCGGAGGCGCGGCAGGCGGAGGCCGGACGGCAACTCGAACAGAGCCGGGCGTGGCTCGACGAGGCGAGGTGCGCGTTGCAAGCGATGCATGCCAGCCGGTCCTGGCGCGTCACCCGGCCGCTGCGGGCGATGACGACGCGGGGGCGCTGGCTGCGGGACGCGGCGCGGGACGGGGCGCGAGCCTGGGCGCGGCTGGCGCCGGGCAGCCGGCCGCACCGGGCGGTGCTGCGCGTGATTCTCGCCTTGTCGCACTAGCTGCTCGAGCATCCCCGCCTGCATGCCCTGGCGATGCGGCTGCTCGATCGGGTTCCCGCCGCGAGGGCCCTGCTGCATCACTTCACCCGATCGGGCGGGGCGGCGGGGACGATGATGTGGCGGCCGCCCGGGCCGGCCGACCTGTCGCCACGGGCACGGCAAATCCATCTCTGGATGAATTCCTGAACTTCTCCTCGGCTGACGGGAACCGGCAAGCATGCGCATCGTCATCGACCTGCAAGGTGCGCAAAGCGCCAGCGGCCAACGCGGAATCGGCCGGTATTCGCTGAATTTCGCCCGGGCGCTCGCGCGCGGCAACGCCGGCCACGAGATCATCATCGCGCTGAATGCGCTGTTTCCCGAGAGCATCCCGCCGATCCGGGCGGCGTTCGACGGGCTGCTGCCGGCGGAGCATGTCGTGGTCTGGGATGCGCCGGGGCCGGTCGCCGCGATCGACCCCGCGAATGCCGGGCGGCGGGAGGTGGCCGAGCGGGTCCGCGAGGCGTTCATCGCCACGCTCAACCCCGACATCGTGCATATCTCCAGCCTGTTCGAGGGCTTCGTCGATGACGCGGTGACCAGCATCGGCCGGCACGGCGCCGCCTGCCGCGTCAGCGCCACGCTGTATGATCTGATCCCGCTGCTGAACCAGGACCAGATCATGAAGGACAATCCGGCCTATGCGGCGCATTATTTCCGCAAGCTGGAAGACCTCGGACGCGCCGACCTGCTGCTGGGCATTTCCGGCTCGGCCGCGCGCGAGGCGACCGATCATCTCGGCTGGGACCCGGCGCGGATCGTCACGGTCGGCACCGGCGCCGATGGGCGGTTCCGGCGCCTCGATATCGCCGCCGAGACCCGCCACACCCTGCTCGAACGGCTCGGGCTGCGGCGCCCGTTCTTCATGTATGTGAGCGCGCCGGACGCCCACAAGAACCATCGCCGGCTGATCGAGGCTTTTGCCGGTCTGCCCGCCTCGCTGCGGCAGGCGCATCAGCTCGCCCTCATCGGCCATTTCCAGGCGCGCGACCGCGAGGCCTTCGCGCGCCATGCCGCGGGAAGCGGGCTGGCCGAAGGCGAGCTGGTGATGACCGGCGGCCTCGCGGATGAGGACCTGAACACGCTCTACAACCTGGCCAAGGGGTTCGTCATGCCGTCCTGGCATGAGGGGTTCGGGCTGCCCGCGGTCGAGGCGATGCTGTGCGGTTGCGCCACGATCGGCAGCCGGCGCGCCAGCCTGCCGGAGGTCATCGGCCGGGACGACGCGCTGTTCGACCCGTTCGACGTCGCGGAGATGCGGCTGCTGCTGCATCGCCTCGCCACCGACGACGAGTGGCGGGCCGATCTCGCGGCGCACGCGATCGAACATGCGCGCCAGTTCACCTGGGACCGGGTGGCGGAGCGGGCCCTGGCGGCGTTCGCCGCAACCGGCCTTGCCGCCCCGCCCCCGGCGCGCGCGCGCATCGCGGACGCCGGCAGGCGCCTCGCCGTTTTCTCGCCGATGCCGCCGCAACCGAGCGGGATCAGCGATTACAGCATGGAGCTGCTGCCGGCGCTGGCCGGGCATTACGACATCGACGTGATCGTCGAGCAGTCGAGCGTCGACAGGGGCGGACTGCCCGCGTCGATCGGCGTCCGCACCGCGGAGTGGTTCAGGGCGCACGCGCACGAGTATGACCGGATTTTGTATCAGTTCGGCAATTCGCCGTTCCATGACTACATGATCGACGCGATCGCGGCGCATCCGGGGATGGTGGTGCTGCATGATTTCTTCATGTGCGGCCTGTTCGGCCACCGGCTGCGGTTCAACCGCCAGGACGTGGCGCGGGAGCTTGTCGGCGAGCATGGCTATGCGGCGGCGCTGGAGGTGAGCGAGGCCGCGGATGTTCGCGCCGCGCTGCGGAACTATCCGGCAAACCTTCAGCTGCTGCAGGGAGCGCTGGGCGTGATCGTGCATGGCGAGCATGCGCGGCAGCTCGCGACGGGCTGGTTCGGGGCGGCCGGGGCGCGGGATTTCGCCGTGATTCCGCTGCTGCGGGCGCCGGCCCGGGAGCGGGAGCGGGGCGCGGCGCGGGACGCGCTCGGCCTCGGGCCCGACGACCTGCTGGTCTGCTCGTTCGGATTTCTCGATGCGGTGAAGCTCAACGACCGGCTGCTCGACGCCTGGCTGGGCAGCCGGCTCGGCGCCAACAGCCACGCGCATCTCGCCTTTGTCGGCCAGAACGAGGGCGGTATCTATGGTCGCACCCTGGCCGGGCGCATCCAGGCGTCTCCCTGCCGGGAGCGTATCCGCATCACCGGCTGGAAGCAGCGCGGACTTTATGAAACCTATCTCGCGGCCGCCGACATCGCGGTGCAGCTGAGGACGGGATCGCGCGGCGAGACCTCGGCCGCCGTGATCGACTGCATGAACCACGGCATTCCGACCATCGTGAACGCCCATGGCACGATGGCGGAACTCGATCCGTCCGGGGTGTGGATGCTGGCGGATGAATTCCGGACGGATGAACTCGCCGACGCGCTGATCGCGCTTGCCGGCGATGCCGGCGCGCGCCGGGGGCTCGGCGAGCGGGCGCGCACGATCATCCGGACGCGGCACGCGCCCGAGATCTGCGCGGCACAATACGAACAGGCGATCGAGGCGGCTTACGCGCGCGCGGAACGGGGGCTCGGCGGCCTGATCCGCGACCTGCGCGCGATGGCGATTCCGCCCGGGGAGCAGCAGCTTGTCGCCACCGCGCTGGCCCGGGATTTCCCCGCCCATCCGCGCAGCCGGCAGCTGCTCGTCGATGTCTCCACCCTGGCGCGGACGGATCTGCGCACCGGGATCGAGCGGGTGGCGCGGGCGGTGCTGCGGCAATGGCTGCTCCATCCGCCGGCGGGATGGCGGGTGGAGCCGGTCTATGCCACCGCGAGCGCCGCCGGCTATCGCTATGCCCGGCAGTTCACCTGCCGCTTTCTCGGCATCGAGACGCCCGGGATCGAGGATGGCGTGGTCGAGGCGTGGTCCGGCGACGTGTTTTTCGGCCTCGACTTCGCCCCGGACATCGTCGTGCTGCAACAGGAGCATTTGCGGGCGTGGCAGAACCGGGGGGTGAAGGTCTGGTTTCTGGTCAATGACCTGCTGCCGATCCAGATGCCGCTGGTGTTTCCAGAGGGAGTCGATCAGGGCCATGCGCGGTGGCTGCGGACGATCGGCCGGTTCGATGGAATCGTCTGTATCTCGCGATCCGTGCTGAACGAAGCGCGTTCATGGCTTGCCGAGGGCGACGCGCCGTCATCGCATCGTCGGGAATGGGTCCATCTCGGCGCCGATTTGATGCGATCGGCGCCGAGCCGCGGACTCCCCGACGATGCGCCGCAGGTTCTGGCGAAACTGGCCGAGCATCCTGCGTTTCTGATGGTCGGCACGATCGAGCCCCGCAAGGGGCATCTGCAGACCATCGCGGCGTTCGACCTGCTCTGGGCGCGCGGTGTCGAGGCGACGCTCGTCATCGTCGGCCAGGAGGGCTGGAAGGTGCTGCCGGATTCGCAGCGGCGAACGATTCCGCGAATCGTGGAGACGCTGCGCGCCCATCCGGAACGGGGCAGACGCCTGTTCTGGCTCGACGGGATCAGCGACGAGTATCTGGAGGCCATCTATGCCGCCAGCACCTGCCTGATCGCGGCCAGCGAGGGGGAAGGGTTCGGCCTGCCGCTGATCGAGGCGGCGCAGCATGGCCTGCCCATTCTGGCGCGCGACCTGACGGTGTTCAGGGAAGTGGCGGGCGATCAGGCGATCTATTTTTCCGGGCGAGCGGCGGCGGATCTCGCGGATGCCATCGAGGACTGGCTGGCGCGGGCCCGGCGGGGCGAGATCCCCGATCCGGCGCGCATTCCCTGGATCACCTGGGAGGATGCCGCCAACATGATCGGCCGGCATCTCGGCCTGTGACGGCTTTCCGAGCGGGCCGGGCGCGGGAGGATGGGGCAACCGGGTCGCCGCCGCGCCGCACCGCACGATCGTATTGCCGGATGGGGGGGGAAACTGGTGCTGTCAGAGGGAATTGAACCCTCGACCTCCTCATTACCAATGAGGTGCTCTACCCCTGAGCTATGACAGCGCCGCGTTGCGGGGCGGTATATCGAAAGGTGCCGCCTGGCGCAAGCGCACCACTTGACGGCATCCCTGCAATTCCGCTTTGTCCTGCCATGAACGGCAGGACAAAAGACAGGCGCACCGAAACCGAGGCCGCCGCGGCGGCCCGCAGGGCGCGCGAGGCGGAGGCGCTGCGCGCCAATCTCGCACGGCGCAAGCAGCAGGCGCGCGCCCGCGCCGCGCCCGCGCCAGCGCCACGCGGACCGGCGGGAGACGCGCCATGCCGGTGATGCCGGATCACTGGATTCGCGCGCAGGCGGCCGCGCACGGGATGATCGAGCCCTTCGTCGAGACCCAGAAGCGCGACGGGGTGATTTCCTATGGCCTGTCGTCCTATGGCTATGACGCCAGGGTCGCCGACGATTTCAAGATTTTCACCAATGTGGATTCGGCCGTCGTCGATCCGAAGGATTTTTCATCCGACAGTTTCGTCGACCGCAAGGGGAAGGTCTGCATCATTCCGCCGAACTCCTTCGCGCTGGCGCACACGGTCGAGTATTTTCGCATCCCGCGCGACGTGCTGGTGATCTGCCTCGGGAAATCGACCTATGCGCGCTGCGGGATCATCGTGAATGTCACCCCGCTCGAACCCGAATGGGAGGGCCAGGTGACGATCGAGATTTCCAACACGACCCCCCTGCCCGCCAAGATCTACGCCAATGAGGGGATCTGCCAGTTCCTGTTTCTCCAGGGCGCGGCGCCGCCCGAGATCAGCTATGCCGACAAGGCCGGCAAATACATGCGCCAGCGCGGCGTTTCACTTCCCAGACTGTGAGGCTTCATGGATAGAATCCGCATCCGCGGCGGCCGCCCGCTGGAGGGCGTCATCGACATTTCCGGCGCCAAGAACTCGGCGCTGAAGGTCATGGTCGCCGGTCTGCTGACCGATGAGCGGCTGGAGCTTGAGAACGTGCCGGCGCTCGCCGACGTCGCGACCATGGCGCAGCTGCTGGCGCAGCATGGCATCGCCGTCGAGGAGACCGGGGCCAAGCGGCTTTCGGTGGGCGGCGCCATCACCAATACCGAGGCGCCCTATGACATCGTGCGCAAGATGCGCGCCTCGATCCTGGTGCTGGGCCCGCTGCTGGCGCGCACCGGCGAGGCGCGCGTGTCGCTGCCCGGCGGCTGCGCGATCGGCACCCGCCCGGTCGACCTGCACCTCAAGGGGCTGGAGGCGATGGGCGCCGAGATCACCCTCGATGGCGGCTATATCAACGCCCGCGCGCCGAAGGGGCTGCATGGCGCGACCATCACCTTTCCCTTCGTGTCGGTCGGCGCGACCGAGCAGCTGCTGCTCACCGCGACCCTGGCCGCGGGCGAGACCGTGCTGGTGAATGCCGCGCGCGAGCCGGAGATCGGCGATCTCGCCGAATGCCTGAACAAGATGGGCGCCGCGATCAGCGGCATCGGCTCGGACCGGCTGACCATTCGCGGGGTGAAGGCGCTGCACGGCGCGCGGCACACGATCCTGCCGGACCGGATCGAGGCGGGCACCTATGCCTGCGCCGCCGCGATCACCGGCGGCGGCGTGCTGCTGCGCGGCGCGCGGCTGCACGATCTCGGCGCGCTGGCCGCAACCCTCGGCGAGGCCGGCGTGGACGTGACGGCGCAGGCGGAGGGGGTCGCGATCAGCCGGCGCAACGGGCTGCATGGCACCGATGCGATGACCGAGCCCTTCCCCGGTTTCGTGACCGACATGCAGGCGCAGTTCATGACGCTGATGGCGGTGGCCGAGGGCGCCTCGATGATCACCGAGACGATCTTCGAGAACCGCTTCATGCACGTGCCCGAACTCAACCGCATGGGCGCGCGCATCAACGTGCATGGCTCGTCGGCGATCGTGCGCGGCGTGCCGGCGCTGTCCGGCGCGCCGGTGATGGCGACCGACCTGCGCGCCTCGTTCTCGCTGGTGCTCGCCGGCCTCGCCGCGAAGGGCGAGACCATCGTCAACCGCGTCTATCACCTCGACCGGGGTTATGAGGCGGTCGAGCGGAAGCTCGCCGCCTGCGGCGCCGAGATCGAGCGGCTCAGGGACTGAGCGGCGCGCTCGGCGTCGATCATGTAGTCGCGGGTGAGCGGGGCCGCATCCTGCCGCCGGGCGAGCTGGATCTGGAAGACCATGTGGTCCTGCACCTCGAAGGCGAGCTGGGAGCCGGCGAGGTAGAATTCGAACATGCGGCAGAAGCGCTCGTCGTAGAGCGAGGCGATGGCGTCGCGGTTGGCGGCGAAGCGCTTGCGCCAGTGGGCAAGCGTCTTCGCGTAATGCAGCCGCAGGATCTCGATGTCGGTGCTGCGCAGGCCGGAGCGTTCGAGCGGCGCGAACACCTCGGAGAGCGAGGGCGAGTAGCCGCCGGGAAAGATGTATTTCGCAAGCCACGGGCTGGTGACATCCGGTCCGTCGAACCGGCCGATGGCGTGCAGCAGGGCCACGCCATCCGGTTTCAGGCAGCGCTCGATCGTGGCGAAGAACGCGGGGTAATTGGGCTGGCCGACATGCTCGAACATGCCGACCGAGACGATGCGGTCGAAGCGGCGGGTCATGGCGCGGTAATCCATCAGCTCGAAGCTGACGCGATCGGCCAGCCCCTCGGCCGCGGCGCGGCTTCGGGCTTCGGCGAGCTGCTCCTCGGAGAGGGTGATGCCGGTGACGTTCGCGCCGTAGTCGCGCGCCAGCGTCAGCGCCATGCCGCCCCAGCCGCAGCCGATGTCGAGCACGTCGAGACCGGGGCGGTCGAGCAGCAGCTTGGAGGCGATATGCCGCTTCTTCGCCGCCTGCGCCTCGTCGATCGTCTCGTCGCCGCGGGGGAAATAGCCGCAGGAATATTGCCGGTCGCGATCGAGGAACAGGGCGTAGAGGCGGCCGTTCAAATCATAGTGATGGGCGACGTTGCGCTTCGCGCGGCGGGCGTTGTTGAGCTGCGCCAGCGGCCGCAGCAGGCGGCCCACCGCCCGGCGCGCGCGCAGGACCGGAACCCGCCCCTCGATGTCCTGCACACTCGACAGCAGCACATGCAGGACGTCGTAGATCGTGCAATCGACCGGCTCGATCGCGCCCTCCATGTATCCCTCGCCGAGCGCCATGGCCGGATCGGTCGCCAGCCGGCGGATCGCCGCAGCGTCGCGAATCGCGATCGTCGCCGTGCGGCCGGGGCGGCCGGCATAGTGGGATGTCGTTCCATCGGGCCAGACCACGCCGAGATCGCCGCGGGCGACCAGGCGTTTCAACAGGTTGTCCAGTAACTTCCGCATGACAAATCTCCGCCGGCTGAAGAACCCGGAAAGGATTTGGTAACGGAGACTGTCGCGTAAAAGAGGGAAACGGCAGAAACACTACCGTGCTTCGCCGGGCATGAAAAAACGGCGCCGATCCTGGGACCGGCGCCGTCTGTCAGCTCTGGAAGCGCGAAGCTCGGCTCAGGCGGTCTGTTCCGGGGCCTCGGCGTCTTCCTCGCCGGTCTCGAGTTCGTATTCGCTTTCCTCGCGCATGATCGACTCGCCGCGCGCCTGCTTCTCGGCCTCTTCGGGCGAGCGGGCGACGTTGACGACGACATCGATCACGACTTCGGGATGCAGGGCCACGCGGACGGTGGCGAGACCCAGCGCCTTGATCGGGTTGACCAGCAGCACCTGGCTGCGGGCGATGCCGAGGCTCGCCTCGCCGCAGGCATCGGCGATGTCGCGCGAGGTGACCGAGCCGTAGAGCGAGCCGGCGTCGCTCGCCTGGCGGATCAGCGTCACGGTCAGGCCGCTGACGCGCTCGGCGATGCGCTCGGCCTCTTCGCGGCGCTTGAGGTTCTGGGCCTCGAGATGGGCGCGCTCGCGGTCGAAACGCTCGCGGTTCTGCTTGGTGGCGCGCACGGCCTTGGCCTGCGGCAGCAGGAAGTTGCGGGCGTAGCCCGGCTTCACCTTCACCACATCGCCCATCTGCCCGAGATGCTCGACGCGCTGGAGCAGGATCAGTTCGACTTGTGCCATGATTCTAGCTCCTCAATCGACCACGTAGGGGAGCAGGGCGAGGAAGCGGGCGCGCTTGATGGCGCGCGCGAGTTCGCGCTGCTTCTTGGCCGAGACGGCGGTGATGCGGCTCGGCACGATCTTGCCGCGCTCGGAGAGGAAGCGCGAGAGCAGCCGGACGTCCTTGTAGTCGATCTTCGGCGCGTTGGGGCCGGAGAACGGGCAGGCCTTGCGGCGGCGGTAGAACGGGCGGCGCGCGCCGACCGCGGCGCGACGGGCGGCCGGGGTGTTGACCGGCGCGGTCTCGATGCTGTCGGACATGGCTCAGTTCTCCTCGGTCTGGTCGTCGTCGCGATCGGTGCGGAATTCGTCGCGGGCGCGATATTCCTCGCGGTCGTCCGGGCCGCGGCGGCGGCCGGAATCGAAGCGGCCGGCCGGCTTCGGCCCGCGGAACCCGCGCTCGCGGTCGCGGTCGTCGCCGCGGCGGGCGAGCGGCGCGGACGGCGCCTCGTCGATCTCCTCGACGCGGATGGTCATGAAGCGCAGGACGTCTTCGTTGAGGCCGAGCTGGCGCTCCATCTCGCTGATCGTCGCCGGTTCGGCGTCGAGCCCGAACAGGACGTAATGGCCCTTGCGGTTCTTCTTGATCCGGTAGGCGAGATTGCGCAGGCCCCAGTATTCGCGCTTCTTCACCGCGCCGTTTTCGCTCTCGACCTGGGCGGCCACGGCGTCGGCGATGGTGTCGACCTGCTGTTGGGTGATTTCGCTGCGCGCGATGAGCACGCATTCATAAAGCGGCATCTGTCCCCCTGTGGTTGATGTCAGCCCCGGCGCCGGTGGGCGCCAATTTCCCCCATGGAAACGGGCATAGCCGGGCGAAATGCCATTCGCCCGGCAGGGTGCGAGGGGAATTGCACAATCCCGGCCGGATGGCAAGCGGCGGGGTCAGAGCGGGCGGGGATTGGCGATGTCGTAGAGTGCGAGGTCGCGGCCGAGCACGCCGATCTCGCGCAGCGCCGCGCGCCAGACCTGCATGTGCGCGGAGGCGGCATGGGCATCGAGCGCCGCCTGGTCGGCCCAGCGCTCGCTGACGCGGATCAGGCCGGGTTCGAGCACGTCTTCGGCAAAGGCATATTCGATGCAGCCGGCCTCCGCCCGCGTCGCGCCGATCATCGCCGCCATCGGCGCGCGCGCCTCAGCCATCCGCTCCGCCGGCAGCCTGATCGTTCCCATGATGCACAGCATGTTCGCTCTCCCTTCGGGGTCAGTCGTTGTCGTTGTCGTTGTCGTCGGCGAAGGCCATCAGCTCGGCGCCGTCCTCGACGAGGTCGCCCACGGCGCAATGGGTGGCGGCGATCACGCCGTCGCGCGGGGCGGTGATGCGGAACTGCACCTTCATCGCCTCGACCACCGCGAGCAGGTCGCCCGCCTTGACCCTGTCGCCGGCGGCGACGGCCAGCTCGATCAGCTTGCCGGGCATGACGCTGCGCACCAGCGCGTCGGCGCCGGCGCCCTCGCCCATCGCCTCATGCGGGTCGACCGGGGTCAGCGCGTGGCGGAGCCCGCCGGCGAAGACGACGATCCGCCCGCCCTGCCAGGCGGCGCTCAGGCGCGTCGCCTCGCCCTCCAGCTCGACCAGCAGCGCCGCATCCGCGCCCGAATCGACGCGGACCGCGACTGCCCGGCCGCCGGTTTCGAGGCGGAAGCGGCCGTCATCCAGCGGGTGCAGGCGGAGGTGGTGGGTAGTGCCGTCCTCATCGAAGGTCACGTCCTGAAAGCGCGCGCCGTTCAGCCGCCAGGCCGTGCGGGTGGCCCAGGGCGACCATGGATCGGCCGGGTCGGGCATGGGCGGCGGCGCGGCGAGCCAGCGATGCGCCGCCGCCGCCAGCACGGCGAGCGGGGCGGTGGAGCGCGCCGGCAGCAGCGCCGCCTCGTGCCGGGCGATGAAGCCGGTATCGAGCGCGGCGGCGCGGAAATCGGGATGGGTGACGATGCGGCGCAGCAGGTCGAGATTGGTCTGCACCCCGTCGATCTCGCAGGAGGCGAGCGCCCGCGCCATGTGCCGCAGCGCGCCGTCACGGTCCTCGTCCCAGGTGACGAGCTTGGCGATCATCGGGTCGTAATGCACCGATACCGCATCGCCCGCGCGCACGCCGGAGTCGACGCGGACGTTCGGGCTTTCCTCCGGCAGGCGCAGCCGCGCCAGCGTGCCGGTCGAGGGCGCGAAATCGCGCGCCGGGTCCTCGGCGTAGAGCCGCACCTCGACGGCATGGCCGCGCCGGCCGATCCGCTCCTGCGAGAGTGGCAGCGCCTCGCCGGCAGCGATGCGGAACTGCCATTCGACGAGGTCGATCCCGGTGATCATCTCCGTCACCGGGTGCTCGACCTGCAGGCGGGTGTTCATTTCCATGAAGTGGAACGCGCCATCCTCGGCGATGAACTCGACCGTGCCGGCGCCTTCATAGCCGATCGCCCGCGCGGCGTCGCAGGCGGCGCGCCCCATCGCCGCGCGCATCGCCTCGTCGATCAGCGGCGCCGGCGCTTCCTCGACGATTTTCTGGTGCCGGCGCTGGATCGAGCAGTCGCGCTCGTGCAGGGAGACGACGTTGCCGTTTCTGTCGGCGAAGATCTGGATTTCGATATGGCGGGGCCTGGCCAGGTATTTCTCGACCAGCACCCGGTCGTCGCCGAAGGCGGCGCGCGCCTCGCCGCGCGCACGGTCGAGCTCGGCGGCGAAATCGGCCGCCGCGCGCACCACGCGCATCCCCTTGCCGCCACCGCCGGCCGAGGCCTTGATCAGCACCGGATAGCCGATTTCCGCCGCCGCCCGCGCCAGCACCGCGGGGTCCTGGTCGGCGCCGTGATAGCCGGGGACCAGCGTCACGCCGGCCTGCTGCATCAGCGCCTTCGCCGCCGCTTTCGAGCCCATCGCGCGGATCGCTGCCGCCGGCGGGCCGACGAAGACGAGGCCCGCCGCGGCGCAGGCTTGCGCGAAATCGGCGTTCTCGCTGAGAAACCCGTAGCCCGGATGGATGGCCTCGGCGCCGGTGCGGCGCGCCGCATCGATGATCCGCTCGATCGCGAGATAGCTCTCCGCCGCCGCCGGAGGCCCGATCCTGATCGCGTGGTCGGCCAGGGCGACATGCGCGGCCCCGGCATCGGCATCCGAGAACACCGCCATGCTGCGCAGGCCCATCCGCCGCGCCGTGCGGATCACCCGGCAGGCGATCTCGCCGCGATTGGCGATCAGGACCGACCCGAACACGGCTCAGCCCTCCCGCCAGGATGGCGCGCGTTTTTCGAGGAAGGCGGTCAGGCCTTCCCGCGCCTCGGCGCTGGCGCGGCGATCGGCGATGCGGCGCGCGGTCATCGCCACCAGATCGTCGTCGATCACGCGATGGGCGACATCGGCCACCAGCGCCTTCGCATCGGCCTGCGCCTCGGGCCCGCCCTGGGCGAGGGTCGCGATCATCGCATCCCGCGCCGCCGCCAGCCCGTCGCGCGGGGCCACGACATGCGCGAGGCCGATGCGCGCGGCCTCGGGCGCGGGGATCACCTCGGCCGTGCAAAAATAGCGCCGCGCCTGGTGCGGCCCGATCGCGGCGACGACATAGGGGCTGATCACCGCCGGGATCAGGCCGAGCCGGACCTCGGAGAAGCAGAACCGCGCATCCTCCGCGGCGATCACGATGTCGCAGCAGGCCGCAAGCCCGGCGCCGCCGCCGAAGGCAGCGCCCTGCACCAGCCCGATGACCGGGCGCGGCAGGTCGTTCAGCGTTCGCATCAGCCGGCCCAGCCCCATCGCGTCCGCCCGGTTCTGTTCGGTGGTGTAGGCGGCGCTGCGGCGCATCCAGTTGAGATCGGCGCCGGCGGAAAAGCTCTTCCCCCGCCCCTCCAGCACCACGCGGCGGACGCGCGGATCCTCGCCCGCCCGCAGGCAGGCGGCGGTGAGTGCGGCGATCATCGCCTCGTCGAACGCGTTGTGCAGTTCGGGGCGGTTCATCGAAATCGTCGCGGTGCCGTCGGCGCCGACGGCAAGCTCAACCGGATCGCTCATCGCATCACATCCTGAAAAGGCCGAACCGGGTCGGCTCGATCGGCGCATTGAGCGCGGCCGAGAGACCGAGGGCGAGGGTCATGCGGGTGTCCGCCGGGTCGATCACGCCATCGTCCCACAGCCGGGCGCTGGCGTAGTAGGGATGGCCCTGTCGCTCGTATTGCGCCTCGATCGGCGCGCGGAACGCCTGCTCGTCCCCGGCCGACCACGCGCCGCCCCTGGCCTCGATATTGTCGCGCCGGATTGTCGCCAGCACCGCGGCGGCCTGCGGCCCGCCCATCACCGAGATCCGCGCGTTCGGCCACATCCACAGGAAGCGCGGATCGTAGGCGCGGCCGCACATGCCGTAATTGCCGGCGCCGAAGGAGCCGCCGATGATCACGGTGAATTTCGGCACGTTGGCGGTGGCGACGGCGGTGACGAGCTTGGCGCCGTCGCGGGCGATGCCGCCGGATTCGTATTTCCGCCCGACCATGAAGCCGGTGATGTTCTGCAGGAACACCAGCGGAATCCCCCGCTGGGCGCAGAGTTCGATGAAATGCGCGCCCTTGAGCGCCGATTCGGAGAACAGCACGCCGTTATTCGCGACGATGCCGACCGGATAGCCCCAGATGCGGGCGAAGGCGGTGACCAGCGTCGTGCCGTAGCGCGCCTTGAACTCGTCGAATTCGCCGGCATCGACGACGAGACGGATCACCTCGCGCACGTCGTAGGGCGTGCGGGGATCGGCCGGGATTGCGCCGTAGATCGCATCCGGCGCGCCCGGCGGCGGGCGCGGCGGGCGCAGGTCCATCTGCGCCGGTTTGCGGGTGTTGAGCCCGGCGACGATCCGCCGGGCGATGCCGAGGGCGTGCGCGTCCGACTCGGCGAAATGATCGGCCACGCCGGAGATGCGGGTATGGACATCGGCGCCGCCCAGCGCCTCGGCGGTGACGATCTCGCCGGTCGCCGCCTTCACCAGCGGCGGGCCGCCGAGAAAGATCGTGCCCTGCCCGCGGACGATGATGCTTTCATCGGCCATCGCCGGCACATAGGCGCCGCCGGCGGTGCAGGAGCCCATCACCACCGCGATCTGCGCGATGCCCGCCGCCGACATCTGCGCCTGGTTGTAGAAGATGCGGCCGAAATGCTCGCGGTCGGGGAAGACCTCGTCCTGGTTCGGCAGATTGGCGCCGCCGGAATCGACGAGATAGAGGCAGGGCAGCCGGTTCTGCATCGCGATCGCCTGGGCGCGCAGGTGCTTCCTGACGGTGATCGGGTAGTAGGTGCCGCCCTTCACCGTCGCGTCGTTGGCGACGATGACGCAGTCCCGCCCCGAGACCCGGCCGATCCCGGTGATGATGCCGCCGGCCGGCACATGATCGTCATAGAGGCCGTGGCCGGCGAGCTGGGAGAATTCGAGGAAGGGCGAGGCCGGGTCGATCAGGGTGCGGATGCGCTCGCGCGGCAGCAGCTTGCCCCGCGCGAGGTGCCGCTCGCGCGCCGCGGCACCGCCGCCTTCGCGGATGGCCTCCACCCGGTCGCGCAGATCCTCGACCAGCCGGCGCATCGCCTCATGATTCGCCCGGAACGCGGCGCTGCGCGGATCGAGGGACGAGCGGAACGCCGTCATGCGACAGCCGGCCTGAACATTGCGCCTCCATCCCGTTGATTATGCTCCTGTCTATCGCGCAACTGCCGGGCGGCGGCAAGGCGGGGCGGCGAAACTCCGCCGCCAGCGCGAGCAGGACGGGTGGTCCGTCGATGAGATACCGCCGTGCGAGGCGCGACGGCTCGCGCATCAGCCGCCACGCCCATTCCAGCCCCGCCGCCCGCAGCGGCGCGGGCGCGCGGCGCAGCGCCCCGGAGAGAAACAGCGGGGCCGCGCCGACGCACAGCCCGATGCCCACGGCGCGGCCGCGCCGCCGCACGGCCCGCGCCAGACTCTCCTGCCGCGGGGAGCCCACGGCGAGGATCGTGCAATCCGCCCGCGCATGCTCGATGAAGGCCACCGCCGCGCCGAAGGCGGCTGCGTCATGCTCGAAGCCGCGGACGGGTTCGAGATGGGTGAAATCGATGCCCGGATAGTGCGCCGCGAACGCGCCCATCGCCGCCGCGTCGAGCCCGATCACCGCGACCCGCGCTGCGCGCGCCGCGAGCGCCGGCATCGCCGCCGCCAGCAGATCCGCCCCCGTCACCACCGGCGGCGGGATCACGCCGCACAAGCGGGCGAGGCCGGCGACGACCCGCGAATCCAGCAGGCAGAGCGCGGCCTCGTCATAGGCGGCGCGCAAAGCCGGCTGGCGCCGCAGCCGGCCGAGATGATCGGTGTTCGGGGTGACGACATAGCCGAAGGGGTGCCGGCGGTCCCAGCGCAGCACGCGGTCGAGCGCGGCGCGCGGGACGGCGGCGTCGAAGCGCAGGCCGAACGGGGCGAAGGGGGTGCTCATGGCGTCCAGACCAGGGAGAGCAGCAGCCGCATTTGCCGCGGCGCGGCGCCGGGGAGGTTGTGACGCAGGCCGAGGCGAAGCGAGGGACGCAGCGAGAGGGCGCGCGACAGCCGCAAGCGGGCGCCGGCGGCGAGGTCGATCTCGGATGCGGCGCGGCCGGCGATCCGCCCCTGCCGCGCGGCGACGTCGAGCGTGAGCAGCAGGGAGCGCGCATAGGACCAGCCAAGGCCGAGCCGCCCGGTGGTCAGGATGGCGCCGGGATCGCCGAAGCCCGCATCCTGGCCGGGGCGGCGCGAGAGATCGAGATCGACGGCGATCAGCTCGTCCGGCGACCATTCCACCGCGATATCGCCGATCGCATCGATGCCGGAGGCCGGCCCGCCGGCTGCATATCGCGTCCGCTCGGCGCCGGCGATGACGCGCAGGCGCCAGATCGCCCGCGGATCGGTCACGACCCCGGCCAGCGCATCGAGGCTCGAACTGTCGGCGATGATGCCGCCGGGCGCGGCGCCGGGATAGCGCACGGCGCCGGCGCGCAGCAGCAGCAGCGCGCGGAGCGGCGCGGGGCCTGCGGTTTCCAGCCGCAGCGCCGCGCGCAGCGCCCGGCGGCGGCGGAACCCGATGGCGGCGGCGCCGCTCACGCGCTCGCCATCGACCGCGAGGCTTCCAGTGGCGTCGAGCGCGCCGAGGCCGAGCCTGAGCCCAGCCCGGGCGGACTCGGTGGTGACATCGAGCGGCGCGGCGCCGCCGGCGGCGGCGAGGCCGAGCGCCGTCGCCGCCGCATCGACATGGGCGATGCCGAGGGTCAGCCGGTCGGGGCCAAGGGGCAGCGCGAGGCCGAGCGCCGCCGTCAGCCGGTTGGCGTTGGCGGCGGGGTCGCTCGCGTCGCGATCGAGGGTGACGGCGGCGACGCCGGCGAGCCCCAGCGCCTGGTCGAGCAGCCGGACCTCTGGCCGCAGACTGGCGGTCATGGTCGCGGGCGCGGCGGCGGCGGGGGCGGTATCCAGCCCGGCCGAGGCGGCGAGGCGCGGGAAGATTTCAAGGCCCGCCGCCGCGACGGGAGCCAGCGGCACCGGCAGGTCGCCCCGGTAGAGCCGGGACCGGGCGGACACGCCCGGCGCGGTGCCGAAGCCCGGCACCGCGATCGGCAGCAGGCTGCCGAGCCCGCCCGCGCGCGCCGCCGGCGGGGGCAGGCCGGCGAGCAGCAGCGCGGCCGCGAGGCAGGGAAGATGCCGGTATCGCATCAATTGAATTGCAATCACTGGTCAATTTGGTGCAGATATACACAACTTTTAATTGAATGTCGTGGAAAAACCAAGCCATGCGCCACGCCGCCGACGGACCTGCCCGGCTCAGCATCGCGATTTGCAGCCATAATCGCGGCCGCCAGACGGAACGCTGCCTCGCCGCGCTCGCCCCACTGCCGGAGGGGGTGGAGACGATCGTGATCGATTCCGGCTCGGCGCCGGAGCAGGCCGAGACGATCCGCGCCGCCGCGGCGCGGCACGGGGCGCGGCACCTGCGGCTGCCCACACCCGGGCTGAGCGAGGCGCGCAACGCCGCTCTCGCCACCGCGCGCGGAGGCTGGATCGCCTATCTCGACGACGATGCGACGCCCTGGCCGGACTGGTGCGCGGTGTTGCTGCGCACGATCGCCGCCGATCCCGATCTCGCGGCGACCGGCGGGCTGATCCTGCCGCAATGGCAGGCGCAGCTGCCGGGCTGGTGGCCGCCGGCGCTGCGCGCCGTGCTGACCATCATCGACCCGCCCTGCCCCGAGGATGCGGGCGCCGCCGGGCTCGACCCCTATGGCGCCAACATCGCCTTCCGGCGCGACGTTCTCACCCGTCTCGGCGGGTTTCCCACCTGCCTCGGCCGGCGCGGGCGGCTGATGATCTCGAACGAGGAGACCTATGTTCTGCGCCGGCTGCGCCAGGGCGGGCTGAGGGTGCGCTTCACCCCTGACCTGGTCGTGTATCACGAGATCGACCGCGCGCGGCTCAACCCGGTCTGGCTGGTCGGCCGGCAATACTGGTCGGGCGTGTCCGAGGCGGTGATGCTGGGCGCGCTGGGCGAGAAGCGGCTGGGCCGGGCGCTGCGCTTCCTGCTGCACGCGCTGCTGCTCGCCCCGCTCGGGCTGTGGCCGGCGGCGAGCACCGCGCAGATCGGCCTGCGGTGCAAGGCGGCCTATGCCAGAGGCTTCCTGCGGGGCGCGCTGGGCGAGGGCAGCGGCGCCGATACCGCGCTGCCGTGAGCCGGCGGGCGGATATCGACCGGGCCAAGGGGCTGGCGATCGTTCTGGTCGTTTTCGGCCACATCGTGGCGCGGCAGGACCCGTCGCACGTGGTGTGGTACCCGGCGCTGCGGCGCGCGGTCTATGGCTTTCACATGCCGTTCTTTTTTTATCTGAGCGGGCTGGTGGCCTGGCTGGCCGGGCACGCGACGGCGCCGCCGGCGCGCTGGCCGGCGCTGCTGCGCGCGCGGGTGCTGCGCTTGCTGGTCCCCTTCGGCGTGATGGCGTTCGTGATCACCGCGGGAAAACTCGCCGCCGCGCGCGTCATCCATGTCGACAACATGCCGGGCGGGCTGATCGCCGGGCTTGCCGACGCGGTGTGGCGGCCGCTGGACAGCCCGGCCTATTCGCTCTGGTATCTGGCGACGCTGTTCCTGCTCAGCGTGGCGACGCCGCCGCTGTTCGCCGCCTGCGGCCGCCGGCTGTGGCCGGTGATCGGGGTGTTCGCGGCGTTCCAGCTGATCCCCCTGCCCTGGCATCTCTACCTGGCCGAGGCCGGGCGCTATGCGATTTTTTTCGGCGCGGGCCTTGCCGCCGGGGCGCTGGGCGGGGGCTGGACGGAATGGATCGACCGCTGGCGGTGGTTGCTGCTCGCGGTGTTCGCCGCCGGCTGCGCGGCCATCGCGGCCGATGGCGGCGTGGCGCCGTTCAACCTGCGGCTGCTCGCGCTCGGGCTTGCGTCCATCCCGGCGCTTCATGCGCTGGTAAGGAGTCCATGCCTATCATCCGCCCGTATTGTCGAAACGCTCGGGCGGAATTCCCTGATGATCTATCTGTTCAACACCATTTTCATCGGCCTCGCGAAGGGCCTTCTGCTGCTGGTGACGGGCTGGAACGGCGCGCGGTTCCTGCCGGTCGCGGCGGTGCTGATGAGCGCGGGGCTGATCGGCCCGATCCTGCTCAAGCGCAAGGTTCTGCGCGCCATACCCGCGCTCGACCGGATGACCGAGTGATGCGGCCATGGCCGCGCAGGACTATTCGGCCCCGCTCGGGCGGTTTCTCGACGCCCTGCCGCACGAGCTCGCGGCGAGTTTTTCCGACGCCCAGCTCCGCGCGATCGAGCTGCATTTCGGGATGCGCCATCGGCTGACCCACATGATCGACTGGCGGCGCCGGCTCGGCTTCGGGCGGCTCAAACTCTACGT
The DNA here is from genome assembly GCA_021849425.1 of Pseudomonadota bacterium. Classification (GTDB taxonomy): domain Bacteria; phylum Pseudomonadota; class Alphaproteobacteria; order Acetobacterales; family Acetobacteraceae; genus Acidiphilium. The sequence continues at coordinate 65,443 of JAJZSY010000005.1, forward strand.
CGTGCTGCTGGTCGGGCGGGACCGGCACCCGGCCTGAACCCGCCGCAGCACCAGCCAGCCGGAGAACACCGCGAGCCAGACAACCCGGCTCTGATAGCGGGCATGGGGGCCGGAGAGCGCGCCCGTCACCGCCGCGTTGCCGGCCAGCGCGAGCAGGACGATCCAGCAGAAGACGCCCAGCGATCGCGCCTGCGCGCCGATGTCGCGGCGGAAGGCGGCGAACAGCGCGAACAGCGCGGTCACCGCCATGCCGCCGGCGGCGAGCGGGCGCATGATCGCGGCGAGGACGCGCGGCACGCCCAGCCGCCCGCGCGCCTGGCGGCTGGCGAGATAGCCGGCATAGGCCGGGCGCGGCAGGTCGCGCCGGATGGTCTGCCAGGCGGTCGCATACCAGGGGCGCAGGCCGCTGCCCGGCGCGAAGGTGAGGAGTTGCAGGGCGAAATCGCGGGCCGCCGCGCGCAGCACGGCGCGCGGATGCAGGGCGAGCGTCCGGTAGACGATGGCATCCGTCTGCCCGACCAGGCGGCGCGGGCCGCCGGCGCGGTAGAGCGGACTGTCGGCCCGCCAGAGAAAGCCATCGGCGGTGCGCGGCAGATCGTCGCGATAGGCGCAGAGCGCCCAGCCGGCGCGCGGACAGTCGGCCGCGAGCGTGGCGCGCGCCGGGCCGTTCTCGATCAGCCGGGCGAGCAGGAAGGTCGCGCCATAGGGCGAGGGCGAGGGCCTGCCGCGGGCCAGCGTGTTGACCGCGGTAAGGCACGCAGCGCCGAGCAGGAACGGCAGCAACAGCGCCCGCCAGCGGACCCGGTGGCGCCGCCGGCGCAGCGGCAGGACGGCGAGGCAGAGCCCGGCATAGATCGGCATGTTGCTCAGATGCACGACGATCGCCACGCCGATCGCCAGCGCGTGCCCGGCGCCCGCCGTCCTGGCCGCGGGATCGAGCACGAGCCCGGCGAAGGCGAGCACCATCAGCGGCGTGAAGATGTCCGGCATCACCTGCGACGAGGTCCAGGACAGGGACGATCCGGCCGCGAGACCCGCCAGCAGCACGGCGGTTTCGAGCGCGCCGGCTTCGGGCGCGAGCAGGCGGTGGGTGGCGCGGATCAGCCAGGACGCGACCAGCGCCTGGGCGATGATCACCGGCCAGAGCGACCGCCCAAGCCCGGCGACGATCACCAGCAGGCTGTAGAAGGGCGGGCGGTCCCAGCCGAGATGCAGGTCGAGAACCTGCGAGATGTAGGTTCCGGTGTCGGAGAAGACCAGCGGATACCGGTTGGCCAGCGCCGGCCAGAGCAGCAGGAGCGCGCCGCCCGCGAGCAGCTTCACCTCCGGCCACGCGGCCGCGCGCGGGCGGGCCGGCGCGGCGCGCGGCGGGATCGCGGCGTCAGGTACGGAAATAGCCGCCATAACGCGGATGATAGAGTTCGGAATCGGGAAATCCGGCGCGGGCGTGGCGGGCGCCGTCGACCCTTGTGAGCACCGCGCCCTCGATCCGCAGCCCCGGCTGCGCCAGCAGCGCCATCGCCGCCGCGACGGTGCGCCGGGGCGTCTGCCCCCAGCGGATGCAGAGCAGCACGGACGCGGCGGTGCGGGCGAGCACCTGCGCCTCGGCCAGGGCGAAGACGGGCGGGAGGTCGAGGATCACGAGGTCGTATCGGCGGTGAAGCTCCTCGATCAGCAGACCGAGGCGCTCGGACATGAACAGGGCCAGCGCCTCGCGCGCCACCGCCCCGGCCGGCATGACGTCCGGAACGGCGTCGTCATCCTCGAGGGCGGGACGATGGATCGCCGCCTCCAGCGCCACCCGCCCGGCCAGATGGTCGGTCAGGCCGGGCAGGCCGCCGAGGCCGAAGACCATGTCGAGGCTCGGCTGGCGGATATCGCAGTCGATCAGCAGGATGCGCGCCCCGCTGGCCGCCATCGACAGGGCGAGGCTGACGGCCAGCGTGGTTTTGCCCTCGCCGGGGCGGGACGCCGTGATCGCGAGGCTGCGCGGCGCGCCGGGCGCGAGCCAGAGGCCGGTGCGCAGGGCCCGGATCTGCTCGGCGAAGGCGGAAAACGGATAGCGGCGCGCATAGTCGGGCACCGCGAGGCCGCGGCGCGCCCGCCGGGTGATTTCGGGCACCAGCGCCATGCAGGGCAGGCCCAGCGCTTCGCGCACCTGGCCGCCGAAGCGGAAGCTGCCGTTCAGCGCATCCGCCGCCAGCGCCGCCAGCAGGCCAAGGCAGAGGCCGAGCAGGACCGCGCCGGAGAGGATGGCGAGGCGGCGCGGGCCGCTGGCGCGCGCCGGCGGGACGGCGGGGGTGATGATCCGCGCGCTCGGCCGCGTCAGGGCGCTGCGGCTTTCGAGCGCGCCGATCTGCTCGGTCTCGGCGCGCAGCAGGCTGCTCTCGGCCTGGCGCTGCTCCTGAAGGCGCGCGAGGGGCGCCGCCACCACCGACTGCGCCGCCGCCTTGCCGCGCACGCGGGCGATGGCGGCCTCGAGACTGGCGACACGCGCCGCATCGGCGGCGGCGCGCATCCGGTCGGCGGCGACGAGCCGCCCGGTTTCGGCCCCGATCTGCCCGCGCAGCGCCGCGAGCGCGCGGGCGGCGGCGCGATATTCGGGATTGTTCGGCCCCTCGGTGCTGGCGAGGGCGCGCAGCCTTGCGGTGAGTTCGGCCGCGCGCGCGCGCATCGGCCCGATCGCGGGCGCCACCGCGGCGGCAGCGGCGGCCTCGCTGCCGCCGCGCAAGATCGCGAGCCGCGCCCGCGCGGCGGCGAGATCGGCCTGGGAGGCGGCGAGGCTCGCGGTGAGCTGCCCGGCCTGCTCATTGGTCAGCGGCGCGGCGCCGGCCCCCCGCTGGGTGCCGCTGCGCGCGCGCTCGAGCGCGATCGCGACATCGAGCGATTCGAGACGGGACGCCGTCTCCCGCGCCCGGTGCCGGAGCCAGAGCCGGGCCCGGTGCAGCACCTCCAGCCGGTCGGTCCGCTCCCGATCCAGATAGGCGGCCATGGCGGCGTTCACCGCCCGGGCGGCGCGGCGCGGGTCGCGGCTGGTATAGGAGACGTCGATCAGCTGCGAACCCGCGGGGATCTCGATGCGGAACCGGGCGGCGATGTCGGCGTCGAGCGCGGCGGCGGCGGGCCGGGGCGTCGGCCCGAGGCCGAACCAGCGCCGCAGCATCGGTGCGAAGCCCGGCTCAGGGGCGCGCGGGGGATGCGGGCGGGCGCCGAGGCGGCGAACCACGCGCCGCATCACGCCCGGGCTTTTCAGGATGGCGACCTGGCTGGCCATCAGCATATCGGTCACCGGCGCGGTCTCGACCACGTCGCGCAGCAATTTCTGATTGAACCCGATCGGGTCGTAGAGCAGCACGCCGGTCGCGGTATAGACCGCCGGCAAGCGCGACAACGCGGCCGAGGAGAGCAGCGGCAGGCCGAGGGCGACAAGGGCGGCCAGCCGCCAGTGGCGGCGGACGGCGCGCAGGGCATCGAGCGGATCGTCCGCCGCCCTTGCCGGCAGGGCGCGGCCCTGTGGGTCTGCCGGAACGCTCATCTCTGTGACCGACCCGTCATCGGGATGCCTCATCTGTTGTTGCACCGAGGGCGTTGTTGCAAAGGGGGCGCGCGCCGGGGCATTCTGGCGGAAGACACGAATTTATCTATTTAAGGTTGTATTATGTATATCATTTCAGTTCAAGGTTGATCGACATGCCGGTATTTCGCCGCGACACAAGGCGCCGCCTGCTCGCCGCCATGCTGGGTGGGATCATCGCCCCGGCGCTCTCGGGCTGCGCGGCGTGGATGCGCCTGCCGAAGCTGCCGGCGACGGCCTCCGGCGGCTACCGGCTTGGGCCGGGCGACCGGCTGCGGGTGATCGTGTTCGGCCAGACCCAGCTCACCGCGACATATGACGTGGATGCCTCGGGCATGATCGAGCTGCCGCTCGCCGGGCCGGTGCGCGCGGCGGGGCGGAGCACGGCGATGCTGGGCCGCGCGATCGCCCGAACGCTGGTCGCGCGCGGGATTCTGCGCCATCCCGCCGTCGCGGTGGAGGTGCGGCGCTACCGGCCGTTCTCGATCCTGGGCGAGGTGAACCGGCCGGACCAGTATCCGTTCGAGCCCGGCATGACCGTGCTCGCCGCCGTCTCGCGCGCGGGGGGCTTTACCTATCGGGCGGTGGAATCCGAGGTCGGGGTGATCCGGATGACCGGCGGGGTGCCGCGGGACTATCGGGCGCCGGTTTCGGCGCTGGTGGCGCCGGGCGACGTGATCCGGGTGTTTCAGCGACATTTCTGAACAATCGAGCCCGCCGGCGGGTTACGAAAGATTGACTTGCGCGCGCCCTGCATCTACCCCGCGCCAGCGTCAGAGCACGCGATTGCGGGATATTCAGGGCCGGCTCGGCCATGCCGACCGCATCGCCGGGACGACAGGAGAAACGGAACATGGCGGTGAACGCCTTCATCTTTCCAGGACAGGGCAGCCAGGCCGTGGGCATGGGGCGCGACCTGGCCGCCGCCTTCGCGCCGGCGCGCGAGGTGTTCGAGGAAGTCGACGAGGTTCTCAAGCAGAAACTCTCCCGGCTGATGTTCGAGGGCCCGGCGGAGGAACTCACCCTGACCGAGAACGCCCAGCCCGCGCTCATGGCCATGTCGATGGCGGTGCTGCGTTGCCTGGAGAAGGAAGCCGGCATTGTGCTCGGCGATCGGGCGGCGGTGGTCGCCGGCCATTCGCTCGGCGAATATTCGGCGCTGGCGGCCGCCGGCACGTTCGGCATCGCCGATACCGCGCGGCTGCTGCGGATTCGCGGTACCGCGATGCAGCAGGCGGTGCCGCCCGGCGAGGGCGCGATGGCGGCGCTGCTCGGCGTCGAACGCGACGCCGCCGAGCAGATCTGCGCCGAGGCGGCCGAATCGCCGGAGGGGCGGCAGGTCGTCTCCGTCGCCAATGATAATGGCGGCGGCCAGGTGGTGATTTCTGGCACTGCCGCAGCGGTCGACCGGGCGCTGGAGATCGCCCGCGCGCGGGGCATCAAGCGCGCGCTCAAGCTGCCGGTCTCGGCGCCGTTCCACTGCGCGCTGATGGCGCCCGCCGCCGAGGCGATGCGCGAGGCGCTGGCCGGCGTGACGCTCGCAGCACCGGTGGTGCCGCTGATCGCCAATGTCACCGCGGCGAAGGTGACGGACCCGGCGGAGATCGCCGCGCGGCTGGTCGAGCAGGTGACGGCGCCGGTCCGCTGGCGCGAATCGGTCGGCACGATGACGGCACTCGGCGTCACCCGCTTCATCGAACTCGGCGCAGGCAAGGTGCTGTGCGGTCTCGCGCGGCGCATCGCCCCGGACGCCGATTGCCTGTCCTGCGGCACGCCGGCGGAGCTTGAGGAGCTGGTCAAACATGTCGGCTGATCTTTTCGCGCTGGCGGGACGCACCGCCCTCGTCACCGGCGCCTCGGGCGGCATCGGCGCCGCCATTGCGCGCACGCTGCACGGGCTGGGGGCCGCGGTCGCGCTCTCGGGCACACGCGACTCCGCCCTCGCCGCGCTCGCGGCAGAGCTTGGCGAGCGCGCCCATGTCTGCCCGGCCGACCTCTCCGACCCCAAGGCGGCGGAGGCGCTGGTCGCGGCCGCCGACTCGGCGCTCGGGCATATCGACATCCTGGTGAACAATGCCGGCCTGACCCGCGACGGGCTTGTGCTGCGCATGTCCGACGAGGCCTGGAGCCAGGTGATGGATGTCGATCTCGCCGCGCCCTTCCGCCTGTCCCGCGCGGTGATGAAGGGGATGATGCGCCGGCGCGCCGGGCGGATCATCAATATCGGCAGCATCGTCGGCAGCACCGGCAATCCCGGCCAGGTCAACTACGCCGCCGCCAAGGCCGGGTTGATCGGCATGACGAAATCGATGGCGCAGGAAGTCGCCTCGCGCAACATCACGGTCAATCTCGTGGCGCCGGGCTTCATCGAGACCGCGATGACGGACGCGCTGAGCGAGGCGCAGCGCGCAGCGCTGGCCGAAAAGATTCCGCTTGGCCGCCTCGGCAGGCCGCAGGACGTCGCCGCCGCGGTGGCCTATCTGGCCTCCGACGCCGCCGCCTGGGTCACCGGCGCGATCCTGCATGTGAATGGTGGCATGGCCATGATCTGAGCTGCGGTTGGCGCGGCCGGGCGAACCATGCTAAGCGCGCCGGACTTTGGCAATGATCGTGGAGCCGGCCTCGTGCGCCACGATCATTGCGTGTTATCCATCCGACCGGAGGCGGGATGGTCGATGCCGCCGGTCCATACCGCCCAACGATCTCTACAGGAGCATGAATTCGATGAGTGAAGTCGCCGAAAAAGTGAAGAAGATTGTCGTCGAGCACCTCGGCGTGGACGAGGCGAAGGTGACGCCGGAAGCCTCCTTCATCGACGATCTGGGCGCGGACAGCCTCGATACGGTCGAGCTGGTCATGGCGTTCGAGGAAGCCTTCGGCGTGGAGATCCCCGAGGACGCGGCCGAGAAGATCGGCACCGTCAAGGACGCGATCGACTACATCGAAAAGAAGAAAGCCGAATAAGTCAGGTATCGGACGGGACATGAGCATGCGTCGGGTCGTGGTGACAGGCATGGGGATCGCGAGCCCGCTGGGCGTCGGGGTCGAGCATGTCTGGCGGCGTTTGATTGCCGGGGACTCGGGCATCGGCCCGATAACCAGGTTCGACCCGGCGGATCTGCCCTGCAAGGTCGCGGGCGAACTGCCCGCGGGGTCGCGGGCGGATGGCGGGTTCGATCTCAACGAATGGATTCCGCCGAAAGAGCAGAAGAAGATGGATCGCTTCATCCATCTCGGCATGGCGGCGTCCGTCGAGGCGATGGAGGATGCCGGCTGGACCCCCGCGACGGAGGAGGACAGCTACGCCGCCGGCGTGATGATCGGCTCCGGCATCGGCGGGTTGCAGACCATCTACGACGCCTCGATCATGGTTCATGAAGGCCGGGCGCGCCGCCTTTCGCCCTTCTTCATTCCGTCCGCCCTGGTCAACCTCGTCTCCGGCCATGTCTCGATCCGGTTCGGTCTGAAAGGGCCGAATCATTCGGCAGTCACCGCCTGCGCGACCGGGGTTCACGCGGTCGGCGACGCGGCGCGGCTGATCGCCCTCGGCGATGCCGACATCATGCTCGCCGGCGGCGCGGAAGGCGCGGTCTGCGAGATCGGGATTGCCGGGTTCTGCGCCTCGCGCGCGCTGTCGACCGCCTTCAACGACACCCCCAAGGCCGCGTCCCGCCCGTGGGACAAGGATCGCGACGGGTTCGTGATGGGCGAAGGCGCCGGTGTGCTGTTCCTTGAGGAATACGAGCACGCGAAAAAGCGCGGCGCCAAGATTTACGCCGAGATCGCCGGCTATGGCATGTCCGGCGACGCGCATCACATCACCGCCCCGGCGCCGCATCACGACGGCGCGTTCCGCGCGATGAAGGCGGCGCTGAAATCGGGCGGGCTGACCGCGGCCGATGTCGATTACATCAATGCCCACGGCACCTCCACGCCGATGGGTGATGATCTCGAACTCGAAGCGGTCGAGAACCTGTTCGGCGACGCGGCGCGGAACGTGGCGATGTCGTCCACCAAATCGGCGACCGGCCATCTGCTCGGCGCCGCCGGCGCGGTCGAGGCGATTTTCTCCATCCTCGCGTTGCGCGATGGCGTCGCCCCGCCGACGCTCAACCTCGACGAGCCGAGCCGCGCCAGCGTGGTCGATCGCGTGGCCCACACCGCGCAGCAGCGCAAGATCGATATCGTGCTGTCCAACAGCTTCGGCTTCGGCGGCACCAACGCGTCGATCCTGTTCCGCAAGCCTGGCTGAGCCAGGCGCGTTCAGCCATGCGCGGCCCGGGGCGCCTGATCCTTCTGCTGCTCACCGTTCTGGTGCTGTCGCAGATGGGCAGAATGGCGGTCCGCCAGGTCTATGACGGACCGGGGCCGCTGCCTGAAGCCGCCGATATCTTCATCCCGCCGGGCGGCACGCATCAGGTTGCCGTGCTGCTGGCGCGCCGGCGCGCGATCCGCTCGGCCCGGCTGTTCGAGATCGCCGCCTTTCTCACGCGCGGCCAGGGGCCGATCCGGTCCGGCGATTTCCGCTTCACCGATCATGCCAGCCTGCGCGCCGTGCTGCGCACGCTGCGCTTCGCGCCGGAAATCCAGTTCAAGGCGACGATTCCCGAGGGGCTGACATCGGCCCGGATCGCGGCGATCGTGAACGCGCTGCCGCACGCGACCGGCCGGGTTTCGCCGCCGCCCGAGGGCAGCATTCTGCCGCAAACCTATGATTACACCTATGGCACGGCGCGGAGCGCCATCGCGGCACGGATGCAGGCGGCGATGAAGGCGGCGCTGGCCAAGGCCTGGGCATCCCGCGCGCCCGGCCTGCCGGTGCGGACGAAAGGCGAGGCGCTGATCCTCGCCTCGATCGTGCAGCTGGAGACGCCGCTTGCCGCCGAGTTGCCGAAAATCGCCGGGGTCTATGAGAACCGGCTGGCGCGGGGGATGAAGCTCCAGGCCGACCCCACGGTGATCTATGCGGTGACCGGGGGCGCGGCGACCGCCCTGCCCCACCGGGTCGATGATCGGGATCTCGCCACCGCGAGCCCCTATAACACCTATCGCCACAAGGGGCTGCCGCCCGGGCCGATCTGCGCGCCGGGGCTCGCCGCGATCAACGCGGTGCTGCATCCGGCGCAGACCGACGCGCTGTATTTCGTCGCGACCGGCACGGGCGGGCATGTCTTCGCCCGCACCTTCGCCGAACAGCGCAAGAATATCGCCCGCTACGACGCCGTCAGGGCGAGGCGCGACGCCGCACCCGGGCCCGCCGCCTCATCCGGCAAGAAATAGGGCCGGCCCCCGGGAGGGGAGCCGGCCCGTTTTCTCGGCCGTTATTCCGGCCTCCGGTCAGGCCGGGCGCTTCCACCAGCCGCGCTTGCGCTGGGCGGGCGTGGTTTCGCTGGCGCCGATCACCACCGGCTGCACCGCCGGACCGCGCGGCGGCTCTTGCGAGTCGTCCGCCATGGCCGGGGCCGCGCCATTGGCGGGCGGCTTGGGGGCCTGGGTTTCGTTGGCCGCGGGTGCGACGGTTTCGTTGGCCGCGGATGCGACCGGCGCGGGTGCGCTCTCCACGACCGCGGTCACGCCGTCCGCCGCACCGGATTCGGCAGCGCCGGTTTCTGCCGTGGCCTTGGCGCGGGTGCGCCGGGGCCGCCGGGCGGGTTTCGGCGCCTCGGCTTCAGCCTTCTCCGCCGCCTCGAAAATATCGGCGATATCGGTGAATACCGGTTGCTGCGGCTCGGCGGCCTCGCTCTCCTTCGCGGTGGCGCGGCGGCGGCGGGGCGTCTTGGCCGGGCTGCGCGCGGCGGCGGCGCGGCGCTTCGGCTTCGCCGTGGGCTCGGCCGGCGCCTCGTCGGCCGCAACCTCGGCCGGCGCCGCGGCGGGCTCGGCCGCTTCCACCGCCTCAGCCGGAGCGGCGGGCGGGGTTTCCGGCTCCGCCGGCACGACCGGCGCGGACACCGGCTCGGCCGCGGCTGCCGGCACATGGTCCGGCGCGGTCTGCTCTGGCACGGTCTCTGGCGCGGTCTCTGGCGCGGTCTCTGGCGCGGGAATCCGGGCCGACCGGCCGCGGCCCGCCAGCGTCTCATCGAGCCGCACGGCGAATTCGGCGGGCATCTCGGTCATTTCCGGCTGTTCGGCGCCGGGCAGGACGGGCTGCTCCTCGCGCCGCCCGCCCCGGCGGCGGCGGCGGCGGCGGCGGCGGCGCTCGTTTTCGTCCGCCCCCGCCTTCCCGGCGGCGGCGACCGACGCTTCGGCCTCATCGCCCTGATCCGGCGCCTCGGCCTCGGTTTCGGCCTCATCGGCCTCGATCACCGGCGCGCTGGGCGCCGCAGCCGGCGCTTCCTGCGGCCGCGATGCGGCATGGGTCTTCACCTTCTCGATCTTGAAGGTGGCGGGCACCGTGCCATCGGCCACGAAGGCGACCTGCAGGCCAAAGCGCGCCTCGATGGCGGCGAGCTGGGCGCGCTTGTGGTTGAAGATGTAGAGCGCCACATCCGGCGTCAGATGCACCAGCAGCTCGGCGGCGCGGCCGGCGGCCTCGTCCTCGATCGCGCGCAGCACGGCCAGCGCCGTGCTCGCGGTGCTGCGGACATGGCCGACACCCTGGCAATGCGGGCAGGGAATCAGCATGGTCTCGGCCAGAGACGGGCGGAGCCGCTGGCGGCTCATTTCCAGCAGGCCGAAATGGCTGATGCTGCCGACCTGGATGCGCGCGCGGTCGTTCTTCAGCGCGTCCTTCAGCCGGCGCTCGACCATCGCGTTGTGCTTGCGGGTCTCCATGTCGATGAAATCGACGACGATCAGCCCGGCGAGGTCGCGCAGGCGCAACTGCCGCGCCACCTCATCGGCGGCCTCCAGATTGGTGCGCAGCGCGGTATCCTCGATATTGCGCTCGCGCGTCGACCGCCCGGAGTTCACATCGATCGCGACCAGCGCCTCGGTCTGGTTGATGACCAGATAGCCGCCCGATTTCAGCTGCACCGTCGGCTGGAACATGTGGTCGAGCATCTGCTCGACATTGTGCTTGGCGAACAGCGGCTGGCGCTCGCTCCATTGCTGGACCTTCTTCACATGCGTCGGCATCAGCATCCGCATGAAGTCGCGCGCGGAGCGGAACCCGTCCTCGCCCTCGATCAGCACCTGGTCGACATCGCGGGTATAGACGTCGCGGATGGTCCGCTTGATCAGCGAGGCTTCCTCATACACCAGCGCCGGCGCGATCGAGGCCAGGGTGCGCTCGCGGATGTCGTCCCACAGGCGGAGGAGATATTCGCCGTCGCGCTTGATTTCGGGCTTGGGCCGGTTCGCGCCGGCGGTGCGGACGATCATGCCCATGCCCTGGGGGATGTCCAGCTCGGACACCGCCTCCTTGAGCCGCCGGCGATCCGCCAGCGAGGTGATCTTGCGCGACACGCCGCCGCCATTGGGCGAATTCGGCATCAGCACGGAGAAGCGGCCGGCCAGCGAGATATAGGTGGTCAGCGCGGCGCCCTTCGAGCCGCGCTCCTCCTTCACCACCTGCACCAGGATGATCTGGCGGCGGTGGATCACTTCCTGGATCTTGTAGGAGCGCAGGGCGCGGGCGCGCCGGCGTTCCCGCGCCTCTTCGGCGCCATCGACGCCGTCATCGCCGCCGATCTGCTCGGGGGCTTCCGCCGGCGCGGCGGCGCTCTCCGATGCTTCGGCCGGCTCGGCGGTCTGCGCCTCGCCCTCGGGCGCATCCTCGGCCATGTGGCGGGGCTGCGGCGCCTCGGCAGGTTCGGCGGCGGTGGTTTCGGCCTCCGCGCCCGCGGCGGGGGGCGCATCGGCGATCGGGATTTCGGTCACCTGGGGCGGACGGCCGGTTTCGAGCGCCGCTTCCCGCGCATCCTCGGCCTCTTCGGCCTCGACGCGGCGGCGCGCCTCCTCGGCCTCGAGTTCGAGCAGCTTCTGCCGGTCGGCTATGGGGATCTGGTAATAATCGGGATGGATTTCGGCGAAGGCGAGAAACCCGTGGCGGTTGCCGCCATATTCGACGAAGGCGGCCTGGAGGCTGGGCTCTACGCGAATGACCTTGGCAAGATAGATATTGCCCTTGATCTGTTTCTTGTCGGCGGTTTCGATATCGAAGTCATCGAGGCGGTTGTTGTCCAACACCACCACGCGGGTTTCCTCCGCGTGGCTGGCGTCGATGAGCATGGTCTTGGTCATAGGGGGAAAAACTCCTGCGCGCCGGCGGCGGGACCGTGGGGTCGACTGCCTGCGGGCGCGGATGTTGGCGCAAGGTTGTTCGAAACATGGTCAAGGACTGGTGCGCTGGCCGCTGGAAGCGCCGGTAGGAGAGGCGCTGCTTGAGAATTGTGCGACGGAAAGCGCGGTCATCGGTCCTTGTCTCGTGGGCCGGAAGCGGCGTGTCCGCTCCCCGACCGAGTCGGTTCGGCGCGTTACGGCCCGCGATCGCGGCCCTGCCGGCGCCTTTCTATCAGTGGATAAGGGACCACGCGGTTGTTGCACCGCGGATCAACCCATTGATTCTTTCTCAATGGCGCAAAGCCGGGCTGATGGCAAGGGTTGTTTCCGGAACGGCAGACGCCGGGCCTGCCCGCCCGGTCACCAGCGGATTGTCGGGGCCAACCCTCCCGCGTCCCGGTCCATCGCGCGCGCCGGAACTCCGGTGACGCCGGGTATCCGCCATGGTCGTGTGATCCTCTCGATTTCAGGCGCCGGAGACCAGCGACAGCCCCTCACCATAAATTTCCACCTGATCGAGATGCAGATAGTTTCTCTCCAGCAGACGGACCCGCACGAAGCGGCCGGGGATGGGTATTGACGGGGTGAAGACGAGCGGGTGGCCGTCGGCGCCGCCGAACGGCACCTCGCTGTCGCGGCGGAACACCTCGAAGAGAGTCCCGGGATCAAAGCCGATATCGATGGCGAGGCGGTTCGCCCGGGCGGGGACGGCGGGATGGTCCATGCGGTTGAACAGCCTGATCTCGCGGATGCCGTGGACGGCGCCGAGATCGACCCGCCACCACGGGGCGTCTTCGAGATCGGTGTGGAATTTGCCGCGACCATCGATCACGCCGTTCAGCGCGCGGATAGCGTCGGATTCGGGGGACGCCCCGACCGACCACGCCGAAATCGAGCTTTGGGTCGCGACCATTCCCCGGCTCGCCGGCAGGCCGGCCTGGCCGGACACCGGAATGGTCGCGGCGAGGGCATGTTCGAGCCGGTCCGGCCAGAACGTCGCGAGCGAGCGATCCTCGACCTCGTGCAGCCCGGCCAGAAAGGACGCGAACCGGTCGCCGGACGCAAGGTCGCTCCAGATGGTCTGATCGCCGAAGGCGCCGCCGAGCCCGCGCCGCGCCCGCTCGACAAAGGCGGTTTCCGTGCGGAACGCGTAGTGATGGACCATCGCCGTGGCCAGCAAGCCAGCGCTGCGGCCGGGGTCGTTGGCGAATGCCGCGGAGGCTTCGGGAAACCCGTCATAATAGCGCGACATGTCTTCGCCGATCGCGTTCACGGCGCGGATCGGGCGATCGACATGGCCGATCGGACAGTGCCAGAAGCCGTTCCCCTTCGAGACGTCGTGCAGGCGCGGCCCCGTCAATATGTGCGACCGGGCGACATATTTGGTGAACGGGTGGATGATCTTCTGGCGAAAGGTGTAGTCGCCGAGAATACTGTCTCCAGGCTTGCTCCGGTGCCCGTTCGGCCCGAAAAAGATCCAGTTGAACAGGATGCACTCCGCCGGCGCGCGCATGCCGCCGACAAACTCGCCGATCGTCTGGCCCGGCGGCAGGCGGAGAAATTCATCGATATCGAAGAAGCCGACCCATTCGGTCGAGTCACGGTCGTTCAACAGGAAATGGCCGTACATCCGCAATTGTTCGCCCTGCACGGGATAATGGCGGAAGGTGACGAATGGGGCGGGCCCCAGGACGAAGGGCAGGCAGCGGCCATACAATTCGCGAGGATCGTCGTCGTTGCAGTACAGGAAGACGTGATCGAAGCCGATCGCGCGGTAGTAGTTCAGCCACTCGACGATGTAGGGCGACTCCCAGCGCGCGCAGGCGACGACAGAAAATTCATGTTTCGACATGTCGGATCAAACATTTTTTAAAATGAATATTGAAAATGACAGGCGAGGCTATCGAATCTTATCGTCCGAGCAACCCCGCCAGCATCTGCGGTGGCAGGGTGACCTCGGAATATCCGGTGGGCGGCACGAAATCGGCCGGCGGCTGCGGGCCGACATGAAGCGAAAGCGCCTGCACGTTCACCCGCCCGTGCGGGTCGCCGCCGGAGGCGGCGAGGGCGAAGCCATCCGGCGTCAGGCAGGCGGTGCCCGAGGCGTTGCGCCGCAAGACGAGGTAGCGGGTGCAGCGCATTCCGGCGATGGTTGCCGGGCCGAGCGGGGTGAAATGCGCACCCCGCATCGCCATCACCCGCGCCATGGCGCCGGCGAGGCCGGGAACGTTCACCAGCGCGTGCATCTGGGCCAGAACGAGCTGGGCCCGCCCATCGTGAAGGTCGAGCAGGACGGTCATCGGCATTGGCGTGCCGGACAGGCTGGTCGCCCGCACCAGGCCAGCGGCCGCATCGAACCGCACGGACCATGTCTGGTCGGGGCGGCCGGGCTGGCTCACCCGGTAGACCGCGCGGGCATCGCGCACGGGGATGACGCGGGGCGCGGCCTGCGCCACAGCCGGCGCCAGAGCCAGGGCTAGAGCGAGGATCAGCAGCGACGAAGCGAGATTTTTTTTCAATCCGGCGCGCGCCGGCCGATCCTTCATGCGCCTCATCCGAGCAGCCTCCCGATCACCCGCGCGGTGTAGTCGACCACGGGGATGATACGCCCGTAATTGATCCGCGTCGGCCCGATCACGCCGATCGCACCCACGATGCGATCGTCGCGCGAGCGCGCCGGGGCGACCACCATCGACATGCCGGAGGCGCCGAACAGGCCGCTTTCGGCGCCGATGAAGATGCGCACGCCTTCCGACCGCTCGGCGAGATCGAGCAGTTTCAGCATCGTCTCCTGCGCCTCCAGCCGCTCGAAGAGCTGCTGGACGGAGGCGAGTTTCTCAAGCTGGTCGACATCGGCGAGCAGCCGCGCCTGGCCGCGCACGATCAGCGAGCCGCCCCTGCCCTCGGCCGACCAGGTCGCAAGCCCGGCCTCGACGATGCCGGCGGCGAGATCGTCCAGCGCCGAACGGTCCGCCCTCATGTCGTCCGCCACGCGAACGCGGAGTTCGCCGAGCGAGAGGCCGGAGAGCTGGGCGTTGAGGTAGTTGCTCGCCTCCTGCAGCGCCGAGGGCGGCACGCCGGGCGGCGTTTCGATCACCCGGTTCTCGACCTGGCCATCCGCCGAGACGAGCACGACGAGAGCGCGGCCGGAACTCAGCGGCACGAATTCGATGTGCTTGACCGCCCCTTCCGATTTCGGCGCCAGCACGATGCCCGCCGCTTGCGACAGGCCCGAGAGCAGGGCGGAGGCCTCGGTCAGCGTGTCCTGGATCGAGCGGCCGGACTGGGCGAGCGCCGCCTCGATCCGCTCGCGCTCCTCGTCCGACAATTCGCCGAAATGCAGCAAGCCGTCGACGAAGAGGCGCAGGCCCCGCTCGGTCGGCAGCCGTCCGGCCGAGATATGCGGCGAGAACAGCAGCCCGGCATCGGTCAGATCCGCCATCACGTTGCGGATCGTCGCCGGGGACAGGCCCATCGGCAGCAGGCGGGAGAGCGTGCGGCTGCCCACCGGCTCGCCGGTTTCGACATATTGTTCGACGATTTCGCGCAGCACCGCGGCGGAGCGCTCATCGAGCCCCGGCGGCAGCCGCACAGCCCCGCCCGCCGGCTTCGGCCGGCCGGCGCGGGCGGAAGAACGCTTGGATGTCTGGTCCATGGCGCCAGAGTCGGGTATCGCGGGGCGAAAATCAAGCGACACGTTTTTCAGCCGACAGGAGAGGCTTCATGCCCGACATCAAGAGACCGAGCGGCCGCAAGGCCGATGCGCTGCGCCAGGTGGAGATCGTCACCGGGTTCTCGCGCCACGCCGAGGGCTCGGCGCTGATCCGCATGGGCGGCACCGAGGTGCTGTGCGCGGCGAGCGTGGAAGGAAGGGTGCCGGGCTTTCTGCGCGGCGCCGGCCAGGGCTGGGTGACGGCGGAATATGGCATGCTGCCGCGCGCGACCCACACCCGCGGCGACCGCGAGGCGGCGCGCGGCAAGCAATCCGGCCGGACGCAGGAAATCCAGCGCCTGATCGGCCGCTCGCTGCGCGCGGTGATCGACCGCACGGCGCTGGGCGAGATGACCATCACCCTCGATTGCGACGTGCTGAACGCCGATGGCGGCACGCGCTGTGCCGCGATCACCGGCGCCTGGGTCGCGCTCGCGCTCGCGATCCGCACGCTGCGCAAGGCGAACGTGATCGCGACCGACCCGCTGATCGGCCAGGTCGCGGCGGTGTCCTGCGGCGTGTTCGAGGGCGCGCCGGTGCTCGACCTCGATTACGCCGAGGATTCCAATGCCGAGGCGGACGCCAATTTCGTGCTCACCGGCACGGGCGGCATCGTCGAGATTCAGGCGACCGCCGAGCGCGCGACCTTCGAGGAGGCAACCTTCGGCACCCTGCTCGGCCTTGCCCGCAAGGGCACGGCGGAACTGTTCGCGGCCCAGCGCGCGGCGCTCGATGCGGCCTGAGGCAGCGATGCGGCTCGAACGCGGCCAGCGTGTGGTGATCGCCACCCACAATGCCGGCAAGCTCGCCGAGTTCGCCCTGCTGCTCGCCCCGCACGGGCTCGACTGCGCATCCTCCGGCGCGCTCGGCCTGGCTGAGCCGGTGGAGGACGCGCCGGATTTCGCCGGCAATGCGCGGATCAAGGCGCTGGCGGCGGCGGCGGCGAGCGGGCTGCCGGCGATCGCGGATGATTCGGGGCTGGAGGTGGCGGCGATGGCCGGCGCGCCCGGGGTGCGCTCGGCGCGCTTCGCGCAGGAGGCCGGCGGCTATGCGGCGGCGATGGCGAAGATCGTCGCGGCGAGCCGGGCGGACGACCGCGCCGCCTTCGCCGCCGCGATCTGCCTCGCCACACCCGAAGGGCGGACCTTCACCTATCTCGGCTGGTGCCGCGGGCGGATCGCCCCCGCGCCGCGCGGGGATGGCGGGTTCGGCTATGACCCGGTTTTCGTGCCGCTCGGCGAGACGCGCAGCTTCGCCGAGCTGGGCAAGGCCGAAAAATCGGCGATCAGCCACCGCTACCGGGCGCTGCGGCAATTCGCCGCAGCGCATCTCGGCTGAGTGAAGCGAGTCCGGCCGGTTACTCGGCCGGAATTTTCGCCGCCGCCGGCGCCGTCATCGGCACCGGCAGGAAGCGCGCATAGTCGCGCGGCACCACCATCCAGACCCGCGCCAGCGTGCGCTCCCACTCGTTGAGCAGGCGCTCGGCGTAGAGACTCTGCGTCTCGCGCGCGTGCTCGGTGACGAGGTCGCGCAGATGCTGCGCCCAGTAGGATTCCGTCACACGGTTCCAGAGCAGCGTGTCCGGGTTGATCCGCATCTCGAAATCACCATCCGGATCGTAGACGAAGGCGATGCCGCCGGTGAAGCCGGCGCCGAAATTGTCGCCCACCGGGCCGAGTATCACGACCGTCCCGCCGGTCATGTATTCGCAGGCGTTCGACCCCGCGCCCTCGACAACCGCAATGGCGCCGGAATTGCGCACCGCGAAGCGCTCGCCGGCCTGGCCGGCGGCGAACAGCCGGCCCGAGGTCGCGCCATAGAGGCAGGTATTGCCGATGATCGTGTTGTCCTGGCTGACGAGCGGCGAGGACGGCGCCGGGCGCACCACGATGGTCGCACCCGACAGGCCCTTGCCGACATAGTCGTTGGCATCGCCGAAGACCTCGAGCTTGAGTCCGCGCACGGCGAAGGCGCCGAGCGACTGGCCCGCAGCCCCGCGCAGCCGCACGGTGACGTGGTCGGCCTGCAGATCGGCGCCGCGCTTGCGCCGGACGATCTGCCCGGAGAACTTGGTGCCGATCGCGCGATGGGTGTTGCGGATGCCGTATTGCAGCTGCATCTTCTCGCCGCGCTCGAAGAACGGCGTCGCATCCTCGATCATCTGCGCATCCAGCGTCTCCGGCACCTCGTTGCGGCCCTGCAAAGTGCAGAAGCGCGCATAGGGGCCGGGGTCGGCCTGGGCAAGCAGCGCGTTGAGATCGAGATCGTCGAGAATCTCCGAGCCGCGCGAGATCTGGTGCAGGTAGTCGGTGCGGCCGATCACGTCCTCTAGGCGGCGCACGCCGAGCGAGGCGAGGATGTGTCGCACATCCTCGGCGATGAAGGAGAACAGGTTGATCACCTTCTCCGGCGTGCCCTCGAACTTCGCGCGCAACGCCTCGTCCTGCGTGCAGACGCCGACCGGGCAGGTGTTGGAATGGCACTGGCGGACCATGATGCAGCCCATCGCCACCAGCGAGGCGGTGCCGATGCCGAATTCCTCGGCACCGAGCATGGCCGCGATCACCACGTCGCGCCCGGTCTTGATGCCGCCGTCGGTGCGCAGCTTCACCATGTGACGCAGCCGGTTCAGCATCAGCACCTGATGCGTTTCCGACAGGCCCATCTCCCAGGGCAGGCCGGCATATTTGATCGAGGTCTGCGGGGAAGCGCCGGTGCCGCCGGAATGGCCGGAGATCAGGATCGCGTCCGCCTTCGCCTTGGCCACGCCGGCGGCGATGGTGCCGATGCCCGAGCGCGAGACCAGCTTCACGCACACCGTCGCCTGCGGGTTGATCTGCTTGAGATCGTAGATCAGCTGGGCGAGATCCTCGATCGAATAGATGTCGTGATGCGGCGGCGGGCTGATCAGCATCACCCCCGGCGTCGAATGCCGGAGCTTGGCGATCAGCTCGGTGACCTTGAAGCCGGGGAGCTGGCCGCCCTCGCCGGGCTTCGCACCCTGGGCCACCTTGATCTCGATCTCGCGGCAGTTGTTCAGATATTCGGCGGTCACGCCGAAGCGGCCCGAGGCGATCTGCTTGATCGCTGACGAGGCGTTATCGCCGTTCGGCCGCGGTGTTGCGCGTGCCGCGTCCTCGCCGCCCTCGCCCGAATCCGAGCGCGCGCCGATGCGGTTCATCGCGATCGACAGCGTCTCGTGCGCCTCGGGGCTGAGCGCGCCGAGCGAGATGCCGGGTGCGACGAGCCGCTTGCGGATTTCGGTGATGCTCTCGACCTCGTCCACCGGGATCGGCGTCATCCCCTCGCTGCGGAAATCGAGCAGGTCGCGCAGCGCCACCGGCGGCTGCGCGTTCACCGCATCGGCATATTTCCGATACAGCGTGAAACTGTCGGTCGCGACCGCGGTTTGCAGCATGTGGACCATCTGGCCGTCGAAGGCGTGGGTCTCGCCCTTGCGGCGCAGGCGATAGACGCCGCCGACCGGCAGGGTCACGGCATCCGCATCCCAGGCGGTGCGGTGCAGTTCCAGCATCTTGTGGGCGATGCCGGGCAGGCCGATGCCGGAAATCCGCGAGGGCATGCCGGGGAAGAATTCCGCGACCAGCGCGCGGGACAGGCCGATCGCCTCGAAATTGTAGCCGCCGCGATAGGACGAGATCACCGAGATGCCGAGCTTCGACATCACCTTGAGCAGCCCCTTGTTCACCGCCTTCTTGTAGCGGCCGATGCACTCCTTCAGGCTGATCGACCCGAACAGGCCGCGGCGATGCCGGTCGGCGATGCTTTCCTGCGCGAGATAGGCGTTGATCGTGGTCGCCCCCACGCCGATCAGCACGGCGAAATAATGCACGTCCATGCATTCGGCGGCGCGCACGTTGAGGCTGGTGAAGGTGCGCAGCGACTGGCGGACGAGATGGGTGTGCACGGCGCCGGTGGCGAGGATCATCGGGATCGGCGCGTGCGCCTCATCGAACGTTTCGTCAGTGAGGATGACATGGGTGCAGCCGGCGCGAACCCCTTCCTCGGCCTCGCGGCGGATGCGCTCGATCGCGGCGCGCAGCCCGCCCTCGCCATCGGCGACCGGGAAGGTGCAGTTCACCACGCAGGCATTGTCGCCCATCGTGCGGCGCATCGCGTCGAACTCGGCGGTCGAGAGGACCGGGCTTTCCAGCTGCAACAGATCGCACTGGCTGGAATCCTCGTCGAGCACGTTGCCGAGATTGCCGAGCCGGGTCTTGAGCGACATCACGCGGCTTTCGCGCAGGCTGTCGATCGCGGGGTTGGTGACCTGGCTGAAGCTCTGGCGGAAATAGTGATGCAAGCCGCGATAACGCTCCGACAGCACGGCGATCGGGGTGTCGTCGCCCATCGAGCCGGTCGCCTCGTTGGCGTCCTCGACCATCGGGTGGAGGATGAGTTCGAGTTCCTCCAGCGTGTAGCCGACGCCGAGCTGGCGGCGGCGCAGCGCCTCGCCTTCGAAAAGGACCGGCTCCGGCGCATCGGTTTTCACGATATGGTCGATCACCTTGATGCCGGCGGTCCAGGCGCCGAAATCCTGCCGGGCGGCGAGATCGTCCATCAGCTCGGCGTGATGGTAGAAGCGGCCATCGGCGAGATCGACCGCGATGGTCTCGCCCGGCCCGACGCGGCCGCGCTCGACGATGTCCGCCTCCTCGCGCTTGACCATGCCGGTTTCCGACCCGACGATCAGCAGGCCGTCGCTGGTGCGGGTGAAGCGCAGCGGGCGCAGCCCGTTGCGGTCGAGACCGGCGATGACGAAGCGGCCATCCGTCGCGGTGATCGCGGCCGGACCGTCCCACGGTTCCATCACCGCGTTGCAATAGCTGATGAGGTTGCGGTGCTCGGCCTTCATCGTGGCATCGGCGCCGATCGAGGGCGGGATCATCAGCGTTTTCGCCATCATCGCGTCGCGGCCGCCGTGAACGAGGAGTTCGAAGACGGCATCGAGCGTCGCGGTGTCGGAACTGCCGGCCTGGATCACCGGCTTGATGTCGCCGAGATACGCGTCGAGCGCGCCGGCGGCGAGGCGGGTTTCGTGGCTCTTCATCCAGTTCACGTTGCCGGCCAGCGTGTTGATCTCGCCGTTATGCGCGAGGGTGCGGAAGGGCTGGGCCAGCCGCCAGGTCGGGAAGGTGTTGGTGGAATAGCGCTGATGATAGATCGCGAAGCGCGAGACGAAGCGCTCGTCGAGCAGGTCGGGGTAGAATTCGGTCAGGCTCTCGGCGAGGAACATGCCCTTGTAGATGATCGAGCGGCAGGAGAGCGAGCAGATGTACAGCTCGGGGATTTGCGCCGCGATGGCTTCCTTCTCGATCCGCCGGCGGATCACGTAGAGGTCGCGCTCATACTCCTCCTCCGACTTGCCGAGCGCGTTCCACACCATGATCTGCTCGATCTCGGGGCGGGTGGCGTTCGCCTTTTCGCCGATGCAGGACACGTCGATCGGCACCTGGCGCCAGCCATAGATGCGGTAGCCGAAATTCAGGATCTCGGTCTCGACGATCTGCCGGCAGCGCTCCTGCGCGCCGAGATCGGTCTTGGGCAGGAAGACCATGCCGACCGCGATCGGGCCGCGGCGCATGCGGTCGCCGCCGCGCTCCACCGCGTCGGTGAAGAAATCCTGCGGGATCTCGACATGGATGCCGGCGCCGTCGCCGGTCTTGCCATCGGCGTCGACCGCGCCGCGATGCCACACGGCCTTCAGCGCATCGATGCCGGCGACGACGACATCGCGCCGCTTGCGGCCATCGAGGGCCGCGATCAGGCCGACGCCGCAGGCGTCGTGCTCCTGCGCGGGATCGTAGCTGCCGGCGAGGGATATGGTGTTGCGCTGCCAGGCGGCGAGAAATTCGGGGGCGGTTTCGTGGTTCATGGTCATCACTCCGCGGCGGAGGTCAGCGCGCCGTCGAGGCGCGCGGCGGTGGCGAGCGCGCCGTCGGGGCGCGCGGCGGCGGTTTCGAGATAGGCGTGCATGGCGTCGGCGGCATCGCGGCCGTCCTTGATCGCCCAGACGACGAGGCTGGCGCCGCGGACGATGTCGCCGGCGGCGAACACGCCGGGCAGCGCGGTCATGAAGCTCTTCGAATCGACCTTGAGCGTGCCCCAGCGGGTGAGCGCGAGGCCGGGCTCGTTGAACGCGCCGGGCAGATCCTCGGGGTCGAAGCCGAGCGCCTTGATGACGAGATCGGCCTCGATGGTGAAGTCCGAACCCGCGATCGGCTCGACGGTCTGCCGCCCGGAGGCATCGGCGAGGCCGAGATGCATCCGCACCGCCTTGACCGCGTTCACCCGCCCGGCGCCAACAAAGGCTTCCGGCGCGGAGAGCCAGGTGAACTCGACACCTTCATCGATCGCGTTCGCGACCTCGCGCGCCGAGCCGGGCATGTTGGCGCGGTCGCGCCGGTAGAGGCAGGTGACGGCGGCGGCGTCCTGGCGGATGGCGGTGCGGACACAGTCCATCGCCGTGTCGCCGCCGCCGATGACGACGACGCGCTTGCCGGCGGCGTTCAGTTCGCCCGAATCGTAGGCCGGCACCGCATCGCCCAGCCCCTTGCGGTTCGAGGCGATGAGATAGTCGAGCGCCGGGACCACGCCATCGAGCCCGGTGCCCGGCACGTCGATCTCGCGCGCCTTGTAGACGCCGGTGGCGACCAGCACCGCGTCGTAGCGCGCGCGCAGCCCGGCGAAGCTGACGGCGCCGCCGATATCCTCGTTCAGGTGGAAGTGGATGCCGCCCTCCTCGAGCCAGGCGCGCCGGCGGGCGACGATCTCCTTCTCCAGCTTGAAGCCGGGAATGCCGTAGATCAGCAGCCCGCCCACCCGGTCGTGCCGGTCATGGACATGCACCTGGTATCCCTTGCGCCGCAGCGCCTCGGCGGCGGCGAGGCCGGCCGGGCCGGCGCCGATGATGCCGACACTCTGCGCGCGCTCGCGCCGCGGGCGGATCGGCCGGACCCAGCCATTCTCGAAGGCGGTGTCGGTGATGTAGCGCTCGACCGCGCCGATGGTGACGCTCTCGAACCCCTTCTCGATGACGCAGTTGCCCTCGCACAGCCGGTCCTGCGGGCAGATGCGGCCGCAGATTTCGGGGAAGGTGTTGGTGGCGGCGGAAATCTCGTAGGCTTCCTCCAGCCGGCCCTCGGCCGAGAGTTTCAGCCAGTCGGGGATGTTGTTCCCCAGCGGGCAATGCACCTGGCAGAACGGAATCCCGCACTGGCTGCACCGGCTGGCCTGGGCCGCGGCGTCCTTCGGGTCGAAATCGCGATAGATCTCGCCGAAATCCTCGCGGCGCTCGACGGCCGCGCGCTTTTCCGGCGGCTGCTGCGCAAGACGCACGAATTGCTGCATGTGCTCGGTCATCGGCACAACTCCGTTCCGTGGATGGCTGTTTCACGGTGTCCCTAGCGCAGCGGAACGGAGAAGGCCAGCAATTTTTTGATATTATGACAGCATAGTTGCCGTATAATCGCGATTATCTGCCCTGCGCGGATTTCGGTCGGTGTTTATCCCGAAAATTTATGTCTCATTCGTGACCTATCACGCCTCGCCGCCCGTTGGCCGGCCGCCGCCCTGCCGGAACCGCCGCAGCAAGGCGGGCACGACGAGGTCGATCGGCGTCGGCACGATGCCCATGTCGGCGAGGGTGCGGGCGTTCCGCGCCACGACATTGTCGCGCCGGAGCAAGAGGAGCTGGTCGGTCGTCAGCAGCCGGCCGGGCAGGTGCTGGAGCACCGAGGCCTGTAGCCAGGCCGCCCAGCGCGGCACGCCGATGAGGACGCGGTGATGGCCGGTCTCGGCGTTGATATAGGAGAGCAGGTCGCGGAAGCTGCGGATCTCGGGCCCGCCCAGCTCATAGGTCGCCCCGGCGAGTTCGGGACGCTCGATCGCGGCCATCACCGCGGCGGCGACGTCGCCGACATAGACGGGCTGGAATTTCGTCTCGCCCTCGATCACCGGCAGGACGGGAAGCTGCGCCGCCATCGCGCCGAAGCGGCCGAAGAATCCATCGCCCGGGCCGAAGACGATGGAGGGGCGCAGGATCGTCGCCGCCGGAAACGCCGCCCGCACCGCCGCCTCGCCCATGCCCTTGCTGCGCGCATACAGGCTCGCCGCCTTCGGATCGGCGCCGATCGCCGAGACCTGGACCAGCGCGCTCACCCCGGACTCCTGCGCGAGCCGGGCGATCCGCGCGGCGCCCTGGTGCTGCACGCGGTCGAAATCGCCGCGATGCCGCTCGGCCAGGATGCCGACGAGATTGACCACGCACGCCGCCCCCTCGATCGCGCGGCGCAGCGCTGCCTCGTTGTCGAGCGGCGCGTGCAGCGGCACGACCTGGCCGACATCGCCCAGCGGGCGGAGAAAGGCGCCGGCCTCGGTATCGCGCATCGCGGCACGGACGACCCAGCCGGCGGCGGCCAGGCGTTTCACGACATGGCGGCCGATGAAGCCGGAAGCGCCGAAAACCGTTGCAACCTTGCGCGATGCCATGAAGAACTCCTTTTCACTGGGCGCCTTCTGTTCGCATGACTGGCCCGCGCAAGACAACCGCCTCACGCGCGAAGGCGGATTGACGGCGGGGCGCCGCTTCGCTATTGCCCCTCCACCGAAGCGCGCCGGGTGGCGCGGTTCGCAGCCCCCTTGCCCAGGTGGCGGAATGGTAGACGCGCAGGTTTCAGGTACCTGTGGCCGCAAGGCTGTGGAAGTTCGAGTCTTCTCCTGGGCACCAACTCTCAATCTCCCGCTTGCGGGATCGTGATGGGCCGATGAGCCAGACCCAGTTTGCCGCCGGCGCCACCATCCATATCCATCGTCACGACCTGCCGGACGGGCTCGATCTGGGCCCGGTCGTCGCGGTCGACACCGAGACGATGGGGCTCGATCCGCGGCGCGATCGGCTCTGCCTCGTCCAGCTCTCGGCCGGCGACAATACCGCGCATCTCGTGCAGATCATCCCGCCATCGCTCGGCGGGCGCGGCGCCGATTGCCCGAATCTGAAGCGCCTGCTCGAACAGTCCGGCGTGACCAAGCTGTTCCACTTCGCCCGGTTCGACCTCGCGATGCTGTATCACGCGCTCGGCGTGACGACCGCGCCGGTGGTCTGCACCAAGATCGCCTCGAAGCTGGTCCGCACCTATACCGACCGGCACGGGCTGAAGGATCTCTGCCGCGATCTCGCCGGCATCGAGATTTCGAAGCAGCAGCAGACCAGCGACTGGGGCGCCGCCGACCTCACGCCGGAGCAATGCGCCTATGCGGCGTCGGACGTGCTGCATCTGCACGCGATCTGGGCCCGGCTGGAAGCGCTGCTGGTGCGCGAGGGACGGCGGGAGCTGGCCGAGGCGTGCTACCGGTTCCTGCCGGCGCGCGCGAAGCTTGACCTGCTCGGCTTCGAGGAGCCGGACATTTTCAGCCATCGCTGACAGCCGCGCCGCGTCGCGCGCGATCGTGTTGACCCGGCGCGGCGCATCGTCCCATACAGGACCATGACGAGCGGACAGACCATGCCTGTTGCCCCCTCCCGCGACGATGCCGCGCCCGCCCCGGATGAAGCCGCCGACCTCGCCATCGCGCGCGACGTGCTGGCCACCGAAGCCGCGGCGCTGACCGCGCTGGCCGGCACGCTGGGCGAGACCTTCGCCGCGGCGATCGGGCTGCTGGCCGGGATCGGCGGCCGCGTCGTCGTTACCGGCATGGGCAAGTCGGGGCATGTCGCCCGCAAGATCACCGCCACCCTCGCCTCCACCGGCACGCCGGCGCTGTTCGTTCACCCCGCCGAGGCGAGCCACGGCGATCTCGGCATGATCGTGCCGGGGGATGCGGTCATCGCGCTGTCCAATTCCGGGGAGGCCGCGGAGCTTGCCGACATCGTCTCGCATGTCCGCCGCTTCGCGCTGCCGCTGATCGCGATCACCAGCCGCGCCGCGAGCACGCTGGCGCGCGCCGCCGATCTCGTGCTGCTGCTGCCCACCGCCCCCGAGGCCGGGCCGATCGGCATGGCGCCGACCACCAGCACGACGATGCAGATGGCGCTCGGCGACGCCATCGCCGTCGCGCTGCTCGCCCGCCGCGGCTTCACCGCCGCCGATTTCGGCCTGTTCCACCCCGGCGGCAAGCTCGGCGCCCGGCTGCGGCGGGTGCGCGACCTGATGCATGAGGGCGACGAGGTGCCGCTCGCCGCGCCGGGCACGCGGATGGACCAGGCGATCCTGCTGATCACCGCGAAGCATTTCGGCTGCCTCGGCGTCGTCGACGGCGAGGGCCATCTGCTCGGCGTGGTGACCGATGGCGACCTGCGCCGCGCGATGGCGCCCGACCTGCTGGCGCGCGAGGTCGGCCAGGTGATGACCACCAGCCCGCGGGTGATCGGGCCGGACCGGCTCGCCGAGGAGGCGCTGCACGACATGACGGCGCTGACCCCCCGGGTGATGTCGCTGTTCGTGGTGGATGGCGCGCGCCGGGTGCTCGGCATCGTCCACATGCACGACCTGTTGCGGGCGGGTGTCGCGTGAACGCGGCGCGCACGCCGGACCGGCCCGGCGCGTCGCGGCCGCGCGGCGGGATGCGCGGGCGGTCCGAGGGGTTGTTCGCCACCCTCACCGCCTCGCGCGATCGCCAGCGCGCCGCCCTTGGCCGGCAGCGCCGCATCGTCGCCGCCGCGAAGGTCATCCTGCCGGCGCTCGCCGCCATCCTGCTCGTCGCCATCGTCATCTTTCCGGGCCTGCGCAGCGGCGCGCGGTTCGGCCGCATCACCTATCGCGAGCTGCCGGGCGGCAGCGCCGCCGCGCTGTCGCGGCTGACCGGCGCGCAATATCGCGGCATCGACGCGCGGGGCGAGAAATTCACCATCACCGCCCGCCACGCGGTCCAGAGCGGGGGCGACCGGCTCGACCTCGACCGGCCGAAAGGCGACATCACGACCCGCAGCGGCTCGTGGTTCATGCTCGACGCGAAGAGCGGCGTCTATCACCAGAAATCCCAGCGTCTCGACCTTGCCGGCAAGGTCACGCTCTATCGCGCCGACGGCACCACCATGCGCACGCGCCGTGCCACGATCGACATCAAGGCCGGCGTCGCCACCGGCAAGACGCCGGTTTCCGCCTATGGTCCGTTCGGCACGCTGACCGCGGCGGATGGCTTCGTCGCCCGCAATCACGGCCAGACCGTGACCTTCAGCGGCCCCTCGCACCTCGTGCTCGACCAGGCGAATCTTTCATCACCTCCCGGACAGGACGGAAGCGGCTCATGATCGTGCAGGCCCGGCGCGCCGCGGCGCTGCTCGTTCTCGTCGCCCTGCCCGGCGCGGCCGCCGCGCAGTCGCTCGGCTTCGGCGCGACCGGCGGCCAGCCGACGCCGATCGACATCACCGCGCAGAACGGCATCGCGTGGAACCAGAAGACGCGGATCGTCACCGCCAGCGGCAAGGCCAAGGCGGTGCGCGGCACGGTGACGGTGACGGCCGACCAGCTCGTCGCGCAGTACAGCCCGGCCCCGGCGGGCGGCGGCAAGCCGGCGGCGGCGCCCCAAGGCACGCCGGCTACCGGCCTCGCCGGGCTCGATTCGGGCGCCTCGCAGATCACCCGGCTGGAGGCGGTCGGCCATGTTCACATCTTCACCGCGACGGAGCAGGCTTTCGGCGATCGCGCGGTCTATCACATGAGCCGGCACGAGCTGGTGCTGACCGGCCACGGGCTCAGGCTGGTGACGCCGAGCGAGACCGTCACCGCGAGCCGCGCCCTGCAATACTGGTCCGACGCGCGCAAGGCGGTCGCCATCGGGGATGCCAGGGTGGTGGGCAAGGATGGCCGCACGGTCACCGCCGATCGGCTGACCGGCTATTTCGCGCCCGCCGCCCCGGCAGCGGCCGGCGCCCCGTCCGCTGCCGGGGCGCCACCCTCAGCCGCGCAGACCGACGCCAGCAAGCTGCGCAAGGTGGTGGCGGAGGGGCATGTGGTGGTGACCACGCAAAGCGACGTCGCGACCGGCGATCACGGCGTCTATCATCCGGCGAGCGGCATCGCGGTGCTGACCGGCAATGTGCACATCACCCACGGCCCCAACGAACTCGCCGGCCAGACCGCGCGGATCAACATGAAGACCGGCATCGCGACGCTGGTCTCCCGCCCGGGGCAACGGGTCGAGGGGCTGATCATTCCCGACAGCACGCAGACGCGGCCGGCCGGCGCCGCGAAATCGCCGCATTCGGGCGCGAAGGCGGCGCCATGAAGGAACAGCTTCGCGTCATCCCGGGCGGCATCGCGGCGGCGCCGGGCGGCACGCCGGCCGCCGCCGCCGAGCACGGGCTCGTCGCCCGCGGGCTTGGCAAGAGTTTCCGCAAGCGCCCCGTGGTGCGCAATGTCTCGGTGACGCTGCGGCGGGGCGAGGCGGTCGGCCTGCTCGGGCCGAACGGCGCGGGCAAGACCACCACATTCTACATGATCGTCGGGCTGATCCAGCCGGATACCGGCTCGATCCTGCTGGATGGCGCCGACATCTCCACCCTGCCGATGTATCGCCGCGCGCGGCTCGGCATCGGCTACCTGCCGCAGGAGGCGAGCGTGTTCCGCGGCCTCACGGTGGAGCAGAACATCACCGCGGCGCTGGAAGTGGTCGAGGCCGATCCGGACCGGCGCGAGGCGATGCTGGACGATCTGCTGGCCGAGTTCGGCATCTCGCATCTGCGCCGCACCCCGGCGCTTGCCCTGTCCGGCGGCGAACGCCGCCGCGTCGAGATCGCCCGCGCGCTGGCGACCGGGCCGAGCTACATCCTGCTCGACGAGCCGCTGGCGGGGATCGACCCGATCGCGGTCGGCGAGATTCGCGACATGGTGGCCCAACTCAAGCAGCGCGGCCTCGGCGTCGTCATCACCGACCACAATGTCCGCGAGACGCTGGAAGTGATCGACCGCGCCTATATCCTGCACGAGGGCCATGTGCTGATGGAGGGCGTGCCCGACGAGGTGGTGGCGCATCCCGAGGTCCGCCGCGTCTATCTCGGCGACCGCTTCATGCTCTGACCCCGCCGCGCGGATGGCGCGCATGCGGCGGCAAAACTTGTCAGGCCGGCTGCGATGGGGTAGGCGAACCGGTGCCGGCACCCCTGGAGGCCGGTTTTTTTCATTGAGTTCATGGAGCGAAGAATGGCCAAGTTCGAGACCATTGCGGCCGAGGATCGCGCGCGGGCCGGCAAGGGGGTGGCGCGGGCGACACGGCGGGCCGGCAAGGTGCCGGCGGTGATTTACGGCGCGAAGCAGGAACCCTCCCTGATCGCGCTCGACCCGCGCATCGTGCTGCGCGAGATGAAGCGCGGCGGCTGGCGCTCGCGCCTCTACGAGATCGAGACCGCTTCGGGCAAGGCCCGCGCGCTGATGCGCGACATCCAGCTGCATCCGGTCACCGACCAGCCCGAGCATGTCGACTTCCAGCGCCTCGCGGCGGGCGAGCCCGTGCGCGTCGCGGTGAACGTCAACTTCCTCAACGAGCTGATCTCGGTCGGCATGAAGCGCGGCGGCGTGCTGAACATCGTGCGCCACGCGGTGGAGGTGATGTGCGACCCGGATCACATCCCCGATCATTTCGAGGCGGATCTCGGCCCGCTGGACATCAACGACAACATCCGCTGGTCCGACCTCAAGGGCACCGGCGTTGCGAAGCCGACCATCACCGACCGTGACTTCGTGATCGCGACGATCGCGCCGCCGACCGTGGTGGCCGAGGCAGCACCCGCCGAAGGCGCCGCGGCAGCGCCGGCCAAGGGCGCCGCCAAGGGCGCTGCCAAGGGCGGCAAGAAGTAATATCGCGGACCCCTCGCCATGAAGCTGTGGGTCGGCCTCGGCAATCCCGAACCCGGGATGGCACGGAACCGTCACAATATCGGCTTCATGGCGATCGACGTGATCGCCGACCGCCACGGTTTCGCGCCGTGGCGGAAGCGCTTTTCCGGCCTGGTGAGCGAGGGCAGCATCGGCGGCGAGAAGATCGTCGCTCTCAAGCCGCTGACCTACATGAACGAGTCGGGCCGCGCGGTGCAGCCGGCCGGCGCGTTCTTCAAGCTGCCGCCGGACGCCATCACCGTGTTTCATGACGAGCTCGACCTCATCCCCGGCAAGGTGCGGGTGAAGCGCGGCGGCGGCGCGGCGGGACATAACGGGCTGCGCAGCATCGACCGCACGCTCGGCACCCAGGAGTACTGGCGCGTGCGGCTCGGCATCGGCCATCCGGGCGACAAGGCGCGGGTGCATGGCCATGTGCTCGGCAATTTCGCGAAGACGGACGAGGACTGGCTGGTCGACACGCTCGAAGCGGTCTCTGACGCCGCCCCCCTGCTCGCCGCCGGCAAGCCGGAAGATTTCATGACGAAAGTCGCCCTCCTGACCAAGGACACCGCCTGAGATGGGTTTCAACTGCGGCATCGTCGGCCTGCCCAATGTCGGCAAGTCGACCCTGTTCAACGCGCTGACCGCGACCGTCGCGGCGCAGGCGGCGAATTATCCGTTCTGCACGATCGAGCCGAATGTCGGCCGCGTCGCCGTGCCCGACCCCAGGATCGACGTGCTGGCGAAGATCGGCAAGTCGGTGAGGACCGTGCCGACCAGCCTCGAATTCGTCGATATCGCCGGCCTCGTGCGCGGGGCGGCGAAGGGCGAGGGACTCGGCAACCAGTTCCTCGCCAATATCCGCGAGGTCGACGCCATCATCCACGTGCTGCGCTGCTTCGAGGATGACGACATCACCCATGTCGAGGGGCATATCGACCCGCTGCGGGATGCCGACACGGTGGAGACCGAGCTGATGCTGGCCGATCTCGAAAGCTTGCAGAAGCGCGTGCCCAACCTGCAGAAGAAGGCGCGCGGCAACGACCGCGCCGCCGCCGCCGAACTGGCGCTGATCGAGCCGTTGCTCAAGGTGCTGGAGGACGGAAGGCCGGCCCGGACCGCGATTCCGGCCGGCGAGGAAGAGGCGGTGCGCCGGCTGCAACTGCTCACCGCGAAGCCGGTTCTCTATGTCTG
Source organism: Pseudomonadota bacterium (assembly GCA_021849425.1). GTDB lineage: Bacteria > Pseudomonadota > Alphaproteobacteria > Acetobacterales > Acetobacteraceae > Acidiphilium. The sequence continues at coordinate 95,978 of JAJZSY010000005.1, forward strand.
CAATGTCGAGGAAGCCTCGGCCGCGACGGGCAACGCGCAGTCGGCGCGGGTTGCCGAGATGGCGGCGGCGCAAGGGGCGGCGCATGTGATCGTCTCCGCCGCGATCGAGGCCGAGGTGGCGCAGCTTCCCGCCGGCGAGCGCGAGGAGTTCCTCGACGGGCTGGGACTCGCCGATTCCGGGCTCGACCGGGTGATCCGCGCCGGCTACGAGCTGCTGGGGCTGATCACCTATTTCACCTGCGGCCCGAAGGAGACCCGCGCCTGGACGATCACCCGCGGCACCGCCGCCCCCGCCGCGGCGGGCGTGATCCACGGCGATTTCGAGCGCGGCTTCATCGCCTGCGAAACCATCGCCTATGACGACTATGTCGCCTGCAATGGCGAGGCCGGGGCGCGCGAGGCGGGCAAGCTGCGAATCGAGGGGCGCAACTATATTGTCGCCGATGGCGACGTTCTGCTGTTCCGCTTCAACGTCTGACCCGGCCCGCGCCTGATGGCGCTGGTCTCGATCCTGCTGCCCTACGCGTTCGACGCCGCCTTCACCTATGAGGTGCGCGCGGGCGCGCCGGCGCCGGGTGCCGTGGTGACCGTGCCGCTCGGCCGGCGCATCGTGCATGGCGTGGTGTGGGACGACGCGCCGGAGCCGGACATCGCGCCGGGCCGGCTGAGGCCGGTTCAGGCGCTTGTCGCCACCCCTGCCCTGCCGGGAACGCTGCGCCGCTTCATCGACTGGGTCGCGCAGTACACGATGGCGCCGCGCGGCGAGGTGCTCGCCCTCGCCCTGAAAACCGGGCTGCTCGACCCGCCCGCCCCCCGCGCCGGCTGGGCGGCGGGCGCCGCACCGGCCGGGCGGATCACCGCGGCACGGCAGCGCGTGCTGGATGCGCTGGCGACACTCGACCGCCCGAGCACCGCCGAACTCGCCGCCGCCGCCGGCGTCGGCGCCGCCGTGGTGCGCGGCCTTGCCGATGCCGGGATGCTGCGCCCCGCGGCGCGGGAGCGGCCCGTTGCGGCGCCCGATCCCGACCACGCGCCGCCCGCGCTGTCGGCGGCGCAGGAGGACGCCGCATCCGCCCTGCGCGCCTCGGTCGCGGCGCGGCGGTTCGAGGTCACGCTGCTCGAAGGGGTGACCGGCGCGGGGAAGACCGAAGTGTTCTGCGAGGCCATCGCGGCCTGCCTGCGGGAGGGGCGGCAGGCGCTGGTGCTGGTGCCGGAAATCGCGCTTTCCGCCCAGTTCGCCGCGCGCTTCGCCGCCCGGTTCGGCGCGGCGCCGACGCTGTGGCATTCCGGCCTGACGCCGGCGACCCGCCGCGCCAGTTACCACGCGGTCGCGAGCGGCGCGGCGAGGCTGGTGCTCGGCGCCCGCTCGGCGCTGTTCCTCCCCTTCGCCGATCCCGGGCTGATCGTGGTCGATGAGGAGCACGAGGCCGCCTACAAGCAGGAGGACGGCGTGACCTATCACGCGCGCGACATGGCGGTGGTGCGCGGGCGGATCGCCGGCTGCGCCGTCATCCTCGCCTCCGCCACGCCGAGCCTCGAATCGGCGGTGAACGCCGAAACCGGGCGCTACCGCCACATCACCCTCGCCGCCCGGCATGGCGGCGCGCGGCTGCCGGCGATCGAGGCGATCGACCTGCGCGCCGCCCCGCCGGCGCGCGGGCGATTTCTCTCTCCGGTGCTGGCCGAAGCGCTGGAGGCCACGCTGGACGGCGGCGGCCAGGCGATGCTGTTCCTCAACCGCCGCGGCTATGCGCCGCTCACCCTCTGCCGTGGCTGCGGGCACCGGCTCACCTGCCCGAACTGCACCGCCTGGCTCGTGGAACACCGCCGGCCGGGCCATCTGCTCTGCCATCATTGCGGCCACGCGGCGCAGGTGCCCGCCAAATGCCCCGAATGCGCGGCGGAGCAGAGTTTCGTTCCGATCGGCCCCGGCGTGGAGCGCATCGCCGAGGAAGTCGCCGAGCTGTTCCCCGCCGCCCGCACCATTCTGATGGCGAGCGACGCGATCACCACCGCCGAACAGGCCGAGGCGGCGCTGCGCGCGATCGTCGCCCACGAGATCGATCTCGTGATCGGCACGCAGATGATCGCCAAGGGCTGGCACTTTCCCGACCTCGTGCTGGTCGGCGTGGTCGATGCCGATCTCGGCCTTGGCGGCGGCGATCTGCGCGCCGGCGAGCGCAGCGCGCAGCTGCTGCACCAGGTCGCCGGCCGCGCCGGGCGCGGGCGGCTGCCCGGGCGGGTGCTGCTGCAGACCTACGCGCCGGAGCATCCGGTGATGCGCGCGCTGGTCGGCAACGATCTCGCCGGGTTCCGCCGCGCCGAGGCGGAGCTGCGCGCGCCGGGAAACTGGCCGCCCTTCGGCAGGCTCGCCGCGCTGATCGTCAGCGCCGACGAGGCCGGCATCGCGGATGCGGCCGCGGCCGCCCTCGCCCGCACCCAGCCGCAGGCGGGCGTGCAGGTGCTCGGCCCCGCGCCCGCGCCCTTCGCCATGCTGCGCGGCCGGCACCGCCGCCGCCTGCTGCTGCGCGCCGCGCGCGGGGTTGCGGTGCAGACGGTGCTGCGCGACTGGCTGGCCCGCGCCCGCGCCGGGGGGCTGCCCCGCGCCGCACGGGTCGATATCGACGTCGATCCGATCTCATTCCTGTGAGCGCATGCGTTGCGCGGCATGGGGTCGTATGCTACTGGCGCGCATCGCTTGAAAAAGCGCACGGAAAGGTGTGTCCGCATTCCGGCTGACGGGGCGTGGCGAATCAATCCGGGGTTGAAACGCAAGAACTGAGATCGAAGGCAGGGTCATACTGGTGTCGTCCGCCGTTTCCGCATCGCCGCAAGCCATTTCCCCCCAGCAGGATCGTGCGTCCGGCCTGTCCGTCCGCTATGCGCGGGCGCTGTACGAGCTGGCCGATGAACGCAAGGTTCTCGACGCCGTCGTCTCCGAAATGGCGGCGCTCGGCCAGCTCTTCGCCGAAGACCCGTCGCTGCGCCGCCTGATCGGCAGCCGCGCGATCGACATGCGCGAGGCCGGGCGGGCGATGGAGGCGGTGCTCGCCAGCCAGGGCGTATCCGACCTCGTCCGCAATTTCATCGGCACCGCCATCGCCAATCGCCGCCTTGCCGAGCTGCCGGCGCTGCTCGCGGGTTTCGCGGCCTATGTCGCCGGGAAGCGCGGCGTGGTCGCGGCCGACATCGCCTCGGCGCATCCGCTCACCGACACCCAGCGCGCCCAGCTCACCGCCCGGCTCGCCGAGGCCGGCTACGGGCGCGTCACCATCCGCGAAACGGTCGACCCCTCGCTGCTGGGCGGGCTGACCGTGCGGATCGGATCGAAGCTTTACGACACCAGTTTGAAATCGCGCCTGCAACGCCTGCGCCATGTGATGAAGGGAGCCGCCTGATATGGAGATCCGCCCCGCCGAAATCTCCGAGATCCTCAAGAAGCAGATCGCGAGCTTCGACACCGAGACGGATGTGGCCGAGACCGGCCAGGTCCTGTCCGTCGGTGACGGCATCGCGCGCGTGTTCGGCCTGGCCAATGTGATGGCCGGCGAGATGGTCGAGTTCCCGAACGCCGGCGTTCAGGGCATGGCGCTGAACCTCGAGAACGACAATGTCGGCGTCGTCGTGTTCGGCGACGACAAGGCGATCCGCGAGGGCGACACCGTCACCCGGACCCGCCGCATCGTCGACGTGCCGGTTGGCAAGGGGCTGCTCGGCCGCGTGGTTGACGCGCTTGGCAACCCGATCGACGGCAAGGGCCCGATCGAGGCGACCGAGCGCCGCCTGGTCGAGACCAAGGCGCCGGGCATCATTCCGCGCAAGTCGGTCCATGAGCCGATGCAGACCGGCATCAAGTCGATCGACGCGCTGATCCCGATCGGCCGCGGCCAGCGCGAGCTGGTCATCGGCGACCGCCAGACCGGCAAGACCGCGATCATCGTCGACACCTTCATCAACCAGAAGCCGCTGAACGCGCAGGATGACGAGAGCAAGAAGCTCTACTGCATCTATGTCGCGGTCGGGCAGAAGCGCTCCACCGTGGCGCAGCTGGTGCGGACGCTGGAGGAAAATGGCGCGATGGAATACTCCATCGTCATCGCCGCGACCGCCTCCGAGCCGGCGCCGATGCAGTTCCTCGCCCCCTATACGGGGTGCGCGATGGGCGAGTATTTCCGCGACAACGGGATGCACGCGCTGATCGTGTTCGACGATCTGTCGAAGCAGGCGGTGGCGTATCGCCAGATGTCGCTGCTGCTGCGCCGCCCGCCGGGACGCGAAGCCTATCCGGGCGACGTGTTCTACCTGCATTCGCGCCTGCTGGAGCGCGCGGCGAAGATGTCCGACGAGTTCGGCGCCGGCTCGCTGACCGCGCTGCCGGTCATCGAGACCCAGGCGGGCGACATTTCGGCCTATATTCCGACCAACGTGATCTCGATCACCGACGGCCAGATCTTCCTTGAGACCGAACTGTTCTTCAAGGGCATCCGCCCGGCGGTGAATGTCGGCAACTCGGTCTCGCGCGTCGGCTCCGCCGCGCAGATCAAGGCGATGAAGCAGGTCGCCGGCAAGATCAAGCTCGACCTCGCGCAGTATCGCGAGATGGCGGCCTTCGCGCAGTTCGCCTCGGATCTCGACGCCTCGACCCAGAAGCTGCTCGCCCGCGGCGCGCGCCTGACCGAGCTGCTGAAGCAGCCGCAGTTCAAGCCGCTGCCGGTGGAGGAGCAGGTCGTGTCGATCTTCGTCGGCACCCGCGGCTATCTTGACGAGGTGCCGGTGAACCGCATCGGCGATTTCGAGGCGCAGCTGATCTCGGAGATGAAGGCGCGCTCGCCGGAGATTCTCGACTCGATCCGCAACGATCGCGAGATCAAGAAGGAGACCGAGGCGAAGCTCATCGAGTTCGTCAAGTCCTTCGCGTCCAGCTTCGCGTAAGGGGCGCTCGGCACAGATGGCCAGCCTGAAAGCCCTCAGGAACCGGATCTCCAGCGTCAAGTCGACGCAGAAGATCACCAAGGCGATGAAGATGGTCGCCGCCGCCAAGCTGCGCCGCGCCCAGGCGCAGGCCGAGGCGGCGCGGCCCTACGCCACGAGGATGGCCGCGATGATGGGCGCCCTCGCCGAGGGCGCGGCGGACAACCCCAACGCGCCGGCGCTGCTCGTCGGCAACGGGGCGGACCGCACGCATCTCATCGTTGTCGTCACCGCCGATCGCGGCCTTGCCGGCCCGTTCAACTCCTCGATCAACCGCGCCGCCCGGGCGCGGGTGCGCAAGCTCGAGGCGGAGGGCAAGCGGGTCCGTCTGTTCACGGTGGGCCGCAAGGGGCGCGATTTCTTCCGCCGCGACATGCGCGAGAAGATCATCGGCGAGGCGAATTTCGTCGGCAAGAAGACGATCGAGTTCGCCGACGCCGAGGCGATCGCGCAGCAGATCGTCGCCGCGTTCGAGGGCGGCGCGTTCGATATCTGCACGCTGATGTTCAACCGCTTCGTCTCGGTGATGTCGCAGGTGCCGAGCGAAACGCCGCTGATCCCGGCGAGCGCCGGCCAGGCCGCGAACGACAATGCCGGGGCGGGCCAGCACGCCGGCGATTACGAGATCGAGCCGGATGACGGCACGCTGCTCGACCGTCTGCTGCCGCGCAATCTCGCGGTGCAGATCTACAGCGCGCTGCTCGAATCCGCCGCCGGCGAACAGGGCGCGCGCATGACCGCGATGGACAATGCGACGCGCAATGCGGGCGAGATGATCAACCGTCTCACGCTGAACTACAACCGCACCCGTCAGGCGAATATCACCAAGGAACTGATCGAGATCATTTCCGGCGCGGAAGCGCTCTGAGGTCTAGGGAATTACGCATATGGCAAAGAACGTTACCGGCCGCATCACGCAGATCATGGGCCCCGTGGTCGACGTGCAGTTCGAGGGCGAGCTGCCCTACATCCTCAACGCGCTGGAAACCAAGGTGGGCGACCGCCGGCTGGTGCTCGAAGTGGCGCAGGAAATCGGCGAGCGCACCGTTCGCTGCATCGCGATGGACAGCACCGACGGCCTCGCGCGCGGCGATGAGGTGCGCGACACCGGCGAGGCGATCGCCGTGCCGGTCGGCCCCGAAACCCTCGGCCGCATCCTCAACGTGATCGGCGAGCCGATCGACGAGCGCGGGCCGATTCCGACCACCCGCACCGCGCCGATCCACCGCCAGGCGCCGAGCTTCGACGAGCAGGCGACCTCGGCCGAGATCCTCGTCACCGGCATCAAGGTCGTCGACCTGCTCGCGCCGTACCTGAAGGGCGGCAAGATCGGCCTGTTCGGCGGCGCCGGCGTGGGCAAGACCGTGCTCATCCAGGAGCTGATCAACAACATCGCCAAGGGCCACGGCGGCGTTTCGGTGTTCGCCGGGGTTGGCGAGCGCACCCGCGAGGGCAACGACCTTTATCACGAGATGATCGATGCCGGCGTGATCAAGCTGGGCGACAACACCACCGAGGGCTCCAAGGTGGCGCTGGTCTATGGCCAGATGAACGAGCCGCCGGGGGCGCGCATGCGCGTCGGCCTCTCCGGCCTGACCATGGCGGAATATTTCCGCGACGAGGAAGGCCAGGACGTGCTGTTCTTCGTCGACAACATCTTCCGCTTCACCCAGGCGGGCGCCGAGGTTTCGGCGCTGCTCGGCCGCATTCCCTCCGCGGTGGGCTACCAGCCGACGCTCGCGACCGACATGGGCGCGCTGCAGGAGCGCATCACCTCGACCAAGAAGGGCTCGATCACCTCGGTCCAGGCCATCTACGTTCCCGCCGACGACCTCACCGACCCGGCGCCGGCGACCTCGTTCTCGCATCTTGACGCGACGACGACGCTGAACCGCGCCATCGCGGAAAAGGGCATCTATCCGGCGGTCGACCCGCTGGACAGCACCTCCCGCGCGCTCGACCCGCGCATCGTCGGCGAGGAGCACTACAACGTCGCCCGCGAGGTGCAGCGCATCCTGCAGAGCTACAAGTCGTTGCAGGACATCATCGCGATCCTGGGCATGGACGAGCTTTCGGAAGACGACAAGCTCACCGTCGCCCGCGCCCGCAAGATCGAGCGCTTCCTCTCGCAGCCGTTCCATGTCGCCGAAGTGTTCACCGGCTCGCCGGGCATTTTCGTCGCGGTGGAGGACACGGTGCGCAGCTTCAAGGCGATCTGCGCCGGCGAATACGACCACCTGCCGGAAGCGGCCTTCTACATGGTCGGCACCATCGAGGACGCGGTGAAGAAGGCCGAGTCCCTGAACGCGACGGCCTGATCCCATGACCGTCGCGCTCGAAATCATCAGCCCGGAGCGGCTCCTGCTCGCCCGCCCGGTCAGCATGGTGGTGATCCCCGGCACCGAGGGCGACCTCGGTGTCCTGCCGGGCCATTCGCAGATGATCACCTCGCTGCGCGGCGGCCTGATCGATCTCTACGAGGACGAGAAGCTGGTCGACCGGTTCTTCGTCTCCGGCGGCTTCGCCCAGATCACCGAGGAACGCTGCACCGTTCTCGCCGACGCGATCGTGAAGCTGGCCGAACTCGACCCGCTGAAGGCCGCTGACGAACTCGCGGCGGCCGAGGCGGCCTGGCGCGAGGCCGACGAGGCGGACGAGGCCGGCTGGCGCGCCGCCTCCGACCGGCTGATCACCGCGCAGGCGCGGGTCGACGCGCTCGCCGCCCAAAACGCCTGATTTCCCGCGCGCCCCGGTTTCCCGCCTGGCGGCGATCGGGTATCCTGTATTCACGTTCCTGAGACCGGCGCACGGTTTCAGGAACGGAAGACACCGACCCGCGCAGGAGTGCCGCGATGCCCGCCACCGCCCCGGTTCCGCACGACCGCCCCAACCGCTCCTGGCTCGAACGGCTCTGGTCGTCGATCGCCGAACACGGGCGGGTGTTCGTCAATCTTCCCAACGACGATCTTCCCTCGCGCGAGCGCGCCGAATTGCTGGCGGATGCGCTGCTCGGCGGCCGGGGCGAGGCCTCGGGCGCGGCACTCGCCGCAGCACTGCTCGGCGCGCTGCGCCGGCTCGCCCCGCATGACCGGCTGGCCTTCTGCGATTTTCTCGCCACCGGCTTCGAGCCCGATCCCGAACGCCTGCACCGCGCCGCCCGCGCCTATCTCGACACGCCGGACGCCGCCACCGCCGCCGCGCTGGCCACCGCCGCCGAGCCGCCGCGGCAGGAATTGCTGCGGCGGATGAACATGGCGCCCGGCGGCACCGGCGCGCTGGTGGACATGCGGCGGGAAGTGCTGGCCGCGCTGCCGAAGCAGCCGAGCCTCGCGCCGCTCGATTCGGATTTGCGGCATCTGTTCGCCTCGTGGTTCAACCGCGGCTTCCTCGAACTCCGCCGGATCGACTGGCGCACGCCGGCCTTCGTGCTGGAAAAGCTCATCGCCTATGAGGCGGTGCATGAGATCCAGGGCTGGGACGATCTGCGCCGCCGCCTCGCGCCGGATCGGCGCTGCTTCGCCTTCTTCCACCCGGCTTTGCCCGACGAGCCGCTGATCTTCGTCGAGGTCGCGCTGGTCAAGGGGCTGGCGGAAGCGATCGGGCCGCTGCTCGCCCCCGCAGCCGACGACGATGCGGCCGAGCACGCCCAGCAGGACGCCGCATCGCGGGCGAATACCGCGATCTTCTATTCGATCTCGAATTGCCAGGAAGGGTTGCGCGGCATTTCATTCGGCAATTTCCTGATCAAGCAGGTCGTCGCCGAGTTGCAGGCGGAACTGCCCAACCTGCGGAAATTCTCCACCCTGTCGCCGGTTCCGGGCCTGCGCCGGGCGATTCGCGCCGTGCTGGATTCGCCCCCTGCCCCGCTGCTCGCCAGCGAGGAACGCGAGGCGATCGGCCGCGCGATCGGCGCCGCTCCGATCGGCGATGCCACCGGCGAGGGCGACGCCAATCTGCTGAAATCGGTGCTGGAGGATCGGCCCTGGTGGACCGATTCCGGCCTTGCGGCGGCGCTGCGCGGACCGCTGCTGCGGCTCGCGGCGCTCTATCTCACCGGCGCCTGGCGCGAAAGCGGCATTCCGGCCGCCGGCCGCGCCGATCCGGTGGCGCGGTTCCATCTCGGCAACGGCGCGCGGCTCGAACGGATCAACTGGCTCGGCAACACCAGCAGCCGCGGCATTTCGGAATCCTTCGGCGTGATGGTGAATTACCTCTACGACCCGGATGCGATCGAGGCGCGCCACGAAGCCTATCTGCGTGACGGCACGGTGGCCCGGGCCACGGCGGTCGACCAGTTGCTGGCGCCGCCGAGCCAGTCCTGGCTCGCCCGCCGCACCCGCGGCCTGATCGCCGCCGAGGGGTAGGGGCGCATCCGGCCGGCCAACCGGATGGTGCTCTAGGCGTGGAGCGGCGAAATCGCCTATAGGGAGGCGATGTTCGATACGATGTCCATCGATTTCGCCGCCCTCGATCAGGCCATCGGCCGCGCGCATGCGCGGCTGTCGGCCGAGCAGCGGGCTGACGGCCACTATGTCTATGAGCTTGAGGCGGACGCGACGATCCCCGCGGAATATGTCCTGCTCGAACATTTCCTCGACCGGATCGACCCCGCGCTTGAGGCGCGGATCGGTGTGTTCCTGCGCGGCATCCAGGGAGATTCGCCGCAGAACCCCGGCGGCTGGCCGCTGTTTCATGACGGGGCGATGGATCTCTCGGCCAGCGTGAAGGCCTATTTCGCGCTGAAGGCGATCGGCGACGACCCCGAGGCGCCGCATATGCGCCGCGCCCGCGAGGCGATCCTCGCCCGTGGCGGGGCGGCGCGCACCAATGTCTTCACCCGCATCCAGCTCGCTTTGTTCGGCGCCGTGCCCTGGCGGGCCTGCCCGGTCATGCCGGTCGAGATCATGCTGCTGCCGGACTGGTTTCCGATCACGATCTGGAAGATCAGCTACTGGTCGCGCACCGTCATCGCACCGCTGCTGGTGCTGCTCACCGAGCGCCCGGTCGCCCGCAACCCGCGCAATGTGCGGATCGACGAGCTGTTCGTCACCCCGCCGGACGAGGTGACCGACTATATTCGCGGCCCCTATCGCTCGAACTGGGGCTATCTGTTCAAGGCGATCGATTCGGCGCTGCGCCCGCTGGAGCGGCATTTCCCCGCCCGCTCCCGCAAACGCGCGATCCAGGCGGCGATCGACTTCATCACCCCGCGCCTGAACGGCGAGGACGGGCTCGGCGCCATCTACCCGGCCATGGCCAACACGGTGATGATGTATCACACGCTCGGCTACAGCCCCGAGCATCCGGATTACGCGACGGCCTGGGCCTCGGTCCGCAAGCTGGTCACCGACGCGTCCTATCGATTCGAGGGGGCAAGCTACGTGCAGCCTTGCCTGTCGCCGGTCTGGGACACATCGCTCGCCGCCCACGCGCTGGCCGAGGCCGGCAGCGCCGGCGATGCGGACCTCGCCGCCGCCTGCGACTGGCTGATCCCCCGCCAGGTTCTCGACGTGAAGGGGGACTGGGCCTATCGCAAGCCGGACGCCCCGCCCGGCGGCTGGGCCTTCCAGTACAACAATGCCCATTACCCCGACGTGGACGACACCGCCGTGGTCGGCATGATCCTCGACCGCAACGGCGATCCCGCCCATCGCGAGGCGGTGGAACGCGCCCGGCAGTGGATTCTCGGCATGCAGAGCCGCTCCGGCGGCTGGGGCGCCTTCGATTCGGACAACGAGTTCCACTACCTGAACCACATTCCCTTCGCCGATCATGGCGCCCTGCTCGACCCGCCGACGGCGGATGTCACCGCGCGGTGCGTCTCCTTCCTCGCCCAGCTCGGCCATGAAGAGGACCGCCCGGCGATAGCGCGCGGCGTCGGCTATCTGCGCCGCGAGCAGGAGAAGGACGGTTCCTGGTTCGGCCGCTGGGGCACCAATTACATCTACGGCACATGGTCCGCGCTCTGCGCGCTGAACGCCGCCGGCGTGCCGAGGGACGACCCGATGATGGTTCGCGCCGTCGAATGGCTGCTCGCCCGCCAGCGCGCCGATGGCGGCTGGGGCGAGGATTGCGAGTCCTATGCCCACGCGAAGCCTGGCGAATATCACGAGAGCCTGCCCTCGCAGACCGCCTGGGCGCTGCTCGGCCTGATGGCCGCCGGCTGCGCGACGCACGAGGCCGTGGCCCGCGGCATCGCCTGGCTGCAATCGGTGCAGGAGGAGGACGGCTCCTGGACCGAACAGCCTTATAACGCGGTCGGGTTTCCGCGCGTGTTCTACCTGCGCTATCATGGCTATCCGCGGTTCTTTCCGCTGATGGCGATGGCGCGGTATCGCAACCTCGCCCGCGGCAACAGCCGGCAGGTGCAGTTCGGATTCTGAGCTGCCCGCCCGGCGCTTGCCCGCACTGCGCTTGCGCAACCTGCACTTGCCCAACCGGCGCTTGCCCGACTCAGCGCGGCCGTGGCAGGAGAAGAATTCACCGTGCGGATGTGGCGGAACGGTAGACGTAGCAGACTTAAAATCTGTTGTCCGACAGGACGTGGGGGTTCAAGTCCCCCCATCCGCACCAAAATAAGATAATAAAAACAAGACTTTAGGCCGTTGTCCCAAAATCTTTTGACTTTGGGACTTATTTTATGGGACAATCTCGGGACACTGAGCGATTTCCGGGACAACGACCATGGCGACGATCACAAATCGGGACGGCAGATGGCAGGCAAAGGTGCGGCGGCAGGGCTACCCGCCACAGAGCCGGACTTTCATGAGGCAGGCCGATGCCGAAGCTTGGGCGCGCAAGGTCGAGCGCGACATGGACACCGGGACATGGCGGGACACCAGCGAAGCCGAGAGGGTAACCCTTGGCGAAGGGCTATCACGCTGGCGTGATGAAGTGCTGCCCGATCTGGCTCCGAGCAGCCAGATCGCTGACGGCAACCGCGTCTCTCTTTTGATGCGCTATCCAATAGCGAAAATATCGCTGGCGCGGCTCAGGTCGGCTGACCTCGCGGACTTTATTAAAGAGAGACGGGCTGAGGGTGTAGCTGGGAATACCATCCGGCTTGATCTTGCTCAGATCAGCCGGGTTTTTCGGACGGCGCAGGAATCGTGGTGTATGGAAGGGCTGCCGAATCCTGTTCGGGCTTTGGGTAGAAGCAAACCTCGGGTTTCAGGCGGACGCGAAAGGCGGCTAGGGCCGGGTGAGGAAAATCGGCTGATTGAGGTCGCCGGGCCTTTTGGGGCTGTCATCCGGTTCGCCTTGGCTACATGCGCCCGGCGCGGGGAGATTGCTGATCTGAAATGGACCAATGTGGACTTGACACGCCGGACGATGCGGCTGGTCGATACAAAAAATGGAACAGACAGGACTGTGCCGCTATCGACGGCGGCTATGGCCGTCCTAGAAAATCTTCCACGGCGGCTAGATGGTCAGGTGTTTGGGCTATCCGACATGCAGATCACAAAGATCATGAGGCGTGTCACAAAATCCGCCGGCATCGAAGGTCTGACTTTTCATGATCTTCGGCATGAAGGGATCAGCCGCCTATTTGAACGGACTAGACTGACTGAACGTCAAATCGCGCAGATAAGTGGTCATAAAACGGCGCAGATGCTTTGGCGTTATGCACATCTGCGTGCTGGTGATCTTGTTGCAGAGATCGGATAGCCAGATCATGGCTACCTATTTAGAACATGATGCCACCAATAATAAGAATTACTTGTTCTTAGCAGCCTCCGCGATAAACACGATTTTGCTGGCCGCTAGATGAAGAGCGTAGGCTGCGATGTAATCAGGAACGTTCTTCGGCTTTGCACCCTGACCATGGGAAGCGTCGTTGTCCCTGATCTTGGGCAAGCCACTTTGTAGTGTGGCAACTAGCTGGTCGAAGCTATTATCTAGATAATCAGGCCAAAGCCTATTTCCCTTGGCTACCCTGACAAGATCAGAGATTCGAGCCCCCTTGCTGTATTCCCATCCTTTTTCATCAAAAATAGCTTTGAACGTGCTTTCCAAAGCATTGGCGGCCATAGAAACAGCTTGGCGGTATTCTCCCGCCCGATAATGTTGGTGGGCAGATAAGAACTCCTGCATCGGCCCATCAAAATCTTTGCCAGAAAGCAAAGCCAGCGCAGGTTTAACCACCTCGGCATGGATGAACTGACTATCCACGCGAATAAGATTTCTACCCTCGACTTGGTATCCTACTCCAGCCTGTCGAAGCCGGTAGTTTATCTCGTTGATGGCATCCTCGGCGGTGACTGAACCGCCCCGGGTTTACCGGAGGCCATTTGGGTTAAGCTAAGCGGCGATCTTCATCTGGTCGAGTGTGGCGAAATATCGTTGTTCGGCTTCGGCGGACGGGATGTTGCCGATCGGCTCGAGAAGGCGCCTGTGGTTAAACCAGTCGACCCATTCGAGCGTTGCGAACTCGACGGCTTCCAACGATTTCCACGGCCCGCGACGACGGATGACCTCGGTCTTGTAA
>JAJZSY010000056.1 GCA_021849425.1 Pseudomonadota bacterium
CGAAGCCGGAAGTCTTCACCAAGCCGATCGCCTTCAACGTGATCCCGCATATCGACGTGTTCATGAAGGACGGGGCGACCAAGGAAGAGTGGAAGATGACGGTCGAGACCCGCAAGATCCTCGACCCGGACATCGCGGTGTTCGCGACCTGTGTGCGGGTGCCGGTGTTCATCGGCCATGGCGAGGCGGTGCATGTCGAGTTCGCCAACCCGGCCCCGCTGGAGGCGGCGCGGGCGGCGCTGCGCGCGGCGCCCGGCGTGACGCTGTTCGACGAGCGCGAGGATGGCGGCTACGTCACCCCGCTGGAATGCCAGGGCGAGGACGCGGTGTACGTGTCGCGGCTGCGGGTCGATCCCACGGTGCCGCACGGGCTCGGCTTCTGGTGCGTTTCGGACAATCTGCGCAAGGGCGCGGCGCTGAACGCGGTGCAGATCGCCGAGACCATCATCAAGCGTGGGCTGATCGGCCGGAAGGCCGCCTGATTATCCGGGAAGGCCGATTGACGAGACCGCGTCGATCGGCCTAAACCGCTCCGCGTTGGCGGACGTAGCTCAGCTGGTAGAGCGCCAGGTTGTGGTCCTGGATGTCGTGGGTTCGAGCCCCATCGTTCGCCCCAATTTTTCCTCCTCACAGTTCCACCATGACAGATGTATCGGGTTCTCATCTCCGGGCGGTGATCCTGGCCGGCGGCGCTGGGCGGCGGCTCGGCGGGGTGGACAAGGCGTTGCTGATCCTGCACGGACGGACGATGCTCGATCATGCCATCGCCACACTCGCCGGACAGGTTGACGCCACAGCGCTCAGCGCCGCCGGCGATGCGGCGCGGTTTGCACGGTTCGGGCTGGAGGTGCTGGACGATGGGCGGCATCGCGGCAAGGGGCCGCTGGCCGGGGTACTCGCCGGGATGCGCTGGGCTGCGGCGGCGGGCGGCGAGACGCTGCTGAGCCTGCCGGTGGACACGCCCTTCGCGCCGCGCGACCTCGTGGCCCGGCTGGGCGCCGCCCCGGCGGAGGCGGCATCGCGCGGGCGGCGGCATCATCTCGTCGCACTCTGGCCGGTGACGGCGGCCGACGCGCTGGAGCGCTTCCTCGACGGACCGGGACCGTATCGGGTATCGGGCTTCGCGGCGACGATCGGGATGCGCGCGGTGGCGTTCGCTGACGCGCCCGACCCGTTCGTGAACATCAACACGCAGGCGGATCTCGACGCGGCGGAGGCCGGGCGGTGCTGAACGCCTTCATCGCCGATTTCCTCTATGCGGTGGTCGCGCTGTTCGTGATCATCGATCCGGTCGGCACCGCGATCATCTTCGCCGCGCTCACCACCCATGACGACGCGGCGAAGCGGCGGACGATCGCGAAGCGGGCCGCGCTGATCAGCTTCCTCGTGCTGCTGGTGTTCGGCCTTGCGGGGGAAAAGCTGCTGCGGCTGCTCGGGATCGGGATTCCGGCCTTGCAGATCGCCGGCGGCGCGCTGCTGTTCCTCTCGGCCAAGGACATGGTGACGGCGAAGGGCGAGTTGCGGGCGAGCAGCGAGGAGCGCACCGCCGCGAGCGAATCGACCGAGGATATCAGCGTGTTTCCGCTGGCGATTCCGCTGATCGCCGGGCCGGGCGGAATGACCACGATGGTGCTGCTGCACGCCAAGGCGGGCGGGCAGCCGGGCGCGGTGCTGGCCAACGCGCTGGCGCTGGCGGCGATGATCGTGGCCACCCTGGTGTCGATGCTGGGCGCGCGGCGGCTGGCGCGGCTGATGGGCACGACCGGGGCGAGCGTGGTGGGCCGGGTTCTGGGCATTCTGGTGGCGGCGCTGGCCGCACAGTTCATCATCGAGGGCACGCAGGCGGCGCTGCATCTCGGCTGAGGCGGAAATCTCCGCCGTTTTCAATATTGTAGATGCAACGCGGATTGACCGGACCGGAAGCGTCTGGCACCGTCATCGCAACGGGAGACGGGCAAATGACCAGATCTGAACTGATCGCCGCGCTGGCGGCGGATCATCCGCACCTGACTCTTGCGGATGTCGAACGCATCGTGACCGCGATGTTCGACCAGATGACCGCGACACTCGCCGCTGGCGGACGGGTGGAGCTGCGCGGCTTCGGCGCGTTCTCGGTGAAGCAGCGGCAGGCGCGGGCGGGGCGCAACCCCAGGACCGGCGAGACGGTGAAGGTGGACGAGAAGACCGTGCCGTTCTTCCGCGCCGGGCGCGAATTGCGCGAGATGGTCAACGCGGGCATGAAACCGCTCGAAGCCGGGGCGGATGACGCCGCGGACGATGACGACGACGAGGACGAGGAGTAGACCGCTGAAGACGATCCGACTCAGTCTCGGGGCGCTGGTGATTCTGGCGCTGGCGATTTTCCTGTTGTCGAACCGCGCGCCGGTGATGGTGGCGTTCTTTCCGTTCGGCACGATGGGCACAGTGGCGCTGGGCGCGATCGTGCTGATCGCCTTCGGGCTGGGCGTGCTGCTGGGCATGCTGATCCATCTGCCACGGCGGATGCGGGCGCAGCGCCGGGCGAAGCGGGCCGAGCGCCAGCTCGCCGCGCTGCAGGCGCAGCCGCCGGCACCGGCCGCGCCGGCGGACGAAACGCTCAGCCTGCCGCCGGCCGCCTGAGATGGGCGCGGCAGGACATGGCGCGCGGCGGCTGATCGCCGCGATCGATACGCCTGCGCTCGATGAGGCGAGACGCCTGATCGGCGCGGTGGGGCCGCATTGCGGGCTGGTGAAGCTGGGGCTGGAGGCGTTCTGCGCCAACGGGCCGGCGCTGCTCGACGCCGCCGCCGGGCATGACGTGTTTCTCGATCTCAAGCTGCACGACATTCCGAACACCGTGGCCGGGGCGGTGCGCGCCCTGCTGCCGTTGCGGCCGGCGATGCTGACGGTGCACGCCGCGGGCGGCAGCGCCATGATCGCGGCGGCGCGGGAGGCGGCGGAGATGGCAGGAGCGGCGCGGCCGCGATTGCTGGCGGTGACGGTGCTGACCAGTCTTTCGGCCGGCGCGCTGGCGGAGACCGGGGTGGCCGGCGGGCCGCGCCAGCAGGTGCTGCGGCTGGCGAAGCTGGCGCTGGCCGCCGGGGCGGACGGGCTGGTGTGCAGCGCCGAGGAGATTTCGGTGCTGCGCGACGCGTTCGGCGCCGATCCGGTGCTGGTGGTGCCGGGCATAAGGCCCGCGGGCGCGGATCATGGGGATCAGGCGCGGGTGGCGACGCCGGAAGCGGCGATCGCGGCGGGGGCGAGCTATATCGTGGTCGGCCGGCCGATCACCACGGCCGCCGATCCGGCAGCGGCGGCGGCTTCCATCGCCGCGTCGATCGGCTGATGGCGCGGGCGAAGATCTGCGGGCTGCGCACAAGGGAGACCTGGCTGGCGGCGACGGCGGCCGGGGCGGACTGGGTGGGGTTCGTGTTCTTTCCGCGCTCGCCGCGATTCGTCACGATCGAGGCGCTGAAGGCGATCGGCGCCGATGCGCGGGTGCCGAGGGTGGGGCTGTTCGTCGCCCCCGAAGCGGAAACGATCGAGACGGTGCTGAAGGTGCAGGACCTCGAATGTCTACAGATTTATGCCGGCGCGGCAGACTGTCGGGCGATGCGGGCGCGGTTCGGCGCGAAAGTGTGGCGGGCCGTGGGGGTTTCGGGCGTTGCCGACCTGCCGCGCGACGATGAGGGGCTGGACGGGTTCGTGATCGAATCGAAGCCGCCGCCAGGCGCGGACCGGCCGGGCGGCAATGCGACCGCGTTCGACTGGGCGGTGATGCGGGGCTGGCGGGCTCCCGCCCCGTGGCTGCTGGCGGGCGGGCTGACGCCGGCGAACGTGGCTGATGCGGTGCGCGCGAGCGGGGCGGCGGCGGTGGATGTGTCATCCGGGGTGGAGAGCGCGCCGGGAGAGAAATCGGTGCCGCTGATCCGGGACTTCATCGCGGCGGCGCACGCGGCCTGAGGGACGCGGGTTATGTCTGGGTGCGGGCGCAGAAATAGGTGGCGCGGCCGGACTGGACCGTGCGGCTGATGCCGGCGCAGGCGGCCGGGCCGGGGCAGCGTTCGCAGGGCTGGCCGGCGCGGTCGTAGACTTTCCAGGCGTGCTGGAAATAGCCGAGTTCGCCGGATGGCTGGACATAGTCGCGCAGCGAGGAGCCGCCGGCGGCGATGGCGTCCGTGAGTGTGGTCTTGATCGCCGGCACCAGACGCCCTGCCCTGCCCCGCCCGATCGTGCCGGCGAGGCGATGCGGGAGGATGCCGGCGCGGAACAGCGCCTCGCTGACATAGATGTTGCCGAGGCCGGCAACGATCGACTGGTCGAGCAGGGCCGCCTTGATCGGGGTTTTCTTCCCCGCGAGGGATGCGGCGAGGGTGGCGGGCGAAAAGGCATCGTCGAGCGGTTCGGGGCCGAGGCCGGCGATCAGGCGATGGGTGTCCTCGGCCTCGGTCGCGACGAGGTCGAGCGCGCCGAAGCGGCGGGGATCGACGAAGCCGATCAGGGTGCCATCGTCGGTTTGGAGAGTCAGGTGCTGGTGCGGCTGGGGGGCGGAATCGATCGTCATCCGACCGGACATGCCGAGATGGATCAGCACCGACAGCGCGCGGTCGAGCCGCATGAACATGTATTTGCCGCGGCGGCGGAACCCCTCGACGCGGGCGCCGGAGAGGAACTGCACGAAGCCCTCGGGGATCGGCCAGCGCAGGTCCGGCCGGGCAAGGACGACGCGGGCGAGGCGGCGGCCTTCGAGCTTCGCGGCGAGGCCGCGCATCACGGTTTCGACTTCGGGGAGTTCCGGCATGGTGCGATTGGGGCTATAGCCTGAGCCCATGGCCGATACCAGCAGCGAGACCGTCGATTTCGGGTTTTCCACCGTGCCGCGCGGCGAGAAGCGGCGGAAGGTGCGGGAGGTGTTCGACAGCGTCGCCGGGCGCTACGACGTCATGAACGACCTGATGTCGCTCGGCGTGCACCGGCTGTGGAAGCGGGAATTCGTGTCGATGATGGACCCGCGGCCGCATCGCACGTTGCTCGATCTTGCCGGCGGGACCGGGGATATTTCGCTGCGCTGGCTTGCCGCCGGCGGTGGCCCGGTGCTGATGACCGACATCAACGAGGCGATGCTGCGCGTCGGCCGCGGACGGGCGGAGGAGCGGGCGCGGATCGACGGGATCGGGTTCGCGGTGGCGGATGCCGAGGCGCTGCCGCTCGGCGATGGCAGCGTCGATCGGGTGTCGATCGCGTTCGGGCTGCGCAACTGCACCGACAAGGACAGGGTGCTGGCCGAGGCGCGGCGGGTGTTGAAGCCGGGCGGGCGGTTCTTCTGCCTGGAGTTCTCGCGCTTGCAGGTGGCGGCGGCGCAGCCGCTCTACGAGAAATGGTCGTTCGTGGCGCTGCCGGCGATCGGCGCGCGGGTGGCGCAGGACCGCGAGAGCTATCAGTATCTCGCCGAGAGCATCCGCATGTTCCCCGACCAGGAGACGCTGGCGGGGATGATGCGGCGGGCGGGATTCGAGCGGGTGGCCTATCGGAACCTGAGCGGCGGGATCGCGGCGATCCATTCGGGATGGCGGCTGTGAGCGCGCGCCTCGCCGGGCGGCTGGTGCTGCTCGTCATCGGCGGGGGGATCGCGGCCTACAAGGCGCTGGAGCTGATCCGGCTGATCCGCAAGGAGGGCGGCGCGGTGCGCGCGGTGATCACCGCCGGGGGAGAGAAATTCGTCACCCCGCTTTCGGTGCAGGCGC
>JAJZSY010000006.1 GCA_021849425.1 Pseudomonadota bacterium
GCACCAGATAATCCGCCATCGTCGCGTTCAGCATCTGCCCCTCGGAATCGTAGCGGCATTCCTCGAACAGCGCCGCCCCCAGCCCCTGCACCACGCCGCCGCGAATCTGCTCGTCCACCAGCAGCGGATTGATGATCGTCCCGCAATCCTCGACCACGAAATGCTTCAGCAGCCGCACGAAGCCGGTCTCGGCGTCCACCTCCACCACCGAAGCCTGCACCCCGTTGGTGAAGGCGAAGGGATAGTCCCGCGGCACGTAATGCCGGCTCGCCACCAGCGCCGGCTCCACCCCAAGCGGCAGCGTGTCGGGCCGGAAATGGGCGATGCGCGCCAGCTCGGCGAGGCTCATCCGCGCGGCCCCGCCCGCCGCATCCACGATCACGCCATCCCGGATATCGAGCGCCTCCGGGGCGGCCTGCAGAATGCTCGCGGCCAGCGCCAGCACGCCCTCCCGCAACGCCGATGCCGCGCGGAACGCCGCCTCGCCGCCCACCCCCGCCCCGCGCGAGGCCCAGGTGCCGCCGCCATAGGGTGTCGCGTCGGTATCGCCGAGCTTCACCAGCACCCGCGCCGGGTCCACCCCCATCGCCGCGGCCGTCACCTGGGCGAGCATCGTCGTCGTCCCCTGCCCCTGCTCGGTGGTGCCGGAGAGCAGCACCACGTCGCCGGCGGCATCGAGCCGCGCCGTCGCCCCGTCCTGTGCGGCGATCCGCGCCCCGCCGACGCCGTAGAACGCCGCCCCCGGATTGGTGATCTCGATGAAACTCGCGATCCCGATGCCCCGCCACACCCCGCGCGCCCGCAGCGCCGCCTGCTCCGCCCGCAGCCCGTCATAGTCCATCAGCCGGACCAGCTCGTCGAGGCACGCATGGTGCGACAGCGCCTCGAACTTCATCCCCGCCGGCGAGACGCAGGGATAGGCGTCGTCGGCGATCAGGTTGCGCCGGCGCATCTCCACCGGGTCGATCCCCCGCCGCCGCGCCGCCTCGTCCACCAGCGCCTCGGTCACCGCGGTCGCGATCGGATGCCCCACCGCGCGATATTGCGACATCATCGCCTTGGTCTGGAACACCACCCGCGCCCGCGCCGCGTAATGCGCGAACGCATACGGCCCGCCGACCAGATTGATCACCTGGTTCGCCTCCACCGCCGAGGTGCGCGGATAGGCCGAATACGGCCCCACCCCGGTCAGGTCATCCACCGCGAATCCCTCGATCCGCCCGTCTTCCGCCACCCCGATCCGCGCCGAAACCACATGCCCGCGCGCATGGATGTCGCCGGTGAAACTCTCCAGCCGGTCGGCCACGAACCGCACCGGCCGACGCAGGATGCGGCTCGCCGCCACCGCCGCCATCTCGTCGGGATAGACATGGATCTTGATCCCGAACGACCCGCCGACATCCGGCCCGATCACCCGAATTTGCCGCTCGGCGAGGCCGAGCAGCGTCGCCAGCACGGTCTGGAACATATGCGGCACCTGGGTGCCGAGATGCACCGTCAGCCGCTGCTCGCCCTCGTTCCAGTCCGCCACCAGCGCGCGCGGCTCCAGCGTCACCCCGGTATGGCGGGCGAAGTCGAACTCCAGCGCCACGCGCTCCGCCGCCGCGTCGATCGCCGCCGCCCCGCCGCCCGCCTCGATCGTCCGCGCGAAGGCCAGATTGTCCCCAAGCTCGGGATGGATCGCCGCCGCCCCCGGTGCCAGGGCGGCCAGCGGATCGACCACCGGCGGCAACGGATCGTAGTCCACGACAATCCGCTCCGCCGCATCCTCCGCCTCGGCCCGGCTCGCCGCCACCACCATCGCCACCGGCTCGCCCTGGAACCGCGCAACCCCGCGCGCCAGCGGATATTGCGGCGCCGATTTCAACCCTTGCAGATGCGTCAGCACGCCGACCCAGGGCGCGCACCACCCCTCCAGCGCCGCCGCGTCGAACACGCCGACGACGCCCCTCATCTCCCGCGCCGGCGCGAGGTCGATCGCCCCGATCCGCGCATGCGCGTAGGGCGATCGCAGGAACGCCGCATGAACCATGCGCGGCAGCGCGATGTCGCTGGCAAACAGCCCGCGCCCCTGGGTCAGCCGCCGCGCATCCGGCCGCGCCATCGCCCGCCCGATCGGCCGGTCCGCGCCGTTCATGCCCCCCTCCGCGCCCGCGCCGTCGCCTCGACCGCGTCGATGATCGCCTCATACCCGGTGCAGCGGCAGTAATTGCCCGAAAGATGTTCGCGGATCGCCGCGCGGTCGGTCGCATCGGGCGCATGGGCGAGGAAATCCGCCGCCGCCAGCACCATCCCCGGGGTGCAATAGCCGCATTGCAGCGCGTTGCGCCGCCAGAACGCCTCCTGCAAATCCGCCACCTCGCCCGAATCCGACACGCCCTCGATGGTCTCGACCACGCATCCCTCCGCCTGCACCGCGAGCACGAGGCAGCCGCGCACGATCGCCCCGTCCAGCCGCACCGTGCAGGCGCCGCATACGCCGTGCTCACAGCCGAGATGCGTGCCGGTCAGGCCCAGCCGCTCGCGCAGGAAATCGGCGAGGTGCAGCCGCGCCGGCACCTCCGCCTCGACGCGCTCGCCATTCACGATCAGGGAAATCGCCGTCATGGAGCCAGACATTCCTTCATCACCCGCCGCAGCAGCACCCGCGCCAGGTGCAGCCGCACCGGCGCCGAAATCTCCGAATCCGCATGCGGCGGCAGATCATGGTCCAGCGCCGCGCACGCCGCCTCGAGCCCCGCTAACCCGTCCGCAAGCGCCCGCTCCGCCGCCGGCGCGCGCAGCGCCGCGTGGCCGACCGCGAAAAACCCGAGCCGCACGATGCGCCCCTCCACCGCGGCGGCGAGCCCGACCAGCGCGTAATCCCCATGCCGCCGCGCCAGCTCGGCGAAGCCATGCCGCCGCCCCTTCACCAGCGGAATCTCCACCGCGGTCAGAATCTCCCCCGGTTCCAGCGCCGTCCCGAACAATCCGGTGAAAAAATCCGCCGCCGCGATCCGCCGCGTCCCCGGCGCCCCCTCGGCGATCATCACCGCGTCGAGCGCCAGCATGCAGGCCGGCAGTTCCGCCGCCGGATCGGCATTGGCGAGGCTGCCGCCGATCGTCCCGCGCGTGCGGATCGCCGGATGCGCGACATGGGCGAGTGCGGTTGCGATCAGCGGCGCATGGGCGGCGATCTCGGGGGCTTCCAGCAGCATCGCATGGGTGCAGCCGGCGCCGATCCGCAGATGCGTCGCCGTCACCTCGATCCGCCGCAGTTCCGCGATCCGGCCGATATCGACCAACAGCCCCGGCGCCGACAGCCGGAAATTGAGCGCCGGCAGCAGGCTCTGCCCGCCGGCCAGCAGCACCGCCCCCTCACGGGCGGCAAGCAGGCCGATCGCCTCGGCGACCGACCCGGCACGGACATAATCGAATGGAGCAGGTTTCATGACATTCCTCGCCCGAAACCTGTCCGATCGCGGCGTTCAGCGCAAGGGCTGGCGGCCGCGATCCTTCAGCATCCAGAGTGCCACCACCGACATCGCGCAGCCGACCAGCAGATAGGCGCCGGCCGCGAGCTTGAACCCGGTCAGCCCGATCAGCGCGGTGGCGATCAGCGGCGCGGTGCCGCCGCCGATCCCGAGCCCGACATTGAACGCCAGCGAATAGCCCGACAGCCGGTATTCCGAGCGGAACTGCTCGGAGAGCATCGCCGGCGCCACCCCCATGATCGCCCCCAGCAGCAGGCCCGAGACCACCTGCGCGATGGCGAAGGGCGTCATCGCGTGCGCCGCCATCGCGAAGAACGGCAGCGCGAGCACCAGCAGCAGCCCGAAACTGCCGATCAGCCAGGAGCGGCGCAAGATCCAGTGATCCGTCAGCCAGCCCGACAGCGGAATCAGGAACAGCACGAACAGCTGCGTGACGGTGACGATCTCCAGCGCCAGACTGTCCGAAATCGCGCCGAACTTCGCCCCGAACGTGGGCAGGAACACCAGGGTGAGATAATCCGCGACGCCATAACCCCAGGTGAACAGCATCGCCAGCACCATCACCTTCGGGCTGCGGCGGAACGCCTGGCGGATCGGCAGCTCGCCATCCGTCGCCGCCTGGTCCGGCTCATAGCCGGTATCGCTCAGCCGCGAGCGCACCAGATAGGCCAGCACCGCGAGCACCCCGCCGGCGAGGAACGGCAGCCGCCAGGCCCAGCCCTGCACCGCGCCGTGCCCGGCGAACAGCGTGGTCAGCGCGGCGAAGCCGGCGGCGAGCAGATAGCCGCCGGTCGAGCCGAAATTCGCGAAACTGCCGGCGAACCCCCGCCGGTTCGCCGGCGCGGTTTCCACGAGATACGACACCGAGCCGGTGAACTCCCCGCCCACCGACAGGCCCTGAAACAGCCGCACCACCAGCAGCAGCACCGGCGCCCAGAAGCCGATCTGCTGATAGGTCGGCAACAGCCCGACCGCCGTGGTCGCCAGCCCCATCATCACCACCGAGGTCACCAGCACGGTCTGCCGCCCCACCCGGTCGCCCAGATGGCCGAAAATCACCCCGCCGATCGGGCGCATCATGAACCCGATGGCGAACCCGCCATAGGCGCCGAGCAGCGAGGCGATCTTGTCGGTCGAGGGAAAGAACAGGCTGCCGATCATCGGCGCGAGATAGCCGTAAAGGCCGAAATCGTACCATTCCAGCACATTGCCGATGGTCCCGGCGCCGAGATTGCCGAGCGAGAGTGTGTGGTGCTGCTTGAGCCGCCCAGATGCAGGGGCGGGTGTGGCGGCGGCGGATGTGGGTTGCGACATGTCGGGCCTCGCTGTCTTGCCCCCGCGACGCCGATGCCCCGCCACACCCGGTCAGGGGCGGCGCGGCGCGGGCCGGGCGGGGGATATGTTGCGGCCGGGATGACGGCGTTGCGTCATGCCGGCGCCGGTCGCCCCACGGGGCGTCCGGCCCGCCGCACACCCGCAACCGGGCCGAACGGCGACAAATGGATCAGGCGCCCCGAACGGGCGCCGGCGGATCGATAACCATGGTCAGATATGGCCGCACCCGCCCGGCCTTCAAGAAATAAATGCAGCATCCATGCCATTTTTATCACGGCATCGCGAACATGCCTTGATTGGTCTTGATCGTTCCGCAGCGATCAAAACATCCCCGCGCCCGCCTCCAAGACCCTGGCGCCGTGCCTCATTCGGGCAGATAGACGCTGGCGACCAGCCCCCTGCCGCCGGCCCGGTTCGCCAGCGTGATGTCGCCGCCATGCGCGCGAATGGCGTTGCGGGCGATGGCGAGGCCGAGCCCCGAGCCGCCGGTCTCGCGGTTGCGGCTGATCTCCAGCCGGCGGAACGGCTCGAACACCCGCTCCAGCTCGCCCGGCGGCACGCCCGGCCCGTCATCCTCGATATCGATCCGCATCGTGTGCCGCTCCGCCTTCTGCAACGACACCCGCGCGGCATGGCCATATTTCACCGCGTTGCCGATCAGGTTGGCGAAGGCCCGCTTGAGCGCCAGCGGCCGCCCGCGGATCGTGACATGATCCGGCCCCTGATAGCGCATCCGCCGCGCCGCCCCCGGCGCGATATCGGCGGTCTCGTCGATCACCGTGCGCAGCAGGATCGCGAGATCGACCGGAACCGACGCCTCGGTCTGCGCCACGTCGCGGCCGAAGGCGATGGTCGCGGCCAGCATCGCCTCCAGCTCGGCAAGATCGGCGAGGATCTTCTCCCGCTGGGCGTCGTCCTCCAGGAATTCCGCCCGCAGCCGCAGCCGCGTGATCGGCGTGCGCAAATCATGCCCGATCGCGGTGAGCAGGAAGGTCCGGTCCTCGACGAAGCGGCGGATGCGCGCGGCCATGGTATTGAACGCCACCGCCGCGGTCGCGATCTCCACCGGCCCGCGCTCCGGCAGCGCGGGCGCGTGGGCGATGTCGCGGCCGAGCTGCTCCGCCGCCGCCGCCAGCGTCCGCACCGGCGCCGTCAGCCGGACCACCCCCCAGAAGATCAGCAGCCCGCCGAGCACGAACATCACCAGGAAGGCGCTGGCGAAGCCCGGCTGCGCCCAGGGCGGGCTCGGCCGGAACGGGCTGCGCACCGTCAGCCAGTCCGGGCTGTCGGGAAGCTGGAAGCTCAGGATCAGGGTCGAGGGCGACATGCTGCCGCGCATCATCACCTGCCGCGGCTGGAGGAATTCCGGCGTCGGAAAGGCGAGCAGCGAGCCCTGGATCATCTGCCGCGTCGGCAGCGGCAGGGTGAAACTGTCGGCGAAGGGCGGGCTCGAATCGAGGCTCACCCGGTCGCCCGCCTCGCCGTTGATGGCGGCGACGATCACCGCCCGCCGCTCCGGCGGCGCGCTCGCCACCCGGCGATAGATCGCCCCGTCCCGCGAGGCGATCGCCCGCTCCGCCACCACCCGGTTGACGTCGATCTGGTTGAGCACGTGAATGCCAAGGCCGACCGCCTGGATGATCGAGAAGCCGAGCAGCAGCGTGAGCCCGGTGCGCCAGGCGAGGCTCGCCGGCCAGAACCGGCCGGGCCGCCACCATCCTGCCTTCATGACCGCTCGACGGTCGCGGCCAGAACATAGCCGCCGCCGCGCACCGTCTTGATGATCTGCGCGCGCCGGCCGTCATCCTCGAGCTTGCGCCGCAGCCGCGAAATCGCGACGTCGATGGCCCGGTCGAACGGCCCCGCCTGCCGCCCGCGCAGCAGGTCGAGCAGCATGTCGCGCGTCAGCACCCGGTTGGGCCGGTCGAGCAGGGCGAGCAGCAGGTCATATTCCCCGCCGGTCAGCGGCACCTCGACACCCTTGGGATCGACCAGCCTTCGCCGTGCGGTCTCCAGCATCCAGCCGGCGAAGCGGTAGAGCCGCGCCGAGGTCTCATGCCCGTGCGCCTCGCCCTCGCCCACCCGGCGCAGCACGGCGCGGATGCGCGCGACCAGTTCGCGCGGGTTGAACGGCTTGGTCACATAGTCGTCGGCGCCGAGTTCGAGCCCGATGATCCGGTCCGGCTCCTCGCCGAGCGCGGTGAGCATGATGATCGGCACCTGCGATTCCGCGCGCAGCCAGCGGGCGAAATCGATCCCCGGCTCGCCCGGCAGCATCAGGTCGAGCACGACGAGCTGGTAATGCCCGTTGAGAAAGGCCCGCCGCGCCTCGCGCGCATCGCGCACCGCGGTGACCCGGAAGCGCTGGCGTTCGAGAAACCGCGCCAGCAGCTCGCGAATATCGTGATCGTCATCGACCACCAGAATATGCGGCATCGTCTCCATGGCTGTTACAATAGCCGAATTCGTTTCGCCTTGGGGGCCGCGTTGCATTTCCTTACGCAAATCCGCAACCCCGCCCCGGCCGAAATTTCACTTGCAGCCGGACGGCGATGGCCCTATGTCCCGGCTCACGCAGCAACGCACGTGCCTCTGCCTCCCATCGGGGGTTACGCAACGACGTCAAGCGTTCTGGCAACTGCCGGCCTCCGCGCCGGTTCCGTCTGGTCGCTGGTTCGTTCGACCGTTTCGCAACCCGCCGCGCGCGCCCTCCCGGGCGCGCCTGGCTCCGAGACTTGCAAGGGAGAGGGCAATGACCCCCAGGCTCGCCCGTTTTCTCGACTCCGGCATGGTGTCCACGCCGGCCATCGTCGTCGATCTCGATCGCGTGGCGGCGAACTTCGCCGCCCTGCGCGCCGCCCTGCCCGACGCCGCGATCTATTACGCGGTGAAGGCCAACCCCGCCGCCCCGGTGCTCGATCGCCTGGTCGGCCTCGGCTCGCGCTTCGATGCCGCCAGCATCGAGGAAGTGCGCGCCTGCCTCGCCGCCGGCGCCGCCCCCGCCGCGATCAGCTTCGGAAACACGGTCAAGAAGCGCACCGCCATCGCCGAAGCGCATGCAAGCGGCGTCGATCTCTTCGCCTTCGATTCCGACGAGGAGCTGGACAAGCTCGCGGCGGCCGCGCCCGGAGCAAAGGTCTATTGCCGCCTCGCCGTCAGCCAGGACGGGGCGGACTGGCCGCTCTCGCGCAAGTTCGGCACCAGCGGCGATCACGCGCGCGACCTGCTGCTCCGCGCCGAGGCGCTCGGCCTGATCCCCTGGGGCGTCTCCTTCCATGTCGGCAGCCAGCAGACCGGCGTCGGCGCCTGGCGCACCGCGATCGGCCAGGCCGCCGCCGTGTTCACCGATTTGCGCGCGCGCGGGATCGATTTGCGGCTGCTCAATCTCGGCGGCGGCTTCCCCACCCGCTACCGCGACGACATCCCGCCGCTCGGCGATTTCGGCGCCGCGATCATGGACGCCGTGCGCGATGCCTTCGGCAACAACCTGCCGGACCTGCTGATCGAGCCCGGCCGCGCCGTCGTCGGCGATGCCGGCGTTGCCGTGAGCGAGGTGGTGCTCGCCTGCGCAAGGCACGAGGATGAGGGCCGCCGCTGGGTCTATCTCGATCTCGGCCGTTTCGGCGGCCTCGCCGAAACCGAAGGCGAGGCGATCCGCTACCGCATCACCGCCCCCGGCGTCGCCGGCGCCGACGCGCCGGCCGTGCTCGCCGGGCCGAGCTGCGATGGCGTGGACGTGATGTACCGCAACACGCCCTGCCCGCTGCCCGCATCCCTCGCCGCCGGCGACCGCGTGCTGATCCACGATGCCGGCGCCTACGTGACAAGTTACGCAAGCCAGGGGTTCAACGGTTTTCTCCCGCCGGAAGAGCACTATCTGTAAGCCAGCCGCGCTGCCCGGTGTCCGGGCGGCGCGTTGTTGCAACCAGCGCTCAGGGAGAGCTTCATGACCGACCAGATCACCACCACCATCGGCAGCATCGACATCAAGGCCGCCGACGGTTCGGGCGCGTTCAAGGCCTACACCGTCACCCCCTCCGTGAAGCCGACCGGCGCCGTCGTGGTGATCCAGGAAATCTTCGGCGTGAACGACGCGCTGCGCGCGACCTGCCACGAAATCGCCGAAATGGGCTTCATCGCCATCGCGCCGGACCTGTTCTGGCGCCAGGAGCCCGGCGTCGACCTCACCGACAAGTCCGAGGCCGAGTGGAAGCGCGCCTTCGAGCTGATGAACGGCTTCGACCAGGACAAGGGGATCGAGGATCTGAAAACCACCCTCGCCACCGCCCGCGCCCTGCCCGGCTGCAACGGCAAGGTCGGCACCGTCGGCTTCTGCCTCGGCGGCCGCCTCGCGGTGATGATGGCCACACGGTCGGACGCCGACGTGAACATCTCCTATTACGGCGTCATGCTCGACAAGCTGATCCCCGAATTCGGCAATATCGGCCGCAAGCTGGTGATGCACATGGCCGAGCTCGACGAGTTCGCCCCGAAAGAGGCGCGCGATGCGGTGATGGCGGCGACGAAGGGCAACGCCCTCGTCGCCTCGCATGTCTATCCCGCCGTCCACCACGCCTTCGCCCGCGTCAACGGCGTGCATTTCGACCGCCGCGCCGCCACCATCGCCAATGGCCGCACCGCCGAGGCGCTGGTCGAGGCGCTGGGCTGACAACGGGGCGCGGCGCGGATGATCCCCCGCCGCGCCCTTCTCGCCGGGCTCGCCACGAGTCCGGCCTTCACCCACACCACCGCCCGCGCCGCCGCGCCGCCATCTCCCGGCGCCGCCATCGCCACTGCCCTCGACTCGATTCCCGCCGGCCCCGCTTTGCTGCCGAGCTACCCCGACAGCGCGGCCAATCGCCATTTCCCCGCCTTCTTCCCCGCCAATGACGGCGTCGCCTATGTCTACGATAACGCCCTCGCCGGCCTCGCCCTCCTCGCCGCGGGCGATGCGCCGCGCGCCGCCCGCATCGCCGACGCTCTCGCCCTCGCCCAGGCGCACGACCCCGACCGCGCCGCCCCCCGCCTGCGCAACGCCTATCGCGCCGGGCCCATGCGCCTGCTCCACGGCGCCGTCCCCCTGCCCGGCTGGTGGGACGCGGCGGGCGGCCACTGGGCCGAAGACCCCTACCAGATCGGCAGCGAAACCGGCCCCATCGCCTGGGCCACCCTGCTCTGGACCGCACTCGCCCGCGCCGGGGTGAACGCCACGCGCTACCGCCAGGCGGCGATGCGCGCGGCGGACTGGATCGCCACCCATTGCGCCGCCCCGCGCGGCTTCACCGGCGGGCTCTACGGCTTCCCGCCGCACCCGCAACGCCTGGGCTGGACCAGCACGGAGCAAAACACCGATCTCGCGGTCGCCTTCGCCCGGCTCGGCCGGCGCGCGGAGGCCGCCCACGCCGCCGGCTTCGTCCGCGCGATGCGCGATCCCGCGACCGGCCTGTTCGCCGCCGGCCTGCTGCCGGATGGCCGGATCAACCGCCTCGTCGCCGCCGACGCCACTCTCTGGCCGATTCTCGCCGGCCTCGCGCCGCCGGACGGCGTCGCCGCCAGCCTCACCGCCGCCCTCGCCGTCCTCGGCCGCCCGCAGACCCACCCGGCCGGGATCGGCTTCAGCGCCGCCAGCCGGGCGCTCTGGACCGAGGGCACCGCCTTCGCCCTGCTCGCCCTGCGCCGCGCCGGCGGCCACAAGGCCGCCGCGTCGCGCTTCGCCGCCACCCTCGTCGCGGCGCGCGGCGTCTCGGGGTTCCTGCGCACGACCACCGCCGCCGCGCCGCTCGCCACCGGCCTCACCACCGGCCCCGGCCGCGGCGCCCACGCCTTCGTCTACTACCCGGTCCCCGCCCTCGCCCCGACCGCCTGGGCCGCCCTCGCCGCGCGACGGCACAATCCGCTCGCCCCCTGAAATTACCCTCGGCTTGCATCGCCGCCGGTTTTGCAGTTTGTTATGACCTGATTACGAATTCAGTATTTTATTTATTTAAGATAAGAGAGCTTTCAGAAATGGCAGAGGCCGCCGATATTTTATTGCGCCTGCCCGCCGCGGAACGACCCGCCTGGGCATTTTTCGATGCCGAATGGTATGGCCGCGTCCATCCCCGGCTTCCCTGCGGACCCGATCCCGCCGCCCTGCTCGACTATTATCTCGCCATCGGCGCGCGGCTGGGCCACAGCCCGAACCCGCTCTTCGCCGAGCCGTTCTACCTGGCGCAGAACCCCGATGTCGCCGTTCTCGTGGCCGAGGGGACCTATCGTTCCGGCTTCGACCATTTCTGCCAGTTCGGCCATCGCGGCCTCAACCCGCACTGGCTGTTCGACGACACGCTCTATGGCGAGCTCTACCCCGACATGGCGCTCGACAATCTCGACAAGTTCGAAATCCGCGGCCGCTACGACCACTGGCTGAAATGGGGCCAGCGGGAACAGCGGATCAGCCATTTCCTGTTCGACGGCAGCCTCTATCGCCAGCGGGTCGAGGAGGCCGGCGGCGATCTCGCCCGGCTCGACGAGATCGGCGCCTTCACCCACTATCTCCACACGCTCTGGAGCGGCTCTGCGGAGCTGCCCACCTCGCCCTATTTCGACCCCGCCTGGTATCTCGCGACCCACGAAACCGCCCGCGACGACATCGCCCAGGGCCACGCCCTCAACGCGCTGCACCACTACATCACCAGGGGCGAGGCCGCGGGTCTCGATCCGGTCGCCGAATTCTCCGAGAGCTACCATCTCGACACCTATGACGACATCGCCGCCGCCGTGCAGGCCGGCGCGCTGCGCAGCGGCTTTCACCACTTCCTCCGCTACGGCGCGCTCGAGCTGCGCCGCCCCCGCGCCGATATCGACCTCGTCTATTACCGCGACACCCATGCCCGCGTCCGCAGCGACCTCGAAACCGGCGCGGTGCGCGACGCCTTCGCCCATCTGCGCCTGATCGGGCTGAAAGAGGGGCTCGGCCACTGCCCGCCCGAGCGCGTGCCCGACCTGCCGGAGCGCGCCACCCGCCAGCTCTTCGAGCTGCGCGCCCGCAACCACTCCGCCCTCTTCGCCCGCCAGCGGATCGATTTCACCGTCTCCGGCACGCCGGACGTCTCGGTGATCATGGTGGTGCACGGCAAGTTCGACCTCACCATGCAGGCCCTCGCCTCGCTGCGCGCCAATTTCGCCGGCAATATCGAGCTGGTGCTGGTCGACAACGGCTCGACCGACGCCACCACGCGGATCGAAACCTTCATCCACGGCGCGCACGTCATCCACGATCCCGAAAATCCCGGCTTCCTGCTCGCCTGCAACCGCGCCCTCGCCCACGTCACCGCCCCGGCCGTGCTCTATCTCAACAACGACATCGAACTCGGCTACGCCGCCATCGCCACCGCGCTGCGCCGCCTCGCCACCGCCCCCGATATCGGCGCCGTCGGCGGCAAGGTCATCCGCACCCACGGGCGGTTGCAGGAAGCCGGCTCCATCATCTGGGCGGACGGCTCAACCCAGGGCTATCTGCGCGACGCCTCGCCGCTGGCCCCGGAAGCCAATTTCGTCCGCGACGTCGATTTCTGCTCCGGCGTCTTCCTCCTCTGCCGCACCGACCTGGTCCAGCGCCTCGGCGGGTTCGACGAAGACTACAAGCCCGCCTATTACGAGGAAGTCGATCTCTGCGTGCGGATGATCGAGGCCGGCTTCCGCATCATCTACGATCCGGACGTGACGATCCATCACCTCGAATACGGCAGCTCCGCCAACACCGAAGCGGCCTCCCGGCTGATGCGCCGCGGCCGCCGCGTGTTCGTCGGCAAACACGCCGAATTCATGCGCCGTCAGCTCACCGCCGGAACCCCCGGCAGCGAGGTCCGCGCCCGCGCGCGCAACGGCGCCGGCAAGCACCTGCTCTTCATCGAGGACACCGTGCCCGTCCGCCATCTCGGCTCCGGCTTCGTCCGCGCCAACGATGTCGTCCACGCCATCGCCGCCGCCGGCTGGCAGGTCTCCGTCCTGCCGATCAACGGCGCCCGGCACGACCTGATGAGCCAGTTCGGCGACCTGCCCGAAACCGCCGAGGTGCTGCACGACCAGACCATCCTGACCCTGCCCGACCTCCTCGCCGACCGGCCCGGCTTCTACGACGCGCTCTGGATCTCCCGCGCCCACAACCTCACCCGCATCGCCCCCATCCTCGCCGAAGCCGGGATCGACCCGACAAAAATCCCCTTCGTGCTCGACACCGAGGCCGTCGCCGCCACGCGCGAGGCCGAGGCCGCCGCCCTGCGCGGCGACAATGACTTCGACCTCACCGCGGCCATCAACGCCGAAATCGGCGAGGCCAGGGTCTGCCGCCACCTCACCGCCGTGAACGAGGCCGAAGCCGCCTTGCTGCGCGGCGTCGGGCTGCCGAGCGTCTCCGTGCTCGGCACCATCCGCGACCTCGACCCCACGCCCCGCCCCTTCGCCGAACGCGAGGGCCTGCTCTTCATCGGCAGCATCCACCGCGAGGACAGCCCGAATCTCGACAGCCTCCGCTGGTATCGCGACGAGATCCTCCCCGCCCTGCGCAAGGTGATGGACAACCCGCCGACCCTCACCTTCATCGGCTACACCGCGCCGGATCTCGACCTCGCCGAACTCGACGACATCCCCGGACTCGCGCTGCGCGGCATGGTCGCCGATCTCCGCCCTGCCTTCGACGAACACCGCCTGTTCATCGCCCCCACCCGCTTCGCCGCCGGCACGCCCTACAAGGTCTACGAAACCGTCTCCTACGGCCTGCCCTGCGTCGCCACCGAACTGCTCTGCCGCCAGCTCGGCTGGAAACAGGGCAAGGAAATCGCCGCGGTCCCCCGCAACGACGCCAAGGCCTTCGCGTCACAGATCGCGTCGCTCTACCGCAACGAAACGCAATGGACCGCGATGCGAAACGCCGGGCTGCGACGCCTCGGCGCGGAAAACGACCGCGCCCCATTCAACGCGGAAGTCCGCCGCATCCTCGCCAGCATCGCCACCTGACCCGCCAGGCTTTTCGCCCCGGATTTTTGCCCCGGATTTTTGCCCCGGCGCCCGTCGGCCGGAGCAAAAATCCGTCCGGCTATGCCGTCCGGTCGCCGCCCACGCCAATCGCCGCCTGCGCCGCCGCCAGCCGCGCCACCGGCACCCGATACGGGCTGCACGAGACGTAATCGAGCCCGATCTCCTCGCAGAACGCGATCGAGGCCGGATCGCCGCCATGCTCGCCGCAAATCCCGAGCTTGAGCCCGCCCTTGGTGCTACGCCCCCGCTCGGCGGCGATGCGGATCATCCCGCCAACCCCCTCGATATCGATCGAGACGAACGGGTCCTTCGGCAGAATCCCGCTCTCGACATATTTCGGCAGGAACTTGCCGGCATCGTCGCGCGACAGGCCGAACACCGTCTGCGTCAGGTCGTTGGTGCCGAAGGAGAAGAAATCGGCCGACTGCGCGATCGTGTCCGCCGTCAGCGCCGCGCGCGGCAGCTCGATCATCGTGCCGATGCTGTAATCCAGCACCCGCCCCGCCTCGTCGAACACGGCGGCGGCCACCCGCTCCACCTGCCCGCGGGTGATGTCCAGCTCGCGCTTCATCCCCACCAGCGGAATCATGATCTCCGGCACCGGCGCCTTGCCGGTCTCGGTCTCCACCTCAAGCGCCGCCTCGAAAATCGCCCGCGCCTGCATCTCATAGATTTCCGGGAACGAAATGCCGAGGCGGCAGCCGCGATGGCCGAGCATCGGGTTCGCCTCGGAAAGCTCGGCCGCGCGCTGGCGCATCGCCTCGACGCCCATGCCGAGCGCCGCCGCCACCTCCTCCAGCTCCGCCTCGCCATGCGGCAGGAATTCGTGCAGCGGCGGGTCGAGCAGGCGGATCGTCACCGGCAACCCCGCCATGATGCGGAACAGCGCCACGAAATCCTGCCGCTGATAGGGCAGCAACTTCTCCAGCGCCGCCCGCCGCCCGGCCTCGTCATGCGCCATGATCATCTGCCGCACCGCGCCGATGCGCTCGGGATCGAAGAACATGTGTTCGGTGCGCGACAGGCCGATCCCCTCGGCGCCGAACTTGCGCGCCGTCTCGGCATCCAGCGGCGTCTCCGCGTTCGCCCGCACCCGCAGCCGGCGCACCTCGTCGGCCCAGCCCATCAGCCTGGCGAAATCGCCCGAAAGCTGCGGCTCGATCATCGGCACGAAGCCGGTGAAAATCTCGCCCGTCGCGCCATCCAGCGTGATCGTGTCGCCCGCCCGCAGCGTCACCCCACCGGCGGCGAGCGTCTTCGCGCCGTAATCGACATGAATGCCGCCCGCCCCGGCCACGCAGGGCCGGCCCATGCCGCGCGCCACCACCGCGGCGTGGCTGGTCATGCCGCCGCGCGTGGTCAGAATGCCGCGCGCCGCGTGCATGCCGTGAATATCCTCCGGGCTGGTCTCGATCCGCACCAGGATCACCGCCTCGCCCTTCTGTGCGCGCATCTCCGCCTCGTCGGCCGAGAACACGACGATGCCCGAGGCCGCCCCCGGCGAGGCCGGCAGCCCGCGCGCCAGCAGCGTCTTCTTCGCCTTCGGATCGAGGGTCGGATGCAGCAGCTGGTCGAGCGATTGCGGGTTCACCCGCGTCACCGCCTCGCGCCGGTCGATCAGCCCCTGCTCCGCCATCTCCACCGCGATCCGCACGCTCGCCGGCGCCGTCCGCTTGCCGTTGCGTGTCTGCAACATATACAGCTTCTGCTGCTGGATGGTGAATTCGATGTCCTGCATGTCGCGGTAATGCCGCTCCAGCGTCTCGCGCACCCGCACCAGCTCGGCATAGGCCGCCGGCATCGACTGTTCGAGGCTGATCTCGCCCGGCTTCGCATAGGCGTTCGACAGCGGCCGCGGCGTGCGAATGCCCGCCACCACGTCCTCGCCCTGCGCGTTCGGCAGATATTCGCCGTAGAACTCGTTCGCCCCGGTCGAGGGGTCGCGGGTGAAGCACACCCCGGTCGCGCAATCCTCGCCCATATTGCCGAACACCATCGCCTGCACGTTCACCGCGGTGCCCCAGTCGGCCGGAATTTCGTGCAACCGCCGATAGGTGATCGCCCGCTGGTTCATCCACGAGCCGAACACCGCGCCCACCGCGCCCCAGAGCTGATCGTGCGGGTCCTGCGGGAAGGGCTTGCCGGTCTCGGCCTGCACCACCTCCTTGTAGGCCTCGACCACGCGGTGCCAGTCCTGCGCCGAAAGCTGGGTGTCCTCGGTCGCCCCTTCATCGAGCTTCACGTTCTCGATGATCTCCTCGAAGCGGTGATGCGCCACACCCAGCACCACCGAGCCATACATCTGGATGAACCGCCGATACGAATCCCAGGCGAAGCGCGAATCCCCCGCCCCCTCGGCCAGCCCCTGCACCGTCACATCGTTGAGCCCGAGATTGAGCACGGTATCCATCATGCCGGGCATCGACACCCGCGCGCCCGAGCGCACCGAAACCAGCAGCGGGTTGTGCTTGTCGCCGAAGCGCCGCCCCACCTCGCCCTCGACCTTCGCCAGCGCCGCGTCCACCTGCGCGCGCAACCCCTCGGGATAGG
The DNA here is from genome assembly GCA_021849425.1 of Pseudomonadota bacterium. Lineage (GTDB taxonomy): Bacteria > Pseudomonadota > Alphaproteobacteria > Acetobacterales > Acetobacteraceae > Acidiphilium. Next base: position 16,377 of record JAJZSY010000006.1, read on the forward strand.
CGCGGTCATTGTCATAGAACGCGGTGCACACCTCGGTGGTGATGGTGAACCCGGGCGGCACCGGCAGGCCGATGCTCGCCATCTCCGCAAGGTTGGCGCCCTTGCCGCCGAGCAGGTTGCGCATCGCGGCCGAACCGTCGCTGGCGCCGGGGCCGAAGCTGTAGACGTATTTGCTCATCGGGGCGTTACCCTTCCAGTTTCGAGAAATCGGCGACGCGATGCATCACGTCGCGCAGGCGGGCGAGAAGTCGCAGACGATTGCGGCGCAATTCCGCACCCGCCGCATTCACCGTCACATGATCGAAAAACGCATCGACCGGCGCGCGCAGCGCCGCGAAACCCCGCATCGCGCCGGCGAAATCCTCGTCTTCCAGCCGGCGCCGCGCTTCGAGGCCCACCGCCTCCAGCGCATCCGCGAGCGCGATCTCCGCCGGCTCGGCCAGCAAGCCGGGATCGATCGTGCCCTCGTGCGGCCCGTCCTTCGCATCCTCGATCCTGAGGATGTTTGTACTCCGCCGATACGCCGCGAGCAGGTTCGCCCCGTCCTCGCTGGCGAGAAACGCCCCCAGCGCCTCGGTCCGCGCGATCAGCCGGGTCAGGTCGTCATCCCGCGCCGCATCCAGAACGGCGTTCAGCACGTCGAACCGCTTGCCCTCGCCGCGCAGCTTCACCCGCAGCCGCTCGATCAGGAAGTCGAACACCTCGGCACCCACCAGCGGCATCAGGTTCAGCCTGAGCCCGGTCTCCAGCACGATGCGGATCACCCCCAGCGCTGCCCGCCGCAGCGCGAACGGGTCGCCCGACCCGGTCGGCGTCTCGCCGATGCGGAAGAACTCCCGCAACGTATCGATCTTGTCCGCCAGCGCCACAGCGGCGGACACAACCCCCGAAGGCACCTCGTCCGACGGGCCTTTCGGCTGGTAATGCGTGCGGATCGCCCCCGCGATCGCGTCGCCCTCGCCGGACGCCTCGGCGTAATACCCGCCCATGATCCCCTGCAATTCGGGAAACTCGCCGACCATCCCGCTCACCAGATCGGCCTTGCACAGAAGCCCGGCCCGCGCCGCCGCATCCGCCGCCGCCGCATCCGCGCCCAGCGCCAGCGCAATCTCCCGCGCCAGCGCCTCGATCCGCCCGGCCCGCGCATGCTGGGTGCCGAGCTTCGCATGGAACGTCACCGCATCGAGCTTCGGCAGCCACGACTCCAGCCTCTGCTTGCGATCCTGCGCCCAGAAATGCTCCGCATCCGCGAGCCGCGCCCGCAGCACCCGCTCGTTGCCGGCGATGATCGCCGCACCGCCGTCATTCGCGGCGATATTGGCGACGAAGGCGAAATAGGGCGCCGGAGTCCCCGCCGCGTCGCGCGTCGCGAAATAGCGCTGGTTCACCTTCATCGACAGTTCGCGCACCTCCGGCGGCAGCGCCATCTGCCCCGGATCGATCGCCCCGATCAGGCAGACCGGCCACTCCACCAGCCCCGCGACCTCGTCCAGCAGCCCCGCATCCTCGGCAACGCCGAGCCCTTTGTCTTCGGCCGCCGCGCGCAGCCCCGCCCTGATCCGTTCCCGCCGCTCATCGGCATCGACGATCACGAACCGCGCCCGCAGCTCCTCCCGCCATTGCGCGGCGGAATTCACCCTGAACGCGCCCGGCGCCAGAAACCGGTGCCCCTCGCTCTCATCGCCGCTCGAAACCGGCCCAAGCGTGAACGGCACCACCGCGCCATCCAGCAGGCACACCACCCGCCGCAACGGCCGCACCCAGGTGAACGCCCCGCTCTGCCCCCAGCGCATCGATTTCGGCCAGCCGAACCCGGCCAGCGCCTGCGCGAATTCCCCGGCGATCAGCTCGCCCGCCGGCCGCGACGGCAGGTTCCGCCGGAGCAGGAAATACCCGTCCTCCTCGACGAGGTCTTCCCGCGCCGCCCCGTTCTTGCGCAGGAACCCCTCCAGCGCCTGCGGCGGTGCGGCGAGCTTCGGCCCCCGCACTTCGCTCGCCGATGCCGGCACCTCGGCCGCGATCGTCGCCGTCACCGCGATCCGCCGCGCCGCGCCAAAGGCAACCACATCCCGCGGCGACAATGGCGCGAGCTGCGCGCCCACCAGCTTGGCGAGCTGCTCCGCCGCCGCCGCCTGCATCCGCGCCGGAATCTCCTCGGAGAAAAGCTCCAGAAAGAACTCAGCCATGTTCCTTCTCCCCCGCCACCCACGCTTCCGCGCACGCCTTCGCCAGCGCCCGCACCCGGCCGATATAGGCGGCGCGCTCGGTCACCGAGATCACCCCCCGCGCGTCCAGCAGGTTGAAGAGATGGCTCGCCTTGATGCACTGGTCATAGGCCGGCTGCGCCAGCCCCCGCCCGACCAGCGCGCCGCATTCCGTCTCCGCGTCGCCGAAATGCCGCATCAGCATGTCGGTATCGGCGACTTCGAAATTATGCGCCGAGTAGTCCTTCTCCGCCCGGAGGAACACATCGCCATAGCTCAGCGCGCGCGGCCCCTCGGCGTCGTTGAAGCGGAGCGAATAGACGTTCTCCACCCCCTGCACATACATCGCCAGCCGCTCCAGCCCGTAGGTCATCTCGAAGCTCGGCACATCCACCGCGATCCCGCCGACCTGCTGGAAATAGGTGAACTGCCCCACCTCCATCCCGTCGCACCAGATCTCCCAGCCGAGCCCCCAGGCGCCCAGCGTCGGGCTCTCCCAGTCATCCTCGACGAAGCGGAAATCGTGCCGCAGCGGATCGAGCCCGATCTCCCGGTAGCTCGCCAGCAGCAGTTCCTGCGCCTCCGCCGGCGAGGGCTTCATGATCACCTGATACTGGTAATAATGCTGCAACCGGTTCGGATTCTCGCCATACCGCCCGTCCGAGGGCCGGCGCGAGGGCTGCACATAGGCCGCCGCCCACGGTTTCGGCCCGAGCGAGCGCAGCGTGGTCGCCGGGTGGAAGGTTCCCGCCCCCATTTCCATGTCGTAAGGCTGCAGGATCACGCAGCCCTGCCGGGCCCAGAACCGGTGCAGCGCGAGAATGATATCCTGGAAGCTCAGGGCGTGTTTCTGGTCTTGCATGGGTCCGTGATATGCAGCCGGGTCTGTCGCAGTCGTTTTCGCGACGCACCATTACGAGGCAAGGGGCATGAGGGCAAGATTCGCACGGGCCGACCTGATCGGAATCGCGGTGGTGATCGCGCTCGCCGCCGCCGCGATCGGCTTCCGCATGGCGACGATCGCGCCCCGCGCCTATGTCGGCCTCTGTGCGAGCGCCCACGCCCCGCTGGTCTGCGCCCCACGCCACGCCGTGCTCTGGCTGCAATACGAACGCCTGTTCGGCTTTCCCGCCCTGCTGCTCGGCCTGCTCGGCTTCGCCTTCGCGCGCCGCCCGCTCGGCATCGCGGGTGCCGCCCTCGGCATCCTCGCCGTCATCAACTACAACGGCACCGAAGGCATCGTCGGCGCCGCCCTCGGCCTCTGGGGCTGGCTCGAAGCCGCGATGCCGGCACGCCTCGACCGGGGAGAAGGACAAATCCATGCGCGCGAATAGCCACACCATGCTCGATTTCGATCTCGGCGAGGAGATCGACGCCCTGCGCGAGACGGTCCGCCGCTTCGCCGCGGCCGAAATCGCCCCCCGCGCCGCCGCGATCGACCGCGACAACGATTTCCCGGCCGATCTCTGGGCGAAACTGGGCGACATCGGCCTGCTCGGCATCACCGTGCCGGAGCAATATGGCGGTGCGGGCATGGGCTATCTCGCCCATTGCGTGGCGATGGAGGAAATCTCCCGCGCCTCGGCCTCGGTCGGCCTGTCCTACGGCGCGCATTCCAATCTCTGCGTCAACCAGATCCGCCTCAACGGCACCGACGCCCAGCGCGCGCGCCACCTGCCGGACCTCGTCTCCGGCCGCAAGGTCGGCGCGCTCGCGATGTCCGAGCCCAATGCCGGGTCGGACGTGGTGTCGATGCGCCTGCGCGCCGACAAGCGCGGCACAACCTACGTGCTGAACGGATCGAAGATGTGGATCACCAACGGCCCCGAGGCCGACACGCTGGTGGTCTACGCCAAAACCGACCCCGAAGCCGGCCCGCGCGGCATCACCGCCTTCCTGATCGAGAAAGGCATGCCCGGCTTCTCCTGCGCCCAGAAGCTCGACAAGCTCGGCATGCGCGGCTCCAACACCGGCGAGCTGGTCTTCGAGGAGTGCGTCGTCCCCGAGGCCAACGTGCTCGGCGGGGTGGGGCGCGGCGTCAACGTGCTGATGAGCGGGCTCGACTACGAGCGCGCCGTCCTCGCCGCCGGGCCGCTGGGCATCATGCAGTCAGCGCTCGACATCGTGATCCCTTACGTCCACGAGCGCGAGCAGTTCGGCCAGAAGATCGGCGAGTTCCAGCTCATCCAGGGCAAGCTCGCCGACATGTACGTGACGATGAGCGCCGCTCGCGCCTATGTCTACACCGTGGCGAAAGCGTGCGATCGCGGCCGGACCACCCGCAAGGACGCCGCCGGCGCCATCCTCTACGCCGCCGAGAAGGCGACCTGGATGGCGCTGGAGGCGATCCAGTGCCTCGGCGGCAACGGCTACATCAACGATTATGCGACCGGCCGGCTGCTGCGCGATGCCAAACTCTACGAGATCGGCGCCGGCACCTCGGAAATCCGCCGCATGCTGATCGGCCGCGAGCTGTTCAGGGAAACCGCCTGAGCCGCGCGCCACGCTCGGGAAGAATTTGACGCCGGCGGAAAACTGCGGCACCGAACGCGGCCATGCGCCATTTCCTTGATTTCGAGAAACCGGTCGCCGAGCTTGAGGCCAAGATCGAGGAGCTGCGCCGGATGACCGATCCGGGCGGGCTCAACATCGCCGAAGAGGTCGTGCAACTGTCCGACAAGGCGGAGCGCCAGCTCCGCAGCCTCTACGGCAAGCTCTCGCCCTGGCAGAAAACCCAGGTCGCCCGCCACCCCGAGCGGCCCAAGGCGCGCGACGTCATCGCCGGGCTGATCACCGACTTCACCCCGCTGGCCGGCGACCGCGCCTTCGGCGAGGATGCCGCCATCGTCGCCGGCCCCGGCCGCTTCAAGGGCGCGCCGGTGATGGTCATCGCCATCGAGAAGGGCTGGGATCTCGATTCGCGGCTGAAGCACAATTTCGGCTCGCCCCGTCCGGAGGGCTACCGCAAGGCGCGCCGCCTGATCGAGATGGCCGGCCGCTTCGGCCTGCCCATCCTCTCCTTCGTCGACACCTCCGGCGCCTATCCCGGCATCGACGCCGAGGCCCGCGGCCAGGCCGAGGCGATCGCCCGCGGCATCGATGCCTGCCTCGCCGCCCCGGTCCCCTTCATCTCCACCATCATCGGCGAGGGCGGCTCCGGCGGCGCCATCGCCATCGCCGCCGCCGACGTGGTGCTGATGTTCGAACACGCGATCTATTCTGTCATCTCGCCCGAGGGCTGCGCCGCCATCCTGTGGGAAGACCGCGCCAACGCCGCCCAGGCGGCCGAGGCGATGAAGATCACCGCGCAGGATCTCAAGCGCCTCGGCATCATCGACCGCATCGTCGCCGAGCCGCTCGGCGGCGCCCATCGCGACAAGGACGCCGCGATCGCCGCCCTCGGCGCCGCCATCGCCGAAACCCTGCCCGGCCTCGCCGCCCTCGCGCCCGAGGCGCTGCGGGCGAAACGGCGCGAGAAATTCCTCGCCATCGGTCAGGCCCTTCAGGCCTGACCGACTTTTATCCCGATCAGGCCCTTCAGGCCTGACAGACCTGACCGACTTTTATCCCGATCAGGCCCTTCAGGCCTGACAGACTTTTATCCCGGTCAGGCCCTGCCGGCCTGACCGATCGCTTGCCAGTCAGCCCGGCAGATGCCTCGCGATATAAGGCGGCAGCACGAAGCTCGCCGCGTGCATCTCCGGCGACCAGTAGTCCGTGGTCCCGAGAATCCCCGCGGCCGCCGCCCGCTCGCGGATCGTCGCCGCCGGCAGGCGGGTGAGTTCGGCATCCTTGCCGGCCCAGCCCAGCGTCATGAACCCGCCGACATAGGTCGGCACCGCGGCGACATAGGCGGTCACGTGCGGGAAGAATTTCCGCCGCCGCGCCGAGGTCTCGCGCAGCTCGTCCGCCTGCATGAACGGCACGCCGCACTGGTTCACCACCAGCCCGCGCGCAGTCAGGATGCGCGCGCAATTGGCGTAGAAATCATCGGTGAACAGCACCTCGCCCACCCCGATCGGATCGGTCGAATCGACGATGATGACGTCGAAACTCGCATCCGCCGCCGTCTTCACATAATCGATCCCGTCGCCGACGATCACCTCCGCGCGGGGATCGTCCCAGGCCTCGCCCGCGATCTTCGGCAGGAATTGCTTCGCCAGCCGGATCACCTCGCCGTCGATCTCGACCATCACCGCCCGCTCGACGCCCTTGTGCATCAGCACCCGCCGCAGCACGCCGCCATCGCCGGCGCCGATGATCAGCACCGATTTCGCCGCCCCATGCGCCAGCAGCGGCACATGCGTCAGCATCTCCTGATAGACGAACTCGTCGCCCTCGGTGATCTGGACGACGCCGTCCAGCATCATCACCCTGCCGTGAAACTCGCTCTCGAAGATCGCGATGTCCTGGAAGTCGCTCTTCGTCCGCGCCAGCTCGCGCGTCACCCCGAAGCGCTGGCCCCAGAACGGATACAGCGTCTCGTTCACCCACATGTCGGTCATGCTCTCGCTCCATGCGAAAACACCGCCCTGCCGGGGGCAAGGCGGTGCGTCATCGTCAACGGTCTGGCCTCAGGCGGTGACGCCGCGGCGCTGCTCGCCCACCTGCACGTCGCTCGGCGAGAACGCCGCGCGCAGGAACGGAATCGCCTTGTAGGGATCGCACACGCCGCACATGAAAATGTCGATCGCGGCGTAGTTGCGCTCCGGCCAGGTGTGGATCGAGATATGGCTCTCGGCCAGCACCACCACGCCGGACACGCCGCCATTCGGCGTGAAATGGTGGAAATGGCTGTGCAGGATCGTCGCCCCGGCGGCGAGCGCGCCCTCGCGCAGCGTCTCGTCGATCAGCTCGGGACTGTCGAGCTTCTCGGCCCCCCACAAATCCACGAGCAGATGCGTTCCGGCGAATTTCACGCCGTCGCGCTCGACGAAATAATCCTTCGGCACGGCGACCTCGTCGATCGCGTCCTGAGCAACAGTCTGGTTTTCGCTCGGAATTTCCGAGACCATCCCCAGTCGGGCAAGTGCGTTCATCGCGAACCCCCTCAACCAGTGACAGCCTGTAGAACGCGACACCGCGCCGCGCCCCCCGGGGCCAAGAGCGCGGCATATGCGGAAAAACCGCTGGCGTTGCAAGGGGTTTTTCAGGTTTCTTCGATGAAATTTTACCCCCCCTGCGCAGGGGGGCAATGCAAGGCGGTTATGGCCCCGCCGGCGCAAGCCGGCTCAGATCGAAAACACCTCCGCCGCAATCAGTGCCAGATCCTGCGGGCGCGACAGCCGGTGCTCCCCGTCCTTCACCAGCGTCACCCGCACATCCGCGCCGCGGACCGCCTCGGCGATCCGCAGCGCCGTCCGCCACGGCACCTCGGCGTCGCGCTGCCCCTGGATCAGCCGCACCGGCGCATCGAGCGGAATCGGCCCGCCCAGCACCAGGTTCCGCCGCCCATCCTCCAGCAGCGCCGCGGTCACCGGCGTCGGCGCGCCATAGGGGTTGGGGAGGAAAAACATCCCGTCTCGCGCCAGCGCCTCCCGCTCGGCGGCGCCGAGGGCGGGCTCCATCAGCTCGGCGGTGAAATCGGGCGCTGCGGCTATGCCGACGAACCCGGCCAGACACGCGCCGAGCCTTCGTGCCAGCAGCAGCCCGATCCACCCGCCCATCGACGATCCCACCAGCACGAGGCTCCGCTCCGGCGCCGCCGCGGCGATCACGGCTTCGGCATCCGCCGCCCAGCGCCCGATCGTCCCCGCCTCGAACCGCCCGCCCGATTGCCCGTGCCCGGAATAATCCAGCCGCAGCATCGCCCGCCCCCGCGCGGCGCATTCATCGCGCAGAAACAGCGCCTTGGTGCCCTGCATGTCCGAGGCGAAGCCGGGCAGGAACACCACCACCTTCCCCTCGCCCGGCAGATACGCCCCCGCCAGCGCGGTCCCCGCCGCGTTCACCCGCACCATCCGCTCGTTCACCGGGCTCTCCCCTTGGCCATCCGCTCATGGTATCGGCGCAATGAAAGAAAGGTTAACAATGCGCCATCCCTCCGATTATGCGATTCTACAGGTTCTGCCGCGTCTGGAAACCGGGGGGGTGGAGCAGGTGGTGGTGGAACTCACCGAGGCGGTGGCCCGCACCGGCGCGCGCGCCTTCGTCGCCAGCCAGCCGGGCCGTCTGGTCCGCGCGGTCGAGCGCGCCGGCGGCCGGCATGTCGCGATCGACCTCGAATCCCGCAACCCGTTCAAGCTCCTCGCCGCCGCAAGGCAGCTCGCCCGGCTGATCCGCGCCGAGCGCATCTCCCTGGTCCACGCCCATTCCCGCGCCCCGGCCATCGCCGCCCGCCTCGCCGCCCGGCGCTGCGGCGTGCCCTTCGTCACCACCTATCACGGCGCCTACGGCCAGCGCGGCCGGCTCAAGCGCGCCTATAACGCGGTGATGGCCTCCGGCGACCGGGTGATCGCGATCTCCGAATTCATCGCCGATCTCGTCCGCGCCCGCCACCATGTCGGGCCGGATCGCCTGCGCATCGTCCCCGGCGGGGTGGATTGCGCGAAATTCGCGCCCGACGCGGTGAATGGCGGGCGGATGGAAACCCTCGCCCGCGCCTGGGCCCTGCCGGATGGCGCGCCGGTCATCATGCTCCCCGCCCGGCTCACGGGCTGGAAGGGCCAGCGCGTCGCCATCGAGGCGCTCGCCCGCATGCGCCACCGCGACGCCATCCTCCTCCTCGTCGGCGCCACCCAGGGGCGCGAGGCCTATCGCCGCGCCCTCGTCGCCACGATCCGCCGGCTCGATCTCACCCCCCGCGTCTTCTTCGCCGGCGACTGCGCCGACATGCCCGCCGCCTACAAGCTGGCGGACATCGTGGTGAACGCCTCGACCGACCCGGAAGCCTTCGGCCGCACCATCGTCGAGGCCCAGGCGATGCGCCGCCTGGTCATCGCCACCGAGCACGGCGCCGCCCGCGAAACCATCCGCCACGGCGAAACCGGCTGGCGCACCAGACCCGGCGACGCCGCCGACCTCGCCGCCGCCCTCGACGCCGCCCTCGACCTGCCGCCCGCGACCCGCGCCGCGATGGGCGAGGCCGCCCGCGCCTATGTCGCCGAATTTTACTCGATCGCGGCGATGCAGAACGGCAATCTCGCGGTCTATGACGAGCTGCTGCGCTGATGCCGCGCCTCCTCGTCATCCGCCACGGCGCGCTGGGCGACATCATCCTCAGCTTCCCCGCCTTCGCCGCCATCCGCGAAGCCCATCCGGATGCCGACATCGCGCTGCTGACCACGAAGCCCTTCGCCCCCTGGCTCGAAGCCGCCCCCTGGTTCGACCGCGTGATCATCGACCCGAAACCCGGCCCGCTCGCCCTCGCCGGCCTGCGCCGCCTGCGCCGCGCCCTGTCCGGCTTCGCGATGGTCTATGATCTGCAAACCTCCGGCCGCTCCAGCCGCTATTTCCGCCTCGCCGGCCGCCCGCCCTGGTCCGGCATCGCCCCCGGCTGCGCCTTCCCCCACGCCGATCCCGCGCGCGACCGCCTGCACACCCGCGAACGCCTCGCAGCCCAGCTCGAAGCCGCCGGCATCCCCCTGCCCCTGCCGGTCCCCGACCTGTCATGGACGATCGCCGCCCCGCCTCTCCCCCTGCCGGACCGCTTCGTCGCGCTGATCCCCGGCGCCGCCCCGCACCGGCCGGAAAAACGCTGGCCGGCGGAAAACTTCGGCGACCTCGCTTCAAGGCTCGACCTCCCCTGCGTCGTCCTCGGCACCGCGTCCGAAACCCCGCTCGCCGCCGCCATCGCCGCCCGCGCCCCGGGCACGCTCGACCTCACCGGCCGCACCACCCTCCCCCAGCTCGCCGGCGTGCTCGCCCGCGCCCGCCTCGCCATCGGCAACGATACCGGCCCGATGCACCTCGCCTGCGCCCTCGGCACAAGCTGCGTCGTGCTGTTCGGCGGCGCCTCCGATCCCGCGCTGACCGCCCCGCGCACCCAAGATGGCGGCTGGCCCGCCATCCTCCGCCGCCCCGATCTCGCCGCCCTTGCGGTGGCGGACGTTGCCGCGGCGGCACAGGATGGGCATAACCACCCCTCATCCACGCCCTGAAGGAGCCCCCAATGCCCGCGATCACCCTGCCCGACGGTTCCGTCCGCGACTATCCGGGCCCCGTCACCGGCACCGAGATCGCCGCCTCCATCGGCCCCGGCCTCGCGAAAGCCGCGCTGGCGATGGAGGTCGATGGCAGGATGCTCGACCTCTCCCGCACCCTCGACGCCGATGCCAGCGTCCGCTTCATCACCCGCCGCGACGCCGATGCGCTCGAACTCATCCGCCACGACGCCGCCCATGTGATGGCCGAGGCGGTGCAGGCGCTCTACCCCGGCACGCAGGTCACCATCGGCCCGGCCATCGAGGGCGGCTTCTATTACGATTTCTTCCGCAACGAGCCCTTCACCCCGGACGATCTGCCGGCGATCGAGGCGAAGATGCGCGAGATCATCGCCGCCAACGCGCCCTTCACCCGCGAGGTCTGGGACCGCGACGAGGCGATCCGCCTCTTCGAATCCCGCGGCGAGCGCTTCAAGGCCGAGCTGATCCGCGACCTGCCGGCCAGCGAGACCATCACCATCTACCGCCAGGGCGACTGGTTCGATCTCTGCCGCGGCCCGCATCTGCGCGGCACCGGCGATATCGGCGGCGCCTTCAGGCTCACCAAGGTCGCCGGTGCCTACTGGCGCGGCGATCACCGCAACCCGATGCTCAGCCGCATCTACGGCACCGCCTGGCGCGACCAGAAGGAGCTGGACGCCCATCTGCAGCAGCTCGAGGAGGCCGAGCGCCGCGACCACCGCAAGATCGGCCGGCAGATGGACCTCTTCCACATGCAGGAGGAAGCCGTCGGCAGCGTGTTCTGGCACGAGAAGGGCTGGCGCCTCTACCGCACGGTGGAAGCCTATATGCGCCGCCGCCAGGAGGAATTCGGCTATATCGAGGTCCGCACCCCGCAGCTGCTCGACCGCAAGCTCTGGGAAGCCTCCGGCCACTGGGACAATTACCGCAGCCACATGTTCATCGCCGAGGTCGAGGACGAGGACAAGGTCCTCGCCGTCAAGCCGATGAACTGCCCCTGCCACGTGCAGATCTTCAATCACGGCCTGCGCTCCTACCGCGAGCTGCCGCTGCGCATGGCCGAGTTCGGCGCCTGCCACCGCTACGAGCCCTCCGGCGCGCTGCACGGCATCATGCGCGTCCGCGCCTTCGCCCAGGACGACGCGCACATCTTCTGCACCGAGGACCAGATCGCCGGCGAAACCGTCCGCTTCGTCGAAATGCTCCGCCGCGTCTACGCCGATTTCGGCTTCCCCGATTTCGCGGTGAAATTCGCCGACCGCCCGACCCCCCGCTCCGGGTCGGACGAGGTGTGGGACAAGGCCGAGGCCGCGCTCCGCTCGGCCTGCGAAACCGCCGGCGTCGCCTTCACCGTCAATCCCGGCGAGGGCGCCTTCTACGGCCCGAAACTCGAATTCGTCCTCCGCGACGCGATCGGGCGGGACTGGCAGTGCGGCACGCTCCAGGTCGATTTCGTCCTCCCCGAGCGGCTCGACGCCTCCTACGTCACCGCCGAATCCGGCCGCGCCCGCCCGGTCATGCTGCACCGCGCGATCGTGGGCAGTTTCGAGCGCTTCATCGGCATCCTGATCGAGAACTGCGCCGGCCGCTTCCCGCTCTGGCTCGCCCCCACCCCGGCGGCCGTCGCCAGCATCGTCACCGACGCCAACGACTATGCCGAGACGGTCGCGGCGAAACTCAAGGCCGCCGGCCTCGCCGTCGTCACCGACACCCGCAACGAGAAGATCAACGCCAAGGTGCGCGACCTCTCGCTCGCTCTGGTGCCGAACATCCTCGTCGTCGGCCGGCGCGAGGCCGAGCAGCAAACCGTCTCGATCCGCCGCCTCGGCTCCGACAAGCAGGACAGCATGACCCTCGACGAGGCCATCGCCACCCTCAAGGCAGATGCCACCCCGCCCGACCTGCGCTAGTTTCCTGCGCTAGTTTTTTGCTCCTTTGTTGCTCCGCCCGCCCGTGCGGGACAGGCGACGCCCGAACGGGAGCAGCGGGGAGCAAAATTCTTGCCCACCCCCGGGCAAACATGTTCTTGTTCCGTTCATGGATGTCGCCCGCCGCTTCCGCGCCTTGATCGACACGCTGTGCGACGCCGTCGCGCGGCGCGGCGCGGCCGGCGTCTTCGGCCCCGAGAGCGGCGCCCTCACCATCCTGCTCTGGACCCGCCTGCGCCGCTACGCCACATTTTTGATCCGCCTCTGCGATAACCAGGTTTCTGCTCCGCGTCCGCGTCCCACTCGCCACCGCGAGCGCCGGCCGGTGGATCGCGCAAGGCTCGCCTTGCCCCGCCGCCCCGCCTGGCTGCTCGCGCCGGTCCCCGAGGCCGTCGCCGCCGCCGGCCAGCTCCGCGCCCTGCTCGCCGAACCCGAATTGCAGCGCCGCATCGCCGCCGATCCGCGCTTCGGCCGCATCCTCCGCCCGCTCTGCCGCACCCTCGGCCTCAAGCTCCCGGCCGCGCTCCGCCTGCCCCAGCGCCCGCGCAAGCGACGCCCCAAACCCGAAACCACACAAGCCCGCGCCGACGAGGCGGACGCGAAACTGCCGCGCCGCTTCCGCCCGCCCGCCTGGCTGCGCCGGCGCGAGCGCCCGCGCGGCCCGCCATGCTGGTAATCCGGTTCCGCCGCCCTTCAGCCGGCGTCCCCGCTCAGCCGAGCAGGGCGACCGCCCGCGCGCATTGCGCCGCCGCCTCGCGGATCGCGGGCACGATGCGGCGCATCACCTCGTCATGCGACACCCGCGCCACGTTGGTGGCGACATTGAGCGCCACCGCCTGCCGCGACCCCTTGCCCGGCACCGCGACCGCGACCGAGCGCAGGCCGAGTTCCAGCTCCTGGTCGTTGAGCGCGAATCCGTCCCGCCGCACCGCCGCCAGCCGGTCGAGCAGCAGCGCCGGGTCGGTGATGGTCGCCTGCGTGAAGCCCGGCAGCGTCCCGCGCCCATACCGCGCGCGCACCTCGTCGTCGCTCAGCGTCGCGAGCAGCGCCTGGCCCATCGAGGTCGCATGCGCCGGCAGCCTCGTGCCGACCCCGAGCGAGAGCGCCATCAGCCGCTGCGGCGCCGCCGACCGCGCGACATAGACGATGTCGGTCCCGTCCAGCACCGCCGCCGAGCTGGATTCGCCCAGCCGCTGGGTCAGCCCGGTCAGATAGGGTTCGATGAGTTCGGGAAAGCGCAGGCTGCCGAGATAGGCATAGCCCAGCTCCAGCACCCGCGGCGTGAGCGTGAACCACCGCTCGGTCTGCACCGCATAGCCGAGGTCGCACAGCGTGAGCAGAAACCGCCGCGCCGCCGAGCGCTGCAACCCGGTGACGCGGGCGGCGTCCGACAGCGTCATTTTCGGCCGCTCCGGCCCGAAGGCGCACAATATCGCCAGCCCGCGCGCGAAACTCTCCACGTGGTCGCGCGGGTTGGTCACGCTCGGGCGCGGCAGGGGCGATGCAACGGTCTCGTCTGGCGCACTGGGCATTCGTGCGTTCTGCGCACATGTCCCCTGCGGATGCAAGATGCCGGGGCGCGCGGGGCGAAAATCGTTAACCTGCCGCACGCGGAGCGCGAGCTTGCGGATTCCCCCCGCGCTTGTCCACAGGCTTATTCAGATTTCTGTGGACAACTCGCGCGAAGCCAGGCTCGTAACAAACTGATTTCGCTCCGTTGCCGCCTCAGCCCTTGACCCTCGCGCCGCTGCCGTCGGTCACGCTCACCTCGATCGGGATTCCGCGCGCGACCGAGGCGCCGACGGTGCAGAACTGCTCGAACTGGTCGAGAATCCGCTGCAAATGCCCGATCGTTCCCGCCTCGGCGGCGAAACCGATGGCGACATGGATCGCCTGCACCCGCAACCGCCGGGTCTCGTCGCGGTCCACCGTCGCCCGCGCGGTGGTGGTGATCGTCCCCGGCGTCTCGCGGAACTTGGTCATCGCGAAATGAAAGCTGGACGACATGCACGAGCCCACCGCCGCGAGCAGCAGCTGCACCGGCTCCGGCCCCGCCCCGCCGCCGAGCGGCGGCGGCTCGTCGGAGACCAGCGTCGGCAAGCCGCCGGCGAATGTGGTCTCGAACCGGAAATTCTCGATCTGCCGCAGGACGATCTCGTGCGTGTCGGCCATGGTCCATGTCTCCTTCTGTCCCCCCAATCTGCACCCGGCGCGCCGCCGCCGCCAGAGCGCCATCCGGCCACGCCCGACAGCCCGCCCTTGCCGCGCGCGGCCCAAGCCGGCATATCAGTCCGGTCACCGGTCCCGCGCGAGCGGGTGAAAAGGGAACATCGTGCGCTTCGGCCGGGCTTCATTGTCCCGGAAGCAAGTCGATGGCTGCCCCCGCAACTGTCAGCGGCGAGCCGGTGGTCCGTCCGCCCCGCAAGGGCGAGCCACTGAACCCGAACCGGTTTGGGAAGGCAGGGCCACCAGCGTCGAGCCGCGAGCCAGGAGACCTGCCGGTGTCGCACCAACCATGCTGCCGGGCGGGGTGCACCGGAAGCCGGAGCCGACCCATGACTGCACGTATCAGCGGCAGCGCCTGCCGCGCGCGTCCCCTCTCTCGCCAGGGAGAGAGCGCATGAGCATCGCCACCAATCTCGGGTTTCCCCGCATCGGCCGCCGGCGCGAGCTGAAAGCGGCGCTTGAGGCGCATTGGGCGGGCGAGCTGTCCGAAACCGCCCTGCGCGATGCCGCGAGGGCGCTGCGCGCCGAGTCCCAGGCGCTGCAACAGGGGCTGGGCATCGGCCACATCCCCTCCAACGACGCCCCGCTCTACGACCATGTGCTCGATACCGCCTGCATGTTCGGCGCCATCCCGCCGGGCTATGGCTGGCGCGGGGGGGAGGTGTCGCTCGCGACCTATTTCGCCCTCGCCCGCGGCGCCGGCGGGCACGATGCCGCCGCCGGCCTGCCCGCGCTCGAAATGACCAAGTGGTTCGACACGAATTATCACTACCTCGTGCCCCGTCTGTCCGCCGGGCAGCGCTTCACCCTTACCGCCAACCGCCCGCTGGAGCAGTTCCGCGAGGCGCTGGCCGGCCACCGCCGCACCCGGCCGGTGCTGCTCGGCCCGGTCTCGTTCCTGCTGCTCGCCAAGACCGATGACAGCTCCGACCCGCTCGACCTGCTCGCCCGCCTGCTGCCCTGCTACGCGCAGGTGCTGGCGGAACTGGCCGCCGAGGGCTGCGCCTGGGTGCAGATGGACGAGCCGGTTCTCGCACTCGACCTCTCGGGGCGGGCCCGTGCGGCGCTGACCCTTGCCTATGAAACCCTCGCCCGCGGCGCCACGCCGCGCCTGCTGCTCGCGAGCTATTTCGCGCCGATGGCCGACAACCTGCCCACGGCGCTCGCTTTGCCGGTCGCCGGCCTGCATCTCGACCTCGTGCGCGGCCGCGCCGATCTCGCGCCCACCCTCGCTGCGATCGGCCCGGCGCGCCATCTCTCGCTCGGCCTGATCGACGGGCGGAATGTCTGGCGGGCGGATCTGCGCGCCGCCCTCGCCACCGCGCGCGAGGCGGTGCGCGCGCTCGGCGGCACCGAGCGGCTGATGATCGCGCCGAGTTGCAGCCTGCTGCATGTGCCGGTCGATCTCGCGCAGGAAGACCGGCTCGACCCGGCGATCCGCCCGTGGCTCGCCTTCGCCACCCAGAAACTCGCCGAGATCGCCACCATCGCCCGCGGCCTCGACGAGGGCGAGAGCGCGATCGCCGAGGCGCTGGAGATCGCCGATGCGGCCCGCCGCAGCCGCGCCGAAAGCGCCCGCGTCCACCGGCCGGACGTCGCCGCCCGGCTGCTCACCGCGACAGCGGCGATGGAATCCCGCGCGCTGCCGCACGCCTCGCGGCGGGCCTTGCAGCGCCAGCGCCTCGACCTGCCCGCCTTCCCGACCACGACGATCGGCTCGCTGCCACAAACCGCCAGCGTGCGCCGGACCCGGGCGGCGCACGCCCGCGGCGAGATCAGCGCCGCCGCATACGATGAAGCGATCGCGACCTGGACCGAGGATGCGATCCGCGTGCAGGAACGGATCGGGCTCGACGTGCTGGTGCATGGCGAATTCGAGCGCAACGACATGGTCAAGTATTTCGGCGAGCAGCTCGACGGCTTTGCCTTCACCCGGCATGGCTGGGTGCAGTCCTATGGCAGCCGCTGCGTCGCCCCGCCGATCATCTGGGGCGATGTCGCGCGGCCCCGGCCGATGACGGTGCGCTGGGCGCGCCACGCCCAGTCGCTCACCGCCCGCCCGGTGAAGGGGATGCTGACCGGGCCGGTGACGATGCTGCAATGGTCGTTCGTCCGCGACGACCTGCCGCGCGAGGCCGTCTGCCGCCAGATCGCGCTGGCCCTGCGCGACGAGGTGGCCGATCTCGATGCCGCCGGCCTGCCCATCATCCAGGTGGACGAGCCGGCCCTGCGCGAGGGCCTGCCGCTGCGCGACGCCGATCGCGGCGCCTATCTGCGCTGGGCGGTGTCCTGCTTCCGCCTCGCCACCGCCGCGGTCCGCGACGACACGGCGATCCACACCCACATGTGCTACGCCGAGTTCCACGACATCATGCCGGCCATCGCCGCCATGGACGCGGACGCGATCTCGATCGAGACCGCGCGCAGCCGGATGGACCTGCTGGAGGCCTTCGCCCGCGACGGCGCCCACGCCTATCCGGCCGAAATCGGCCCCGGCGTGTGGGACATCCACAGCCCGCGCGTTCCGCCCGAGGCGGAAATCCTCGCCCTGCTCCGCCTCGCCCGGGAAAAGCTGGCGGACGAGCAGCTCTGGGTGAACCCGGATTGCGGGCTCAAGACCCGCAACTGGCGCGAGGTGGTGCCGGCGCTGGAAAACCTGGTCGGCGCCGCGCGCCGGCTGCGGGCCGAGGCCGCGGCGGCGTGACGCCCGGCCGCCCTGCCGGCACGGCCACGCCGGCAGGGCGGGCTTGCATCCACTTGCAATGGCGGGCTTGCATCCCGCGCGCCGCGACTCCAGAAAAGTGCGAAGGCACCGCGCCGCGCGGCGCCGGCACGCGAGGAGAACGACGATGACCAAGCCGCGCAAGACGCCCGAGGAGCTGCGCAGCCATCGCTGGTTCGGGGCGTCCGACCTGCGCAGCTTCGGCCATCGCTCGCGGATCAAGCAGCTCGGCCACGCGCCCGAGGATTACGCCGGCAAGCCGGTCATCGCCATCGTCAACACCTGGAGCGGCCTCGCCCACTGCCACGGCCATTTCCCCCAGCGCGTCGAGGCGATCCGCCGCGGCGTGCTACAGGCGGGCGGCTTTCCGGTCGAGATTCCGGTGATGGCGCTGCCGGAGAATTTCGTGAAGCCGACGACGATGCTCTATCGCAACCTGCTCGCGATGGAGGTCGAGGAAAGCCTGCGCTCGCTGCCGGTGGACGGCGCGGTGCTGATGGGCGGCTGCGACAAGACCACGCCGGCCACCATCATGGGCGCGATCAGCGCCGGGCTGCCGGCGATCTTCATGCCCGCCGGGCCGATGCTGCGCGGCGACTGGGGCGGGCGCATCCTCGGCTCGGGCTCGGATGTCTGGAAATACTGGGACGAGAAGCGCGCCGGCAACATTTCCGACGCGCAATGGGAAGACATGGAATCCGGCATCGCCCGCTCGGACGGCGTGTGCATGACGATGGGCACGGCGATGACGATGACCTCGCTCGCCGAGGTGCTCGGCCTCACCTTGCCGGGGGCGACCTCGATCCCGGCGCCGGATTCGCGCCATGCCCGCATGGCGGCGGCGACCGGGCGGCGGATCGTCGAGATGGTCTGGGAAAACATCACCCCCGCCGACCTGCTCAGCAAGGCGAGTTTCGAGAACGCGATCGTCGCCAGCGCCGCCCTCGCGGGTTCGACCAACGCGATCATCCACCTGATCGCGATGGCCCGCCGCGCCGGGATCGACCTCGATCTCGACCGGTTCGACGCGCTCTCCGCCGGCGTGCCGGTGCTCGCCAATATCCGCCCCTCCGGCCAATACCTGATGGAGGATTTCTACTATGCCGGTGGCCTGCCCGCCTTTCTCACCCGCATCGCCGACCGGCTCGATCTCGCGACCCGCACGGTGAGCGGGGCGACACTCGGAGAGGCCATCGCCGGCGCCAGCGTGTGGAACGACGACGTGATCCGTCCGCTGGACAATCCGGTCTCCCGCGCCGAGGGTCTCGCGGTGCTGCGCGGCAATCTCGCCCCCGGCGGCTGCGTGATGAAGCCCTCCGCCGCCGCGCCGCGCCTGCTCAAGCATGAAGGCCCCGCGCTGGTCTTCGATGATTACGACGCGATGGCGAAAGCCGTCGCCGATCCCGAACTCGACGTCACCGCCGATCACGTCCTGGTGCTGCGCAATGCCGGGCCGCAGGGCGGGCCGGGCATGCCGGAATGGGGCATGCTGCCGATCCCGGTGAAGCTGCTCCGCCAGGGCGTGCGCGACATGCTGCGGATTTCCGACGCGCGGATGAGCGGCACCAGCTATGGCGCCTGCGTGCTGCATGTCGCCCCGGAATCCTTCATCGGCGGGCCGCTCGCGCTGATCCGCACCGGCGATGTCATCGCCATCGACGTCGCCGCGCGGCGGATCGACGTGCGGCTGAGCGACGACGAACTCGCCCGGCGCCAGGCGGCGTGGACGCCGCCGCCGCCCCGCTTCCCGCGCGGCTACGGCGCGATCTTCGCCGCCCATATCGGCCAGGCCGATACCGGCTGCGATTTCGACGTGCTGGCCCGGCCGGGAACGATCGCCGAGCCGGAGATCCACTGACCGGCGGCGCGCCCCGACGGTTTCACGGAACCGCCCCTTGCGCCGGAACCGCCCGGGCCGAACATAAGGGGCAACCCTATTGACGTTCTTCGAAGGACATTCCGCATGACCCGCATCCTCCGCCAGCCGGAAGGGCTGGACCGCGCGCCGGCCGCCGGGCGCTTCGCGATCGGCCAGCCGGTATCGCGACGCGAAGACCCGCTGCTGCTCCGCGGCGAGGGACGCTATACCGACGATCTCGACCGGCCAGGCCAGCTCTACGGCGTCGCCGTGCGCAGCGGAATCGCGCATGGCATCCTGCGCGGCGTCGATACCGCGGCCGCCGCGGCGATGCCCGGGGTTGCCGCCATCATCACCGGCGCCGACATCGCGGCGTCGGGCTTCGGCCCGATGCCCGTCGCCACGTGCCGCAACCGCGACGGGTCGGACACGCCGAAACCCCGGCAGTTCGCGCTGGCGACCGACCGGGTCAGGTATGTCGGCGACCCGATCGCCTTCGTCGTCGCCGAAACGCTCCAGCAGGCGCGCGACGCGGCCGAGGCGGTGCTGGCCGAGATCGACGCGCTGCCGGCGGTGACCGACGCGCGCGAGGCCGCCGCCCCCGGCGCGCCGCAACTGCACGACGAAGCGCCGGGAAACCTGGTGCTCGACTATCATTTCGGCGATGCCGAGGCCGTCGCCGCCGCCTTCGCCCGGGCCGCGCATGTCACCCGGCTGACCCTGCGCAGCAGCCGCGTCATCGTCGCCCCGATGGAGCCGCGCGCGGCGATCGGCGAGTTCGATCCGGCGGAGGGCTACGTGCTGCGGCTCGGCTGCCAGGGCGCGGTCAACATGCGCGGGCTGCTCTGCACCGTGCTCGGCGTGCCGAAGGAGCAGGTCCGCGTCCTGTCCGGCCATGTCGGCGGCTCGTTCGGCATGAAGGCCTCGTGCTATCCCGAATATGTCTGCGCCCTGCTGGCCGCGAAGCAACTCGGCCGCCCGGTGAAATGGACCGACGATCGCTCCGGCAGCTTCCTCTCCGACAGCCACGGCCGCGACCACGAGATGCTGGCCGAACTCGCCCTCGACGCCGAGGGCAATTTCCTCGCGACCCGGCTGACCGGGTTCGCCAATCTCGGCGCCTATCTCTCGAACGTGGTGCTGCTGCCGGCGACCGTGAACGCGGTGAAGAACTTCGTCGGCGTCTACCGCACGCCGCTGATCGAGGTTTCCAGCCGCAGCGTCTTCACCAACACCACCCCGGTCGGCGCCTATCGCGGCGCGGGGCGGCCGGAAGGCAATTACTACATGGAGCGGCTGGTCGAGACCGCCGCGCGCGAGCTGGGGCTGGATCCGCTGGACCTGCGCCGGCGCAACCTGATCCGCCCGGAGGCGATCCCGCATCGCGCCCCCTCGGGCCTGACCTATGACAGCGGCGATTTCCCCGCCACCCTCGACCGCGCGCTGGCCGCGGCGGACTGGGACGGGTTCGGCGCGCGGCGGGCGGAGAGTGCGGCGCGCGGGCGCATCCGCGGGCGCGGCATCGGGCATTATCTGGAGGTGACGGCGGATGCGAGCCCCGAGATGGGTGGCATCCGCTTCGATCCCGATGGCGGGGTGACGATCGTCACCGGCACGCTCGATTACGGCCAGGGCCACGCCACCCCCTTCGCCCAGGTGCTGCACGCGAAGCTCGGCATTCCCTTCGAGCGCATCCGCCTCGTGCAGGGCGATTCGAGCCAGCTCCTCGCCGGCGGCGGCACCGGCGGCTCGCGCTCGATCATGCAGAGCGGCGCCGCCATTCTCGAAGCCGGCGACCTCGTGATCGAGAAAGGCCGCCGCGCCGCCGCCCATCTGCTCGAAGCCGGCGAGGCCGACATCGAATTCGCCCACGGGCGCTTCAGCGTCGCCGGCACCGATCTCGGCATCGGCATCATGGACCTCGCCGACCGGCTGCGCGCCGCCGGCGACCTGCCCGAGGGCGTGCCCGCCACGCTCGATGTCGGCCATGTCACGCGCGGCGTGCCCTCGGCCTTCCCCAATGGCTGCCACATCGCCGAGGTCGAGCTCGACCCCGACACCGGGGTGATCGAGGTCGTCGCCTATCACACGGTCAACGATTTCGGCGTGCTGGTGAACCCGCTGCTGGTCGCCGGCCAGGTGCATGGCGGCGTGGCGCAGGGGATCGGCCAGGCGCTGCACGAGTTGGTCGCCTATGACGAGGCCGGCCAGCTGCTGACCGGCTCGTTCATGGATTATGCGCTGCCGCGGGCGGGCGCGGTGCCGGGAATCGGCTTCGCCAGCCACCCGGTGCCGGCGCGGACCAACCCGCTCGGCGTCAAGGGCTGCGGCGAGGCCGGCTGCGCCGGCAGCCTGCCGGCGGTGATGAACGCGGTGGCCGATGCGCTGTCCGGCTTCGGCATCGCGCATATCGACATGCCGGCGACCCCGCGCCGCGTGTGGGAGGCGATCCGGGCGGCGGGCTGACCGCGGCGCGCGGGCGGCTCAGCCCGCCGCGGCGACCCGCCCGAACGCGATGAACTCGCAGGCGAAGCCGAACTCGTCGCGCGCGAAACTCGCCTCGAGCGCGCGCATCGCCGCGTCGAACCCCTCGGCGTCGATCAGCCCGGCGGCGATCAGGCGGCCGCGCTGGTTGAGGTAGAAATCCTTCTGATGCGCCTCGACCTCGGCACTGCGGCCATAGGACGTGCCGAGCCTGACGCGCGGCACCGCGAGCACCTGCACCTCGGCAAGCCCGGCGGCGCGGAACAGGCCGTAGAGCCGCCGGCCCACCAGGCGGCCCGCGCCGCGCGAGGCCTGCAACGCGCGGACCGCATCGTTGAGCCGCTGCATCTCCGGCGCCTCGTCCGGGCAGGAGATCCAGGCTCCGTCATCGACATCCATCACCGCGACCCGGCCGCCGGGCGCCGTGACGCGGATCATCTCGCGCAGCGCGTCGGCCGGGCGTTCGAGATGCTGGAACAGAAAGCGGCACAGGGTCAGGTCCTGGCTCCCTGGCGCGGCGGGCAGCGCATAGGCGTCGCCCTGCCGGGTCTCGATGCTGCAGCCGAGCTGGCCCGCCATGTCGCGCAGCAGCGCGAGGCCATGCGCATCGTGATCGATCGCGGTGAGGCGCGCGGCGCCGCCGGTGGCCCAGGCGAGATCGAGACACATCGCGCCGGTGCCGGCGCCGACATCCAGCACCCGCAGCGGCGCTTGCGTCAGGCCAAAGACCGGCAGCAGCGCAAGGCGTTGGAAATGCGTGTGCACGCTCTGGCGCAGCAGCCAGGCGAGATCGCCCGCCTGCGGCAGCACCGTTGCCGTCGCCCGGGCGAACCGCTCCGCCCAGGCCGTCATCGCCGCATGATCTGTCGTCACACTCCCTCCCGGGCCGAAATGTCGAGGCTGGCGCCGGACCGGGCCGTGCCGCACCCGGGATCATGCGCGGCACAGATTAATGATTGCATAAGATCCGGCCTCGCGCCGGAGATTTTCTACATCCGGCTCAGCCGGCGAGCGCGGTGTCGAGCCCGGCCTCGTCGGATGTGGCCGGCCGGCAGCGCAGCATGCCCAGCGCCGCCCAGCCCCGCGCGGGCGGCACGGCAGCCCCGAAGGCGATGACGAGACCGCCCGGATCGCAGAAGCCGAGCAGCGGCGCTTCCGCCGCCTGGTCGATCGCGACCACGCGCGCCGCGGCGAGGATGGCGACGAGATCGGGCAGGCCGAGCGGCGTGTCGTCGATCCGCATGGTGAACGGGTCGAGCCGGGCGAAACCGCGCGACGCCAGAAGTTCGGCGAACGGGCCGGGCCGCACCAGCGCGATCCGCTCGGCATGGGGATAGGGTTCGACGGTGAAACGCAGCGCATCGATCCCGATGCGCATCAGCCGCGAGGCGCCGGCATCGCGCGCGGGGCCGAGCGTCGCGATCACCCCGGCGAAGGTGAACGGATGGTCGAACGGCAGATGCGCCCCGTCGAGGCCGAGCATGTCGAGCGCGCCGCGCTGCGCCGGCGTCAGGGCGGGACCGGCCAGTTTCAGCCCGCCGGACACGCGCCGGCCGATCAACCCGCAGGCCAGGGCCGGCCCGAGAAACCGCCCGAGCGGCACCGCCGCCCCGGCCTCCAGCGCGACCACCCGCGCCGCCGAGGCGCCGAGCGGCGGCGTTGCGGCCACCGGCCCGATCACCACCCGCCCGTTGCCGTCGATCAGGCCGAAAGGCTGGGCGAAGATCGTCGCATCCCTGAATTCGCTGCTCGTCAGCATCCCCTCCGGCGCATGCGCGAGGGGGAGGCCGAAGGGTGTCGCGGCGCCCGTCATGGCGCGCCGAAGACCCGGTCGAGCGTCGCGGCGAAGGCGTTGGGATCGACCGCATAGCCGAACCCGCCCCCCGGCGCCGCACCCGCCTCGCCATCCGCCACGCCGAAAAAGACATGCCAGTGCAGCCCCAGCAGGTGGCAGGCGGCGCGGGCCCGCCCATCCGGCAGGCAATCGGGCTGGATTTCCAGCACCCTGGTCTCGGGATCGCAGAAACCGAGATTGGCGAGACCCGCGCCGGTCTCGCCGATCACGGCGGTGGCGCCGGCGAAGAGTTGCGCCTGCGCCGCCGCCGGGAGCATCGCGGGATCGACGATGTCGAAGCCGAACTGCCCGGCGATCGCCTCGATCCGCTCGCGCTCGCGCATCTGCCGCCGGTTGCCGGCGCCGCGGCGCAGCATCACCCGGCGCGGCCCGGCCGCCGCCGGCAGCACCGCGCGGATCCGGTCGAAGACGGTGCGCGCCAGCGGATTGGGCTCGCTCGCCGTCCAGGCGGTCAGGTCGGTGGTCACGATCTTGCGGAACCGGGTCGGCCGCCGCAACGCGAGATGGGCGTCACCCAGGCCGAGCAGGGCGAGAATGTCCCTCTGCCAGGTGGCCAGCGGCGGTCCGGCGAGGGCGAGTCCCGGGCCAAGGGTTTCGTGATGCAGCAGCGCGCCGCACAGCCCCTCGAACAGGAAGCCGCCGTAATTCGAGGCGCTGGCGCCGCCGACCGGCAGAATGGTCTGCCCGATGCCCGGCACCGGTCGCAACAGCCGCCAGGTGTCGGGCCCGGCCTCGCTGAAATCCGGGTCAACCGCGGAAAGCCGGCTTTGCCGCACGGCCGGCGTGTCCAGCGCGGTGTCGAGCAGGCCACGCGCCGGACTCGCCACCGCCATCGAACGCGGCGCCAGGATCGCGTCATTCAGCACGATGCTGGACAGACGCCGGAACCGGTGCACGGCCGCCGCCCCCGCCCGCGCGTCCCGGCCGGCCGGCGTCTCGGCGCCGAACACCGTCCGCCCGCGGGCCAGCTCGTCCGGCTGCTGGACGACCTCATGATCGGGGGCATGGCGGAACAGCACCTCCGGCCCATCCGGCGCGTGCACCGCCTCGCGAAACCGGGCGAACGGCGCCACCGCCGGGAGATCGGACACGGCAAGCCGGCCGAACGAGATATGAGGGCCAGTATCGTCTTGATTCATTGCAAAGCGAGAATGGTCTTGCCGGGCGCGCAGGGCAAGCCTCACGCCAAGGTTGCAGCCGTAAAAAAACAGGCGGCCATGCGGCCGCCTGAAAGTCTGTCCCGCTCCTGCGGAACCGGCAGGGTTTCCGGGGCGCGCGCACCCGGAAGGCCATGCATGTTCAGCCGGCGGCGATCACCTCGAGCGTGGCGCCGCGGGCGAGCTGGGCGGCGAGATCCGCCGGGCTCGCGCCGGTCACGCAGATCTCGCCGGGCCGCTCGGCGGTGGCCGCGCCATTGAGGCTGAGGGTGAGATGGCCGAGTTCGATCGTCTTTTGCCACGCCTTGTCGCCGATCGCGGTGATGGCGAGGCGCTGATCGCCGATCCGCACGGTGGCGCCGATGCCGGGCGGCGTCGGCAGCTCGATGTCGGGCGTATGCAGCACCGAAACCTCGGCGAGTTCGGCCGGCACCCCGGCGCGGAAGAAGATCAGCACCCCGCCTTCGAGAAGATCGGGCACTTCGGGGCCGATATCGCCGATCCGGCTGCGGTAGAGTATGGTCATCGCCGCTCCTCAATACATGCCGAAACTGGCGACCCAGGCGATCAGCACGGCGATCGGGCCGGTGATCTGCCGGCTGAGCAGCACCGCGGGTACGCCCACCTGCACCGTCTTCGGATCGGCCTCGCCGAGCGACAGGCCGACGGGGACGAAGTCGCACCCCACCTGCGTGTCATAGGCGAACAGCGCCGGCAGGGCGAATTGCGGACCGATATTGCCGGCGGCGATCTGGGTGCCGACCAGCACGCCGATCACCTGCGCGATCACCGCGCCCGGGCCGAGCACCGGCGAGAGGAACGGCAGGCCGCAGATCACCGAGAGTGCCAGCAGGCCGGGCAGGCTGCCGGCGAGCGGGGTGAGCAGATGCGCGATCACCTTGCCGAGGCCGGTCGCGTCGATGATGCCGACCAGCATGGTGACGAAGGCGATGAAGGGCAGGATGTTGCGCACCACCTGGTCGATCGACTTGCGGCCGGAGGCGAACAGGATGCCGACCACCATGCCCATGAAGCGGCCGATCCGGGCGATGAAGCCGGTGAAGCCGCCGGCATCGCCGGTCTGGGCGGCGCGGGCGGCGCTCATCTCGAAGGGGCTCATCTGCGCGGCCTGCTGGCGCGCCGGCGCTGGCGCCGCGGGGGCGGCGCCGTCGAGCGGGTGCAGCGAGCGCGGGGTGACGCCCGAGACATAGATATCCTCGGTGATGAACTGCGCGAGCGGGCCGGACTGGCCAACCGGGGTGAGGTTGATGGTGGGCAGGCGCTTGCGCGGATAGACCCCGCAGCGCGCCGTGCCGCCGCAATCGATGACGACCGCGGCGATTTCGGATTCCGGCGGCGCCATGCGGAACCCGTCGACCGCCTCGCCGCCGGTCAGCCGCGCCAGCTCGCGCGCGACCTCGGGAATGCCGCCGCCGGTGATGGCGACGATCTTGTTGCGCTCGGCGCTGGCGGTGATCACCAGCGGGCCACCCCAGCCGCCGGGCCCGGCCTCGACGCGGACGGAGGCGTATTCGGATCTGTTCGACATGTGGTTATCCTCCTCGCCGGCTCAGCCGAGTTCGATGCCCTGGCGCCGCGCCAGGAAAAGGGTGATGCGTTCGGTCACGACGCCGCGGATCAGGATCACCACGAGCCCGACGAGGAAATACCGCACCGCGAGTTCGCCGACCGGCAGATGCAGTTTCTGGATGCCCGCGAGCGCGCCGTAATAGACGAACAGCTCGCCGGCATTGGCGTTGGGGAACAGCGCGGTGATCGGATGGCAGTAGGAAACCGCCGAATCGTAGAAGGCGGGCTTGTGCTTCTCCTCGAGGAACACGCCGAACGTGTAGGCCATCGGGTTGGTCAGGAAGAGCAGCGAGAGCAGCGGCAGCAGCGTGTAGCGGGTGACCGCGTAGCGGCCGGCGAAGCGGGCGAAATTGTGGATCCGGTCCTCGCCGACGAGTGCCGTCAGCGCGTAGAAGGCGGTGAGCAGCACCACCAGCGTCGGGATGATGCCGGTGACATAGGCGACGAAAACTTTCCCGCCGGCCTGGAACAGGCCGATGAACCAGCTCGCCGCGGCGGTGATGGGGGTCAGGACGTGCATGGACTTCCTCGTTTGTTGCTGAATGTCCGGGCGGGCCGCGCCGGCCCGCCGGAGCTTTACGCCGCAGCCGCTTCGGGCAGGGCGAGACCGGGGCCGGCGGACGTCACGGCGCACGCGCGGGCGCGGGCGCGGGCGACCTGTTCGGCGGCGCGGCGCGCGGCGAGGCGGAAGCCGTTGCCGGCGCGGCCGGCCGGCGCATCCGCCGCGAGATCGGCAAGGCGCCGCCCGGCGGCGCGCTCCAGCGGGCGGAAGCGGGCGAAGATCGAGCGCCCCTCCATCATCCGCACCTCGCGCACCATGTCGTCCGGTCCGACCACGACGATCAGGATCAGCCCCTTGCCGAGCCGCGACCGGGCATTGCCGACGCCGACCGCGCCATCCGCCCACCGGCCGATGATCTCGCCCATCACTTTCTGGTAGTGCTTCATCTGCCACGCCGTGCCGGCGATCTGCAGCAGCCAGACGACCGCGAACACCGCGATCAGCCCTGTCCAGGACGGCACGCCAAGGCCGTGGAACAGATTCGTCATGACAGCATCCTCACGACTTTTCTCCCTGTGTCGCCGCCGTTCCCCCGCCCGGCGGGCGGGGATCGTCCAGCGTGTTGGTTGGTGCGGCGCCGGCCAGTGATGGCGAGACCCCGATGCGCGATACGAACATTTGTTTATTTTTAAGTCAAGAAGTTTATTAACAGAATTGTGGATTTGCGGTCCACCCTGCGGGAGCGGCAGGAATTCCGGCGGGAATTGGCACGGAGAGCCACATTTCTGGCGAAGCCGACGCCATTTTGCATCGCAACATTATATGGCGTGAAACTTTTTTCCACTTTGGATGATAGATGTATTGATTTCTGTACGGGGCGTTGGATAAAAGTTTGGGTCTGGGGCCAAGGCCCGCGCGAAGCGATCCGTCGCCCAGGCAATGCCGCTGCTCA
Organism: Pseudomonadota bacterium; assembly: GCA_021849425.1. Classification (GTDB taxonomy): domain Bacteria; phylum Pseudomonadota; class Alphaproteobacteria; order Acetobacterales; family Acetobacteraceae; genus Acidiphilium. The sequence continues at coordinate 43,978 of JAJZSY010000006.1, forward strand.
GCCCGGCGCAAAAGGAGGATTACAATGACACTTGTCCAGGAACTTGCCGCCCAGGGCGATTCCGGCCGTCCCGTCCGCATCGGGCTGATCGGCTGCGGCGAGATGGGCACTGACATTGTCACCCAGGTCCGGCTGATGCCGGGACTCGAACTCGCCGTGCTGGCCGAGCTGCGGATCGACGGCGCGCGGGCGGCGCTGGAGATCGCCGGCGTGCCGGCCGAGCGGGTTCGCACGGTGAGCAGCGCCGCCGCGGCCGAGGCCGCCATCGATGCCGGCATGATCGCACTGACCGACCAGGCCGATATCGCCTGCACCGCCGGGCAGGTCGATGTCATCATCGATGCCACCGGCAATCCCGGCTACGGCGCCGAGCTGTCGATGCGGGCGATGGATCACGGCAAGCATGTCGTGATGATGAATGTCGAGGCGGATATCACGGTGGGCGCCAGCCTCGCCGCTTATGCGGCCAAGCGCGGCGTGATCTACTCGCTCGGCGCCGGCGACGAGCCGACCGCGCTGATGGAGATCATCCGCTTCGCCCGCAGCCTCGGCTACCCGATCGTCGCCGCCGGCAAAGGCAAGAACAACCCGCTGAATTTCGACGCCGTGCCGGATGACTATGTGGAGGAGGCGGCGCGGCGACACATGAACCCGCGCATGCTGGTCGAGTTCGTCGATGGCTCGAAGACGATGATCGAGATGGTGGCGGTGGCCAACGCCACCGGCCTGCTGCCGGACGTGCCGGGGATGCACGGACCGCGCGCCGGGCTGGCCGAACTCGACCGCGCCTTCCGCCCGCGCGCCGAGGGCGGGCTGCTGAGCCGGGAGGGCGTCGTCGACTATTCGATCGGGCCGGGCGTGGCGCCGGGGGTGTTTGTCGTCATCCGCGCGCCGCATCCGCGCGTCCATGAACGGTTGCGCGACCTCAAGATGGGCGAGGGTCCGTATTTCACCTTCTATCGCCCCTATCACCTGACCAGCCTCGAAGTGCCGCTGACCGCGGCGGCGGCGGTGCTGCGCCGGGAATCGCACATGACGCCACTGGCGAGGCCGGTCGCCGAGGTGGCGACGCTGGCCAAGCGCGATCTCGCCCCGGGCACCACGCTCGGCAAGATCGGCGAGGCCGATTACCGCGGCTGGGCGATGACGGCGGCGGATGCGCGGGCGGCGGATGCGCTGCCGATCGGGCTTGCGGAGCGGGCCGAGATCATCCGTCCGGTCCGCAAGGGCGAGATGCTGACCTATGCCAATTGCCGGCCGGACCAGGGCATGGCCATCGTCCGCCTGCGCGCGACGCAGGACGCGGCGCAATATGCCGGCCTGCCCGCCTGACGGCTTCGGCCCGGCCGGCGCGGGGCGACTTCCCCGTCGGCCGGGCTTGCGGACATTTGTTGACTCCCTAAACTGATATCCCTGAGTTGCAATCGCGCAGGGAGGCGCATTTGTCCGTTCACCGCGCCGAGCAGGAACCGCTCGACCTGAAGACCCGCGTCGCCTGGCTGTATTTCATGGAAGGGCTGACGCAGGATGCGGTCGCCGCCCGCGTCGGGCTGACCCGCCAGCGTGTGCTCAAGATCATCGCCACGGCGCGACAGGACGGGACGGTGCAGGTCCGCGTCACCACCAACCTGTCGAAATGCATCGCGCTCGAACGGCAGATCGAGGCGCGGTTCGGGATCGGCGAGTGCATCGTCATCCCGGCGCCGGGCGAGGAGGCGGAGCTGACCGGGCTGCTGGGCAGCCGCGCCGGCGCCTATGTTTCGGATGCGCTGCGCGACGGCACGACGATCGGCCTCGGCTGGGGGCAGACGCTGCAATCAAGCCTCAGCAGCATCAGCGTGCGCGGCCTGCGCGGGGTGACGGTGGTGTCGCTGCTGGGCGGGTTGACGCGGGCGAGCGGCGTCAATCCTTCCGAATTCGCCTGGCGGTTCGCCGACCTGATCGGCGCGGAGAGCTTCCTGCTCAGCGCGCCGGCGGTGTTGCAGGACGCGGAGACGGCGGCGACGCTGCGGCGGCATCCGGGGATCGCGGAAGTGTTCGAACGGACGCGGATGCTGGACATGGCGCTGGTCAGCGTCGGCAATGTCGCGCCGAACTCGACGCTGATCCGCTACGGCATGGTCGATCGCGACACGCTGACCGAGGTGACCAGGGCGGGTGCTGTGGCCGACATGCTCTGCCAGTTCATCGACGCCGACGGGCAGTTGCTCGACCACGAGCTGAACCGGCGGATCATGGCCGCCGATGCCGCCAGCCTCGCGCGGACGCCGAGGCTCATCCTGGTTTCGGGCGGCTGGCAGAAGGTTCCCGCCCTGCTCGCGGCGGTGCGGCTGCTGCATCCGGCGGTGCTGATCACCGACGAGACCGCCGCCGAGGGCATGCTGATGAGCCCGGCCGCGGCGAACGACCGCTCTCCCGCCTGACACCGCGGCGGCGCGCCGCCGCGCAGCAATATTTCCGCAGGACCGCCCCGCCACAGCCGGGCGCACCCGCGCGCGCATGCTCGCCGTTCCGGCAAAAGTGACAGAGAGTTTTTATTGACAATTATCTTTGTCATTGGATATTTGTTTCAAGCCAGTGCAAACGGCACCCCTGTGCAGAGGAAACGAAGCCGCCATGGATCAGCCGACCGCCGATACCCTGACCCAAGCCCCACCGCCGGACGCGGCGCGCCAGCGCGAGGCGCTGCGGCGGATGTTGCTGATCCGCCGCTTCGAGGAGGCAGCGGAAGAGGCTTATATGCGGGGCGCCATTCACGGCACGATGCATCTCTCGATCGGCCAGGAAGCCAGCGCGGTCGGCGCCTGTCTCGACCTCGAAACCGGCGATTACATCACCTCGACGCATCGCGGCCACGGCCATTGCATCGCCAAAGGCGCTGACGTCGCAAGGATGTTCGCCGAATTCTTCGGCCGCGAGACCGGCTATTGCCGCGGCCGCGGCGGCTCGATGCACATTGCCGATATCGCGGGCGGCAATCTCGGCGCCAACGGCATCGTCGGCGGCGGCCTGCCGATCGCGACCGGGGCGGCCCTCGCCATCCGGCAACAGCGGCGGGCGGCTGTGGTGATGTGCTTCTTCGGCGATGGCGCGGTGAACGAGGGCGCCTTCCACGAGGCACTGAACATGGCCGGTCTCTGGAAACTGCCGGTGATATTTGTTTGCGAGAACAACAAATATGGCATGTCGGTCTCGACCGAACGCTCGATGGCGGTGCCGCGGGTGGCCGAACGGGCGCGGGCCTACGGGATGCCGGGCGTGCGGGTCGACGGCAACGACCTGTTCGCGGTTCACCGGGCGGCGGGAGCGGCGATCGCCCGCGCGCGGGCCGGTGGCGGACCGAGCCTGATCGAGGCCGAAACCTACCGGCTGCGCGGCCATTCGCGCAGCGACCGCAACCGCTACCGCAGCAAGGAAGAAATCGAGCACTGGCGCGGGCTCGACCCGATTCCGCGGCTTGAGCGGGCGATGCGCGACGCCGGCGTGCTGGACGCGGCCGGCATCGCCGCCCTGCGCGCCGAGGTCGAGGCGGAGATCGCCGCCGCGATCGCCTTCGCCGAGGGCAGCCCGGTGCCGGACCCCGGCGAGGTGACCCGCGATGTCTATGAAGGAGGGATCGCGGCATGAACGCCATCGTCAGCATCGATACCGGGCCGGAGGGGGCGGCGTGCCGCGACATCAGCTATGCCGACGCGATCCACGAGGCGCTGCGCAGCGCGCTGGAGGCCGATGAGCGGGTGTTCCTGCTCGGCGAGGATATCGGCGTGTATGGCGGGGCATTCCAGGTGACGCGGGATCTGGTTCATCGCTTCGGCGAGGGCCGGGTGATCGACACGCCGATCGCCGAGCTTGGTGCCGCGGGCGTCGCCGTGGGCGCGGCCCTGGCCGGCAGCCGGCCGGTGCTGGAATTCCAGTTCTCGGATTTCGCGACGCTGGCTATGGAGCAGATCGTCAACCAGGCCGCCAAACTGCGCTACATGCTCGGCGGCAATGCCTCGGTTCCGCTGGTCATCCGCATGCCGGCCGGCGCAGGCACCGGTGCCGCCGCGCAGCACAGCCAGAGCCTCGAAGCCTGGTTCGCGCATGTGCCGGGGCTGAAAGTGGTGCAGCCCGCCACCCCGCACGACGCCAAGGGGCTGTTGCTCGCCGCGATCGACGATCCCGATCCGGTGGTGATCTTCGAGCACAAGCTGCTTTACAAGACGACCGGCCCGGTGCCGGCCGAGGCGTATCGGGTGCCGATCGGCAAGGCGGCGATCCGCCGGCCCGGGCGCGATATCACCATCGTCGCCACGGGCATCATGGTCCATCGCGCGCTGGAGGCGGCGGAACGCCTCGCCGGGCGGGGGCACGACGCCGAGGTGATCGACCTGCGCTCGCTCCGCCCGCTCGACACCGCGACACTGATCGACAGCGTGACCCGGACGACACGGCTGCTCTGCGTTCATGAATCGGTGAAGATGCTCGGCATCGGCGCGGAAATCAGCGCCGCCATCGCCGAGAGCGCGGCGTTCGACCGGCTGGATGCGCCGATCCGCCGGCTTGGCGGCGCCGATTGCCCGATCCCCTACGCGCCCGGCCTCGAACGCGCCGCGGTGCCGCAGGTCGAGGATATCGAAGCCGCCGCCGCCCGCCTGATCGAGCGCGGGGAATAGCCATGGCCGTCGAGATCATCCTGCCGCGCGTCGACATGGACATGCAGGCCGGGCGGATCGCCCGCTGGCTCGTGCGGGAGGGGGCGACGGTGACGCCGGGCGAACCGCTGTTCGAGATCGAGACCAGCAAGGCGGCGATGGAAATCGAGGCGACAGCGGGTGGAATTTTGCACATCGTCGCGGGGCCGGAGGGCGGGGAGATCGCGGTGGGCAGCATCGTCGCCTACCTGCTCGCGCCCGGCGAGGCGGCGCCCGATGCCGCACCTGCCGCACGCGCAGCACCTGATCCTGCACCGGCATCGGTGCAGCCGGCGGCGCCCCTGCCTGCACCGACATCCGCACCCGTTGCGGCAGATGACGCGGCGCTGCTGCGGGCAACGCCGCTGGCGCGGCGGCTCGCCCGCAGCGAGGGGATGAACCTCGCCGCCATCGCCGGTTCCGGGCCGCGCGGGCGGATCACCCGGCTCGATGTCGCCCGCCACGCGCGGGACGCAATGCTTCCGGCCGCAACAGCGCGCACCGGCGGGCTGCCGGTGCGGCGGGCCGGCGGGCGGGAGGGCACGCCGGTCGTGTTCCTGCACGGTTTCACCTCGGAGGCGCTGGCGTGGAACGGGCTGATCGCGGCCCTCGCCCAGCGCGCCGGTGGAGCCTGCCCGCCGCTGCTGGCCTTCGACCTGCCCGGCCACGGCGCCGCACCCGACAGCGGCGAGGCATCCTTCGCGGCGCTGGCCGAGGCCGCCATCGGCGCGCTGCGGGCCGAGGGCATCGGCGCGGCGCATCTGGTCGGCCATTCGCTCGGCGGCGCGCTCGCCGCGCGGATCGCCCTGGATGGCCGGATCGACGCGGCCTCGCTGGTGCTGCTCGCCCCGGCCGGGCTTGGCGCCGAGATCGACGCCGCGGCGCTCGACGGGATTCTGCGCGCCCGCGCGCCGGACAGCCTGCGCCCCTGGATGGAGCGTCTGTTCGCGACCCCCGCCCGCGCCGATGCCGCGCTGCTGCGCGCAACCCTGGAGGGTGGTGCCGCACCGGGGCGCGGCGACTTCCGCCAGCGCCTCGCGCGTGCGTGCTTTCCCGACGGCACGCAATCGGCCCGGCTGCGCTGGCAGGGAGGCGCCATCGCCGCCCCGGCGCGGATCGTCTGGGGGCGGCAGGATCGGATCATTCCCTGGCGGCACGCGCTCGCGGCACCGGGGCGCTTCGCCCTGCACCTGCTTGATGACTGCGGCCACATGCCGCAGATTGAGGCGACCGGCGCGGTTGCCGACATCCTGGCCGAGACCCTGCGCGGCGCACAGGTGCTGCTGCCGAGCCAAACGGACCGCGCGGAGGTTGCATGTTGAGCGACGATCATCTGACCCTCGAACGCCGCGTCACCGTTCGCATCCGCGACGGGCTGCACGCGCGGCCGGCGGCGCAGTTCGTCAAGCGGGCGCGGGGCTATGCGGCGGAGCTCTGGCTCGACCATGGCGGCAGGAGCGCGAGTGCCAAGAACGCGGTGAAGCTGATGCTGCTCGCGGTGAAGGAGAACGCCGAGATCGTGCTGCGCGCCGAGGGCGCCGATGCCGCGGCGGCGCTCGACGAGCTGACGCGCTTTCTCGAAACCGAAGACGAGGGCACGGCATCGCCGCTCGCCGCCGCGGCATCGCATGACGCCGCACCGCCCGGCGACAAAGGCACGACGGCGCCGCTGGCGACGGCGGCGCGGCGCGGCATCGGCGCCAGCCCCGGCGTGGCGCTCGGCCCGGCCTTCCGGTATTTTCCCGAGACGCTGGAGCCGCCGCATCATCATGTGCCGGACGCCGCGCGCCCGGCCGAGGCGGCGCGCTACGCCGCGGCGGCGGAGCGGGCGGCGGCGGCGCTCGGGCAGTGCGCGGCCCTCGCACCGGAGAGCGACGACGCGCCGATCGGCGGGATTGCCGCGGCGCTGGTGGAAATCGTCCGCGATGCCGATCTCGATGCCGCCATCCGCCTGCGGATCGCCGAGGGGATGGACGCGGTCACCGCCGTGCTCGATGCCGGCGGCGAGCTTGCCGCAACCTTCGCCGGCCTCAGCGACGCCTATATGCAGGCCCGCGCCGAGGATGTGCTGAGCGTCTCGCGCGCCATCGCCCTGGCCTGTCTCGGCCGGCAGGACCCCTCGATCGCGACGATCGCGGAAGGGGCCATCATCATCGCCGACGAGCTGACCGCCTGGGACCTGGCACGCGCACCCGGCGCGCGGATCGGCGGCATCGTCTGCGCGCGCGGCGCCGCCACCGCCCATGCCGCGATCATCGCCCGCACCCGGGGGATTCCCGCCGTCTTCGGCATTGCCGGGCTGGAACAGGTGGCGGATGGCGCGATGATCGGGCTGGATGGCAGCAGCGGGGAGGTGGTGATCGATCCGGACGCGGAAACCCTCTCCGCCCTGCGGGCGCGGGCGCGCGGGGAAAGCGCCGCACGGGATGCGCTTGCGGCGTTCCGCGACGTCGCGCCACGCACCCGGGCGGGCGAGGCGATCGTGATCGCCGCCAATCTCGGCTCGGTCGGCGAAATCGGGGTGGCGCGGCAGGAAGGAGCGATGGGGATCGGGCTGTTCCGCACCGAGCTGCTCTTCATCGAGGCGCGCCGCCCGCTGGACGAGGACGAGCAGGTGGCGGCCTATGCGCGCCTCGCGACCGCCTTTCCGGACCATCACGTCACGATCCGCACCCTCGATGTCGGCGGCGACAAGCCGGTGCCGGGGATCGACATTCCGGACGAGGACAACCCTTTTCTCGGCTGGCGCGGCCTGCGCTACTGCCTCGACCGGCCGGAGCTGTTCGCGGTGCAGCTGCGCGCCCTGCTGCGCGCCGCCGTGCATGGCAATCTGCGGATCATGCTGCCGATGGTCAGCGACCCGGACGAGTTGCGCCGCACCCGCGCCCTGATCGAGACCTGCCGGGCGGCGCTCGCCGCCGCCGGCGTGCCGCACGCGGTGCCGCCGCTCGGCATCATGATCGAGACCCCGGCGGCGGCGCTGATGGCCGACAGCCTGGCCGCCGAGGTCGCGTTCTTCTCGATCGGCACCAACGACCTCACCCAATACATCATGGCCGCCGACCGGATGAACCCGCGCGTGTCGGGGCTGAACCGGCCGGATCATCCCGCCGTGATGCGGGCGATCGAGATGGTGGCGGCGGCCGGCCGGCGGGCGGGAATCCCGGTGTGCATGTGCGGCGAGGCGGCGGCGCGGCCCGATCTCATTCCGCGATTCGTGCAGCTCGGCCTGACCGAGCTGAGCATGACCCCGGCCGCGGTGCTGCGGGCGAAGGAGGTTGTCACGCAGATCTGAGGGCGCGGGCCATCTCGGCACCGCGCGCCGCCTGTGATATGCCGGTCAATGTTCAAGTCGATGGATGGCTATGGCGATGAACCTGCCCTTTCAGCCCGACCCCCTGCCGTTGCGCGAAGGCCTGCGGCGCCTGCGGCACGTTGTCCGGCGTGGGGGGGAGACGGCGCGGGAAGTGGCCGGCGGCGCGATGGGCGGCAGGGAGATGTGCATCGCCTCCCGGCTGGCGACGGCGGTGATCGCGGAGATGGAGCGGATCGCCGAGGAGTTCGACCGGATGGCCTCGCGCGCGGCGCGGCAGGCCTTCGGCCATGAAGAGGACCTGACCACCACGCTCGACGAGTTGCACGGCAATGCGCCGATCGGCCCCTCGCTGGCCTCGACGCTGTATACCGCGCTGACCCTCGTGCTGAAGCATATCGGTTCGGACACACTGTTCGTCAGCGAGCTTGCCGCGCGCGAGGCGGTCAAGCGCTGGCAGGTGCTGCCGGGGCGGCGGCGGGCCAGCGGCGGTCAGCTCGCGGCGGGGCTGGCGATGCAGCTGGTCGACCGGCAGGTGATCCGCGGCGCGCATGTCGATCCGCGCTGCGTCGTCTCCGCGCCCTCGGTCCGGCCGGTGGCGATCTTCGCGGTGATGCTCTGGCTGCTGGTGGCGCGCAGCCCGGAGGAGAGCGAGGCGGCGCTGATCTCGGCCGCCGATATCGCCGCCGCGATCGCCGAACGCGTCGCCCTCGTCTTCGCCGAGCGGGACGAAACCGGGCTGATCGCGCTGCTCGAAAAGTATCGCAACAATGTCTGACGAGCCGGTCTTCTCGCGCGCCGACCTGCCGCCGACCAACGAGCCGCTGCGCATCGCCGCGCGGCGGCTGCGCTGGTTCAGGGCAGCCTTCGCCCGGGTAGTCGGCCGCGTCGGCGAGGAGCTTGGCTGCGCCTTCGAGATCGACGACAGCAAGCTGACCCAGATCTTCATCCGCTGGCTGGAGGCGCTCGACCGGCAGCGGCCGGTGCCGAAGGAGGAGCGGGCGGCGTTTCTCGAATTCGCCTCGTCGCTCGCCTTCCGCGAGCTGATCTCCAACCTGCCGATCCGCACGCGCGGCAACCCGGTGCGGGCGAAGCGCGAGATGCCCGGCGGGTTCTGGCCGGAAGCCTATGCCTGCATGATCTTCTGCCTCACCGTGCATTCGGCGACGCTGGAGCAGGAATATCACGTCGCCACCACCATCGATCCGCAAATCGCGGATCTGCGCTCCTGGTGGTCGTTCCGCGAGAACGCGCAGGAGGACCACGCGTTCTCCGCCGGGTTTTTCCAGAAGCTGCTCGGCCATGAGCCCAACTGGTTCGTGCCCGAACAGTTCCGCTACCGAATCGGCCGCTGGCTGCTGGAGCCGGCAGCCGACTCCCCGCCAACCTAGAGCACTTTCCGATCCATCCGGATCGGATGCAGTGCTCTATGGTATTGATAAATAGAGCATCATCCCTGCGGCCTGACCGGCGCGGCGGCGGCGGGATCGATCATGAAAAACCTCGCGTCTGTCGCGCAGACCCGCAAGGGAGAGGCGACAGGCGTTTCCCGTTACAATTTTATGTTTACCAATACGTAAATTAACGGTATCAAACGGTAATTTGATCTGGAGGTTATCCGTGGATTTCAAAATGAATTGGACCGTCCGGCACCCGCCTCGGTTTGGGGTGATCGCCGCGCCGGCGAGTGGCGCGGTCAACGGAGGAGACGACCGGGCGTGAGCGGCGAGACATTCGATTATGTGGTGGTCGGGGCCGGATCGGCCGGCGCCGTGGTCGCCAACCGGCTGAGCGCCGATCCGCAAGTCCGCGTCTGCCTGCTGGAAGCCGGCAAGCCGGACCGGTCGCCCATGATCGACTTGCCGCTCGGCGTTGTCGGCCTGCTGCGGTTCAGGACCTATAACTGGTATTACTACACCGCGCCGCAGGCGGAGCTGAACGACCGGCGGCTGTATTGGCCGCGCGGCAAGACGCTGGGGGGATCGTCGTCGATCAATGCGATGATCTACATGCGCGGCCATCCCGAGGATTATGACGAGTGGCGCGATCTCGGCGCGCCGGGCTGGGGGTGGGACGACGTGTTTCCCATCTTCCGGGCGATGGAGCGCAACGAGCGCGGGGCGGATGCGTTCCACGGCGATACGGGGGAACTCAACGTCGCCGATCTCGGCAATCCGAACCCGCTGGGGGCGGCGTTCATTCGCGCCGGCGTCGAGGCCGGGCTGCAGGACAACCCGGATTTCAACGGCGCGGCGCAGGAAGGTGTCGGGCCCTATCAGGTGACGCAGAGGCATGGCAGGCGGTTTTCCGCATCCCGCGCGTTTCTCGATGGAATCCGCGAGCGGCCCAACCTGCGGATCGAGACCGGCGCGCATGTCGCGCGGGTGCTGCTCACGGGACAGCGCGCCACCGGCGTCGAGGTGCGGATCGGCGGGGCGATGCGGCGGATCGCGGCCCGGCGGGAGGTGATCCTGTGCGGCGGAGCGATCAACTCGCCGCAACTGCTGATGCTCTCGGGCATTGGCCCGCGGGACGCGCTGGCGCGGGCCGGGGTGGACCTCGTGCATGAGCTTCCCGGCGTCGGCGCCAATCTGCAGGATCATCTCGACATCTCGGTGATCGTGCCCGACCGGAGCGGCAATTCCATCGGGGTGGCGGGTAACACGCTGGCGCGCGGGGTCGCGGCGTTCTTCGAGTATCGCCGCAAGGGGACCGGGATGTTCCAGTCCAACGCGGCGGAAGCGGGCGGATTCGCGCGGCTGACGCCGGAGTCGCGGCGGCCGGAAATCCAGTTCCACTTCCTGCCGACCATCCTGCGCGACCATGGGCGCAAGCCGGTCTGGGGCCACGGGATGACGCTGCATTGCTGCCAGTTGCGGCCGAAGAGCCGCGGCAGCATCACGCTGCGCTCCGCCGATCCGTTCACAGCACCGGTGATCGATCCCGCCTATCTCAGCCATCCCGACGACCTCGGCGAATTGCTCGCCGGGCTGAAGCTCGGCCGGCGGATCATGGCGAGCCCCGCGATCGCCGCGCTGAGCGGCGGGCGGGAGATCGATCCGGGGCCGGCGCGCCAGGACGATGCGGCGCTCATCGATTTCATTCGCGCCTCGGCGGAAACCATCTATCATCCGGTGGGCACCTGCCGGATGGGCCAGGACGAGATGGCCGTGGTCGACGACCGGCTGCGGGTGCGGGGGATCGAGGGGCTGCGGGTCGCCGATGCGTCGATCATGCCGCGGCTGATCGGCGGCAACACCAACGCGCCCTGCATGGTGATCGGCGAGAAGGCGGCGGGTTTCATCAGAGCGCTTTCCCATCCGGATCGGATGTAGTGCGCCATGATATTGATAATTGGAGCATCTTTATCCGATCAGGTGACGCCATCTGATCGGATGATGCTCCAGCGCCGAACGCAACGAGCCGGCGGCGGCGATGGGCTGAGGCAACCGAGGCGAGGAGAGCGGGGATGGACGTGATCGAGACGACGATGCCCGGCGGTGTCGCGGGGCTGGAGGCGCTGTTCGCCGGCCAGCGGGCGCGGGCGATCGCGCTGCGCGGGTCGAGCGCCGAGGCGCGGATCGCGAAGCTGCGGGCGCTGGAGGCGGCGGTGCAGGCCTGGCGGCCCCGGCTTTACGCCGCCTTGCAGGAAGATCTCGGCAAGCCCGAGACCGAGGCGGACCTGTCGGAGATCCTGCCGGTGCTTTCGGAAATCCGCCATGCGCGGCGGCACCTGAAAGCGTGGATGACGCCGCGGCGCGCGGCACCGACGCTGACCACGCTGGGCACGCGGGCGCGCATCCGCCACGAGCCGCGCGGCGTGTGCCTGATCGTCTCGCCATGGAACTATCCGGTGAACCTCGCCCTCGGGCCGCTGGCCTCGGCGATCGCGGCGGGCAATACCGCGATCCTGAAACCCTCGGAAATGGCGCCGGCGACGTCCGCCGCGCTTGCCGCCATGCTCGCGGCGGCCTTCCCGCCCGAGGAGGTGGCCGTGGTCGAAGGGAATGCGGCGGTGGCGACCGCGCTGCTCGACCTGCCGTTCGACCACATCTTCTTCACCGGCAGCCCGGCGATCGGCAAGGTGGTGATGGCGGCGGCGGCCCGGCATCTCAGCTCGGTGACGCTGGAGCTTGGCGGCAAGTCTCCGGTGATCGTCGATGAAGGGGCGGATCTGGCGCGGGCGGCGAAGGCGATCGCCTGGGGCAAGTTCACCAATTGCGGGCAGACCTGCATCGCGCCGGATCATCTCTATGCCCACGAAAGCGTGCATGACGAGTTGCTCCGCCGGGTGCGGGCGGAGACGGCGCGGATGTATGGCGCAACGCCCGGCGCGGATTACGGGCGGATCGTCAATGAGCGGCATTTCGACCGGATCATGCGCCTGCTCGACGATGCGCGCGGACGCGGTGCTACGATCGAGGGCGGAGCGGCGGACCGGGCGCGGCGGCTGATCGCGCCGGCCTTCGTTATTGGCGCGCCGGATGATTCGGCGCTGATGCGGGAAGAGATTTTCGGCCCGGTGCTGCCGGTGATCCGCTTCCGCGACGCCGGCGAGCCGATCGCGGCGATCAATGCGGCGCCGAAGCCGCTCGCGCTCTACATTTTCGCGCGCGACCAGCGCGTGATCGACCGGGTAATCGGCGAGACCTCGTCGGGCGGGGTGGGCATCAACAGCACCATGCTGCATTTCATGCACGGCAACCTGCCGTTTGGCGGGGTCAACAATTCGGGGATCGGCAACGCGCACGGCCTCTATGGCTTCCGCGCCTTCAGCCACGAGCGGGCGGTGCTGAGGGACGTGGCCTCGGCGACGCCGATGCTGTTCCCGCCCTATACGAAACGGGTGCGGATGATGGTGAAAGCGGTGCTGCGGCTGGCCTGAGCGGGCGCGATGGCTTGACGCGCCGGGTGGCGCGGGCGAGGTTTCGGTCATGAACGAACCCGCCCCGTCCTGCCCCGGACCCGCCCCCTCCCCGCACGGACCCGCGCGGTTCAGCGTGCCATATGGCGCGGTGGATACGCATGCGCATGTCATCGGCGCGCCGCCGCAATATCCCTATGTCGCGGCGCGGAGCTACACGCCGCCACCAGCAACACCCGATGCCTATCTCGCGATGCTCGACGCCACCGGCATGACCCATGGCGTGCTGGTGCAGGTCAGCGTTCATGGCACGGATAACCGGCTGATGCTGGAGACCGTGGCGGCGCATCGCGCCCGGTTGCGGGGCATCGCGGTCAGCCCGCCCGACCTGCCGGCGCAGGCGTGGCGGGCGATGGCGGAGGCGGGCGTTGTCGGGCTGCGGATCAACACGCTGTTCGGCGGCGGGGTGGGGTTCGACCAGCTCGACCGCTACGAGGCGATCTGCGCCGAGCATGGCTGGCACCTGCAATTCCTGACCGATGTTCGCGCGCTCGGCGACCGCGCCGGCAGGCTGGGCCGCCTGCGCGTGCCGTTCGTGATCGACCATATGGGCCATTTTCCGGTCGCCGAAGATGCCGGGCGGCGGGGCTTCGACACCATGCTCGGCCTCGTGCGGGATGGCGGCTGGGTCAAGCTCTCCGGCGCCTATCGGCTGGACGATCCGCCGTATTCACGGACCGTCGAGCTTGCCCGCGCCCTGATCGACGCCGCGCCCGACCGGTGCGTGTGGGGGTCGGACTGGCCCCATGTCGCGAACTGGGCGCATATGCCCAATGTCGGCGAGCTGCTCGACCTGCTGGCAGACTGGGCGCCGGATGCGGCGGCCCGCGACCGCATCCTCACCGCCAACGCCCACCGTCTCTACGGGTTTCCGTAACCGCCGCCACCGGGGGTTTCGATGACGACGGCATCGCCGGCGGCGATCGTCGCCTGGTCGCGCCCGCCCATGATGTCGATCCCGCCATCCACGCGTTCGACCCATTGCCGGCCGGCCGCGCCGGGGGCGCCGCCCTCCATGCCGAAAGGCGGCACGGTGCGGCGCGAGGCAAGCACCGTCACGGTCATCGGTTCGAGGAAGCGCAGCCGGCGGCGCACGCCATCGCCGCCGCGATGCCGCCCGGCGCCGCCGGAGCCGCGCCTGATCTCGAAGGTTTCGACGCGCACCGGATAGCGGAGTTCCAGCACCTCGGGATCGGTCATGCGCGTGTTGGTCATGTGGGTATGGACGGCGTCGCACCCGTCGAAATCCGGCCCGGCGCCGGCGCCGCCGCAGATGGTTTCGTAATATTGGTGGCGCGCGTTGCCGAAGAGCAGGTTGTTCATCGTCGCCTGCGCCGAGGCGACGACGCCCAACGCGCCGAGCAGCGCCGCCGTCACCGCCTGGCTGACCTCGGTATTGCCGGCGACCACCGCCGCGCCCTGCGCCGGGTTGAGGAAACTGCCCTTGGGGATAATGATGGTCAGCGGCCGCAGGCAGCCTTCGTTCAGCGGGATTTCATCATCGACGAGGCAGCGGAACACATAGAGCACGGCCGCGCGGGTGACGGCCGGCGGGGCGTTGAAATTGCCCTTGTGCTGCGGCGCGGTGCCGGTGAAGTCGATGCTGGCGGTGCCGGCGGCGCGGTCGACCCGGATATCGACCATCAGCCGCGCGCCATCGTCCATCCGGTATTCGAAGGCGCCGTCGCGCAGCCGGCCGATGGCGCGACGGACCGAGGCCTCGGCGTTGTTCATCACATGCGCGGTATAAGCTGCGACGGTGGGCCAGCCATACTGATCCACCATCGCCCTGAACGCCGCGATCCCCGCTTCGTTGGCGGCGAGCTGGGCCTTGAGATCGGCCACGCATTCATCGGGGCTGCGGGCCGGATAGGCCGCGCCGGACAGCACAGCGCGCAGCGCCTTTTCCTGGAACACGCCGGCATCGACCAGTTTCATGTCGTCGATCACCACGCCTTCCTCTTCCAGCGTGGTGGCGAAAGGCGGCATCGATCCCGGCGTCAGGCCGCCGATATCGGCGTGGTGCCCGCGCGACGCCAGAAAGCCGCGCAGCGTGGTGCCCGCATCGTCGAAGATCGGGGTGATGACGGTGATATCAGGCAGATGGGTGCCGCCGTCGAACGGGTTGTTCAGCGCGATGGCATCGCCGGGCCTGAGCGCCGCGCCGCGGCGGCGCAGCACGGTCCGCACGCTTTCGCCCATGGCGCCGAGATGCACCGGGACATGCGGCGCGTTCGCCACCAGATTGCCCTCGGCGTCGAACAGCGCGCAGGAGAAATCGAGCCTTTCCTTGATGTTGACGCTGCTCGCCGTGTTGCGCAGCACCGCCCCGGCCTGCTCGGCGACGGCCATGAACAGGTTGTTGAACAGTTCGAGACGCACCGGATCGAGGCTGACGTCATCGGCGCCGGCAGCCGCCTTGCGGGCCGCGCGGTGCGTGATCAGCAGGTGATTGCGCGGCGTGATTTCCGCGCGCCAGCCGGGCTCGACGATGGTGGTGGCGTTGGCCTCGCGCAGCATCGCCGGGCCGTCCACCGTGTCGCCGGCGAGCAGGGCCTCGCGCTCGAAGACCGGGGCGTCGTGCCAGGCGCTGCGGCTGTAGAGGCGGATATGGTCGATCGGCTCCGGCCGGCCGGACGCGCGGGCGGGCAGCGTCTGCTCGGTCACCGGCTCGCCCGGGGCCACCGCCTCGACTTCGATGCTCTCGACGATCAGCGCGCGGTCCGCCGCGACGAAGCCGAACAGGCGGCGATGCGCGGCCTCGAACGCGGCGCGCATCGCCGGGGCGTCGTCCAGCGGCACCGCCAGCGGCGTGTCGGTGCCGGCATAGCGCAGCTGGGCGCGGCGCAGCGTCCGCACCGCGGCCGGATCGACCCCCTGCTCGGCCAGCGCGGCGATTGCGGCACGAGCGAGGCTGGCGGCCACGTCCTCGATCGCGGCCACGGCCTCGGCGCTCAGCGCGCGTTCCACCGCCTGCTCGCGCAGCACGATCTGGTCGGCCAGCCCCATGCCATAGGCCGAGAGCACGCCGGCGAGGGGATGGATCAGGATGGTGCGCATGCCCAGCGCCTCGGCCACCAGGCAGGCGTGCTGGCCGCCGGCGCCGCCGAAACAGGCCAGCGCGAAAGCCGCCGGGTCGCGCCCCTTCTGGATCGAGATCTGCTTGATGGCCTGCGCCATGTGCGCGACGGCGATGCTGATGAACCCCTCGGCGATGCGTTCCGGCGTTTGCGCGGTGCCGGTCGCGGCGGAGATTTCGGCGGCGAGCGCGGTGAATTTCTGCCGCACCACCGCGTCATCGAGCGCCTCGTCATGGGTGGCGCCGAAAATCCTCGGGAAGTGATGCGGCGCCAGCTTGCCAAGGAAGAGATTGGCGTCGGTCACGGTCAGCGGGCCGCCGAGGCGGTAGCAGGCGGGGCCGGGATTCGCCCCGGCGCTGTCGGGCCCGACGCGCAGACGGGCGCCATCGAAGCCGAGCACCGAGCCGCCGCCGGCGGCGACGGTGTTGATCGAGAGCATCGGCACCCGCAGCCGCACGCCGGCGATTTCGGTCTCGAGGCTCCGTTCATAGGCGCGGTCATGGATCGCGACATCGGTGGAGGTGCCGCCCATGTCGAACCCGATGATGCGGTCGATCCCGGCCATCTGCGCGGTGCGGACGGCGCCGACGATGCCGCCCGCCGGGCCGGAGAGAATCGCATCCTTGCCGGTGAAATGGTGCGCTTCGGCGAGGCCGCCATGCGACTGCATGAAGAACAGCCGCGCCCCCGGCAGGCCGGCGGCGACACGATCGACATAGCGGCGCAGCACCGGCGAGAGATAGGCGTCCGCCACCGTGGTGTCGCCACGCGGGACCAGCCGGAGCACCGGGCTGACCGCGTGACTTGCCGAGATCTGCCGAAAGCCGATCTCGGCCGCGAGCCGGGCCAGCCGCGTCTCATGCGCGGGATAGCGCCACGCATGCATCCGCGCGATGGCGACGCTCTCGATTCCCGCCGCCCTGGCATCGGTCAGTGCCGCGATCGCCGCCGCTTCGTCGAGCGGCTCGATCTCCTGGCCATCGGCGCCGATGCGCCCGCCGATTTCGGCGACCCGCTCATAGAGCATGCCGGGCAGCCGGATGTCGAACGCGAAGAGGTCGGGCCGCGCCTGGGTGCCGATCCGCAGCACGTCGCCCAGCCCGCGATCGGTCAGCAGCAGCACCCGCGCGCCCTTGCGCTCGAGCAGCGCGTTGGTGGCGACGGTGGTGCCCATTTTCACCGCCTCGATCGCATCCACCGGCATCGGATCGTCCGGCCCGAGGCCGAGACAGCTGCGGATTCCGGCAATCGCCGCGTCAGCGTAGCTGCCGGGATTTTCGGACAGCAGCTTGAGCGTCCGCCGCGCGCCGTCCGGCGCGATCGCCACGATATCGGTGAAGGTGCCGCCGCGATCGATCCAGAACCGCCAGCGTGACATGGGTTCGGATGAAGCTGTCGCCGGTCCGGTCTGCATGCGGGTTTCTCCCCTGGCTGGCGCGCGCAGCGATCGAGGGCGCCATGGATATTTTTTATTGACGATTTGTCGATAAATTGTCAATGTTAGACCGCAATAAAATCGAGGAGGCGGTCTTGGCGGCAAAACCCGCACGCGACGCTGCGCAGAAACCGGCAGGCAAGGCAGCGGGCGAGCCCGTGGTGTCTTCCGCGCATCTGGCGGCGGGGCGCTCGCCCGGGCTATCGGAAGTGGAATTCGGCCTGAACCTCGCGACGATGGCCTATCAGCGCTGGATGGTCCGCTGCATGGCGGCGGCCGGGCTGCCGGGGCTGTCGCCGCTCGAAGTCCTGATCCTGCACACCGTCCGCCATCGCGACCGGCCGAAGCACATCGCCGACATCATGCTCGTGCTCGATATCGAGGAGACGCATCTCGTCACCTACGCGCTGCGCAAACTGACCAAGGCGGGGCTGATCGAGGTCGAGCGCGCGGGCAAGGAAAAGCGCGTTAGAGCCAGCGCCGCCGGCATCGCGCTATGCGCCCGCTACGGTGAAATACGCGAGCGCCTGCTGGTTGCCACCGCGACCGCCGCGGGGCCTGGCGAAGCAACGCTCAACGAGGTAGCAACGGTTCTGCGCAGCCTGTCCGGCATCTATAACCAGGCCGCCCGGGCGGCCGCGACGTTCTAACAAAAAGGGAAACGACCATGGCAAGCGAAACAAGCGTCGATACGGCCGCGACACGCGGCGGGTTGGGCGCGCTATTCAGGGAGATGAACCCAGCGGAGTGGCGCACCTTCCGCGCCTGCGCCGGGGGCTGGGGCCTCGACGGGATGGACTTCATGATCTACCCGCTGGTGATCGGCACGATCATGCATCAATGGTCGGTCGCCCCCGGCCCGGCCGGCCTGGCGGCGACGCTGACCCTGCTCGCCTCCGCCATCGGCGGCTGGGTTGCCGGCTATGTGTCCGACCGCATCGGCCGGGTGAAAGTGTTGCAGATCACCATCCTGTGGTTCTCCGCCTTCAGCCTGCTCTCCGGCCTCGCACAGAATTTCGACCAGCTGGTCATCAGCCGCACCCTGCTCGGCTTCGGCTTCGGCGGCGAGTGGGCGGCCGGCGCCATCCTGATGGGCGAGACCATCCGCCCCGCCTATCGCGGCCGCGCGGTGGGGTCGGTGCAATCGGCCTGGGCGGTGGGCTGGGGCCTGGCCGTGCTGGCGCAGGCGATCGTGTTTTCCGTGGCCCCTGCGGCGATTGCCTGGCGGGTGATGTTCGCGATCGGCGCGTTGCCGGCGCTGCTGGTGCTCTATCTGCGGCGGAACGTGGCCGAGCCGGCCATCGCCATCGCCGCGCGGCGGCACGCCTCGCCGGGGCTGCTGGCGATCTTCGGCCGCGAAACCATCGTCGTCACCATTCTGGGCGCGCTGCTCTCCACCGGCGCGCAGGGCGGCTATTACGCCATCACCTTCTGGATGCCGACCTTCCTGAAGGTGGACCGGCATCTGAGCATCGTCGGCAGCACGCCCTATCTCGCGGTGCTGATCCTCGGCAGCTTCGCCGGCTACCTGACCGGCGCCTGGCTGTCGGACCGGCTCGGGCGGCGCATGCTGTTCCTGATCTTTTCGGCCGGCGCGATCATCACCATCGTCGCCTATACCCAGATCGACATTCCCAACGAGGCGATGCTGATCCTCGGCTTTCCCGTCGGCTTCTTCGCCAGCGGCTATTTCTCGGGCATGGGGCCGTTCCTGACCGAGCTGTTCCCGACCCGCCTGCGCGGCTCGGGCCAGGGGTTCTGCTACAATTTCGGCCGCGGCCTCGGCGCGCTGTTTCCCGCACTGATCGGCTTTCTCACGAAATCGGTGGGCTATGGCAACGCCATCGCGATTTTCGCCGTTGCGGCCTACAGCCTGTTCTTTCTCGCAGCTCTCGCCCTGCCGGAGACGCGGGGGCGCGTGCTGACCGCGTAAGACCGCCCGCTGTCAGAAGGCAAGCCGCGCGCGCCCGGCGGGACGCGCGCGGCTTACACGACCAGGCCGCTTTCCGCGTCGAGCAGGTGCATCCGCGCCATGTCCGGCGCGAGCGGGACGGTGGCGCCAACCGACGCCGGCGCATGCGGATCGACGCGGGCGCAGGCGAAGGTTTCGCCGATGCGGAAATAGAGCAGCGTATCCGCGCCCAGCGGCTCCACCACCTCGACCCGGCCGGGCATGAACCGCCCCGCCGGCGTTGCGGCCTCGGCGAGGCCGAGATTTTCCGGCCTGATGCCGAAGACCATCTTCTTCTCGCGGTGCGGCAGATATCGCGCGACCCGCTCCGGCGGCACGCCGAGTTCGGTGCCGTCGGCAAGGCGCAGGCGCAGCCCGGCCTCGTCGCCGGTCAGCGCGCAGTCGAAGAAATTCATCGGCGGGCTGCCGATGAAACCCGCCACGAAGCGCGATACCGGCCGGTGATACAGATCATCCGGCGTGCCGATCTGCTCGATCCGCCCGTGATTCATCATCACGATCCGGTCCGCCAGCGTCATCGCCTCCACCTGGTCGTGGGTGACGTAGATCGTCGTCGCCTGCACGGTCTGGTGGATGCGCTTGATCTCGGTGCGCATCTGCGCGCGCAGCTTGGCATCGAGGTTCGACAGCGGCTCGTCGAACAGGAAGACCTGCGGATGCCTCACGATCGCCCGGCCCATCGCCACGCGCTGGCGCTGCCCGCCCGAGAGTTCCTTGGGCTTGCGCCTGAGAAAATCGCCGATGCCGAGAATCCGCGCCGCCTCGGTCACCCGCGCATCGATATCGGCCGCGCTATGGCCACGCACGCGCAGGCCGAAGGCGATGTTCTCGAACACGGTCAGATGCGGGTAGAGCGCGTAGTTCTGGAACACCATCGCGATGTCGCGGTCGCGCGCCGGCAGGTCGTTGACGACGCGATCGCCGATGCGGATCTCGCCGCCGGTGACACTCTCAAGCCCGGCGACCATGCGCAGCGTCGTCGTCTTGCCGCAGCCGGACGGGCCGACCAGCACGACGAACTCCCGATCCTCGATCTCCAGGTCGATGCCCTTCACCGCCTGCAGCGCGCCGCCATAGGATTTGACGACCTGTCGCAATGATACGTGTGCCATGATCGCGGTTGCGCTTTCCCCGTTTCCTGTTCCCGTCTGGCCCCGCTGTTCCGACCCGGCGGCGATGGGCCGCGCCGGCGGATGGAAATTCATCGTTGCCTCTTTCTGTATGTTTTGTATAAAATACGCCAACGGACAAGACAAAATCCCTTGGGAGGAACGCAGATGACGGAATTTTCTCGCCGGCGCCTGATGCAACTCACCGCGGCCGGGGCGCTCGCCGCCGGTGCGGCGCCCGATATCGCCCTGGCCGGCTACAAGCCGATGCTGCCGATCGAAAAGGGCGCGCACCTGCAGATGCTGCGCTGGACCGGCTTCGTCGGCGCCGATGACAAGCATTGGAAGATGAACTCGGAAGCCTTCACCAAGGCGACCGGCGTGCCGGTCTCGATCCAGGAAATCAGCTGGGACGAGGTGCAGGCGAAATCCGGCCTCGCCGCCCAGCTCGGCTCCGGCCCGGACATCATCATGGGCTTCTACGACGATCCGTTCATCTATCCGGACAAGCTGGTCGATGTTTCCGACGTCTGCGGCTATCTCGAGAAGAAATATGGCGGCTTCTACAACATCGCCCGCACCTACGGTTATGACGACGCCCAGAAGCGCTGGATCGCGGTGCCGATCGGCGGCCCGGGCGATGCCGTCGCCTATCGCGAAAGCTGGGTGAAGGAAGCCGGCTACGACACCTTCCCGAAGGATTTCGACGGCTTCCTCGACCTTTCGCGCAAGCTGAAGAAGCAGAACCACCCGATCGGCCTCGCCCTCGGCCACGCGGTGGGCGACGCCAATACCTGGACGCACTGGGTGCTGTGGGGCTTCGGCGGCAAGCAGGTCGACGAGAACAACAAGGTCACCATCGAGTCGAAGGAAACCTACGAGGCCTTGAAATACGCCAAGGCGCTGTATGAGACGATGATTCCGGGTGTCTCCTCCTGGCTCGACATCAACAACAACCAGGCCTTCCTCGCCGGGCAGATCAGCGCGACCATCAACGGCATCAGCATCTGGTATGTCGCGAAGGAGAAGTTCCCCGAAATCTACAAGGACACGCGGAACGCGCCGATGCCCGTCGGCCCGGTCGGACATCAGACGATGTTCAACCTGTTCTCGCAGGCCTTCATCTTCAAATATTCGAAATACCCGAACGCGGCGAAGGAATATCTGCGCTTCATGAGCGAGAAGCCGCAGATGGCCCCTTGGCTGACGGCGATGTTCGGCTATGTCACCCCGGCGCTGAAGGACTACGCCAAGCTGCCGATCTGGACCTCGAACCCGAACATCACCCCGTATCGCGACGCGCTGGTGGACAACCTGCCGGAAGGCTATGCCGGCAAGCCCGGCCGCGCCGCCGCCACCGCGCTGAACGATTTCGTCATCGTCAACATGTTCGCCGATGTCTGCGTCCACGGCACCGCGCCGCAGGAGGCGGCGAAACGCGCGGCCCAGCAGCTTCGCGAAATCTACGGCGCCTGATCCGACAGCCGGCAGGGGACACGCATGTCATCTTCGTCGCCTG
The DNA here is from genome assembly GCA_021849425.1 of Pseudomonadota bacterium. Lineage (GTDB taxonomy): Bacteria > Pseudomonadota > Alphaproteobacteria > Acetobacterales > Acetobacteraceae > Acidiphilium. The sequence continues at coordinate 66,003 of JAJZSY010000006.1, forward strand.
CCCTTGCCGGCCGGCCCAGCGGCTCGTGGCTCCGGCGGATGCTCGACCGGCCGAACGTTCTCGGCCTGCTCCTCGCCGCCCCCGCGAGCCTCATCCTCGTTCTTCTGCTCGCCTATCCGCTCGGGCTCGGCATCTGGCTGAGCCTGAGCGACGCGGTGCTCGGCTCGCCGGCGCATTTCGTCGGGCTGCGCAACTACATCCAGCTCTTCCACGACCCGGTCTATCAGGGCGCGGTCTTCTACGCGCTGATGTACACGGTCTGCTCGGAGGCACTGAAACTCTTCCTCGGCCTTGGCCTCGCGCTGCTGCTCAACCGCCGCTTCCGCGGCTACCGCGCCGCCCGCGCGATCATGCTGCTGCCCTGGGTCGCGCCCACCGTGCTCTCGGCGCTGGCCTGGAACTGGCTGCTCAACCCGCAATTCTCGGCGATCAGCTGGCTGCTGATGAAGCTCGGCCTGATCCACGGCTACATCAACTTCCTCGGCGAAACCTGGCCTGCCCGCATCTCGCTCATCGTCGTCAATGTCTGGCGCGGCATCCCCTATTTCGCGATGGGCTATCTCGCCGGCCTCACCGCGATCCCGAAAGACCTGATCGAGGCCGCCTCGATCGACGGGGCGACGCGCTTCACCATCTTCCGCCGCATCATCTGGCCGCTGCTGCTGCCGGTGACGACGATCCTGCTCTCCTTCTCGACGATCTGGACCGTAACCGACTTCCAGCTCATCTGGACGATGACGCGCGGCGGCCCGCTGAACGCGACGCAGGTCTTCACCACCCTCGCCTATCAGCGCGCGATCAACGGCGGCACGCTCGGCCAGGGTGCGGCCATCGCCGCCTCGGTGATCCCGATCATGCTGATCCTCGCCTTCATCGCCCTGCGCTCGACACGGGAGGGAAGCTGACATGACCGACCGCGCCGGCTGGCGTCTTTGGCTCCCCCTCGGGCTGATGCTGCTGTTCCTGCTGCTGCCCTTCTACTGGATGGTGCTGACGGCGCTGAAATCGCAGCCCGAGCTGCTCAACTCGCCCAACCCGTGGTGGGTCTTCCACCCGACGCTCGGCAACATCATAGGCCTGCTCACCACCACCGAATATCCGCGCTGGTTCGCCAACACGCTGTTCGTCTCGGCCGGTGCGACGCTGCTGAGCGTCACCGTGTCGTTCTTCGCCGCCTTCGCCATCGTCCGCCTGCGCTTCTTCGGCGCCCGCGCGCTCTCGACCGCGATCTTCTTCTCCTATGTCGTGCCGCCGGCGATCCTGTTCATCCCGCTCGCCTCGGTGCTGATCAAGCTGCACTGGTTCAACAAGCTCTGGGCGCTGATCCCGATCTACGCGACCTTCCTCGTCCCCTTCTGCACCTGGCTGCTGATCGGCTTCCTCCGCTCCATCCCGCGCGAGCTGGAAGAGGCCGCGCTGGTCGATGGCGCGAGCTGGCCGCGAATCATGTTCCGCGTCATCCTGCCGCTCTCGGTGCCGGGGCTGATCTCGTCGACGATCTTCTCCTTCACCCTCTCCTGGAACGAATATCTCTACGCGCTGATCTATATGTTCTCATCGTCGAACAAGACCATTTCGGTCGGGCTGACGACGGAGCTGATGCGCGGCGACGTGTTCCAGTGGGGGCAGCTGATGTCCGGCGCGCTGCTCGGCACGCTGCCGGTCGTCCTCGTGTATTTCTTCTTCGTCGAATACTACGTCGCCGGCATGTCCGGCGCGCTGAAGGACTGAGCGGCCCGGCGTCAGGCGGCGCGGGCCTTGTCGAACCAGCCTTCCAGGGCCGGCAGGATGCGGGCGGCCGGCTGAAACCCGTGCGTGACGAGAGCATAGCGCCCCTCGTCACCCCGTCCTGCGATCAGCGTCGGAAAACCGCGCACGCCGGCGCCCTGGGTGAGTTCGAAATCCGCCCAGGTTTCCTCGATTGCCGAGTCAGACGTGAACTCCGCGCGGAACTGATCGGGATCGACGCCGATCTCGCCGGCGAGCCGCACCAGCGTTTCGGTATCGGTCACGTCCTGGTTTTCGGCGTAGAACGCGCGGTGAATCCGCTTCAGGGCGGCAAGCGCCGGCTGCATGCCCCGCCGGCGGATGACGGCGACGGCGCGGCACGGCGGCTCGGTGTCGTAAACAAAGCGGGGACGATCGAAAAACGCGAAATCGAAGGGCTGGCCGGAGGCTTCGTGGACATGTTCCCAGTGGCTGCGGACATCCGCCCGGCCGCTGTCATCCATCGGCTCGACCGTGCGCGGCCGCAGGCCGCCGAGCACCAGCCTGATCGGCAGCTCGTCGCCGAAGGTCTGGCTGATTGCGTCGATCACCGGCGAAAAGCCCCAGCACCAGGAACACATCGGGTCCGCGAAATAGACGAGGTGGGGTCCTTCCATCGGGGCTCTCCTTGAAGTTTGCCGCGGCCAGGGCGACACGCCGCGCCGTTTTAGAACAATCGATCTATTTTATATATTTCACGATCACGCCGCTGAATCAAGACAGCCGCTTCCATCGGACGACGGAAAGAGATTGGGGTCGCACCGCCGGACCGAGCCGGGACAGGCCGAAACAGGCCATCCAGCCCGCACGCGGCGCGAAATGGCGCTGGCCGGCCGCGCGGTTCGTGAAAACGACACCGGACTTGATGCCGGACGGGGCGGCGCGCGCCGCCCCTGCGGATCAGGCGGCTTTGCGGGTGGCGCAGTTCCGGTAGAGCGCCGTTTCGAAATCCATATAGCCGGTGAAGGATGCGGGATCGGCGAAGGGCAGGATTTGCGTCGCCCAGAATCCGCCGAAACCGTTTTCACGGTCGATCCAGTAAAACAGGTTGGCAAGACCGGCCCAGCCGATAGCGCCGGCCGGGCGGCCGGTGGGCGCCGTTTCGTCGTTCACCATGAAGGAGTAGGACCAGGATTTAGACAGGCCCGGGAAAAACTCGGCATCGTTCGAGAGCGAGGGGATCACCCCCGGCAGCACCCTGATCTTCTTGTCGCCGAGATGGTTCCGCACCGCCATCGCGACGGTTTCGGGCTTCAGCACCCGGCCATGAGGCCCGTCGCCGTCGTTCAGCCACATGCGAATGAACTTCATGTAGTCGCCGACCGTGCTGTAAAGCCCATGCCCACCCATATGGACCTCGGGCGTGTTGGTGAGTTCGAATTCCATCGGCGTCAACGAGCCGTCCGCGCCGCGGGCATGCATCCCGGCGCAGCGCGCGCGCAGGGCTTCGGTGATCTCGAAGGTGGTGTCGGTCATGCCGAGTGGCTTGAAGATACGCTCTTCGCAGACCTCGCCGAGCCGCTTTCCGGCGATGGCTTCGATCACCAGTCCGCACCAGTCCATGTTGCTGCCATATTCCCACCGCTCGCCCGGGTCGAACAGCAGCGGCGTGCGCAGCGAGGCCGTGGTCGCCGTGATGACGCTCGGCAGCCCCTGCTCCTGTGACAGCCGGTTATAGGTCTCGTTGAAGAAATCGTAGCCGAGGCCAGCGGTATGCAGCAGGAGCATTTTTGTGGTGATCTCCCGCTTCGGGGCCCGCAGCTTCGGCTTGCCGCTCGCATCGAACCCCTCGATAACCTGAAGGTCTCCGATTTCCGGCACATAGGCCCTCGCCGGCGCGTCAAGATCGAGCTTTCCCTCCTCGACGAGCTGGAGCGCGGCCGTGCCGGTGACCGCCTTGGTCGTCGAGAATATCGCAAACACGGTGTCAGTGGTCATCTTCTGGCTGTTGCCCATCGTCCGCACGCCGGCCGCGCCCTCGTAGATGTTCGCCTTCCGGTCGGTTGCCATCGCCACCACGCCCGGCACATGCGGGCTCGTGTCGACGACTCGGTTGAGGATGGCATCCGCCGCGGTTTTGAATTCTGCGTTCATTCTGGTTCCCCCCTTGAAACATTCCGCCGGCGCAACCGGCCAGCCCTCGCGGATCGCGACGGCAATGTCGCCGATAACGAGTATTGCGATCTACCCGACCGGGCATTTGCGCTGATATTGAGCACGATGACTGATTTCCACAACAGCTGACCGGCGCCGCATTACATTCGGTGTTCGGAAACGCAACAATCGTGACAGCCACCTTGGCGGCTGTATTGTTGCCAGGACCAAACTCCGCGACATTCTGGCGCGGGAAAGCAGGCGTCGCAGCGATGCGATCGCATGGGCACGACCGCATGGGAGGGCAGGATGAGCGCGTATTACGGTCAGGAGTTGCATGGCCCGTTCGAGATGTTCGATCTCGGTGATTTCGTGCTCGAGGATGGCGGCACGATTCGCGGGGCAAAACTCGCTTTCGCGACGCATGGCCGCCTGTCCGCAGCTAGGGACAACGCGATCCTGATCCCGACATGGTATTCGGGCACCAGCAAGATCATGGAGCAGACGCTGGTCGGGCCCGGCCGGGCGCTCGATCCCGAGCGCTATTTCATCATCATCGCCAATCAGATCGGCAGCGGCCTGTCCTCGTCGCCGCACAACACCGAGGGGGCGTTCCACGGCCCCGATTTCCCGAGCGTGCGCATCGGTGACGACGTCGTCGCGCAGTACAGGCTGGTGACCGAAAAATTCGGCCTTGAAGCGTTGCAACTGGTGGTCGGCGCATCGATGGGCGCACAGCAGACCTATGAATGGGCCGTGCGCTATCCCGATTTCGTGAGGCGCGCGGCGCCGATTGCCGGCACGGCGAAGAACAAACCGCATTGCAGGCTGATCGGACAGAGTTTCATCGATGCGCTGACATCCGATCCTGCATTCAACGATGGTCATTACAGGAATTCGGGAGATGTGCGGGCCGGCCTGATCCGCCACGCACGGGCGTTCGCGCTGACCGGGTTGTGCCAGGAGTTCTATCGCCTCGAACTCTGGCGCGACCTCGGCTTTTCCTCGCTGGACGATTTTTTCGTGGGGTTTCTGAACGCCTATTTCCTGCCGATGGACCCGAACAACCTGATCCTGATGGCACGAAAGTGGCAGCGTGGCGACGTCAGCCGCCATGCCAATGGCGACCTTGCCGCGGCACTCGGGCGAATCCGGGCAAGGACCACGGTGCTCGCCCTGAGTTCCGACATGTTCTTCCCGCCGGCAGATTGCGAGGAAGAGGCGAAGCTGACGCCGGGCGCCGCGTTCAGGGTGATCGACACCCGTTTCGGCCATGCCGGCCTGTTCGCGCTTGAGCCGACCTACGTGCCGCAGGTCGATGCTGCGCTGAAAGATCTGCTCGCGGCGCCCTGAAAGCGGCCGAGCTGCCCGGCCATTGGCCCACAAAATCGTGAGACCAGCGGCCGGCACCGTGCCCGCCGATCGCGGGCGAACAGCGATCACGCAATCATGACGAGCGGGGGATGGCGGAGGGACCACATTCCCGCATATGCCGTCTGTATTCCGTATGACGTAAGGGGAGAAGCGAAAAACGGTATATAAACCGTTGATAAATAATGGTATCCCGTAGGGGATTCGAACCCCTGTTGCCGCCGTGAAAGGGCAGTGTCCTAGGCCTCTAGACGAACGGGACGCCGTGCGCGGTAGATAATCGAGTTCGCCGGCTTCATCAAGCGCCGTCGTGCGGTTTTCCCGCCGGACGCAGGCGGGCCCGTGCCGCGTCGCGCCGGCCGGTGCGGCAGGCGTCGGAACAGAATTTCACCGTCTCCCAGCTGCGCGCCCATTTGCGCCGCCAGGCGAAGGGCCGGCCACAGGCCTCGCAGATCTTGCTGGGCAAATCAGCCTTGCGCCGCATCGGCACTGTCAGCGTGCCGTCGCAGCGGTGCCGGCCACCCGCCCGGTGCGCGGGTCGATGAACACGACCTCGCTTCCCTGGCCGCCGCGGAGCAGAACGGCGACAAGGCCGCCCGCCGCGGCAAGGCCGGTAACCTGCGCGCCCGCCCCGCCGGGCAGCACCACGGAAAAGGGTCGCCCGGGCGCAGCGGGCGCAGCCGCCCCCGGTGGCGCGGCGGCAACGCCCGGGGCGGCGGAAACGAGCGCCGCCGTTCGCACGGCCGTCGGTTTCGGCGCGATCAGCCGCTTGACCATGACCCCGATGACAAGCGCGGTGCCCAGCACGACAAGTATGCCAAGCCCGATCACGAGGGCTTTCAGCCCCCGCAGATTCTGCGGGCCAGCCTCGCGTGCCGGCCGTGGCCGGATTGGTGTATCCTGCATTCGTGAACTCCGAAATCAACGCAGCCGCTCAAGACCTTCCATCCGCCGGCAGCCTGCCGGCGGATACGCCATCCTACGGGGGCGAGCCGTTCCACGCCACCGAGGCCGATCGCGGCGAACGGCTCGACCGGTTTCTGGCCGCCCGCCTCGGGGAGATATCGCGCTCGCGGCTGAAGGCGCTGATCGAGGCCGGCGCGGTGACCTGCGACGGCGCGACAATCACCCTGCCCTCCGCGGCGGTGCGGCCCGGCGCCGCCTATGCCCTCGCCTTGCCGCCGGCCGCGCCGGCGACGCCGCAGGGGCAGGCGATCGACCTCGTGATCCTGCATGAAGATGACGACCTGATCGTGATCGACAAGCCTGCCGGCCTCGTTGTGCATCCCGCCCCCGGCAATCCGGACGGCACGCTGGTCAACGCGCTGATCGCCCATTGCGGCGACAGCCTGGCCGGCATCGGTGGCGAGCGCCGGCCGGGCATCGTCCATCGGCTCGACAAGGATACGTCCGGCCTCATGGTCGCCGCCAAGACCGAACTCGCGCATCACGCCCTCTCCGCCGCCTTTGCGGCGCGGGAGATCGAGCGCGAATATCTGGCGCTGTGCTGGGGCGCGCCGCAGCCGGCCGAAGGCGAGATCGAGGGCGCGATCGGGCGCGATCCGCGCGACCGCAAGCGCATGGCCATCGTCGCGCGGGGCGGCAAGCCGGCGCTAACCCGCTATCGCACGCTGCAACGCTTCGGTTTGGGCGCGGCGCTGCTCGCCTGCCGCCTCGCCACCGGCCGAACCCACCAGATCCGCGTGCATCTCGCCAGCAAGGGCCATCCGCTGGTCGGCGATCCGGTCTATCTCCGCCGCCGCCCGGCCGCCGCAAGCCAGATCCGCCAGCCCCAGCGCGACGGGCTTCTCGACTTTCCACGCCAGGCCCTGCACGCGGCGATCCTGGGATTTACCCACCCGCGCAGCGGCGCGGCGCTGCGCTTCGAGACCGCGCCGCCGGCAGATCTCGCAACATTGCTGTCACATCTCGCTGCTATGACCGATCACGTATGACTGCAATACCGGACTTGAATGGTCCTTTTTGTTGACATGCAACCCTGAGGCGTAGTACATACGCCACAGTCAAAGCCGGAGTTGGGGTTTGGCGGTCTGTCCTGCTGGTTACTGCCTTTTCAGGGGTTCTCGCGGGAGCGTGACAAGGCAAGATCGCTGACCTGAATATATACTCCGCTGGAATGGGACTGGCATCACGAGGGTTCGGATTCTCCGCATCCATTTGTCTGCCGGCTCCGTAGAGATAGACGAAAGGAGCTACCAATGGCCTCTGGCGTCAGTACAATGGCCCCGAGCGAAGGCAACCTCGCCCGGTATCTGCAGGAAATCCGCAAGTTCCCGATGCTTTCTCCGGAGGAGGAAGACCGGCTTGCCCGCGCCTGGCGCGACAACAACGACCAGACCGCCGCACACAAGCTGGTGACCTCGCATCTGCGCCTCGTGGCCAAGATCGCCATGGGGTATCGCGGCTACGGGCTGCCGGTGGGCGAGCTGATTTCCGAAGGCAATGTCGGAATGATGCAGGCGGTCAAGCGGTTCGACCCGGAACGCGGCTTCCGCCTCGCCACCTATGCGATGTGGTGGATCCGTGCCGCGATTCAGGAATATATCCTGCATTCGTGGTCGCTGGTGAAAATGGGCACCACGGCGGCGCAGAAGAAGCTGTTCTTCAACCTGCGCCGGCTCAAGGGGCAGATGCAGGCCATCGACGATGGCGACATGCAGCCCGAGCAGGTGGAAAAGATCGCTCGCGTGCTCGGCGTGCCCGAGCAGGACGTGGTGAGCATGAACCGCCGCCTGACCGCGCCCGACCACAGCCTCAACGCGCCGATCCGCATGGATGGCGAGGGCGAGTGGCAGGACTGGCTGGTCGACGATGCGGACAGTCAGGAAGAAGCGATCGGCGAGCACGAGGAAATGACCGGCCGCCGCGCGCTTCTCGCCACCGCGCTGAAGACGCTGAACGACCGCGAGCGGCACATCCTGATCCAGCGCCGTCTCAAGGACGACCCGACGACGCTCGAGGATCTCTCGCAGCAATACAACATCTCGCGCGAGCGGGTGCGGCAGATCGAGGTTCGTGCTTTCGAGAAGCTGCAGAAATCGATGAAGGCGCAGGTCGCGGAACAGCGCGCCGAACAGCGCCAAGCCTTGGCCGACCGCGCCATCGCCTGAATTGAGCCCCCCGGCATCCGCTGATGCCGGGGGTTTTTCACGGGCGGCGTTTCAGGCCGCCACCCGCCATACCTCGCCATGTTCTTCGGCCCGCGCCTCGGCGCGCAGCTTCAGCAGATGCGCCAGCACGTTGCGCTCGGCGGCGATTTTCAGCATCGGGTCCTGTTTCGCATAGAGCCGGGCAGCGATGTCGGTCACCGTGGCCGGCCCGGCCCGCAAAGCCTCGAGAATGGCGGTTTCGCGCTTCTGCCGATGCGCCAGCATCTCCCGCACCAGTTCCCGGGGCCGTTCCAGCACCGGGCCGTGACCCGGCAGATACAGCACATCCGACCGCCCGAGCAGGCGCTCCAGGCTGTCGTAATAGTCCTTCATGTCGCCATCCGGCGGATTGACGATCGAGGACGACCACGACATCACGTGATCCGCGCTGAAGAGAACTTCGCCCACCTCCGGCACGTGATAGGCGAAGGCGAGGTGGTCGCTCGCATGACCCGGCGTGTGCAGCGCGGTCAGCCCGGCGACGACATCGCCCTCGCCGATCGGGCGATCGGGCTGAAACAGCTTCGTCGCCGGCCGGTGAAACCCATACGTGGTAGCCCCCGTGGCCGATTGCAGGCCCGCCGTGGCGCCCAGATGGTCGCGATGCGTGTGCGAAAGCAGGATTCGACGAATCGGCACACCGGCCGCCGCCTCGATCACATCGCGCACATGGGTTGGATCGTCCGGCCCGGGATCGAGCACGGTCAGCCCATCCGCCGCTTCGATCAGCCAGGTATTGGTGCCGTGATAGGTCATGACGCCGGGGTTGCGCGCCACGACCCGCCGGATTCCGGGCAACACGTCATGGGCAATGCCGCGCCGCGGCTCGGCCTCGGTCAGGAACGGCACGAGGCCGCCGGGCCACGCGCCCGCCTCCGGAATTCAGGACAAGTGCAATGTTTCATCCGCAAAGCTTAGACCGGTGCCGCCCTGCTTGACCAGCATGCACGGGGCCGGCGGCCGGCCTTGCTCTTGACCGGGCGAAAGCGGATGATCCGTTCCAGGGCGGGTGCGCGCCGGCCCGCAAGCACCGCAGGGAGGGACAAGGTATGTCGCAACACGATCTGGAAGCGCTCTGGGAGGCGCATTGCTGCTACGAATTCGAGACCCGGGACGTCGACGCCACGATGGCGACGATGGTTGCCACCCCCTACGTCAACCACATCCCGACAATGACAGGCGGTGTCGGCCATGACCAGTTGAAGCGGTTCTACAAATATCATTTCATCGGTGCCAACCCGCCGGATACGGAAATGGTGCCGGTCAGCCGCACCGTGGGGGCGAGCAGCATCGTCGACGAGATGATCTTCCGCTTCACCCACACATCCGAGATCGACTGGATGGTGCCCGGCATTCCGCCCACAGGCCGCCGCGTCGAGATTCCCCTTGTCGCGATCGTGCAGTTCGACGGCGACAAGCTGGTTCACGAGCATATCTATTGGGATCAGGCCTCGGTTTTGGTTCAGCTCGGCCTGCTCGATCCGGCGGGCCTGCCCGTCGCGGGAGCCGAGACGGCGCGCAAGGTGCTGGACAAGAGCCAGCAGAGCAACGTGCTGATGGCCGCCTGGGCCACCAGCGAGGGCAAGCCGATCTGAACCGCCGCCTGGGGCATCAGTGGCGCAGATGCCAGGCCGGTATGTCTTCGAAGCCGATGCGGCGGCGCAAAACAATCCGGCAGAGATCGTCAAAGCTTTCCACCACATCGGCGCTGTCGAACCCGATGGTGATTCCGAATTCTTCTTCCGCCTCCACGATGAGGCTGAGCGTTGCGATCGAATCCCAATCCCGCACCGAGCGCATGGACGCGACCGGAATTTCACTCTGCGGCAGATCAGGGAACAGGCGGGCGAAGATCATTGCGACTCGCGTGGCGATATCGTCGGGCTGATCTGCCATCCTCACCACCGTCTCCTTCCCTGCCACGGCCATTGTCGCCGCAACACGCGTCCATGCTTGTTGCCGCATGGCCTGCGCGTGTCGCCGGTACAGCCTCCTGCCAAAAGTGACGGGAAGCCTGACCCGGCGACGAGACCGGACCAAACACGATTTTGCAAAATGATGAAATCAAATATTTGCCAAGTCCTGGTCTCTGGCATGATCAATGTCCAATCCTGTCGGGCCGGGCGGGAGACGCCGTCCGTCTGGCAATCCTGCCGCCATTAGAGCACTTTCCGATCCATCCGGATCGGATGCAACGCTCTATCATATTGATAATTAAACCATCTTTACCCAAGCAGATGACTCCATCCGATCGGATGATGCTCTAACGGATCGGCCGGCCATATCCGGTCGGATGCGGTGCTAGAAAAGTTCGAGATCCCCGGAAGCGCTTGTAACGGTCGGCTCCTTGACGCCGCTGAGGCGTTCGGCCAGCGCCCCGACGACAACTTCGCGCGCCGCGCGGCCCGGATCGATCGACCAGCCATCCGGCAGGACAAGCCGCAAATGTTCCATGAATGTGTGAAGCCCCTGCAACCTCTGGGTCAGGATGTCGAGCATCTGCGCTTCCTGGCGGTAGAGGCTGCTCTGCGGCGAGGCGACAAGGGCCGGGCTCAGCACTTCTTGCATCCTCAGCGCATAGGCGCCGAGATCGACCAGTTCCGCCTCGATGATCCCGAACAGCTCGTTCATGGGCATGCTGGACGACATGACTTCAAGCCTGGTTTCGGTGGAATCCTGGGGTGTCCTGTAGGCGGCCATGGCAGATATCCGTTCAGAACAGTTCGACCGCACCGCTGGGCGGTGGTGTCTTGAGGGTGCGCAGATCGGGCTCGGCGCGCAGAACGGCAGGCTGATCTGCCGCAAGCAATGTCTGTCGGGCGCGCCCGGTGGTAGGGGAGAACTGGATGCGCCGCCCGCGCTCGCCGCGCAGGCTGCCGCCGACGATCTCGATGCTCTCGGCGTTAAGGAAGCGCTCGGCGAACTCGGCATTCAGACGGCCGATATCCGTCAGCCCCTTTACCAGGCAGGCCCCGCCGAACAGCTTCGCCTTGAGTCGCTCGCGCCGCGCGCCATGCCGGAGCAGATCGTTGATCAGCAGTTCCATTGCATAGGCGCCGTACCGCTGGGCCGCCCCGCCACCGGAGCGGACGGAAGACTGGCCGGGCAGCAGGAAATGGTTCATCCCTCCGACCGCCGCCATCGGATCCCACAGGCAGGCGGCGACACAGGAGCCAAGAATGGTGCACAGCACAATATCAGGATCGCGCTCGACCCGATATTCGCCCTGCACGATGTTGATTCGGCGGGCGAGGTCCAGCGAGGGAGGGCCTGCAAGCGTCACGTCAGCGTCCCGAGCACGGCTTCGATCTTTTCCTTCAGCGCTTCGGTCGTGAAGGGTTTGACCAGGTAATTGTTCACCCCGTGCTCGACGGCGCTCATCACCATCTGCTTGTCGGCCCGTCCGGTAAGCATGATGAAGGCCGTCTTGCTGATCGGCCCATGCGCGCGGATCGCCCGCAACAGGCTGAGACCGTTGAACTTGGGCATGTTGTAGTCGGAGATCACAAGATGAATTGGCGTCTTGCGGGTCAGGAGCAGTTTGAGCGCTTCTTCGCCATCCTCGGCCTCGATCACTTCGCCGATTCCGATTGCGTCGAACCCAACCCGCGCGAGGCTGCGTATCGTCTGCTGGTCGTCGACGATAAGAATGCTCAACGAGCTGGCAACAGGCATTAGTTTGGCTCCCGGGTGATGGAGATGGCGTTGGTGCTTTTGACGATGTGATCGGCAATGGTGGTCAGCGGCAGTTGGCGGCCCACGGCGCCGATCTCGAAGGCGGCCTTCGGCATGCCATAGACGATCGAGGAGCCCTCATCCTGGCCGATCGTCTCGGCGCCGGTCTCGCGCATCGCGGCCAGCCCCTCGGCGCCATCGCGCCCCATGCCGGTCAGTATCACCCCGAGCCCGCGCCCGCGCGCGACCCGGGCGAAGGATGTGAACAGCACATCGGCCGAAGGCCGATGCCCGCTGACGCGCTCGCCATCGTGCAGGCGGCAGTGCAGGCGGCCATTGTTCATCGTGCCGGCCAGTTCGAGATGTGCATCGCCGGGGGCGACATAGACATGCCCTGGCTGTACCGCGATGCCGTTCTGGGCCTCCGTCACCGTCGGCGCACAGAGCCTGTTCAGGCGATCGGCAAAGCTGCGGGTAAAGGCCGGCGGCATGTGCTGCACCACCATTGTCGGCGGGCAATTGGCAGGAAAACGGGACAGCACCTCGATCAGCGCTTCGACACCGCCGGTGGACGCCCCGATGGCGATCAACCGCCCGTCGGGCCGGAAATTGCCGGACTGCGTGACCGATGCCGGCCGCGCAGCGCCCGCCTCCCGCGGCCGCATCCGCAGCCTGGTCTTCGCCGCCGCCTTGATCTTTTCGCCCAGCAGATCGAATTCATGGCGGTCGCCGAGTGCCGGTTTCGGCACACAGTCGAACGCGCCGATCTCCAGGGCCTGCAGCGTCGCCCGCGCGCCCTCGGAGGTAAGGCTCGAGACCATGATCACCGGCGTCGGCCGTAGCCGCATGATTTTTTCCAGGAAATCGAGACCGTTCATGTTCGGCATCTCGACATCGAGGGTGATCACGTCCGGGTTGAGTTCCTTGATGGCGCTGCGGGCCTCGTAGGGATCGCCGGCCTCTCCGACGATCTCGATCTCGGGATCGCGCCGGAGCGAGGCGGCGATGACGCCGCGCATCGTCGCCGAATCGTCCACGATCAGAACACGTACCGTCATCCTTTCGTCCCCCGGGGAGCCATGAGCCGGTAGGTTGTGATCCCATCGCTCCGGAGAGACGCTTCGGCCGGGCCGCTCACGCGTTCCGAATGGCCGATATAGAGTGCGCCGCCCTCCTCGAGCAGCGGCACCATGCGGGCCCAGACCTGCTTTTGCGTTTCGTCATCGAAATAAATTGCAACATTGCGGCAGAACACAGCATTGAACCGGCCGCGCATGGGCCAGTTGCCGATCAGGTTCAGGGAGCGGAACGCCACCAGCGATCGGGCGGCCTCCGCAATCCGGAACTTGGGCGAATTGTTGTTGGCCGGCTCGAACCAGCGCTCGCGCAGCTCCTGCGGCACCGCGGTGATCTCGGAGGCGTCATACAGCCCGGCCCGGCCGGTCGCGAGCATCGTGCGGTCGATATCGGTGGCGAGGATCCGGATGTCATAGCGCGGCGCCTCGGGCAGCAGGGCCAGAACGGTGAGCGCCATCGAATAGGGCTCCTGGCCGCTGGAACAGGCCGCCGACCACAGCCGCACCCGCCCACCGCTGCGCGCCTGGGCCAATAGCGGCGGCAGGACCCGGGTGCGCAGATGGTCGAAATGATGCGGCTCACGGAAAAACCGCGTGACATTCGTGGTCAACGCGCCGAGCATCTCCTGCCGCTCGGCGCCGCCCGCCGCGCTTTCGACAAGCTCGCAATATTCGGCGAAGCTTTCGAGCCCGAGCGTCCGGATGCGCTTCGCCAGCCTCGAATACACGAGCGTGGCCTTGGCCTCGGGCAGCGCAATCCCCGCCTCCTCACGCATGATCCGGGCAATGGTGCGGAAATCCTCTCGGGTGAGGACATATTCCGCGCCTTCGATCAGACCTTCGCTTTCGCGCCGTGGTCGCGGCCGTAGGCTCATGCGGCTTCCCGTTCCACAGCCGGCAGAACGTGATCGAGCGAGATCAGGCTGATCATCCGCCCATCCACTGGCATCAGCCCGCGCACGAAACTCTTGACCACGTCCGAAGCCACATCCGGCGTCGGCTGGATTGCATTGTCATTCATCGTCAGGATGTCGGACACGGCATCCACCAGCAGGCCGACCATCTGGCGGTCGATCTGCACGACGATGATCACATGCCGCGCGGTCGGCTCCGAGCGGGGCAGACCGAGCCTGACCGCGAAATCGACGATCGGCAGCACCGCGCCGCGCAGGTTGATCACGCCGCAGATATATCCAGGCGACTGCGGCAGAACCGTCGCCGCCGTCCAGCCGCGGATTTCACGCACCGCCATGATGTCGACACAGAATTCCTGAACGCCGACCCGGAAGGCAATCAGTTCGCGGGCCCCGGACCCGCTGGTCATGACTTCATTCATCATTCAACTCGCTGACATGAGGATCGGTTCGACACGAGATGCGTCGACCCGCAGATTGTCGCTCCGCGTCACGGAAACGATCGCATCCACATCAAGGATGAGGGCGACCCGGCCGTCACCCATCACGGTGGCTGCCGCGATGCCGGGGACCGCCCGGTAATTCGCCTCGAGACTCTTGATCACGACCTGGCGCTGGCCCTGAATGCCATCGACCACAAGGACGGCGCGCACGCCCCCCTCACCCTCGACCAGCAGCGCCACGCTCTTTTCGGGCTCCGCCGGCATGGCGCGATAGCCGAGTGCTGCGCCGACATCGACCAGCGGGATATACCCTCCGCGCATGGCCAGCACCCGGACATCGACACCGAGCGTATGCACCTGCTCGCTCCGTGGCTGCAGCGTCTCCACGATGGCGCTCAGGGGAACGATCAGCGTATGGCCATCGACGCTGACGACCATGCCATCCAGCACGGCGAGGGTGAGCGGCAGGCTGAGCGTGAAGGTCGAGCCCTTGCCCGGCCGCGAGGCGATGGAAATGCGCCCGCCCAGCGCCTGCACCGACCGGCGCACCACGTCCATGCCGACGCCACGCCCCGAAATGTCGGAAATCTCGCTTGCGGTGGAGAATCCGGGCATGAAGATGAGGTTGTCGATCTCCTCGTCGGTAAGCGGGGCGTCGGGCGAGACAAGACCTTTCTCCACCGCCTTCGCCCGCACCCGCTCGCGGTTGATGCCGGCCCCGTCATCCTCGACTTCGATGACGATCCGGCCTGAACGGTGCAGCGCGGTCAGCTTCACCAGACCTTCGGCCGGCTTCCCGGCCGCAAGGCGCGCCTCGGTTGATTCAAGACCGTGATCGATGGCGTTGCGGATCATGTGGGTCAGCGGATCGACGATCCGCTCGATCACCGTCTTGTCGACCTCGGTTGTCTCGCCATCGGTCAGCAGGCGAACCTGCTTGCCGGTCATCGTCGCGACCTCGCGCACGAGGCGCGGCATGCGCTGGAAGACCGAGCGCACGGGCTGCGCGCGGATCGCCATCACGCTGTCCTGGATTTCGCGCGTCAGCTGCTCAAGCTCGTCCAACGCCGTCATGACAGCGGAGGCGCGGGCAAGCCCGGCCTCGAACACGCGCTGCGAGAGCATCGCCTCGTTGATGACAAGCTCGCCGACGAGGTCGATTAGCCGGTCCACGCGGTCGAGATCGACACGGATGGTCGCCCCCACGCCCTGCGCGGCATCGTTGCGCGCGGCTGGCGCTTCGGCAGACGCCGAAGCGGGCTCGGGCTCCGGCGGCGGCGAAACTGCCGGAGGCGGCGGAGGCGGAGCCACCACGATCTCGGGCTCGATGACCGCTGGCGCCTCCACACTCGCCGCCGCGTTCCGCAGCAAGGCAAGGATCTCGTCGTCGGAGGGTTGCCCGGCATCCGCAGCGACGGCGGACGAACTCGCGGCCACAGCCACGTCGGCGGGCAGGTTCCTCTCGATCTGGATTTCGCAATCGTCCTCGACGAACTCGAACACGGCACGGATCATGTCCTCCGTGCAGTCCGCATCCAGCACGATCGTCCATGTGAGATAGGCCCCCTCAGGATCGAGGGCGGCGAGATCCGGCAGGCTTTCGGCATCGACCGTCACCCGCATCGGGCCGAGGCGGCCAAGCTCGCGCAGCAGCAGCCCAGCCTCATTGGCCTTGGCGTAAAGATCGGCCAGGGGCTTGAACCGGACGATCCAGCCCGGCGGCAGCGCAGCCTCGGTCTCGATCGTGACCGGCACTGCCGCAAAGGCGATGTCGGCGAAATCGTCATCCTCGGCGTCGCCGGCGTCGGGCTCGCCGGTCAATTGCCGCAGTTCCGACACGATCGAGGCGATCCGCACGGGATCGGTGGTGCTGCCGTCGCGCGCCGCGCGCACCAGATCGGCCAGCGCATCGGACGCGCGCAACATGACGCGCATCGCCTCCGGCGACGGCTCCAGCCGACCCGCGCGGATCAGGTCGAGCACCGTCTCGAAGACATGAGCGAAATGCACGAGATCTTCCAGACCGAACGCGCCGGCGCCACCCTTGATCGAGTGGACGGCACGAAAGACGGCATTCACCGTCTCGGAATCGGTCTGCCCCGACTCCATCCGCATCAGCCCGGTTTCAAGCTCGCCGAGCTGTTCCTCGCATTCCTGGAAGAAGGTTTCGCGGATCTCCGCCATCGGATCCATCGGTCAGACTCCCATCATGCCGCAACACGCCGGATCGCATCGACCAGCTTGACCGGATCGAAGGGTTTGACGATCCAGCCCGTTGCACCAGCAGCCTTCGCCCGCCCCTTCTTTTCGGGGTCCACCTCGGTGGTGAGCACCAGCACCGGTGTGGTGCGCCATGTGGCATCCTTGCGGACCGCCTCGATGAACCCGAAACCATCGAGGCGCGGCATGTTGATGTCGGTCACGATGACGTCCGGCGTCTCGACCTGCAGCACCTCAAGGCCGTGCACACCATCCTCGGCCTGCACCACCCGATACCCCGCCTCGACCAGCGACATGCGCAGCATGTCACGCATGGTGCGCGAATCATCCACGGTGAGAATCGTCTTGGTCACGCGACTATATCCTTCTGAAATTGAAACGCGGCAGGACCGATGCCGAATAATTCGAGCGCTGCTTCCATCTGCGCGGACATGCGTTCGATCACGAACGCATGGCCATCCGCCTCCCAGGTGGACCGGGCCGAAAGCAGGACCTGCAGGCATTGGCCGCCCAGCCGCTCGACCAGCGAACCATCGATCCGCAGATCGGTGCCGCGTTTCGCGAGCAGCCCTTGCGCCAGAGGAGACGCCGCCTTGAGGTCGAGAACAGGATCGAGCGCGAACGGGTCCGCGGTGTCAGTCATGGTTGGGGTGCTCCTCGGCAAGCTTCCGCTCGCAGGCGCGGGCGCGATGACGCGCCCGGTAACTTAAACGGGGGATACGGCCGGAGCGGATGCCGCGACGGGCAGGGCAGCGCCCGAGGGGGAAAACCGGCACGGTCACCGCCCGCTCCCGACGAGAGCCGGAAGGAGGGGCGGCCGCGCGCGCCCTCGCCAGGGCTGCCGATGCCGGCCAACCGGATGATCAAGAACGGTCACGTCCCATGTCCCCACTCAGGATACCCTCCGCAGATCCGCGACGGACTTCGGAGATCCTGCGGCGAGGAAGATCGCGCGCCATCCGAAGCGGCTGGGCCGGCGACGCATCGGCAACGGGCCGGCACGTCTTGGCCTCAGCTCTCGGAACCCTAGGCGTGAAAGATTATGGGATCGTTAATCTGGCAGAACGGAGCGACATTTTTTGCGTCGCGCCGCCGCGGGAGGCGGATCAGCCGGCCGCGAGTTCCCGCGACCGCGCCGTCGCCGCGGCGATCGCCCGGCGCATCGCGGCGGGCCAGGCCGCATCGTCCATCAGCACGGCGAGCGCGCGCTCGGTCGTGCCCTTGGGGCTGGTGACGGCACGGCGCAGCGCCTCCGCCGGCTGGTCGCTCGCCGCGAGCAGGGCGGCCGAGCCGATCACCGTCTGCCGGGCCAGAACCCGCGCGAGATCGGGCGGGACGCCCTGTTCGAGGGCAGCCGCCTCCAGCAGTTCGACCAGCAGGAACACATAGGCCGGCCCGCCGCCGGACACCGCCGTGACCGGATCGAGCAGCGCCTCGTCGTCCACCATCGCGACCTGGCCGACCGCGCCCAGCAGCGACTCGGCCAGGGCGCGCCGCGCGGGCGCCACACCCGGCCCCGCCACCGCCACGGTGATACCCTGGCGCACGGCGGCCGGCGTGTTCGGCATGGCGCGCACGATGGCGCAACCTGGAAAACGGGCGGCGAGCCAGCCGATCGTGATCCCCGCCATGATGGAGACGATGACGGCCCCGGCGGCGAATGGCGCCAGCCCGTCCACCGCTTCGCCGGCCATTTGCGGCTTGACCGCGAGGATCACCGCCTGCGGCGCGAATCCCTCCGGGATCGCGGCAGGCGAGCCCACGACCTCGACGCCATCACCCGCCAGCGACTGCGCCTCGGCGCCCGGATCGACGACGACGACGCGGGAAATGCCGCGCTCGCGCCAGCCGGCGAGCATGGCCGACCCCATCTTGCCGCCGCCGAGAAGCAGCAGCCCGGGCAATGCCGCGTCGCTCATGCCTCGCCCGCGCACTCCAGCATGGCGGCGGCGAGCGCCTCGTCCGGCGACTTGCCGCCCCACAGCACGAACTGGAAGGCGGGAAAGAACCGCTCGCACTCGGAGACCGCGATATCGACCATGTCCTCGACGCTTTCGGCCGAGGCGCCGCCGGCACCGCGCAGCAGCACGGAATGGCGGAAGATCGGCATGCCATCGTCATGGTCCATGCCGAAATGGCCGATCCAGAGCTTCTCGTTGGCCCGCGCCAGCAGCTCGTACAGCGCGCCGCGGCGGCGTTCGGGCGCCTTGAGGTCGAAGGTGCAGGAAAAGTGCATGACCGAGATTTCGTGCGACCAGGAGAAATAGAGTCCGTAGTCGCACCAGCGGCCCGGCGCCTCGGCGGCAATCTCGCTGTCGCTGCGACGGTCGAATACCCAGTCGTTGGCGGCGACGACCTGTTCGACGATATCCAGCGGATTGCCAATGGTTTCGGGGGATTCGGAGGCGAGGGAGGTCATTGAGGATCTCCTCCTTGAATACGGGAGCCAAGCCTGTTGCGGCGCCGGAGCGGGCCCGGCACACTCGCGCCACGAATCGGAGTGTACCGTATCTTCACGCCGTGCCGCAACCGAACTCTACAATGGCCCGATAAACAAACGATAAACCCGCCGTTACCGGCGGGTTTTCATACGGCTGGGCTATAGGTGAGACGCTTGTCAGGCCGATTTCGCCTCGCGCCGCGCCGCCGCCTTCGCCACGCGGCGCTTCAGGGTGCGCGCCTCGTCGGTGAGCTTGCGGTTCGGCGTGTCGAGCAGGAACGCGTCCAGACCGCCTTTCTGCTCGATCGTCGCGAGACCGCGCGGCGTGACGCGCAACTTGACCGAGTGGCCGAGTGCGTCGGACTGCAGCGCGCTGTCCTGGAGGTTCGGCAGGAACCGGCGGCGCGACTTGTTGTTCGCGTGGCTCACGGTGTTGCCGGAAAGCACGCTCTTGCCGGTGATGTCGCAGCGACGGGTCATGACGAAAAACCTCGATCAAGAAAGCCGGCTTGCCGGCCAGAAGCGGAGACGAAACAAAAATACACGTTCCGCGCCATGGAAGCCACGGCGCGGCGTTGTCGGCTATATCGCCAAATCCGGCGGCCGGGTCAAGCGCCGGCGGGGCCGGCTAGGCCGCATAAATCATTTTCCGGGTCATGCCGCCATCGGCGACGAACTCGGCACCGGTGCAGAACCCCGAGTCCGGCCCGAGCAGAAAGGCGGCCAGCGCCGCGATATCCGCCACCGTGCCGACGCGCCCGGACGGATGCTGCGCGTGGTCGGACGCGGCGATCGGGTATTTTCCGGTATCGATCCAGCCGGGGCTGATGCAGTTCACCCGCACATCCGGCCCGAGCGAGACGGCAAGCGCATGGCTGAGCGCCACGATCCCGCCCTTCGCCGCGGCATAGCTCTCGGTATCCGGCTCGGACATGTGCGCCCGCGTCGAGGCGATGGTGACGATGGCGCCCTTCGCCGCGCGCAGGATCGCCTCCGCCCCGCGCACGAGGAGGAAGATGCTGGTCAGGTGCGTGTCGATCACCGCGCGCCATTCGGCGAGGCCGAGCGCGCCGATCGGCTTGCGGATCATGAACCCGGCATTGCAGACCAGCCCGTCGAGCCGGCCTTCCTGCGCCGCGACGTCCTCGATCAGCCGGGCGACATCCACCTCGTCGGCGACGTCGCAGCGCACAAGCCGCACCCCGTCGGCCGGCGTCAGCCCCGCGATGTCGCGATCGGCGGCAACGACGCGCCAGCCCAGCCCGGCGAGATGCGCGCCGATCGCAGCCCCGATGCCGCGCCCGCCGCCGGAGACCAGCGCCACCGGCCCCGTCATCGCGCAGCCCCCGTCACGCCGCGCCCGCGCCGTCCGCGACCTTCGACTTGAGCTGCCCGCAGGCGGCGAGGATGTCCTGCCCGCGCGGGGTCCGCACCGGCGCGGCATAGCCGGCATCCATCACGATATTGGCGAAGCGGCGGATCGCGTTGCCGCTGGAGGTTTCATAGGTCGAGCCCGGCCAGGGGTTGAACGGGATCAGGTTCACCTTGGCCGGGATGCCGTCGATCAGCTCGACCAGGCGGCGCGCATCGGCCTCGCTGTCGTTGATGCCCTTGAGCATCACGTATTCGAAGGTGATCCGCCGCGCGTTGGAGGCGCCGGGATAGCGCCGGCAGGCGGCGATCAGCTCGGCGATGTTGTATTTGCGGTTGAGCGGCACGATCACGTCGCGCACGTCGTCGGTCACGGCGTGCAGCGACACCGCGAGATTGACGCCGAGTTCCGCCCCCGCCCGGTCCATCATCGGCACGACGCCCGAGGTCGAGAGCGTGATCCGCCGGCGGGACAGGCCGATGCCCTCGCCATCCATCACGATCTTCATCGCCTTGGCGACGTTCTCGTAGTTGTAGAGCGGCTCGCCCATGCCCATCAGCACGATGGTGGAGAGCAGCCGCGGCGTCTCGCCCTTCGGGCTCGGCCATTCGCCATAGGCGTCGCGCATCGCCATGAACTGGCCGACGATTTCGGCGGCGGAGAGGTTGCGCGTCAGCCGCTGGGTGCCGGTGTGGCAGAAACGGCAGGACAGCGTGCAGCCCACCTGCGAGGACAGGCACACGGCACCGCGATCCTCGGTGACATCGGGGATATAGACGGTCTCGACCGCCTCATGGTCGCGGAAGCGGAACAGCATCTTGCGCGTCTCGTCGGCGC
Source organism: Pseudomonadota bacterium (assembly GCA_021849425.1). GTDB lineage: Bacteria > Pseudomonadota > Alphaproteobacteria > Acetobacterales > Acetobacteraceae > Acidiphilium. The sequence goes on from JAJZSY010000006.1 coordinate 87,382, forward strand.
TGAGATGGTCCGCCGCCACCTCGGGCCGGCCGATGGTGAACTGTGCGGCGAGCTTGGCGCGCAGGGGCTTGGCGATATTCGCCATCGCGGCGAAATCGGTCACGCCCTGATGATAGATCCAGTGCCAGAGCTGCTTGGCGCGGAAGGGCTGCTCGCCGATCTCGGCCATCGCCGCGGCGAGGTCCTCGCGCGAGAGGCCGACCAGGTCGCGCCGCCCATCCGCCAGCACGTTCGAGGGTGGCGCGAACAGCGCGGCCTTGGCGAGGATGCGCGCGCGCGCCGCCTCGTCCAGCCCGTCAATCGCCGGCGCGTCGGCGCTCATCGCCACGCTCGCCCGGTCAGGACTTCGCCTTGTGCCCGGCCGGCGGGCACGCCTTGACGATCGCCTTGTAGGCGTCGGCGAACCCGTCGAGGCTGAACGTGTCGCTCACCGCCTTCGCCCCCTTGCCTGCGGTGGCCACCGCCGAGGCGCCGCCGAGGAAGGCCTTCACCGTGGCCGGGCCCTTGAGCGCGTAGGCCATGTTGTCCTTGGTGAAGAATTTCAGCGCGGCGGGGCCGACCTTCATCACCACGTCCTGGTTCTTGGCGTAGGTGATGCCCTGGCTCAGCGAGATCTCGTCGCGATATCTGGTCCGCTCCGCCACGGTGAGCATCGCCGGCGGCGTTTTGGCGCCCTTCGCCTGCTTGGACGAGACGAAAGCGTAGCAGACCATGTCGGGTCCGGTTCCGTAAGTGGCCGCCGTCCAGCCCTTGAACGTGCCCAGCGGCTTCGGCTGGTCGGCGGCATGGGCCGCCAGGGGCGCGGCGAGCGGCAGGGCGATCGCGGCGCCGAGAAACAGTGCGCGTGATGTTTTCATGAGCAAAAGCCTTACGCCCGCGGCCGGATGGCCGCAAGTTCCACATCCCGGCCGGGCGGAAGCGAGGCGGTCAGTGGTGGTTGTCGTAGCGGATGGCGATATCGACCTGGCGCAGCGCCGCGTCCACCGCCCGGAGCGCTGCGATGCGATGGCCGCCCTTGTCGCGGTCGGCGACCTGCAGCTGGTGGCGTGCGGCGAGCAGGGCGCGGCGCGCCTGCATCATGTGCCCCTGATATTCAGCCTGGGCGACGCCGCCGGCGAGTCCGCCGGCGATCAGCGCGCCGCCGAGGATCGCCGCGAAATGCTTGCGCGAGATGTTCATCACGTCGGAACTCCAGAATGGTTGACAGGAGCTTGAGAAGGCACGACGAAAATGGCCGGACGGCGGCGCTGTCGTGACATTATCATGAAGTCTCGCACCGCTCCGGTCCGGAACAGCACATGGAGGGTTTCGAGGAATGCGCGCCACCCGCCTTGGCATCACCGCCAGCCGCCTCGCCGGCCTGCTGCTCGCCTGTGGCGCGCTCGCCGGCTGCGCCGGCGGCGGCCGCACCGCCTATTACCGCAAGAACCCGCACGCGCTGATGCGCGAGGTGGTCCGCTGCGAGAACAATGGCGGGGCGCTGGCCAGCACCCCGCATTGCCGCGAGGTGCTGCGCATCAACAACAGCCTATTCTGAGGCGCCGCCGAACCGCGCGATCAGCGAGGAGGTGTCCCACCGCCGCCCGCCCATCTGCTGCACATCGGCGTAGAACTGGTCGACCAGCGCCGTCAGCGGCAGGCGCGCGCCGGTCTCCTTCGCCTGGTCGAGGCAGATGCCGAGATCCTTGCGCATCCAGTCCACCGCGAAGCCGAAATCGAATTTCTTCTCCGTCATCGTCTTCCAGCGGTTTTCCATCTGCCAGCTCTGCGCCGCCCCTTTCGAGATCGCGCCGATCACCTTCGCCACGTCGAGCCCGGCGGCCTCGGCGAAATGCAGCCCCTCGGCCAGGCCCTGGACGACGCCGGCGATGCAGATCTGGTTCACCATCTTGGCGAGCTGCCCCGCCCCGTGCGGCCCGATATGGCTGATATTGGCGCCGTAGCAGCCGATCACCGGCTTCGCCCGCTCGAAATCCGCCGCCTCGCCGCCCATCATCACCGTGAGCTTGCCGTTCTCGGCGCCGGCCTGGCCGCCGGACACCGGCCCGTCCATCACGCCGAACCGCCCGCCGGCGGCCTCGGCCAGCTCGCGCGCCACCGTCGCCGAGGCGGTGGTGTGATCGACGAACAGCGCGCCGTGCTTCATCCCGGCGAAGGCGCCGTCCGGCCCGATTGTCACCGCGCGGAGATCGTCGTCGTTGCCGACACAGCAGAACACGAAATCCGCGCCCACCGCCGCTTCGCGCGGGGTCGGCGCCGCCGCGCCCTTGTGCTGCCTCGCCCAGGCCTCGGCCTTGGCGTGGGTGCGGTTGTAGACCGTCACCTCATGCCCGCCGGCGGCCAGATGCCCCGCCATGGGATAGCCCATCACCCCAAGCCCGATGAACGCCACCTTCGCCATTCTTTTGCTCCTCTCTGCTGAAATCCGCCGGATCAGCCGGCCGCGCCCGCTTCGATCAGCCGGTCGATCTCGGCGGCCGGATAGCCCAGCTCCGCCAGCACGTCCCGCGTGTCCGCGCCGGGCTCCGGGATGTCGCGCCGCGCCGTGCTGCGCGCCCCGTCCATGCTGATCGGCAGGCCCGGCAGGCCGACTTTCCGCCCATCCGGCAGGCTGACCTCGACCAGCCCGCCCGACTCCCGCAGATGCGGGTCGGCGAACAGGTCCGCCGGCTTCGCGATCGGCGCGAAGGGCAGGCCGAGCCGCTCGCAGCGCGCGACCAGTTCCGCCGCGCTGAATTGCGCGAAGGCGGCGGCGATCACCTTCAAGGTGCGTGGCCGCGCCGCCCGCCGCTCGGCCTGGGTCGCCAGCGCCGGATCATCGGCCAGCTCCGCCAGCCCGAACTCGGCGCACAGCACCTTCCACTGCGTGTCGGTGACGACGCCGATGAAGATCTGCTCGCCATCCTTCGTGTTGAAAATGTCATAGACCGGCCAGGCGACATCCCGCGCGCTCATCGGCGGCGGCTCGACGCCGGTGATCGCCGCCTGCGCCATGTGCTGCGCCATCAGCATGGCGACGCTCTCGAACAGGCCGGACTGCACGTGCTGGCCGCGCCCGGTCCGCTCCCGCTCGGCGAGAGCGGCGAGCACCGCGATGGCGCCGTAGCTGCCGCCCATGATGTCGATCACCGAGGCGCCGGCCCGCAGCGGCTGGCCGGCCGGCCCGGTCATGTAGGCGAGGCCGCCCATCATCTGCACCACCTCGTCGAGCGCGGTGCGGTGTTCGTACGGCCCCGGCAGGAAGCCCTTGAGCGAGCAGTAGATCAGCCGGGGGTTCCGCTCCATGCAGGCCGCGTAGCCGAGGCCGAGCCGCTCCAGCGCGCCGGGGCGGAAATTCTCGGTCAGCACATCGGCCCGCGCCACCAGGTCGCGCGCGACGGCGAGCCCCGCGGGCGATTTCAGGTCGAGCATGACGCTGCGCTTGTTGCGGCTCGCCATGGTGAAGAAGCCGATTCCCGAGCCGGTGAGCCGGCGGGTATTGTCACCCACCGGCATCGGCTCGATCTTCACCACGTCCGCACCGAGATCGCCGAGAATCAGCCCGGTCGTCGGCCCCATCACCATATGCGCGAACTCGACGACGCGCAGCCCCGCCAGCGGTGTGCCGCTCATGCCTCGCCCCTCACGCCGCCTGGCGATAGGTGCGCGGAATGCCCGCCTTCGCGACCTGGCCGTGCATCGGCTCGGCCGGCAGCCCCTCGTGCAGCAGGCGCCGCGCGGCGATCAGCGCCTCAAGGTCGATGCCGGTGGCGAAACCCATGCTCTCCAGCATGAACACGAGATCCTCGGTGACGATATTGCCAGAGGCCCCCGGCGCGAACGGGCAGCCGCCCAGCCCGGCCAGCGCCGCGTCGAAATCCCGGATCCCGGCGTCGAGCCCGGCCAGCGCATTGGCGATGCCGAGGCCCATCGTGTCGTGCAGGTGCAGCCCGCGCAGCGCCGGGCCGATCTCGCGCCGCACCGCCCGCACGACCGACCTGATCTGCGCCGGGTTGGCGTAGCCCACCGTATCCGCGAGGCCGATCTGCTCGACGCCCGTCTCAGCGAGTGCCGCGGCGATGCGCACCACCTCGCGCTCGGGCACCGCGCCGTCGATCGAGCAGCCGAAGGCGGTCGAGCAGGCGACCTCGATTTCCGCCGGATTGCCCATGTCCTTCATCCACGCGACGATCTGGCCGACCACCGCCACCTGCGCGTCGGGCGCGCGGTTGAGGTTGGCGCGCGAATGCCCCTCGCTGACGGAAACCGGGATGCTGACCCGATGCGCCCCGGCCGCCACCGCCGCCTGCGCCCCGCGCAGGTTCGGCGCCAGCGCGACGACGACGAGCCCCGGAATCTCCTTCGCGAAGCGCACCACCGCCTCGGTATCGGCCATCTGCGGAATCAGCTTCGGCGGCACGAAACTGCCGACCTCGATCTCTTTCAGCCCGGCTTGCGCCATCGCGGCGATCCAGCGGCATTTGGCCCCGGTTTCCAGTCTCGACTTGGCTATCTGCAGCCCGTCGCGCGGGCCGACCTCGCAGATCATCACGTGTTCGCTCATGGCCGCAATCTGCGCCCACAGCACCGAAGGGACAAGCCCCGCGCCGCCGGGTTTGGCAGGGCGCGCCGGCAATGCTACGAACCCGCGCGATGACCGCCGTGACCCCATCGCCGATCGCCGCCGAGGCCGCCAGCAACGGACTCGTCCTCGCCCTGCCCAAGGGCCGCATTCTCAAGGAATGCGCGCCGCTGCTCGCCGCCGCGGGCATCGCGCCCGAGCCGGACTATGCCGACGAGAGCAGCCGCCGGCTGCGCTTCCACACCGCGATCCCCGAACTGGACGTGATCCGCGTGCGCAGTTTCGACGTTGCCACCTTCGTCGCCTTCGGCGCCGCCGAAATCGGCATCTGCGGCGCCGACGTGCTGATGGAGTTCGACTATCCGGAAATCTACGCCCCGCTCGATCTCGGCATCGGCGCCTGCCGCATCGCCGTCGCCGAACCGGCGGACGCCGCCGGGCGCACCGATTTCAGCCGCCTTTCGCGCGTGCGCGTCGCCAGCAAATACCCCAACATCACCCGCCGCCATTTCGCCGCGCGCGGCATCCAGGCCGAGATCGTGGCGCTGAACGGCGCGATGGAACTCGCCCCGGGTCTCGGCCTGTCGCGCCTGATCGTCGACCTGGTGCAGACCGGCTCGACGCTGAAGGCCAACGGCCTCGTCGAGACCGAGACCATCGCCCACGTCACCTCGCGGCTGATCGTCAACCGCACCGCGCTGAAGACGCGGCCGGAGGCGATCGCCCACTGGATCGCCCGCTTCCGCGACGCGCTGGCCGCCGCATGATCCGCCGCCTCGACGCCGCCGCCCCCGGCTTCGCCGCCGCCCTCGCCGCCCTGGCCAGCGACCGCGCCAGCGCCACCGACGTCGCCGCCCCGGTCGCCGCGATCATCGCCCGGGTGCGCGCCGAGGGCGACGCCGCGCTGATCGACCTCACCCGCCGCTACGACCGCTTTCCCCTCACGCCCGAAACCCTGCGGGTGAGTGCCGCCGAGATCGACGCCGCCTGCGCCCGCGTCAGCGCCGAACAACTTGAGGCGATCGACCTCGCCGCGACCCGGATCGAGGCGTTCCACCGCGCCCAGCTGCCGCAGGACATCGCCTTCACCGATGCCGCCGGCGCGCGGCTCGGCCTGCGCTGGGGGCCGCTCGACGCCGTCGGGCTCTACGTGCCGGGGGGCAAGGCGTCCTACCCCTCCTCAGTGCTGATGAACGCGATTCCCGCCCGTGTCGCCGGCGTCGGGCGGATCGCCATGTGCGTGCCGACGCCGGACGGGCAGATGAACGATCTCGTCCTCGCCGCCGCGCGCCGCGCCGGGGTGGCCGAGATCTACCGCGTCGGCGGTGCGCAGGCCGTCGCCGCCCTCGCCTATGGCACCGAGGCCATCGCCCCGGTCGACCGCATCGTCGGCCCCGGCAACGCCTTCGTCGCCGAGGCGAAGCGGCAGGTGTTCGGGCAGGTCGGCATCGATTCCATCGCCGGCCCCTCCGAGGTGCTGATCATCGCCGATGCCGGGCAGGACCCGTGGCGCGTCGCGCTCGACATGATCGCCCAGGCCGAGCACGACGAGGCGGCGCAGTCGCTCCTCGTCACCGACGATGCGGCGCTGGCCGACGCGGTCGCCGCGGAGATCGCCCGCGCACTGGAAACCCTGCCCCGCGCCTCGATCGCCGCCGCCTCGCTCGCCGCCCATGGCGCGATCATCATCGCCCGCGACCTCGACGAGGCGGCCGACATCGCCAACCGCGTCGCCTCCGAGCATCTCCAGGTGATGACGGCCGACCCGGAGGCGGTTTTCGCCCGCATCCGCCATGCCGGCGCCGCCTTTCTCGGCGCCGACGCGCCGACCGCGATCGGCGACTATGTCGCCGGGCCCAACCACGTGCTGCCGACCGGCGGCACGGCGCGGTTCTCCTCCGGCCTGTCGGTGTTCGACTTCCTCAAGCGCACCACCTTCGTCGCTCTCGATCCGGCGGCGATGGCCGCCATCGGCCCGGCCGCGGCGACGCTGGCAGTGGCCGAGAGTCTCGACGGCCATGCCCGTTCCATCCGCGCAAGGCTGACCCGCAACCGCGCGGAAAACTTGACCTGAACGCGCCATCGGCTCATTTGGATCGCATGTTGCAAATTTTTATCGAGGCTTGATGTCAAAAGAAGACATGATCGAGTTCAGCGGCACCGTCGCGGAGCTGCTCCCGAACGCGATGTTCCGGGTGAAACTCGACAACGACCACGTCATTCTCGCCCATACGAGCGGCAAGATGCGCAAGAACCGCATCCGCGTGCTGGCCGGCGACCGCGTCAACGTCGAAATGACGCCCTATGATCTGACCAAGGGCCGGATCACCTTCCGCTTCAAGTAAGCCGGACCGCCGCGTGGCCGACCTGATCCTGGCGTCGTCGAGCCCCCGCAGGCTCGACCTGCTGCGCCAGCTCGGCATCATCCCCGATTCGGTGATCTCCCCCGATATCGACGAAACCCCGCAAAAGGCGGAACCGCCCCGGCTCTACGCCGCGCGCATGGCGGCGGGGAAGCTCGCTGCCGTCACCGCGCCGGGGGTCTTCGTCCTCGCCGCCGATACCGTCGTCGCCCTCGGCCGCCGCATCCTGCCGAAAACCGAAACCGAGGCCGAGGCGAGACGCTGTCTCGACCTGCTGTCCGGCCGCCGCCACCGGGTGTATTCCGCCGTCGCCGTCCGCGGGCCGGATGGGCGCGTCGCCGCGCGCAACGTGCTGACCAGCGTCGGCTTCGCCCGGCTCGACCGCGAGAGCGCCGAGGCCTATCTCGCCAGCGGCGAATGGCGCGGCAAGGCCGGCGGCTACGCGATCCAGGGGCGCGCCGCGGGGTTCGTCGATTTTCTCGCCGGCTCGCATTCCGGCGTGGTCGGCCTGCCCCTGCACGAAACGCTGAACCTGCTGCGCGGCCTCGGCTGGCGGGCATGAACGCCGTCATCCGCGCCGGGCTGCGCGGCGGCACGGTGCATCTCGCCCTCACCCACTCCGGCCGCCTCGCCGGCTATACGCGCTGGCGGCCCGACGCGCCGGATGGCGTCGGCGATCTCTGCTCGGGCCGGATCACCGCCCGCGCCCCCGCGCTCGGCGGCGTGTTCGTCGATCTCGGCAGCAGGTCCGGCTTCCTGCCCGACAGCGCGGGCGGCAAACATCTCGCCGAGGGCGATCCCGTCGCGGTGCGGATCACCCGCGCCCCCCAGGGCGGCAAGGGCCCGCGCCTCGCGCTGGCGCAAGACGTCGCCCCCGGCGCGAAGCCCGGCCTGCTCGCCCGCGGCCCCGGCCCGCTCGCCGAATTCCGCGCCCCGCATCCAGCCGCGCCGATCCTCGCCGATGACTGGGAACTGGTGGCGCTGCTGCGGGCCGCGCATGAGGGGGTCGCGCACGATCCGGCCAGCCTCGCCCCGGTCGAGGAGGAGATCGCCGGCCTTGCCGAGCCGGTCTTTGCGCTGCCGCAGGGCGCGCGCGGCACGGTCTGCCCGACGCCGGCGCTCACCGCGATCGATATCGATGCCGGTGCCGCCACCGCCGAGCAGGGCGACAAGCCGGGCGCGCAGCTGCGGCTCAACCGCGCGATCATCCCCGAACTCGCGCGGCAGATCGTGCTGCGCAACCTCGCCGGCGCGATCCTGATCGATTTCGCCGGAATGAAACCCGCGGCCCGGCCGAAACTGGCCCCCGACCTCGCCGCAGCCCTGGCGCGCGATCCGCTCCGCCCGCGTCTGCTGGGCTTCTCGGCACTCGGCTTCGCCGAGATCAGCCGCCCCCGCATCCACCCGCCGCTGCACGAGCTGCCGCCATGACCGACGAACCGGCTCCCGCAAGCCGCCCCCGCCGCAAGCCCGCCGGCGCCTGCCCGATCTGCGGCCAGAAGGCGCAGGCGGCGCACCGCCCGTTCTGCTCGGCGCGGTGCCGCGCGGTCGATCTCGGCCGCTGGTTCGGCGAGGATTACAGGTTGCCGAGCGACGAGGCGCCGTTGACCGATTCCGAATAGGTCTCGAGCCGGGCGAGTGCGGCCGGCACGTCCGGCACCGTCTCGAACAGCTCGCGCACCGGCGGCCGGGCGAAACCATCCTCGATCACGCCATCGATCAGCGCCGCGACCCGGCTGGCCCAGCCGCGGATGTCGATCAGCAGGATCGGCTTGGCGTGGCGGCCGAGCTGCTTCCAGGTGAGGATTTCCATCAGCTCGTCCAGCGTGCCGATCCCGCCCGGCAGCACGACGAACGCATCCGCCCGCGCGAACATGCGCCGCTTGCGGGTGTGCATCGTGTCGGTGACGATCAGCTCGGTCAGGCCGGGAAACTCGACCTCGCGGGCGCGCAGGAAATCGGGGATGATGCCGGTCACCGCGCCACCGGCGCCGAGGGCCGCCCCGGCCGTCGCCCCCATCAGCCCGACATTGCCGCCGCCGAAGACCAGTGTCATGCCCCGCGCGGCCAGCCCCGCGCCGAGATCGCGCGCCGCCGCGAGGTAATCAGGTGCCGCGCCGGGGGATGACCCGCAAAATACCGTGACCGAAATGTGACTCATAATGGAGAATGACCCGCAGAACCTTTCGAGATGCCTGACCTCGTGGCAGGATAACGCCCGACAGGCAAGCGACCGCGATCGAGAGTTTTCCACATGCCCACAAACGAGACCCCCAGCAGCGATAACGATGGCACGCGCACGCGGATGCCCGGCTGGCTGCCGGGCGCTGCGATCGGCGCGCTCGGCCTCTGCGCGGTGCTGGGCCTTGCGGTGCTGAGCAGCCACCGCACGCCCAGAACCGCCCCCGCCGCGGCGCCAGCGCCCGCCGCCGCGCCCGCCGCGCCGGCAGCACCCGCGCCCCCCGCGGCGCCGAGCTTCGATACCGTGCGGGTGGATGCCGGCGGCAACGCGGTGATCGCCGGGCACGCGGCACCGGGCGCCACCGTCACCATCACCGCCAACGGGCGGACGATCGGCACCGTCAAGGCGGACGGTTCGGGCAGCTTCGCCTTCGTCACCGCGCATCCGCTCCCGGCCGGGGGCCAGCAGCTCGCCCTCGCCGAGGCGACTCCCGGCGGCGGCACGCGGACGAGCCAGCGCGATGTCACCGTCGCCGTGCCCGCCGCGCCGAACGAGGGGCCGCTGGCCGTGCTCGCCGGGAATGGCGGCAAGCCCTCCCGCGTCCTGAGCGGCCAGGGCCCGGCGCCCGGCACGCTCGGCATCGGCTCGGTCGATTACGGCGCCAGCGGCAAGGCCGTGATCGCCGGCACGGCCAAACCCGGCGCCACCGTCTCGCTCTCGCTCGACGGCAAGAAGCTCGGCAGCGCGACCACCGGGCCGGATGGCCGCTGGACCATGAAGGTCGGCCACATGCCGGCGAAGCCGGGTACCTTCAGCCTCAAGGCGCGGGACGCCAAGGGCGGCATCATCGGCGAGATGAAGACCGCCTATGCCCCGCGCCCGCTCGGCAAGGTGGCGCCGCACGAGGTCGTCGTCGCGCGCGGCGAATGCCTGTGGCTGATCGCCCGGCGCGTCTATGGCCGCGGCATCGACTACACCATGATCTACCGGGCGAACGAGGCCAGCATCCGCGATCCCAACCTGGTCTATCCCGGCCAGCGCTTCCTGCTGCCGCAAGCGCCCGGCAGGGCGGCGGAACCCGCCGCACCGGCCAGGCCCGCCGCGCCGCCGGCACCCCAGGCGCCACGGGCGGCGCCCGCGCCGGCCGGCACGAGCTGAGCCGTGGCGGCGGGGGCGTTCTTGCAAGGCCCCGCGCCGCTCGCCATAACCCCGGAATGGACATCATCGACTCCCTGCGCGCCGCTCTGGTGCCGCCGCACCGCGCCGGGCGGCCCTTCATCGCCGCCGGGCTGGCGGTTTTCCTGCTCGGCCTTCTCACCGCCGGCTGGCTGGCCTGGCTCGGCGCGCTCTTCGCGCTGTTCTGCCTGTATTTCTTCCGCGACCCGGCGCGCGTGCCGCCCGCCCGGCCTGATGCGATGCTCGCCCCGGCGGATGGCCGCGTCGTCATCATCGACGAGGCGCTGCCGCCGCCCGAACTCGGCCTGCCGGCGGTGATGATGCCGCGCATCGCCACTTTCCTCTCGGTGCTCGACGTGCATGTGAACCGCGTGCCGATGGCCGGCATCGTCACCCGCATCTCCTATCGCCACGGCAAGTTCGTGAACGCGGCGGCGAAGGAGGCCGAGGAGAACGAGCGCAACGCCCTCGCCATCCGGCTGGAATCCGGCGCCGCGATCGCGGTGGTGCAGATCGCCGGGCTGATCGCGCGGCGTATCCTGTGCGACGTGCACGAGGGCGACCGGGTGGAAACCGGCGCGCGCTTCGGCATCATCCGCTTCGGCAGCCGCACCGATCTCTATCTGCCGCCCGGCACGGTGCCGCTGGTCGCGGTCGGCCAGCGCATGGTCGGCGGCGAGACGGTGATGGGGCTGCTGCCGCGCGCCGTCCCGCAAGACGGCGCATGAGCGGGGCGGAAAAGCCGCCGCTCTTCGCCATGCCCCGGCGCCGGCCGCCGCGCCGCCCCCGCCTGCGCGGCATGAGCTTCAACCGCATGCTGCCCAACCTGCTGACCCTTGCGGGCCTCTGCGTGGGGTTCAGCGCGATCCGCTTTGCCCTCGAACAGCGCTTCGGCGCCGCGGTGATCGCCATCGCCGTCGCCGGCGTGATCGACGGGCTCGATGGCCGGCTCGCCCGCCTGCTCAAGGCCACGTCGCGCTTCGGCGCGGAGTTCGACAGCCTGTCGGATTTTCTCTGCTTCGGGATCGCCCCGGCGCTGGTGCTCTATCTCTGGTCGCTCAGCGACTGGGGCGCCTTCGGCTATCTGCCGCCGCTGGTCTACACCGCCTGCATGGCGCTGCGCCTCGCCCGCTTCAACGCGGCGATCGACGCGCTCCCGCGCGAGGCGGACGGCCATCTGCCGGCGTTCCGCTTCGCCGCCAATTTCTTCACCGGCGTGCCGGCGCCGGCGGGCGCCGCGATCGCGCTGCTGCCGATCTATCTCGGCCTCGAGGCCGTGCGGCATGGCGGCGACGGGCTCGACCGGCTGGCCCAGGCGCCGGAACTGAGCGCACTGGTGCTGACCGGCACCGCGCTGCTCTGCATCTCGACGCTGCCGGTCTGGAATTTCAAGAATTTCAAGGTGCCGCCGCAACACGTCATCGCCATCCTGCTCGGGGTGATCGTCGCCGCCGCGGTGCTGCTGGCCGATCCCTGGCTCGGCCTGTCGCTGCTGGTGCTCGCCTATCTCGGCATGCTGCCGTTCAGCCGCCGCAGCTTCCGCCGGCTGCAGGCCGAGGCCGAGGCACGGCGCCGGCAGGGGATGGACGAAGGCGCGAAGGAATAGCCCGCCCGTCCCTTCAGGCCGGCTCGGCGAAGCGCGCGAGCCGAACGGCGGTGTGCCCGCGGCCGGTCCGCAGGCTCGGCATGATCAGCAGGCAGTCATCGTGCGGGGTGCGGATTTCCGCCGTGCCGTCGCGCGCCAGCAGCGTGTCCCGCCGGCGGATCACCTCGCCGCCGCGGAACGGCCGGACGAAGGCGAAGCGGCCGGTATTGGCGGTCACCACCCGCGACACCTCGGCGAAGCGTGGCGCCACGGACGGCGCCGCGCATGGCGCCACCTTCCCGATCATGCCGGCATGGGCCAGCACGGCGTCGACGCTCGCGCGCATCTGCCGCACCGTGTCCTCCTGCCAGTGCTGCCCGGCCTCGACCAGCACCGCCGCGGCATCGCCCGCCTCGGCGAGGAAGCGTGGATGGTCGATCAGCCGGCGGCCACCGGCATGGCCGCCATCGGCAACCACCAGCGCCGGCGTGCCCATCGCCATCGCCAGCGCCCGGCCGCGCGCGCCCTGGCCGCACAGCACCAGCGGGTCGGACGGCCATAGCATCGAATGCAGGTCGAGCACCGTGTCCGCCCCGGCGATCAGCGGCCAGATCTCGCGGGCGCGGTCAAGCTCGGCGGAGCGGCGCGGCCCCTCCAGAGTCGCCTGGTCCCACACCCGGTTCAGATCCTCGTCGACGAAGCGCGAGGCGACCGGGTTGTCCGGATCGAACCGCCGATAGGCGGCGATGTTGACAAAGCCGAGCGTCAGCCGCCCGCAGGCGGGCCGCAACCCTTCGCGCAGCAGCGCATCCAGCACCACCGCGCCGGCGATTTCGTTGCCATGCATCAGGCACAGCACCAGCACATGCGGCCCGGCGCGCGCGGCGGCGAAGGTGGAGAAACCGGGAATGCCCGTGTTGCCGGGCAGCCATGCCGCGAGATCCGGCGGGGTCAGCCGCACCTCGAACCGCGGCAACGATACCCCCCCGCTCATCGCGGCGGCAACGGCCGTTCTGGCCGAACGCGGCGGGCTTGCTTCGGGGCCGGTGTCGCCATGGCCCCACTCTACCCAGAGATGAAAATCTCGCAACCGTTCGACGTGTGTTGACGAAATGTCCCGCTGGCCCGAAAACGCCGCGATGCAAGCCGCGCCGACTCTCATGGCCGCACCCCATGCCACCGCCGACGGACAGGCCGCTCCGGTCACCGCCCGCGTCCTGTGCACCGACCTCGCCGGTCTCCGCTCCCAGGCCCTGGGCCTCGCGGAAGCGGCCGGATTCCGCACCGATTTCCGGGTCATCGCGCCGAAGCGCCCTTGGACCCTGTTTTCGCCCATGCTCTGGCCCGATCCGCGCTGCGCGATCGACGCCGCCGCCCTCGCCCCACCGGAGGGCGACCTGATGCTCGGCGCCGGCGGTGCCGCCGCCCGCGTGCTGGCGACGCTGCGCCGGCCGAACCTTCCGGCGGTGATCATCCAGCACCCGCGCATGGATGCCGGCCGGTTCGACGCCGTGGTGGCCGCGAAACATGACGGGCTGACCGGCCCGAACGTCATCGTCACCCGCACCGCGCTGCACCGCGTGACGCCGGAGCGCCTCGCCCTCGAACGCGCGCTCTGGGCGCCGCATTTCGCCTCCCTGCCGCGCCCGCTCATCGCCGTGCTGGTGGGGGGCTCCAATGGCCGCTACCGGCTCGACACCGCGGCGGCGCGCACCCTCGCCGAGCAGCTCGCCCGGATGATGGATCGCGACCGCGTCGGGCTGATGCTGACCCCTTCGCGCCGCACCGAGCCCGCCGCCCGCGCCATTCTCGACGAGGCGCTGCGCCCGCGCGGCGCCTGGATCTGGGACATGCAGGGCGAGAACCCCTATTTCGGCATGCTCGCCGTCGCCGACGCGATCGTGGTGACGGGGGATTCCGTCTCGATGGTCTCCGAGGCGGTGGCCACCGACGCGCCGGTGATGATCGCGCGCCTGCCCGGGAAATCCACCCGCATCGGCGCCTTCATGGACGATATGGTCGCCTGCGGCCGCGCCCGGAATTTCGAGGGCAAGCTGCTGAGCTGGGCCACCTCCGCGCTGAACGACACGCCGATGGCCGCCGCCGAGCTGCGCCGGATGCTGGGAGTCTGACCGCGATGCTCGAGATCGACACGTTCGACAATGTCCGCGGCGGCAACGCGGTCTACAAGGCGCTCGCGCATCCACTGGCCGCCGCGGCGCTGGAGCGCCTCGCCGCGCGCCTCGCCGCCGGGCCGGTCGCGGTCTACGATCCCGAGCGCATTTTCGCGCCGCTGCGCGCCCTGGCGCCGGATTTCGCGGTCGATGCCGTCTACGTTCACGACACGCTGGCGATCGGCGAGAACCGGGGCGGCTTTCCCGCCCGGCCGCTGACCGACCTCATCGCCGTGGCCCCGGCCACCGTGCTGATCGCCGCCTTCGACGCCCGCCGCCTGGCCGACCGGCTGGCCGCCCTGCTGCCTGGCGCCGATATCCTCACCCTCGACGAGGTGCGCCTGCCCGACCGGCTGCTGACCAACCGCCGCCGCTATCTCGACCCGCTGAACTTCGCCACCAATTTCGCCTTCTTCCGCGATGACGACGCGATGACCACCAGCCTCGTCACCGCGAATTACTGGCATGGCTATGGCGCGCAGGGCGTGCGCCTGTGGTGCCGCCTGTTCGACGCCGCGGGCACGGTGCTCGCCGAATTCGAGCGCGCGCTGCCCGACCATGCCGGCACCATCCGCATCGACAGCGCCGAGGTGCGCCGCGCGCACGGGCTCGGCCCGTTCACCGGCCAGCTCTTCATCCACGCCATCGGCGTCGCCGGGCACGACGTGGTGAAATACGCGCTCGACACGAACGCGACCGGCAACGGGGCGAGCCTGTCCTGCACGCACGACGCCAATGCCTGGCCCTCCGAGCGCTTCGCCGGTCTGCCCGCCCCGCGCGAGGACGAGACGGTGATCCTCTGGCTGCAGAACAGCCACGCCGTGCCGATCCCCGCCGGCGCCATCGGCCTCGACCGGATGGGCGCCGAGGCGCCCGTTACGCTGGCCGAGCCGATCGCCCCCTTCGCGACGCGGGCCATCGACGTCGCCGAACTGCTGCCCGGGCTGCGCTGGCCGGCGCAGATCGAGCTGCGCGCCGGCCGCCATGTGGTGCGGCCGCGTTACGAAGTCGTTCGCGCTGGGCGCGCCCGTATCGCCCACATGAATGTCGAGCGCGCCGACCTCCGCCCCGATCCGGCGATCCGCTCCCTCTCGCCGCTGCTCGGCCGCGGTTTTCTGCTCCCCTTCCCGATCCTGCCGCGGGAGCGGTTCCGCTCGGCAGCACTGCCGACGCCGATGGCGCACACCCAGGCCAACCTGCCGCTCCGCCTCGACATCTTCGCCCCCGATGGCAGCAAGATCGCCGAACACCGCCCCGGCACGCTCCCGCGCGACCATGCCTGCGCCATCGATCTCGACGACGTGCTGCCGGCGGACGCGCTGCCCGAGGGCGGCCATGGCGAGCTGGTCTACGACTTCACCGACGGCGGCGAGGCCGATGGCTGGCTGCACGGGCTGTTCCGCTACGAGGCGCGGGACGGGTCGCACGCCGCCGAAACCAGCTTCGGCGCGCATGTGTTCAACACGATCATGACCTGGAAGGGCGAGCCGCAATCCTATTCCGGCCCGCCGCCCGGCCTCTCGACCCGGCTGTTCCTCGATCTCGGCAGCGCGTCGCGGCCGAGCTTCTGCGTGTTGACCTATCCCGCCTCCGCCGCCTGGCATCCGCACTCCGCCACGATGCTGATCCTGCACGACGCCGAAGGCCGCGTGGTGGCCGAGCAGAACCTCGCCATCGCCTGCTCCGGCTCGGCCATTGTCGAGCCCTGGCGGATCTTCGGCGCCGCGGCACTGGCGCGCGCGGCCGGCGGCTATGTGATCATCCGCGATACGACCTGCCGGCTGTTCGGCTATCACGGCAAGCACGACGGCGCTCACCTCGGCGGTGGCGCGTTTTCGTTCGATCACATGTTCGGGTTCTGAATTCAGCGCAATCCTGAGGCTCTGCCCTCGCAACGATCGCGGTTTTGGCGTATCCGGGTCATCATGCAGGCAAGACGGACCTTTCGGCGCGTCGCGGTCATCGCAGTCGCGATCGTCATTCTGGCACCGCTCGCGGTCATCGGCCTATTCCTCGCGAGCTTCGATCCCAACAGCTACAAGCCGCAGGTGATCGCCGCCGCCGAGCGGATGCTGCACCGGCCCGTCACCATCGACGGGCGGCTGCGGATGAACCTGTCGCTGGTGCCGACGATTTCCGCCTCGGGCATCACCATCGCCAATCCGCCCGGCTATGCCGACGCCGATTTCGCCACGCTGCGGCGTATCGAAGCCAAGGTGGCGCTGCTGCCGCTGCTGCGCCACCAGCTCAACATCCTCGATCTCGTTCTGGTCGATCCGGTGATCAATCTCGAATACGGGCCAACCGGCACGCCGAACTGGGAGCTTGGCCCCGGCGGCGGGGCGGGCGGCGGAGCAGCGGGGGCAACCGGCGGTGCGGCCGGCCAGGCGGGCAGCGGGGCCGGCCTCGCCCTGCAATCGGTCTCGATCGAGAACGGCACCATCACCTATCACCCCTCCACCGTGCTCGTCCCGCTGAGCGGCGGCGCGCCGGCCGCCCTCACCGCGCAGCGCCCCACCGTGCTGCACATCGCGCGGTTCAGCGGCAGCGCCGCCTCGCTCGATTCGCCGCTGCTGCTGTCGATCGACGCGCAGTATAACGGCACGCCGTTCAGCATATCCGGCACCACGGGGCCGGTTTCACGGCTCACCGGCAGCGCCGCCGGCGGGGCGCCCTGGCCGGTGGACCTGACGGTAAGCGGCCAGGGCGCGCAACTGCACATCACCGGCCGGATCGCGCATCCCCGCAAGGCGGACGGCTATGCGTTGCACCTGCACGCGACCGCACCGGATCTCGCGCCGCTCGCCGCCTATCTGCCCGCCGCCGCGCGGGCCGACCTGCCGCCGCTGCAGAAGGTCGACCTGCGCGCGGATCTCCGCCCGCCGGTCGAGGGAGCGATGCCGGCGGTCACCAATGTCAGCCTCACCGCCGGCACGTCCGACCTCACCACCTGGCGCAAGGGCCTGTCGCTGCGCTCGCTGAACATCACCCTGCCGGCGCTCGACCGGGCGGTGAATGTGGCGCTCGCCGGCAGCTATCAGGGCAGCCAGGTCGGTCTTGAGGGCAAGGCCGGGCCGGTCGGCCCGGTGCTCGACGCCGCACTGGGCATGCCGGCGAAGCCACCCCTGCCGGGGGCGCCGGCCGAGCGCTTCACGATCAGCGCCGCCGCCCGCGTCGGCAAGGCGCTGTTCAATGTCGCCGGCGGCATGGCCTCACCCTCGAAACTCGCCGGTGTGGCGATGAAGCTCAGCGCGACCATCCCCAATCTCGCGAAACTGTCCGATCTCGCGGGCGCGGAACTTCCGGCCTGGACCAATATCGGCATTTCCGGCCTGCTGACCGATCCCGGCGGCCAGAGCCTGACCCGCGCCGTGGCGCTCAATGGCCTTGCGGTCAGCTCGACCCAGGCACAGTTCGGCGGCGCGTTCAGCCTGACCCTCGGCCCGCGGCCGGACCTGCAGGCGGTGATCCATGCCTCGCGGGTCGATCTGTCGGGGCTGCTCGGCGCCGCGCGGCAGCGTCCAGCCCCGCCGGCTTCATCCGGCGCCAGCCCGACGCCAGCACCCGCCGGCCAGCCCCACCCGGCGCCGGCGCCGGCCAACCCGGCCGGCAGCACCGGGGTCATCCCCACCGCGCCCCTGCCCTTCAACCTGCTGCGCGCCGCGGATGGCAATGTCGAGCTGACGATCGACAAGCTCACCTATGCCGGGGCGAATTATCAGGCGCTCACCGCGCATGCGCTGCTGCGCAACGGCGTGCTGACCGTGCGGCCGATCAGCGGCGAACTGCCGGGCGGCCCGGTCTCCGGCGCGCTGATGGTCAACGCCGCCAGCAACCCACCCTCCATCCGCCTCGTCGAGCAGGCGCCGGCCTTCCGCCTCGGGCCGCTGCTCCGGCTGCTCGGCGAGCCCGGCTCCGCCTCGGCGACGGTTCAGCTTTACGCCAATCTGGCCGGCGCGGGCTCGACCGCGCATGACATCGCCGCGTCCCTGAACGGCACGCTCGGCGTCTCGACGGTGAATGGCGAGATCGACGGCGCGCTGCTCGATCACCTGCTCACCGCCGCCGGCCTGCTGGCGGGCATCGCCGGCGCGCAGGGGCCCGTACAGCTGCGCTGCTTCGCGACCCGGATCGACACGACCAACGGCCTCGCCCGCATCCGCGCGCTCACCCTCGATTCGAGCCGCCTGTTCATGACCGGCGGCGGCAGCGTCGACCTCGCGACCGAGGGGCTGAACGTCGTGCTGAAGCCGCAGACCACGATCGGCGGCGCGGCAACGCCGATCCCGCTCGCAATCACCGGGACGCTCGGCCGCCCGGTGACCGGCGCGGCACCGGCCGGCGACTACGCGCAGGCGATCGCCGCGGCCGGCCAGCGGGTCGGCGGCGGGCAAACCCTGTTCGGGCGGCTCACCCGCCAGCTCGGGCTCGCCCCGCACACCGCGAGGCCGCAAGGCTGCACCACCGCGCTGGCGCTCGCGCGGATGGGACATCCAGGCCCGGCGCCGACCACGGTGGGTCTTGCAGCCGGCGGGAGCCACGGGAGTGCCGGCGGCGGCGGCAAATCCCCCGGCGCGGTGAGCGGGCCGCAGAATCTGCTTCAGTCGCTGTTCCACTGATGGCGCCGGAACGATGAAACGCATCTGGAAACATGCCGGGCTGCAAGCGCTGGACGGCGGGTTCGGCGTGACGCTCGATGGCCGGCCGGTGCGCCTGCCCGGCGGCGCCCCGCTCACCGTGCCGACGGAGGGGCTCGCGCGCGCCATCGCCGCCGAATGGAACGCGCCGGGCGACAACGACGAGGTCCGCCCCGACGACCTGCCGCTGACCCGCCTTGCCGGCACAACGGTCGAGCGGATCGTGCCGGACCCGGCGTCGGTGCGCGCCAGCCTGCTCGCCTATGGGCGGAGCGACCTGCTCTGCTACCGCGCCACCGGGCCGGAGGGGCTCGTCGCCGAACAGGCGCGGCTCTGGCAGCCCTGGCTCGACTGGGCCGGCAGTGCGCTCGGCGCGCGCCTGGCCGTCACCGCCGGCATCACCGCGATCGACCAGCCGGCGGCGGCGATCGGAAC
This sequence comes from Pseudomonadota bacterium, assembly GCA_021849425.1. Lineage (GTDB taxonomy): Bacteria > Pseudomonadota > Alphaproteobacteria > Acetobacterales > Acetobacteraceae > Acidiphilium. Next base: position 106,495 of record JAJZSY010000006.1, read on the forward strand.
TCTCGGCGAGGCTCTCGCCAGGCATGACGCCTGGAGCCTTGCCGGGCTTGGGGTGACGGTGCCGGCGCTCGGCAGCCTCGTGCTCGGCCTCGCCGTCGCCGCGGGCGCGCTGGCGCCGCTGGCGGCGCATGACTGCGCCGTGCTCGACGAACTCTGGCAGGAGCGTCTCTGGGGCGAGGATACCGAGGCGGCCGCGCGCCGCGCGCGAATCGGCGATGAGATCGTCACCGCCGCGCGCTTCGTGGCACTGGCGCGGCAATGATCGCGAAACGCCTCATCCTCTCGGGCCGGGTCCAGGGCGTCGGCTTCCGCGACTGGATGGTGACGCGCGCCCGCCGCCTGGCGCTCGCCGGCTGGGTCCGCAACCGGGCCGATGGCACGCTTGAGGCGCTGGTCGCCGGCGATGCGCCGGCCGTCGAGGAATTGCTGCGCGCCTGCCGCCGCGGCCCGCCACTCGCCGATGTCACCGACATCGTGGAAACCTTCGCCGACCCGCCGAGCGAGCCCGGTTTCATCAAGCGCGCCACCGGCTAGTGTCCACTTTCCGATCCATTCGGATCGGATATGTAGCTCGTCTTGGCGGCATTTTGCCGGTTCAGCGCGAGTCCAGGGCGTGATGTCGAGGTTCATCGGCTGAAGGTTGCCTGGAAGAGCAGCTGATCGCGGGCGCGGGAGATTGTGGGGGCGCTGTTGGCGCCGATCTCGTGCTCGTAGGAGAGGTCGAGGCCGACGCCCCGC
>JAJZSY010000001.1 GCA_021849425.1 Pseudomonadota bacterium
CTTTCTCGGCGTGCGTCAGAAGCGATAAATCAGGAAGCTCGGTCACGCCACCGTCGAATCGCATTCGACGTGGTCACGTCAATTCACAATCGATTCAACACGCCGCCCACCGGGGATGAGCAGCTACTCGGTTAGCGAACGATCTTAATAATTTCTGGGTAGACAAATAATATATAGCAACGGAATTGCAATGTTTTCATGTTTCAATATCTTGAGAATGAAGCGCGGCATCCACACTTGACCTTGGGTTATCCTGCTGGAAAGCTGGCGAATATGGAGGTGATCTTTCGTCACGAAAGTTCAATCCAGATGTTGCAAAGCCAGTATCTTCTGGTGATCAGTATGCCGGGTGGCCGGAAGGAGATTGTGTCATGGGACAACGCATGGATTCAGAGGGGCTGGTGGAGATTTTCCGTGATACGATTGTAGCTCTCGTCAGGCGCGAAGGCGTTGATCTATCGGCCCGCCAGCTCGGCGTGTTTCTCACCTGCTATCTCGATGACGACGCGCACACCGTGCGCGGTCTCGCGAGCCAGTTGAATGTTTCAAAGCCGGCAATCACGCGTGCCCTGGACAGGCTGTCCGACCTTGACCTCGCCCGCCGGAAGGTCGATCCAGCCGATCGCCGGAGCGTGCTGGTCCAGCGGACAACCAAGGGGTCAGCCTTTTTGCGGGATATCCGTGCCGTGATGAGTGAATTGGCAATGGACGAAACAAGGCATTCAGAGCAAACCAATAGCTGTTCGGCGGCTCCCAACTGAATGGAAGAGTGGAATTAGATGATCGATCGGCGCGGGCTATTAGGCTTTGCTGTCGCCTTTCTCGGTGCCTCCGGCGCTAAGGCGCGCGCAGCGGCAGCATTACCGGAACATACGCAAAAAATTCTTGCAGAAGTTCTGGCCTATCTGAACGGACTGAAAACAGTAACCGCCCGCTTCATGCAGGTTGGCCCCGACGGGTCAGTTCGCACGGGAACGGCGATCGTCCAGCGGCCCGGCAAAATGCGTTTCCAGTACGACAAGCCAAATCCACAACTTTTGGTTGCTGGATTTGGTTTGCTCGTTTACCATGATCCAGAGTTAAACCAGACAAGCAACATCCCACTGGCATCGACGCCACTCGGGATTCTGCTCGCGAAACACATTCGCTTTGACGGCGACGTGAAGCTGCTGCGAGTGACGACCCCGCCCGGTGAAATCCAGGTCACCTTGGCCAGGGTCGGGAAGGAATCCCAAGGTCATATCACGCTCGTATTCTCCACCAATCCGATTGAACTGCGGCAATGGCGGATCACCGACGCTCAGGGTCGCATTACTCAGGTTAGCCTGTATGACCTTAAAAAAGCCGCCCCCTTCCCCGACAAAACATTCGAGTTCATCCCTGGCTTCAACTCGAACTGATTTCCTGCAGTGCGGCTGACATTATGCCTGCAACTCTGGCAGTCCAGAGACCGGTGCTGACAGGGCGCGCCGGATTTGCGACAAACCAGTCATGATCTCCCGTTCATCAAAACTGATCGGCATTTCCTGCTGCCGCAAGCTCTTTGGCGTCTTCGGCATGGTCAATCACGCCGCATCGGACACCTATATCCGCGCCGTTGATCTCGTGGTCGGGGGAATGCCCCTGCTCATTCCAGCAAACGGCGATCGCGCCCATATCGATACGCTGCTGGAAAGGCTCGATGGACTTATCCTGACTGGCAGCCGCAGCAACGTTGCCGCCGTGTTCTATGGCGGACCGCCGCAACCGCCCGAAGACGCGCCCGAAGATCCCGAGCGGGATCTCGTAACACTACCCCTGGTGCGCGGCGCCATCGAACGGGGCCTGCCGGTTCTGGCGATTTGCCGAGGGCTGCAGGAACTGAACGTCGCTCTCGGTGGTACCCTGCATCAACGTCTGCAAGACCTGCCGGGCAAGATCGACCATTCGACGCCCATGCAACCGCATGCCCCGGTCAGGACCGGAAAAGCCCATCACGTCGTCTTGCGCTCCGGCGGCAGGCTGGCTCAGATCGTCAAAAGCGAGTCTCTTTCCGTCAATTCCCTTCATAATCAGGGAATTGACCGGTTGGCTCCAGGTCTTCTGGTCGAAGCGCGCGCAACCGACGGCACCATCGAAGCGGTCACCGGAACAGCAGCCGGCTACCTCGTCGGTGTGCAATGGCACCCCGAATATGATTTCGAGCATGACGCTGCATCCCGGCGCATATTTGAAAGCTTCGGTGCGGCAGTGGATAAGACGAGCTAGAGCATCATCCGATCCGGATGGATCGGAAAGTGCTCTAACCGCTCGCAGCACAAATAGGAAACGGAAATGCCCGACTTCGTGATCGCCCCACCCGCCACCCCGGCCGTGCCTGTGATTGGCGGAGGATTTTTTCCCATCCGACGGATTTTCTGCGTCGGGCGCAATTATGCCGCACACACCCGAGAAATGGGCGGAGACCCGAATCGCGAGCCGCCGTTCTTTTTCACGAAACCAGCCGACGCGATCATTGTGGGCGATGCCGTCCCTTTCCCCACCGCCACGAATAATCTTCATCACGAAATGGAACTGGTTGTCGCACTCGGCTCGGGCGGCAGGGATATCCCGTCCAGCGCGACCTTAAATACTGTCTATGGGTATGCCGCCGGCGTGGACCTGACCCGCCGGGATCTTCAGGACGAGGCAAAATCGCTTCGCCGCCCTTGGGACATGAGCAAAGGTTTCGACCATTCGGCACCGGTCGGCCCGATTGCCCCGGCAGCACGCATTGGGCACCCCGCCTCGGGCCGCATCTCGCTCACCGTCAACGGCGAGCAGCGCCAGAACGGGGATCTGTCGGACATGATATGGCCTGTCGCCGACATCATCGCCTACCTTTCCACCCTTGTGGAACTGAGGGCCGGCGACCTGATCTTCACGGGAACGCCAGACGGGGTCGGGCCGCTGAGCCACGGCGATCGTATCGCCGGCATCATCGACGGGGTTGGCCAGCTCGAATTCACGCTCTCATGACAGCCCTGACCATCGCGACCTGGAATATCAACTCGGTCAGGCTCCGCCGCGATCTGCTGCATCGGCTGAACGAGCTGGCGACACCCGACATCGTCTGTCTCCAGGAAACGAAAGTACCGGACGAGCTCTTCCCTGATGATCTGGGAGCCGCTCTCGGCCTGCCTCATGTGCTGAAGCGCGGCATGAAAGGCTACAACGGTGTCGCCATTCTCTCCCGACATCCGCTTGAACCGATCAACGATACGCCCGACTGGTGCATGAAATCCGACTGTCGGCACCTCGCGGCACGGGTCGACGCCGGGCCGGAACAACTTGTGGTGCACAATTTTTATGTTCCTGCCGGTGGCGACGTTCCTGACCGCGAGCAGAACCCGAAATATGGCCACAAGCTGGATTTCATCGCCGAAACCCGCAACCATTTCGCGGCCAACCGTCCACAGCGTACAGTGCTGGTCGGCGATCTGAACATCGCACCTCTGGAACACGATGTCTGGAGCCACAAGCAATTGCTTGGCGTCGTCAGTCATACCCCTCCGGAAACCGAGGGGCTGAACGCCTGGCGACGCGAAGGCTTCATCGATGCCATCCGGCATTTCGTGCCGGATGATCAGAAGCTTTACACATGGTGGTCTTATCGGAACCGGGACTGGAGAGCCTCCAACCGCGGCCGCCGCCTCGATCACATCTGGGTCTCGGCAGACCTGTCCGGCTGCCTGACCCGGCACATCATTCTTCAGGACGCGCGGGATTGGGAACGTGGCTCCGATCACGTTCCGGTGGCGCTGACCCTCGATCTGTAGCCCTGCAATGCGCGTTGCAGGGTGCGCCGCGCAGCCGCGGCCTCGCGCGCGAGTGAGAGCAGATGCGGTATCTGTGCGGGTTGGCGCAACACGCTCTGCATGACCCTACCGACGGCGATACGGCCATCCGCGCCAAGCGCAAGCAGAGCCGCCGGAGGCAGATGCCGCCCGGCCGGATCGGCAACAGCCCGCAAGACGGCAAATTTCAAGCCATTTGCCAAAGCGACGCCCGCAACGGCCGCAGACTCAAGATCGATCGCGGAGGCCCCAGTCGACGCATAAAGCGTCATCTTGGCCTCAGGCGTCACAGCGACCTGCCCGCCACCGATCATGGCGCCGACAGTCACACCGCCGAACATCTCAGCGAGCTCATCGTCACAAGGAAAAATCGCGCCGTGCCCATCCAGTATTCGTCCCGGGACGAGAAGATCCCCCGCCGCAAGGCCTGGATCCAGTCCGCCCGCCAGGCCGAAACTGATGACCGCCGAAACCCGCTTGTCCTGCACAAGAGATTGCGCGGCGTGAAGCGCGCCCTCCGGTGTTCCGCCACCAACAACGACCCGTACCCCCATATCGCGCAGGAGGCTGGCTTCCGCGGTGAGCCCCGTCACGAATGCCAGCATGATGTGGAACGGGTGCTCAGCGCGGGCTGAGCACCATGATCATCTGCCGGTTTTCCATCTTCGGCATCTGTTCGACCTTGGTGTCGGTCTCCATGTCAATACGGATACGTTCCAGCACTTTGACACCGAGTTCCTGATGGGCCATTTCACGTCCGCGAAAGCGTAGGGTGACCTTAACCTTATCGCCTTCGCCAATGAAGCTCTTCATGGCGCGCAGTTTCACCTGATAATCGTTTTCGTCGATATTTGGGCGGACCTTGATCTCTTTGATCTCGATCACTTTCTGCTTCTTGCGCGCCTCATTTTTCTTCTTCTGCTGCTCGTATTTGAATTTGCCATAATCGAGCAGTTTACAGACTGGCGGATCGGCGTTCGGGCTGATCTCGACAAGATCAAGCCCAACCTCGCCGGCGCGGCGCTGCGCCTCTCTCGTGCTCATGACACCGAGCATTTCGCCCTCCTGGTCGATGAGGCGAACCTGAGGGACACGAATATCTTCATTCACGCGCGGGCCTTCGCGGTTTGGCGGGCTCGGCGGAGCAGGTAGTCTGGCTATGTCGGTCTCCTGTCATTGTGGACAAATATAACTGCAGCCTTATCGCTCTAGACGATATCGGGCCGCCAAAGCAACAGAACAAGCGCCCTGCCCGTCAGTTCGGCATGAATGGATCGGCCGCGTAGTGGACCGCGATGAGAGACAAACCATCTGCCGGCGCGGTCGGCCCGGCCGCGGCACGATCGCGCGCGGCAAGAGCCTCGGCCACGCGGGCGACCGGCCAGCGCCCATCGCCGACCAACTTGAGTGTGCCGACCATGTTCCGCACCTGGTGATGAAGAAAGCTGCGCGCATCCGCCTCGATCACCACCAAGTCACCATTCCGCACGACGTCGAGCCGATCGAGCGTACGCAGCGGCGACGTCGCCTGACAGGCGCTGGCCCGGAAACTGGTGAAATCATGGCGACCCAGGAGGGACTGGGCCGCTTGGTGCATCGCCGGCACATCGAGCGGCGCCTTCACATGCCAGACGAAGCCCTCCTGCAAGGCTGGGCGGGCGTATCGGTTGAGGATCAGGTAGCGATACGAGCGCCCGGTCGCCGAAAAGCGCGGGCTCCAGTCCGCCGATGGAACCCGCGCGGCTGCAAGCACCACCACCGGATGCGGTTTCATGTGGAAATTCAACGCCTCCCGAACCGCCCGCGCGTCGAACGGGTCCGGCAGTTCAAGAGCGGCGACCTGACCGGCGGCATGCACCCCCGCATCCGTGCGACCGGCGACAACGCTTTCCGGCACAACACCACCACACAACCGAGACGCGGCCGTCTCCAGAACCTCCTGCACCGACAGCCCGTTCTCCTGGCGCTGCCAGCCAACAAAGTCCCTGCCGTCATATTCAAGCCGAAGCGCCCAGCGCGTCACCCGAGACGCGTCCCGATGCCAACTGGATGACCACGCAGAAACGCCTCTGCGGGCATGGCGGCGCGTCCTGCGCGTTGCACCAGTGTCGGCCGGATCGCGGCCTCGCCGCAGGCAATGGTCAGGTGATCATCAAGCACCGTTCCCGGTTCGCCATGTCCCGCTGCCGCGTGCGCCCACATGATCTTGAGCGTCTCGCCGTCCAGGCGGGTCTCCGTACCCGGCCAGGGCTGGAAGGCCCGAATTCGCCGCAGAATCGCTTCCGCCGGCTCGGACCAGTCGATCACGGCATCCGCCTTCGACAGTTTGGGGGCATAGGTCGCCCCTGTTTCAGGCTGTGGGACCGGAATGCAATCCGCTTGCAGAGCCTTGAGAATCAGATTGGCGCCAAGGGCAGCGAGCCTGTCATGCAGATCCGCCGTTGTATCGTTCGGACCGATCGGCAGCGACTCGGCCAGAAGCATCGCACCGGTATCCAGCCCCTCGTCCATCTGCATGATGGTGACGCCGGTCTGTGCGTCACCCGCCAGCACTGCGGCATGGATCGGTGCAGCGCCACGCCAGCGCGGCAACAGGCTGGCGTGGATATTGATACAGCCGCGCCGGGGTGTCGCCAGCATGTCCGGAGGCAGCATCTGCCCATACGCGGCAACAACGGCAACATCGAGATCAAGGCTGCGGAAATAGGCTCTTTCGGCATCGTCGCGACGCAGACGTTCCGGCGTCCGAACCGACAGACCGAGCCCGTCGGCCGCCTCGTGAACGGGGCATTTGTGAATTCGATGCCCTCGCCCAACCGGGCGCGGCGGCTGGCAATAGACCGCAACCACGTCATGGCCTGCGCCATGCAGCGCCTTCAGCGCCGGAACCGCAAATCCCGGCGAGCCCATGAAGACCAGACGCATCAGCGCGCCGGCTTTCGGGCCGCCTTTTCGCGCAGATCCTTCGCCAGCTTGCGCAGGATCATGTTCCGCTTGAGCGCCGAGAGATGGTCCACGAACAGGACACCATCCAGATGATCGATCTCATGCTGGATACAGGCGGCCAGAAGTCCATCAGCCTCCATAATCCGCTTCCTGCCGCCCTCGTCCTCGAACGACACGCTGATCTGCCCCGGCCGGATCACCTCGGCGTATTGTCCCGGCAATGACAGGCAGCCTTCCTCGCGCGACACCAGCTCCTCGCTGCGCGCAGTGATTTCCGGGTTGATCATGACGATGGGCTGTCTCTGGTCATCCGGCGCCAGATCCATGACCACCAGGCGCAGCGACACACCGATTTGCGGAGCCGCAAGACCGATGCCCGGCGCGCGATACATGGCCGCGAACATCCGCGGAACCAACTCGGCGACCTCGTCGCGGTCGGCGCCGACAATCCGGCGCGCCTTCATGCGCAGCCGCTTGTCGGGCACGATCAGGATCTCGGGGATACCGGCATCGGCAATATCGGTCGTCACGCTCATCCGCGCCATGTAGCCCTGCCGCTCCGCCCGATCAATCGGTACTTGCATTGGCCGCGATTTATGCCCATTTCGGGTGTGCGAAACGCCGTTCGGGTTTCGCTTGTCTCGCTCGAAAGGAGGAGGCTTTGACCACTCGCGTTTTTACTTCGCCCCTGTTTCTGGGCTTCGATCATCTTGAGCAGGTGATTGAACGTGCCGCAAAGGCTTCGTCGGAGGGATATCCGCCCTATAACATCGAACAACTGAGTTCGACGAGCCTGCGCATCACGATCGCTGTCGCCGGATTCACGATGGATGATCTCCAGATTACACAGGAAGACAATCAACTGGTGATCCGCGGCCGGCAGAATGACGACATGCAGGGACGGATCTTCCTGCATCGCGGGATCGCCGCACGGCAGTTCCAGCGGGCTTTCGTTCTCGCCGAAGGCATCGAGGTCAAGGGAGCATGGCTGGATAATGGGCTCCTGCATATCGACCTCGCACGGCCGTTGCCGGAAGCGAAAATCCGGACGATCGCCATCAAGAAAGGTGCTGGCGGCCAGAATGGCGCCAGCACGGCACGCACGCTCGATAGCGACGCGATTGCATCGCGTGTGGTCGGCCGTGAACTCCAGGAGGGTTCCTGACATGAACATCAAGGCCCACGACGGCATCGCCGATGATGCGCCGTTCCAGGCGTTTCTTGACCCGCATCATATTACCGAGTCGCAACTCGCCGATCTCGGGCTCCAGGAAATCGCGTATGTCCGCCCAATCATGACGCCGTCCGGCCCGGCATTTGGCGTATTCGCCGCCAACGGCGTGCCGATGGCCGTCGCGGCCGACAACAACGTCGCCCGAGCAGCGATCGTCCAGCACGAACTTGCTCCGGTCTCGGTCCACTGAGGCTTGAGAGTCAACGCAAGTCGAATGCGGATATATCCTCAACCCTTGGAAAGCCGCTCCGGTCGGGTGGAAGCACCTGACCGGGTGATGCTCTAATTATCAATATCATAGAGCGCGATATCCGATCTGGATGGATCGGAAAGTGCTCTAGGCGGCGAACATTACGCCGACGGGGCAACCCACGCCCGTCCCGCCGAGCCCGCAATAGCCGTTCGGGTTCTTGGCCAGATATTGCTGGTGATACGCCTCCGCGAAAAAGAAGGTCGGCGCGGGAGCAATTTCCGTGGTGATCGAGCCGAAGCCAGCCGCGGAGAGCGCTGACTGGTACGAATCGCGGGATGCTTCGGCAACGCTCAACTGCGTATCCGACATTGCACAGATGATCGAACGATATTGCGTGCCGATATCACCGCCCTGGCGCATACCCTGCGTCGGGTCGTGGCTTTCCCAGAACACCCGCAACAGCGCCTGGAACGACGTCACTTTCGGGTCGAAGACAACCAGAACAACCTCGGCATGACCCGTGCGGCCGGAACACACCTCTTCATATGTCGGGTTCGGCGTGAACCCGCCCGCATACCCAACCGCCGTCACCACAACACCCGGGATCTGCCAGAATTTACGCTCGGCGCCCCAAAAACAGCCAAGGCCGAACAGCGCGACCTCCGTTCCCGGCGGATAAGGTGCAGCAAGCCGGGCACCGCTGACATGGTGAAATTCGGGAACCGGCATTGGCGTCGCGCGACCAGGCAGCGCCTCGCCCGGCGTCGGCATCCGTGTTTTCATCGACATCGTCATGGCCCTGATCCTCTCCAGCATTTTCATGTCCGGAAACCCAAGCCCGACAACAATCAGGCCAGCTCCGCCAATAGCGAGAATTGAGGGTCTCGCGGCTCGGCGTGGTCTGTCAACGGGATCGGATAATCGCCGCTGAAGCAGGCATCGCAATAGGCTGGCGCCTCCGCGTCGCGCCCGCTATGGCCCAAGGCGCGATAAAGCCCGTCGATCGAGATGAAGGCGAGGCTGTCGACTCCGATCAGCGCGGCCATTTCCGCCTCGCTGTTGCGAGCGGCCAGCAGCTTGGCCCGCTCCGGCGTGTCGATTCCATAGAAGCAGGAATGCGTGGTCGGTGGCGAGGATATCCGCATGTGAACCTCGCGTGCGCCGGCCGCGCGCACCATCTCCACAATCTTCTTCGAGGTGGTACCACGCACGATCGAATCATCGACCAGTACCACGCGTTTGCCCTCCAGCGCGGGCCGATTGGCCGAATGCTTCAGCCGCACGCCTAAATGGCGAATCTGATCCGTCGGCTCGATGAACGTCCGCCCGACATAGTGATTGCGGATAATGCCAAGTTCGAACGGAATGCCGCTGCGTTCGGCATACCCCATCGCGGCCGGCACGCCGGAATCGGGGACGGGAACGATCAGATCGGCTTCGACAGGCGATTCCTGGGCAAGCTCGTGGCCGATGCGCTTGCGCGCCTCATAGACCGACTTTCCATCGACAACCGAATCCGGCCGGGCGAAATAAATATATTCAAAAACGCAGAAGCGCGGCTTTTGCGGCACGAACGGCTTGAGGCTCCGCACGCCGCCGCGATCAATCGCCACGATCTCACCAGGCTCGATATCGCGCACGAATTCGGCGCCGACCATCTCCAGCGCGCAACTTTCCGACGCCAGTACCCAGCCCGGGCCGCTCGCGTCAGCCCCATGTGTCCGCCCCAGGATCAGCGGGCGGACCCCCAAGGGATCGCGAACGCCGATCAGCATGTCGTTGGTCAGCGCAACCAGCGAATAGGCGCCCTGGACCTGTTTGACCGCATCGATCAGACGGTCGAGCACGGTCGCATACAGGCTGATGGCGATCAGGTGAACGAAAACCTCGGAGTCGGTTGTCGACTGAAACAGGCAACCGCGACGGACCAGTGTCCGTTTCAGCGTATGCGCGTTGGTCAGATTGCCGTTATGGCCAACAGCGAGGCCTCCGAACTCGAATTCCGCAAACAGCGGCTGAACATTCCGCAGGAGCGTCGCACCCGTCGTCGCATAGCGATTGTGCCCGATCGCACGGGTCCCCGGCAAACCGGCCATGACCTTTGCGTCGCCGTAATTGTCACCGACAAGGCCGATCCCCTTATGCGCATGAAAGCGCACGCCGTCATGCGTGACGATCCCGGTCGCCTCCTGGCCGCGATGCTGGAGCGCATGCAGGCCGAGCGCAGTGATTGCCGCGGCATCCGCGACATTCCAGACGCCTACGACACCACATTCCTCATGCAGCTTGTCGTCGTCGCCAACAGTCGTTGGAATTTTGGATTGTGTCACGCCGCCTGATCCCCTTGCGACCCAGGATTGTCACATAATGCCTCGGTTCGGCCCTGTCGAGGATCAAACCATTCCCACACCTATTGGCTGGGTCCTGCCCCGCCTGCGGCAGTACTCGAACGCGCTGGCGCCGCAACTCCGTCCGGCCCTAGATTGTCGATATGGGGCCTGTAGGCCGCCGGGAGAAATGCCACCAGAAACGCGGAGCCGCTCTCGGCGTAATTCAGAAACCGCGCATCCCGGATCGCCGCCGGCCATTCCGGTGGCTGCAGGAAAATCGACATACCGATATAGGCTAGGCACACGATCACGCCACCTCGGGCAAGGCCGAAAGCCAGGCCAAGCGTGCGATCGATGCCGGAAAGAGCCGAATCCCGCACGAGCGATCCGAGCCATGCACTCAGGATCGACAGCACGATGAGCACAACGATGAACACGACGCCGACCGAAACCGGCAGAACCAGCTTCGGATTGCCCACAATGCCGGTAATCTGCGGCTCGATATCGGGATAGAGAAGGAAGGCAGCCGCACCGGCGCCGATCCAGGCACCGATACCCAGAACCTCGCGAACGAAGCCGCGGGCCAGAGCCAGCACGCCCGAAAGCAATATGACGGCAATCGCGACACCATCAGCCCAGGTCATAATTCCTCCTCCCTGTTGCCGCCATTACCCCCCATGGCCGCAACAAGATCGCTCAAATGTCCGTATTCCATCAACGACATGCCCTCCGGCGACAAGAGGCGCCTTTGTCCTCCGGCCACACGGCGAGGCAGAACGGCCCTTGTGAAGCCAAGCTTCACCGCCTCCTTCAACCGCAGTTCCGCCTGAGCCACCTGACGCAGTTCGCCGGACAGACCGATCTCGCCAAAGAAAACGGTTTCCGGATCGGCCGGCACGCCGCTCGCTGCCGAAATGAGCGCTGCGGCGACAGCGAGATCCGCGGCGGGCTCGGAAACGCGCAATCCGCCGGCGATATTGAGATACACATCCTGACCACCAAGTTTCAGGCCGCAGCGCGCGTCGAGAACAGCCAGCAGCATCGACAGCCGGCCCTGATCCCACCCGATCACCGAGCGCCGCGCCGATCCCGCCCCATTGGCCGAGAGCAGCGCCTGCACCTCCATCAAGACAGGCCGTGACCCCTCCAGGCCCGCAAGCACCGCACTGCCCGTGACGTTGCCGTGCCGTTCGGCGAGAAAGAGAGCCGACGGATTCGCGACCTCGGCCAGACCCTTTCCGGTCATTTCAAATACACCGATCTCATCGGTGGCGCCGAAGCGGTTTTTGGCCCCCCGCAAAATGCGGAACTGATGGCCGCGATCGCCCTCAAAATGCAGCACCACGTCGACCATGTGTTCGAGCACACGAGGCCCGGCGAGCGCGCCTTCCTTGGTCACATGCCCAACCAGCATGAGCGCGAATCCCTGCGTCTTTGCTGCCTGGATCAAGGCAAAGGCGTTGGCGCGCACCTGGCTCACCGTGCCGGGGGCCGATTCGATCGTCTCATCCCAGATCGTCTGGATGCTGTCGATCACGACGAGCGCGGCATGGCCCTCGGCGCGCAGCGAACCGAGAATGTCGGCAAGCACTGTCGCAGAGGCCAGATTGACGGGCGCGGACTTGAGGTCCAGCCGTTCGGCGCGCAGCCTGATCTGCGCGACCGATTCCTCGCCTGAAACATAAAGCACCCGCTGACCGGAAGCGGCGAGCCGGGCCGCTGCCTGCAACAGCAATGTAGATTTACCGATCCCCGGATCGCCGCCCACCAGAATGACGGAGGCCGGCACCATCCCTCCCCCAAGGACACGATCAAACTCGTCGATGCCAAGCGGAATTCGTGGCGGCGGAGGCGTCTCCCCCGCCAGCCCGACGAAATCGACACCCCTTCCGGTCTGAACGGCTGCCTTGCGTCCCGTGCCGGTTGGCATGACCGTTTGCGGCTCGAGGGTGTTCCAGGCGCCGCAAGCCTCGCATCGGCCCGCCCATTTCGGGACCACGGCGCCGCATTCATTGCATACGAAACGGGTGGCGCTCTTCGCCATTCAGTCGCCGGTTCCCGATGAAATCAGCATCAGTTCGGCCGCCAGCCGAACCGTGTGAACAGAAACTGCCGCAAAGCCAGAAGCGCATCGGGCGGCGCCGCGATCGGTGACAGGGCGAGGCCGGCGCTCTCCACCGTGAGGCTGATTGCACTCGCCGCCGCGGCGGATTGCAGGGCAGACTGGCCGGTCGCCCCCAACGCGGCCTGGCGCCAGAGCGCGACGGAAACCGCGGGCGTCAGCCGCGGCAGGATCAGGACGAAATCCAGCCGGCTCGCCGCCAGTACCGCCTGATAGGCACGTTCAAGCGGCGCTGGCAGCGTTGCCACGTTGCGGGACAAGGCGAGTTCTTCAACTGTCGGCAAGGCGGGAAAGTGCTGGTCCCGCTTCGTCCCGCCAGCCTGATCGGGACTACCGAGCGTGCAGATCGCGCTGCCGTCCGCCGCCTGCAGGGAGGCAAGATCCGCCGGAATATCCTCTCCGGCGAGCAACACGGCATCCGCCTCTCCAAGTCTGAAGGCTCGCGCCACGGCCGACACGTCGCGAAGCCCGAAAATTGGCGCAATCGGGACACCAAGCCGCTCGAATGCCAAAATCGCGGCAAGATCGGGGCTTTCCGGCGCCGCCGCGGCAAGGCGGAGAGGATTGGGCCGCGCAAGCCTGGCGATCCCGCCCCGCACCACAATCACGCCCGGATTGATTCCGGCAAGAATGGGAATCCACTCCCCCGGCCGAAAATGAACACGCGGATCACCGGTCAGGTAAGCAATCGCCGCCGCGCCAGGCAGCAGCGCCCCGGTATGTCCATCCGCCGTGACAAGGGTCTGCAGCCGGTTGGCACCCGTAACGCCATCCCGCCCCCCTGCCGTTTCAATACGCAACGCAGTGTTAGGCGAGAGTATGGTTTGAAGCCCGAGCGAAATCGCATGAGCCCAGCGATCGGTCCTCCCGCCGGGCAAGCCTCCCACCAGAATGCGATAGTCATGTTCGAGCGTATCAGCAAAGACCGTGTTGTTCGGCGTAACGCTGGTTGCGGCGGAGGATATCCCGGGAACCACCCACGCCAATGTCGCGCTAAACGCGCCGAGGACGAACCGGCGCCTCACCCTGGTGAACCTCTCGAACCGGACCTAGCGGTCGTAACTGACAAGAGCTTCGAACGGCACGTCAAGACGATCCCGTCCTTTCAGGAACTCCAGTTCTATGAGCGCGGCCGCCGCCGGCACTGTGGCGCCAACATTCCGCAGCAGGCTTATGCCGGCCGCCATCGTGCCGCCTGTCGCGAGCAGATCGTCAACCACAACGACACGCTGACCCGGTTGAACGGCATCGGCCTGGATCTCGATCCGGTCGGTGCCATATTCCAGATCATAGTCGTAGCCGACAGTCGCCCCCGGCAGTTTGCCGCGCTTGCGAAGCATGATGAACCCGCACCCAAGCTTGAGGGCGAGCGGCGCCGCGAGAATGAAGCCGCGGCTTTCCACACCCGCGAGCAGATCAGGGTGATATGCCCGCACCACATTGGCCAGACGTCCCATCGCCACCTGCCACGCATCGGCGTGTCGGATGAGGGTGGAGATGTCATAGAAGAGGATACCCGGTTTCGGAAAATCGGGGATGCCGCGGATGTGATCCTTCAAATTCATGCCGCCGGTATAGCGGAGGCGGCGGCCTTGGCAACGTCCTGAGGGCGATCGGGCGGGACAAAATCATTCTCGCACGAATTCACGCAGCCTTGCTCTCGTCACGATATGGGTGTTCCGCTATTCAGACGGCGGCTGGCGCGGTTTCCGCTCGACGATGTCGCGCGTTCCAGCTACACAACATATAGGGGATTTCTTGATATGGATCGTCGTTCGCTACTAGGTATGGTGGCTGGACTTGTGAGCGCCGGTGGCATCGGAACTTCGCTCCCGGCATTCGCCGCCGCGGCAGACACCGATTCTCCCTATTCGGTTCGCAGCCTCGGCAATCCGGACGCCCCCGTCAAAATCTTCGAATATTTCTCCCTCAACTGTCCGCATTGCGCGGAATTCGCCACCCACGCGCTGCCTAAGGTCATCGAAACCTATGTGAAGCCGGGCAAGGTATATTACGTGTTCAAGGACTTCCCGCTGAACGAGGATGCCCTCTGGGCCGCGCAGATCGCCCGCGCGCTGCCGGCGAAGGCATATTTCCCATTCATCTCGGAACTCTTCCGCACGCAGGATGAATGGGCCTACGCGCCAGAGCTGAAAACGCCCAAGGACTACCAGAACGCGCTGTTCCGCTACGCCGCCCTCGCCGGGATGGACCGGGCGACCTTCGACGCCGCCATCGCGAACAAGAAGCTGCGCGCCTTCGTCCTCAACGAGTTGAACGGCGCGGAGAAGACCTACAAGGTGAACTCGACCCCTACCTTCATCATCAATGGCCGCAAGCGGGAGGGCGCTGTGTCGTTCGACACCTTCTCCTCCTGGCTGAAGGCGGCGTAGGTCCGGCTTGCCCGCGCGTTTCGCCCGCCTGCGGATCAGCGGGTTCAAGAGCTTCGCCGATCCGACCACGATCGACATCCTGCCAGGGCTGACCGGCATCATCGGACCGAATGGCTGCGGCAAGTCGAACGTGGTCGACGCGCTCCGCTGGGCGATGGGCGAGGCCAGCGCGAAGTCGCTGCGCGGCGGCGAAATGGAGGACGTGATTTTCGCCGGCACGATGGCGCGCGCCGCGCGGAATCTTGCCGAAGTGTCGATTACCCTGACCGACACGGCGGGTCTCGCCCCGGTGCCGTTCCAGAACGAGCCGGAACTACAGGTCTCCCGCAAGATCGAGCGCGGCAGCGGCAGCGCCTACAGAATCAACGGGCGCGAGGTGCGGGCGCGCGATGTCGCGACCCTCTTCGCCGACCTCGCCTCCGGTGCCCGCAATTCCGCGATGATCAGCCAGGGCCGGGTTTCCGCCCTGGTGAATGCCCGTCCGGACGAACGGCGCGCCCTGCTCGAGGAAGCCGCCGGCATCACCGGCCTGCACGCCCGCCGGCACGAAGCCGAGCTTAAGCTGCGCGCGGCCGAGCAGAACCTGCTCCGGGCGGACGATCTGCGCACCCAGCAGGAGGCCCGCCTCGCCGAGTTGCGCAAGCAGGCGCGCCAGGCCAACCGCTACCGGAACATCTCCGGGCTGATCCGCGATGCCGAGGCTGAATATCTGGCGATCGAACGCGAACTCGCCGAGCGCCGGCGCCGCGCGGCGCGCGCGGAATTCGCCAAGGCCGACGCCGAGGTCGGCCGCGCCGAGCAGATCCGCGACGATGTACTGGGCCGCGAGGCCTCGCAGAACGACGCGCTGCCCGCCTTGCGCGCGCGCGAGGCGGCAACGCGCACGCGCCTCGAGCGTGCGCGGATTCTCGCGGAGCAGATCGATGCCGAAATCGCGCGCCTCGAAGCCGCCCGGCACGAAGCCGAAGCGCGGGTGGCAACCCTGCGAAAGGACCATGCCGGCGCCGAACGCATCGCACAGGATGCCGAGGCCGCCGCAATACGTCTCGAGGCCGAGCGTTCGCGACTTGCAGCCGATCATGCGCAGGCTCCCGCCCGGATCGAACAGGCGCGGCACGAGGCCGAGGCTGCGTCGGTCGCCCTCGCACAGTGTGAAACCGCAGCCCAGCAGGCCACCGAAGCCGCCGCCCGCGCCCAGGCCCAGCGCCAGGCGATGGAGAGCCGGCTGAGCCAGGCCCGCGGCGCCGCAAGCCAGGCGGATCGGCGGGCCAGGGACGCCGAGGCGACCCATGCCACAGCCCGGGCAGCCCTCGTTTCACCCCAGCGTCTCGCCGCGGCGGAAGCCTCTCGCGAAGCGGCTGAACAGGCCGTGGCCGCAACGGAAGCCGCCTATGCCGAGGCTCAAGGCCGGGTGGAGGAAGCGGAAGCACGGCGCGCGGAAACCCATGCCGCCGCCATCCACGCCCGCGCCGCCGCGACCGAAGCGGACGGCGCGGCAGCGCGGCTAAAGGCCGAAACCGATGCACTGAAAGCCCTGCTCGCCCAGAAATTCGGCCGCGACCCCGACCCGGTGCTGGACCGGATCAAGGTTCCCGCTGGGCTGGAAACGGCACTTGGCGCAGCCCTGGGCGCCGAACTCTCGGCTGGCGAGCAGGCCAGCGCCGCCCGGCACTGGCGCCCCCTTCAGCCAATCGCGTCCGATGCCGTGCTCCCCCGGATCGGCGAGACGATCACCGCGCCAGACTCGCTCAGGCGCGCCCTCGATCATATCCTCCTGCTGCCCAATGGCGCCGACGGCGATGCCTTGCAGGCAACGCTCCGTCCGGGTCAGATCCTCGTGTCGATAGAGGGTGGAGTCTGGCGTTGGGACGGGTTCGTGGTCCGCCCCGGCGCGCCGACCGAGGCGGCAGTCCGCCTCGCCCAGCGCAACCGGTTGGATGAGCTCGACGTCTCTTTCGCGGGCGCACGGAAAACCGCCGAGGCCACCCGCGCCGCGCTGCAGAACGCCGAAGCCGCAGAGCGCGACGCGAGGCGGGCCGAAGAGGAGGCGCGCACCGCCCGCCGCGCCGCCGAATCGGCGATCGACCGGGCCCGCAAGGATCTGCGCACGACGGCGGAGACCGCGAGCCGGCTGGCGGCCGAAGCCGAACGGCTGGCCGCCCGCGAAGCCGCCGCCGCCGAGACGCGCGCCCGGATCGAGGCCGAGGCGGGCGAAGCGCGTGCCGCCCTTGCGGCCATCGAGGCCGAATTCACGACACTCGACGACGCCCAGGCCCTTCGCGACGCGCTCGATCGCGCGCGCGCAACCCTCGCGGAGAGCCGCCGGCGCGACAGCGAGACAACCCAGGCGCTGCAACGCCTGCAAACGGAAATGGAAACCCGCGCGCGCCGTCTGGAGACGATCATCCGCGAACAGGCGGACTGGGCCGAGCGCGCACGTGACGCCGATGATCGCCGCACCGACCTCGCCGCCCGCTTGCGAGAGGCCGAAGCCGGCCTCGAATCCCTTGGGGCCGACAGCGGCCCGCGAGAACGGCGGGCCGAGGCGGGCGCCGAACTGGAAATGGCGGAGCGCGAACACCGCGCCGCCGCGCGGGACCTTGCCGGCGCCGAAGACGCGGCGCGGCTGAATTCGACCGCCGCGCGCGCCGCGGAACAGGATCTCGCCCGCGCCCGTGAAGCCCGCATCGGCGCCGAATCGGCTGTGCGCGAAGCCGACCACACCTGGGGCACCGTCGCAGAAAAGATGCTGGAACGTCTGGGGATTGATCCCGTTTTGCCCGCAGTGGACACTCCATCGCCCGACGCCGCCGACAAGGCGCGAAAGCGGTTCGAGCGCCTCACCCGCGAACGCGACGAGATGGGCCCCGTCAACCTGCGCGCTGATATCGAGGTCGGCGAGATCGAGACCCGCCTCGCCGCGATCGAGCGCGACCGCGACGAAATCACCAGCGCAATCGCCAAGCTGCGCGGTTCGATCGGCCATCTCAACCGGGAAGGGCGCGAGCGCCTCTCGGCCGTCTTCACCGAGATCGACCGACATTTTCAGGCGCTGTTCACCCGGATGTTCGGCGGCGGGCGCGCCCATCTCGCCCTCACCGGCTCCGACGACCCGCTCGAAGCCGGGCTCGAGATCTTCGCGGAACCGCCGGGCAAGAAACTCGCAACGCTGTCTCTTCTCTCCGGCGGCGAGCAGGCCCTTACCGCCCTGTCGCTGATATTTGCGGTCTTCCGCTGCAATCCCGCGCCGCTCTCCGTCCTCGACGAGGTCGACGCCCCGCTCGACGATGCGAACGTCGAACGCTTCTGCCGCCTGCTGGAAGATATCTCCCAGGACACCGGCACGCGGTTCATCGTCGTGACCCACCACCATCACACGATGGCGCGCATGGACCGCCTCTATGGCGTCACGATGCAGGAGCGCGGAATTTCGCGCGTCCTGTCGGTGGATCTCGGCACTGCGGCGGCAATGGTCGAGCCCGCCGGGGCGATTGCCGCGGAATAGATTTCACGCTCGCGATATGTTGACTTGGAACGGCAGCATCGGTAGCAACCGCTGCCGCCTGTCGGCGGGCGTAAGGGTGTGAAAATGAGTGACGAACCGGCTCAGGGGCCAGATGATCGGAGCGATTTCGATCAGCGCCTTGCCGCCGCGCGCAGCCGTGCCGGGCTCGACAAGCCCGCCAATGGCGCCGCGCAGCAGGACAAGGGTCCCAATCCGTTCAGCGTCGCAACACGGCTGGGCGCCGAGATGGTGGCGTCACTGGTCGTGGCGGTTGCGATCGGCTATGGACTGGATCGGCTTTTTCATTCAGCACCCTGGTTCATGATTGGCTTCGTGCCCATTGGCGCGGCTGCGGGGCTTCGAAACGTGTTCCGGGCCATGGGGCCAGGCGACAAGGACTGACCGGAGGATACGGATGGCGCAAGAATCGGGGATCAACGCTCTGGGGCAGTTCCAGCTGACCACCGGATTCGGTGCGTTCGGCAAGGCGATCGAATTCACAAATTCGAACCAGATGATGCTGCTCGCCGCCGTGATCGTCACCTCGCTCTTCGTGATCGCCCTGCGCCAGCGCGCGCTGGTTCCCGGCCGCATGCAGGGGCTTGCCGAGATCAGCTATGAATTCGTTCACAACATGGTGCTGGACACGATCGGCGAGGAAGGCAAACGCTTCTTTCCCTTCGTCTTCACCCTGTTCGCATTCATCTTGATCGGCAACATCCTCGGCCTGTTCCCGTATTTCTTTGCCTTCACCAGCCACATCGCGATCACCGGCGCTCTGGCGCTGTTCGTCTTCGCCCTCTCGACGCTGGTGGGGTTCTGGTATCACGGCATCGGCTTCCTGAAGTTCTTTTCGCCGCCGGGCGTCCCGGGCTGGCTGTTGCCGCTGCTGATCCCGATCGAAATCGTCTCCTTCCTCTCCCGCCCGATTTCGCTTTCGGTCCGACTGTTCGCGAACATCACCGCTGGACACGTGATGTGGGAAGTGTTCGCCGGCTTCATGCTGATGCTGGTCTCGGGTCTCGGCGCCGTCGGCGTTGTCGCTGCGATCATCCCGCTCGGCCTCAACATCGCACTCACCGCGCTCGAATTTCTGGTCGCGTTCCTGCAGGCTTACGTGTTCGCGATCCTGACCTGCCTTTACCTGCACGATGCGATCCATATGCATTGATCGCGTCGCGCATCCCTTCACCTCCACCGGCCTGACCGGCCTCAGCTACCGCTCGAACTGAAAGGAACCCTAGTTATGGCCATTGACACCCTTCTGCTTGCTCGCGACGTCGGTGCGGGTCTGGCGACCATCGGCGTTGCCGGCGCGGGCGTCGGTATCGGCAACCTGTTCGGCGCTTTTGTCGGTGCGGTCGGCCGCAACCCGGCGGCGCGCGACAAGATGTTCCGCGACGTTCTGCTCGGCTTCGCGCTGACCGAAGCTGTTGCCCTCTACGCGCTGGTCATCGCGCTCATCATCCTGTTCGCCTGAACCACCGGCAGGGACACTTCACGCGATGCGCCGAACCACCATACTGCTCGCCGCCACCACCCTGGGCCTGACGCCGGCTATAGCCGTTGCTGAAGGCAAGATGCCACAGATGGATTTTGCCAATCCGCTGACCGGCGCGCAGGTCGTGTGGATGGCGGTCATCATGGTCGCGCTGTACTTCATTCTGGCGCGCTGGGCCCTGCCCAGGATCGGCGGCGTGATCGAGAACCGCCACAACCGCATTGCAAGCGACCTTGAAACCGCCCGCCGCGCCAAGGCGGAGGCCGAACATGCCGTCCGGGAACTCAATCTCGCGATTCAGAATGCGCGGGAATCGAGCCAGGGTGCAATCGCCGAAGCGGTGAATGCCGCCAAGGAACGCGCCCGGGCACAATCCTCGACGCTGAACGAGCGGCTCGATGCGCAGATTTCCGCAGCCGAAACCGAAATCGAGGCAGCGCGCCGCGCCGCGGTGAACGCTTTGGGCCCAATCGCCCGCGATGTGGCGTCCAGCCTGTTGCACCGCCTGACGGGTGAGGCTGTGGAGCCTGGCCGGGTCGATCAGGCGATCGCGGCACTTTCAACCCAGGGGTGAGCGACCATGGAATATGAAGCCCTTACCGGTACGCTTTGGGACAAGGGAACTTTCTGGGTCACCGTTGCGGTCCTGATTTTCCTCTTCTTCTTCGGCAAGAAAATCGTCGGCGCGATCACCACGATGCTCGATCAGAGAAGCTCCGAAATTCAGCGTGAGCTTGACGAGGCCTCGCGTCTGCGAGCTGAAGCCGAAGCAATGCTGAAGGATGCCGAAACCCGTCGCGAGGCGGCGCTCGCCCAAGCGAAGGACATGCTCGCCATGGCCGGTCGCGAGGCGGAACGTCTTGCCGCCGACTTGCTGGCTGAAGCAGAAGCGTCCGCCCGCCGTCGTGAACAGATGGCCAGGGAGCGGATCGCGGCGGCCGAATCGGCAGCTGTTGCAGAAGTTCGTGAAGCCGCCGCATCACTCGCCGCCCTTGCGGCGGAACGGGTCCTCAAGGAAACCATCGATGCGGCCCACGATCAGGGCCTGATCGATCAGGCGATCAGCGGTCTGCCCGCAGCGCTGAGACAGAAAGCCGCCTGAGGCTAAATGGAAGCTGCCCTCACGGGCAGCTTCCGGCTCCGGGCATGGCGCAAACCGCCGCCGGTTGATATACCCGGTCGCGTGCGGCACCCTTCATTTCCTTTTCGCCGCCGAGATACGAGGTTTACCCATGGCGCGTCGCCGGCAACTCTACGAAGGCAAGGCAAAAATTCTGTTCGAAGGGCCGGAACCCGGTACTCTCGTGCAGTATTTCAAGGACGACGCCACCGCGTTCAACGCGCAGAAGAAAGGCGTGATCACCGGCAAGGGTGTGTTGAACAATCGCATCAGCGAATTTCTGATGCAGCGGCTCGGCGAGATTGGCATTCCAACCCATTTCGTCCGCCGGCTCAACATGCGGGAACAACTCGTGCGCGAGGTTGAGATCATCCCGATCGAGGTGGTTATCCGCAATGTTGCCGCCGGCAGCATGAGCACCCGGCTGGGCATCCCCGAGGGCACGCGGCTTCCCCGGTCGATCATCGAGTATTACTACAAGAACGATGCGTTGAACGATCCGATGGTGTCGGAGGACCATATCACCGCATTCGGGTGGGCCAGCACGCAGGATATGGACGACATCGTCCATCTCAGCCTGCGCATCAACGATTTTCTTACAGGCCTGTTCCTTGGGGTCGGTATCGTACTGGTCGATTTCAAGATCGAATTTGGCCGGCTTTGGGAGAACGAGGATATGCGAATCGTTCTCGCTGATGAAATCAGCCCTGATAACTGCCGGCTCTGGGACGCCAAGACCAACGAAAAGATGGATAAGGACCGTTTCCGCCGCGACCTCGGCCGGGTCGAGGAAGCGTATCAGGAGGTCGCAAAGCGGCTCGGCATACTGCCCGAGGCCGGAACCCGCGACATGAAGGGCCCGGAGACGATGCAATGAAGGTTGTGGTCGCTGTGAAGCTGAAATCCGGCGTGCTGGATCCCCAGGGCAAGGCCATTGGCCACGCTCTTGAGGGGCTGGGGTATGATGGCGTCACCGATGTCCGTGTCGGCAAGCTGATCGAGCTCGACATTGCCGAGACAGACCGCGAAAAAGCTCGGTCCGCCGCCGAATCAATGGCGAAGCGCCTGCTTGCCAATACCGTCGTCGAAAGCTTCGAGATTTCCGTTCCCTGACGAACGGGCGTTGCGGCCCCGACCATTTGCGCCCATCTCGGGAGCAGATGAATGGTGAGATGACAGACGCCGGCGGCTCCGGTGGCCGCCTCGCAGGGCGCCGTGATGATTAGCGTGTTTTCACTGATCATGCGGCAGCCGCGGTTGCTTGGGCACCGCTGGTATCGGCGCCTGCGGATGGATCTTTGGTTTCCGCATGTTCCACTCGCGCTCGCGGTGGGCGTTGCGGGTGCACTCGCGATCCTGCCCACGATCCAGAAATTCGCCGCGGAATACCTGCATCTCGACCTCGCCAATCTGGTCAGTGCCATTCACCCGATATCGGGGAACATCCCAGGCCTGATCCTCAACGGCGTTCCGACCGTTGTCGTCGGCGTACTGCAGCTTCTGATCGCCCTGGGGTTGCTGGGCCGCTCGCGCATCGCCTGGCTCTCGGCCATCGGGATCACGCTTGCCCAGCTTCTGCTGACCGTCCATGTCCAGTCGGCCGCCCGGCTCGACGGCGAATCCATCTACATCCTCGCCCTGCTGGCTTCGCTCCTGCTTGCGCGCAATCACTTCTCCCGCTCGTCACTTGCCGCCGGCACGCTGTTCGCGGTGGCCTCGGTCCTTGTCTTGATGGTGTATGGCGTGCTCGGGTCACTGCTCCTCGGCGCAGGCTTCAGCCCGCCGATCACCAACCTGCCCTCGGCGCTTTATTTCGTTATCGTTACAATGTCGACCGTGGGCTATGGCGATATCCTGCCCAAGAGCGAGAACGCGCGGCTTTTCGTTGTCTCGCTCATCGTGCTTGGCCTGACGGTTTTCGCGACCGCGCTGACAGCCGTGATAGGCCCGGTTCTCCAGAATCGTATCAACCGGACGATCGGTCCCCGGAGACAGAAGATGAAACGCGTGAACCACTTCATCATTTCCGGCCATGGCGTCCTTGCCCGGAATACAGCCCGCGAACTGCGCAATCGTGGTGAATCGGTGATCGTCATTACGGAATTCGAGGATGCGAGTTTCGGCGATGCCGAGACGGTGATCGGCGATCCAACCGACCTCGATACGCTCCGCAAGGCTGGCGGTGAGCATGCGCGAGCGATTCTCGCCCTTTCGGATGACGACTCGGAGAATGCCTTTGTTGTTCTTGCGGTCCGGGAACTTGGCACGGATGCCAAGAAGGTTGCCGCAGTCAGCACACGAAAAAACCTCGAGCGCGTCCGGCGGGTTCACCCCGACATGGTTCTCGCCGCGCCGGTATTCGGCAGCGAAGTGCTGGCAATGGCACTGACGGAAGAGAAGATCGATGGGGACTGGCTTCTCAGCCGGTTCCTCGATGTCCGCCCCCATGAGGAAAATGCCTGATTTTCCAGACTTTTGACGAAAGGATCAGGAAATCTCCGACTGCCATATCCGCACGGCGGGCCGCCCGGTCGTCGCGGCGGTCAACCGGGCCTGCTCGAGACCAGAGCGGGCGTTGGCGAGAACCGCCGCCGGATCATCGCCCGAACGCGACCATCGGGACGCGATCCCGATGGCAACATGGCGCCCGGTTCCAGCAAGCATCGCATCAAGCCGTGCAACGATACGGTCTCCCCGTTCGGCAGCCACCAGATGATCCACTCCATCGCACCAGGCGGCAAGGCGGGTCGGGCCGATCCGCCCGATCAGATCGCTCGGGCGCAACATATCGCGCAGGGTTTCGGCGGATTCGCGAATCACGGCCGACGATGCTTCAGATCCTTGTGTTCCGCTCGATCTGACCCAGCCTATGGCGAACATGGTGCCAACACGCTCTTCGATGTCGAGCCGATCAAATCGGCGGTCCGCCTGCGCAAGGAAGCTTGGCAGCGGCCACAATCCGGTTTCCGGATCGAGCGCATTCCGCTTCTTGGAAGCACCGGCCGCAAGCAAGCGAATGACAAGACGCCGCAGATGCGGCCCGATCGCGGTCAGCAGATCGGTTTCCGAGGCGGTGAACCGCCTGTCTCCACGGCTGCGCCAAGCCACCAGCGAAGCCGCAAGCGAACGCCCGGCGGTTGCATTCTCCAGATCGACCGGAATGGTGAGAATTTCGCCGCCGTTACAGTCGGTCAGGCCAATGCCGTACGGATAATCGGCGAGAATTGTTTCGCCCCCGTGCTGCACCGCCGCCGGACGCACCACGAAACACATGCCGGAGTCAGGAAATTCAGCCGCCAGCAGGGCGCAGGCGGCGGGGCCCGCCGTACTCGGGTCAGGCAGTCCTGCCAGACTCTCGATCATGCGTGCCATGCGGTCGAGACGTTCCGAATTTTCTCGACCGTCACGGGCGCCGTCGGATGCTTCCATGGAAAAGCCTGCCTTATCCGTCATCAACAGGCTTTTCGCAGGATCGGGTAAATAACGTATTACCGCCCGATTGACAGGCAGGACCCGCCTCCGCATGGTCTCGCCGGAACAAATACGGAAAGGTTACCGATGGATCACACACCTCTCGCTGCGACGATTACCGCTGCCTGGGATCGCCGGGATCAACTTGATCCAGCATACCAGGGACCAGTGCGCGAGGCGGTGAACCAGGCCCTCACCCTGTTGGACGATGGCGTATTACGGGTGGCGGAACCCGGCCCGGATGGCTGGACCGTGCATCAATGGGTCAAGCAGGCCATTCTCATGTCGTTCCGCCTGTTGCCGAACCGGACCATGGCTGGCGCCGGCGGCGCGCCGGTATTCGACAAGGTGCCGATGAAATTCGGCGACTGGGACGATGCCCGCTTCGCGGCCGCGGGCATTCGGGCCGTGCCGGGAGCCGTTGTACGACACTCGGCCCATGTCGGGCGGAATACGGTCCTGATGCCGAGCTTCGTCAATGTCGGCGCCCGTGTTGGCGAGGATACGATGATCGATACATGGGCGACGGTGGGCTCATGCGCGCAGGTCGGCCGCAACTGCCACATCAGCGGCGGCGTCGGAATCGGCGGGGTGCTTGAGCCGCTGCAGGCCAATCCGGTGATCATCGAGGATGATTGCTTCATCGGCGCGCGGTCGGAAGTCGCTGAGGGCGTGATCGTGGAGCGCGGCGCCGTACTCTCGATGGGGGTGTTTCTCGGCGCCTCGACCAAGATCGTCGATCGTGCGACCGGTGAAATCTTCTACGGCCGGGTGCCGGCCTACTCGGTTGTCGTGCCCGGCGCACTGCCCGGCAAGCCGCTGCCCGACGGCAGCCCTGGGCCGTCGCTCGCCTGCGCCGTGATTGTGAAGCGGGTCGATGCCCAGACCCGCTCGAAAACCGCGATCAACGAGCTGCTGCGGGCGTGACAGGAACGGACCCCGTTGCGATAGCGCAGCTTTTGCTGCGTCACCGCTCGGTCACGCCGGCGGATGACGGCGCTCAGGCCACACTCGCAGGCCTGCTTGAGCCGCTCGGCTTCAAGATCGAGAGGCTGCAATGCGGCGAGGTGTCCAACCTTGTCGCCCGACGCGGAACCGGCAGCCCGCACTTCGCCTTTGCCGGTCACACCGATGTCGTTCCCCCTGGCGAGGGCTGGCGCCACCCGCCATTCGGCGGCATCATCGAGGACGGTCTGCTTTATGGCCGCGGCGCCGTCGACATGAAGGGCGCGATCGCAGCCTTCATCGCCGCACTGGCATCCCGCCCGGGATCGCAGGCGGGAACCGTTTCCCTGCTGATCACTGGCGATGAGGAAGGCGAAGCCCTCGATGGGACCCGGCGCATTCTCGAACATCTGGCCGACAAGCGGGCCCTGCCGGAATTCTGCCTCGTCGGCGAGCCGACATGCCGCGCCACGCTTGGCGACACGATCAAGATCGGCCGGCGCGGATCGATTTCGGCCCGCATCACTGTCCCCGGCGTCCAGGGCCATGTCGCCTATCCCCATCTCGCGGACAATCCCCTCCACCGGCTGATCCCTGCACTCGAAGCGCTTCGCACGCGTCAACTCGATGCCGGCACGCTTTGGTTCGAGCCATCCTCGCTGCAAATCACCAGCGTCGATACCGGAAATGGGGCGGGCAATGTGATTCCGGCCAGCGCATCGGCGCGGCTGAACATCCGGTTCAACGACCAACACAAGGGCTCCGACCTCGCCGCATGGATACGCGATACGATCCTGGCCTGCGCACCCGGCGCAAAATGCGAGACCAGCATCAGCGGCGAGGCATTCCTGACCCAACCTGGCAAGGAGATCGACCTGATCAGCGATGCCATCGCCACGGTCACCGGGGTCACACCAAAACTGGATACCGGCGGCGGCACGTCGGACGCCCGGTTCATCGCGTCCTGTTGCCCTGTCGCCGAATTCGGCCTGGTTGGAACCTCGATGCACCGGGTCGATGAGGCGGTTCCGATCGGCGAGTTGAGACATTTGTCGGAAATCTATGCCCAAATCCTGGATCGTGTGTTCGCATGAACGGTGAGGATCGTTTTGCCGGTGCGTTTTTCAGCACCCTGCGCGGGATCTTCCGAGTGGCCCTCGGCAGGGTCGATGCGCTGCGCGAGTTCGGGAACACACCCTCCGCATTCTCCGCGTCGATCGCACCGCTGATCGCCTTTCCGATGGTTGGCGCCTCCCTCCTGGCTTTGCGCGGCGACTGGGTCTACGCGGCGGGGCTCATGCTGTCCCGCTTGTGCGGTGTCCTGGTTCAACCCGTCATCATCGAACGGGCAGCACACTGGCTTGGGCGGCGCGACCGATGGTTGAATACCGCCACGGCGCTGAACTGGTCGATCTGGATTGTCTTCGTTCTCATTCCTTTAGGAATGTTCGCCAACGACGTGCTGCTTGCGCTCGGCGCCGGGCAGGTCGGCGCGCTCAGCCTCTCGGCCGGGCTGATCGCCTTCTACATGCTTTGGTTGCAGGGATTCATTCTGCGGGCCGGGCTGTCAACCAGCTGGTGGAAGGCTCTCGGGCTGCTGTTCGTCGTCAATCTGAGCACGGCAGCGCTTTATGCCGTGCCGTATGTTTTCCATCCCGGCCTGCTCAGCCTGACTCTGCGTCCTGCTTCAGGCTGAGCGCGCGCGCGTAGACCAACTTGCGCGGCAATTCCAGTTCCCGGGCGACGGCGGAAACCGCATCCTTGATCGACATGGCCGCCAATGCCGTTTCGAGCGCCTCGTCCAGCGCCTCCGCCGACGCGTTCGTCCGGGTCGCGGGGCCGATCACCAGAGTGATCTCGCCGCGCGGGGCTGTCGTCGCGTAATGCCCGGCAAGCGCGGAAAGCGCGCCTCGCCTGGTCTCCTCGAAGCGCTTGGTCAACTCCCGCCCCACCGCAGCAGGCCGGTCTCCGAGGATGGCAAGACAATCATCAAGACACGCCGCCAACCGATGGGGCGCTTCGTAAAATACCAGTGTCGCGGCGAGCCCGACCTGCTCGGCGGCGACGATTCGCTGCAAGGCGCTGCGGCGAGCGGCCGAGCGTGGCGGCAGAAATCCGCCGAAGAGAAAGGGATGCGGCGGCAGACCGGACAGCGCGAGCGCCATGATGGCCGCATTCGGCCCTGGCACGGCGCTGACAACGAGCCCTTCGTCAATCGCCGCGCGCACCAGCCGGTAACCGGGATCGGCGATGAGAGGCGCTCCCGCATCGCTTACCAGGGCGAGCCGCTGTCCCTCGCGCATCATGCCGATCAACGCAGGAGTCCGCGCCTGTTCGTTATGATCATGGAATGATTGTAATTTTGTTAAGATTTGATATTGAGCCAGCAGGGTCGCGCTAACACGCGTATCTTCGCATAAGATCATGTCTGCTTCGCGCAGCGCGCTGACCGCGCGCGGCGACAAATCGCCCAGGTTGCCGATTGGCGTGGAAACCAGCACAAGGTCGGGTTGCCGACGAGAGGCCGTTTCGGATGCAAGTGGAGAAGTCTCGGATGTCACGAACGACATTAACGCCTGTGGCTCTGGTTTTGGCAACCTTGGCGGCACTCGCGCTTGCGGGATGCAGCACCGCGCCACGTTCCGCCGCCAGTGGCGGCGCCGTTCCGTCGGCGCCCCTCGCGGCGCGCGCCACACGAACTCATGGCCCGGTGGCATTGCTCGTGCCGCTGACCGGACCCTATGGGGGAATCGGACATTCGATCGAGCAGGCCGTCAAACTCGCATTTTCAGCGCCTGGCGCGCCGAGGCTGGATGTCGAAAACACCGGCGGCACGGCAACGGGCGCCGCCAGTGCCGCGCAGAACGCCATCGGCAAGGGGGCCGGCCTCATCCTCGGTCCGCTTACAATGGTTGAAACGCGCGCGGTCACGCCCATCGCCCAGTCAGCGGGCGTGAATGTCCTCGCCTTCACCAACGACGACAGCATGGCGCGCCCCGGCGTATGGCCGCTGGGCATCTCGCCGGACCAGCAGGTGGGTAGAGTCGTCTCCTACGCCATCGAGAGCGGCCGTACCCGTACCGCCGCGATTCTTCCCGATGACCAGTTCGGCCGGCTCATGGCCACCGCCCTGCGCCGTACCACAACCCGCCTCGGCGCGCCGCCACCGCGAATCGGATACTACTCCTCGTCATTCTCAAGCCTGAACGCAACAACCCGGAACATCTCGCAATTCGACAGCCGGGGTGCGGGGCTGATGGCGCGGATTCGTGCCGCGCGAGATCAGGACAGCGCCGCAGGACGCCGCCTCGCGGCCAAGCTGCGGAGCGAACCGGTTCCCCCGCCGCCCTTCGATTCGCTGCTGCTCGGCGCGACGGGCGAAGACCTCGCGGAGCTGCAAACCTTCCTCCCGTATTACGAGGCAGGCCCGCCGCAGGTGCAGCTGATGGGTCCCGCGCTCTGGTCCAGCCGGGCCAAGGCGATGGCCACGCATGAGGTCCTGCGGGGCGCCATCTACGCGGCGCCCGATCCTGCGGCAGGTCTGCCATTTGACCAGAAGTTCCAGGCAACCTATGCCGGCGCGATGCCGCCATCGATCGACAAGGTTGCCTTCGACGCCGCCGCGATCAGCGTGCTCGCCGCGCATGAGGGCGGATTCAAGACCACCGTGCTGACGGAGTCCCGCGGGTTCTCGGGCACCGACGGCCCGCTCCGATTGCTACCGAACGGTCATGTGGAACGCGGGCTCGCAGTGTTCCGGATCGAACCGGACGGGCCGAAAGTGGTTTCGCCCGCACCCCAGACATTGCCGTCGCCGGCACCATCGCCGAACACATGACCTGACCGGATGCGCCGACCGATCGCAACGATAGCGGCCTGGCTCGGCGGTCCGCCAGCCATCGTCCTGTCTGGGCTGATCCTTGCCCGCGCGATCCCTCTCTGGGAGGGGATCGGCTGGCTTGCCGGCTGCGCGGCCTGGTCGGTGGCAGCGGGCATGGTTCTGGCGCGCGATCTGCGGCGCTTCAGTGCAGCGCTCACCGCGTCGTCATCGCCCGCGGCGTTGCAGCTCGTAACGCCGGGGCTGACCAACCTCGCCCAGCGCATCATTCAGACCATCGCGACCGAACGCGAAACCCGCGAGGCCGCCGCGACCAACGCGAATTACAGCCAGTCTCTTCTCAACCGCCTGCCGGACGCGCTGTTCCAGCTCGATGGTCTGCCAGGATCGCGGCGGATCGTCTGGAGAAACCCCGCCGCGGTCAGGATCTACGGCGCCGAGGAATCGGCACTTCTGCGCCATCCGCAGCTGCGCGCCGCCCTCGCGGAAGCGGAGCTGGCCGATCAGCCGGTGCGGACCACCCTCTCGCTCGCCACACCGGTCACCCGGGATCTGGATGCCACGGTGATCCGCAGCGGCGATCTCGGCCGCGCGGCGCCCGTCTATATCCTGCTGACCGACCGCACCCGCGAACGCGAACTGAACCAGATGCGCGCCGATTTCGTTGCCAATGCAAGCCACGAATTGCGCACACCGCTGACCAGCCTGATCGGCTTCATCGAAACCCTGCGCGGCCCGGCCCGCGGCGACATCGAGGCCGTGCCGCGCTTCCTTGCGATCATGGCCGAACAGGCCGAACGCATGCAGAGAATCATTGCCGATCTGCTCAGCCTGTCGCGAATCGAGATGTCGGAGCATCAGCCCCCTTCCGAGCAGATCGATATCGGGCCCGTGATCCGCCAGGTCGCAAGCTTCATGGATCCGATCCTTGCGAAGGCCTCGACCAGGCTGACCCTGGATATCGCCGAAAGTCTTCCCGTGGTGCATGGCGATTCCGGCCAGCTCACCCAGGTCATCGGCAATCTTGTCGACAACGCCGTCAAATACAGCGCGCTGAAGCACGGCGGCTCGGGCGGCACCATCACGGTATCCGTGCATGCGACGCCGGATGCCGACTTTCCCCAACCCGGCATTCTGCTTGAGGTGATCGATGACGGCCCTGGAATCGCCCGCGAACACCTGCCAAGGCTGACGGAGCGCTTCTATCGGGCGGACAAGGGACGCGCGCGCGCCGTCGGTGGCACCGGGCTTGGCCTCGCCATCGTCAAGCATGTGGTCATGCGGCACCGCGGTCGGCTGGTGATCGACAGTGTCGAGGGAGCCGGCACGACATGCCGCGTATGGCTGCCCGCGGCAGCACCCGCAGTTCCGGCCGCACGACGCTCTGCCTGATCTGCGATGCCGGCGGTTTCATCGGTTTCACGGTTCGGCTAAACCGCGAAACGCGGCACTGGCCTCGCCCGGATGCCCAGCCTTGCGTCCATGGCCATGGTCAGGACACAAAGACCCGTTGGCCATCCCGGTCGACAATGCACCAATGACGTTCAGAAAGATCGACCTGACAGCACGATGGTCATCCCGCTTCGCCTTGCCGCCCTGAGTGTCGTCGTCAGCCTGCTCTCGCTTGGGCTTAAGGTGACGGCGTGGCGTGTCAGCCACTCCGCGGCGCTCTATTCCGACGCTCTGGAATCCCTCGTGAACGTCTTTGCCGCCGTGATGGTGATGGTGGCGCTCAAGGCGGCCGCCAAGCCCGCCGACCGGGAACACCCCTACGGCCACGCGAAGGCCGAACTGCTGAGTGCCGTCGCCGAGGGCGGCATGATCCTCTTCGCCGCCGTGCTCATCATCGAGCGCGCCGCAAGCACGATATTCGCGCCGCACCTGCCTTCGGCGCCTGAACTGGGTCTCGGTCTGAACGCGGCGGGCGGCCTGGTGAATGCCCTCTGGGCGCTGGCTCTCGGCCGGTCCGGCGTAACCCGGAAGTTTCCGGCGCTGGCGGCCGACCAGGCCCACCTCATGGCCGATGCCATCACCACAATCGGGATCATCGCGGGCCTGTCCATTGCCCTGCTCACCGACCTGCCGATCATCGATCCGCTGATCGCCATGGCCGTCGCGGCGCAGATCGCGTTCATGGGCGGGCGGACAGTGCTCCGCGCCCTCAGCGCGCTGCTCGACCGGGCACCGCCGCCAGAGATGGTGAAACGAATCCATCGGCTGGTCGCCACCCACGCCGCCGGCGCGATCGAGGCGCACGACATGCGGGTCCGTGAAGCCGGGCAGTCGCGCTTCCTCGAATTCCACCTTGTCGTGCCGGGGACCATGACGGTCGCCGAATCCCACACCATATGCGATCGGATCGAGGGGGCCTTGAAGCGGGAGATGGCGGGCGTGATCATCACGATCCATGTCGAACCCGACCACAAGGCCAAGAACGAAGGAATATTGGTGAAATGAGACCTGCAAGATGGTGAAGCTGGATACGATCGTCACCCGCGGCGGCGATGGCGGCGAAACGTCCCTTGCCGACGGGTCGCGCGTTGCCAAGAGCCACACCCGCATCGCCGTGTTCGGCGCGCTGGATGAAACCAACGCCGCCGTTGGCCTGCTCCGCGTGATCTGCGCGCAGTCTCCCGAGATCGACCGGGTCCTCGCCGCGATCCAGAACGACCTGTTCGATATCGGCGCCGACCTCGCCGCACCCTCCGATCCCGCCCGTCCGTCGAGGCTGACCAGCGCCTATGTCGCACGGCTCGACGCTGCCGCCGCCGTGTGGAATGCGGATCTTGCCCCGCTGACCAGCTTCATCCTGCCGGGCGGAACCGAAGCGGCGGCCCGCGCGCACATCGCCCGCACCATTGCCCGCCGGGCCGAACGCGAGCTGGTCCGCCTTGCCGGCGAGGCGGAAATTTCAGAAATACCGATCCCCTATCTGAACCGCCTGTCCGACGCGATGTTCATCCTGGCCCGCCGGCTCAACGATGAAGGCCGCGCCGACACGCTCTGGCAACCCGGCGGCGCCTGAGCGCAGGGTCGCCAGAGCAGTTTCCGATCCATCCGGATCGGATGCGGTGCTGTATGGTATTGATAAACACAGCATCTTTATCCGATCAGACGGAACCATCTGATCGGATGATGCTCGCGCCGGGATCAGAGAAGATGGAAGCTCGAAACCTTGGTGCCGTTCAGGGTCAGGTCCGTGAGAACCTGATTGCCGCCCTGTAGCGTTACCTCGAAAATATAGCCGATCGTCGACCCGACCCGCTGCGTCGTCAGGTATTTGACGGCAAAAGGCTGGGATAGCGGGATCTTCGCGTCGATGGCGGCCGCCTGGGCCGGGAATTTCTTGCTGCCGACATGCGCCCGAAACGTCGGCGTCGTCGGCGCCACGAAGGATTTGTAGTCGGAATGGCCGATGGCCGAGAGCATCTGGGTCATGTCCCGCGTCGCCAGTTGCACCTGCGCGGGCTGGGCCCGCGCCACCGCACATTGCGCCGCCATCGCGGCCAACAGCAATCCGGCCGCTACAATCGAAAACTTCATCACGCGTCCCTTCCCTGTGCGTTTTCCCCCCCATTATGAACGGAATGCCCGCGTCCTCAAAGGGCCGACCACCTTCCCGGGCCGACCAAATTGCGTCCACACTGTCGCCTGCACCCTGACCGACCGAAGGAGACGGATCAATGACCGACGCTTTCCGTGGCCGCCGCGCCCTCGTCACCGGCGCTTCCAGCGGCATCGGCGCCGATCTTGCCCGCCAGCTCGCCCAGCGCGGCGCCGACCTCGTGCTCACCGCGCGGCGGCAGGACCGGCTCGAGGCTCTGGCCGCCGAATGCCGCCTGTTCGGCGTCACCGCCGAAACCGCCACCGCCGACCTTGCCGATGAAGCAGCCCGCCTCGCCCTGGCCGAGCGCTTCCCGACCATCGACCTTCTGGTGAACAATGCCGGGCTCGGCGTCTTCGGCCCCTTCGCCGAGGCCGAATGGGCGCGGACCGAGGCCATGCTCGCGGTGAACATCACCGCCCTCACGCATCTCACCCGGCTGTTCGCCGCCCCCATGGCGGCGCGTGGGTGGGGCCGGATCATGATGGTGGCTTCGACCGCCGCCTTCCAGCCGGTGCCGCTCTACGCCGCCTATGCCGCGACCAAATCCTACGTCCTCTCGCTCGGCGAATCGCTGAATGTCGAGCTGTCAGGGCGCGGCGTGCGCACCACCGTGCTTTGCCCCGGCGTCACCGAAACCGAATTCTTCGACGCCGCCGGGCAGACCCGCTCCGCCTTCACCAGGCGCAGCGCGATGACCAGCGCCGAGGTCGCGCGGATCGGCGTCGCCGCATTGCTCGCCGGGCGCTCCAGCGTCGTGGCCGGGCGGAGCAACGCGGCGATGGCCTTCGGCACCCGCTTCGCGCCGCGCGGCCTCGCCGCCCGCCTCGCCTTCCGGATGATGAAGCCGTGAGCGGTAGCGCCGACCCGATCCATGCCGAGCTGATCGCCGTCGTCGTCGCCGTCACCGACGCAACACCGCGCGTCCTCACCCTGCTCGACGGCAGCGCCCTGCCCGCCGGCCCGCTCGAATCGGCCCATCGCTCGCTGCAGGCTGGGCTGCGCGACCGGGTGGAACGCCAAACCGGTCATCCGCTCGGCCATGTCGAACAGCTCTACACCTTCGCCGATGCCGGCCGCAGCCGCGCCGGGCGCAGCATCTCGATCTCCTACCTCGCCCTCAGCAGCGAAACACGGGCGCGGCTCGGCGGCCAGGTCTCCTGGCAGGACTGGTACCGCTACTTTCCCTGGGAAGACCGCCGCACCACGCACGATACCCCGGCGCGGATCGAACCCGGCCTGCGAAGCTGGGCGGGCGCGGAGCCGACGCGGCGCGCCCGCATCGCCCGCTGCTTCGGACTCGACGGCGCGCCCTGGCAGGAGGAGCTGGCGCTCGACCGTTACGAACTGCTCTACGAGGCCGGGCTGGTGCGCGAGGCCGCGCGCGACGGCCGGCCGGCGCATGGCGATTTCGCCCCGGGTGACACGCTCGCCGCCGATCACCGCCGCATCCTCGCCACCGCGATCAGCCGGCTACGCGCCCGGCTACGCGCCCGGCCCGCCGTTTTCGAGCTGATGCCGGAGCGATTTTCCCTGCTCGATCTGCAACGCTGCATTGAAGCAATCGGCGGCCAGCCCGTGCACAAGCAGAATTTCCGGCGCCTGATCGAAAGCCAGAACCTGCTGGAAGAAACCGGAGATTTCGCCAACGGCCCCGGCCGCCCGGCCAAGCTGTTCCGCTTCCGCAGCGCCATCCGCGACGAACGGGCCATGACCGGCAGCCGCCCGCCGCTCGCCCGGCCTTGACCCTATTATACTCACATCCACTATAAAGATCATCGATACGGCTAAATTTCGGCCGTAAAACTGCTTATGATATGCTCATATCGAGCATAAGGATGTGGCCATGACCCTCGCCGTCGCCTCCGTTCCCGCATCGCTCGCAGCACATGTGCCGCCCGCCGAATGGGCGCTGATGCAGGAGGACATCGCGGCGATCCGCGACCTCAAGCAGGCGCGCGACGCGATCATCCTCGCCCACAACTACCAGACGCCCGACATCTATCATGGCGTCGCCGACATCATGGGCGACAGCCTCGCCCTCGCCCGCGAGGCGATGTCGGCGCGCGCTTCGGTGATCGTCGTCGCCGGCGTGCATTTCATGGCCGAGACGGCGAAGCTGCTGAACCCGGACAAGACGGTTCTGATCCCCGATTCCCGCGCCGGCTGCTCTCTCGCCGAAAGCATCACCGCCGCCGATGTCCGCAGCCTGCGCGCCCGCCATCCGGGCCTGCCGGTGATCGCCTATGTCAACACCTCCGCCGCGGTGAAGGCCGAGGTGGATTACTGCTGCACCTCGGCCAATGCCCGCGAGGTAGTCGAGCACGCCGCCCGCGCCGCCGGGACCGACGCGGTGATCATGCTGCCGGACCGCTTCCTCGCCGCCAACACTGCGCGCGAGACCGCCATCCGCATCATCGCCTGGGACGGCGCCTGCGAGGTGCACGAGCGCTTCACCGCCGCCGACATCGCGCAGGTGCGCCGGCAACATGACGGGGTCGCCGTCCTCGCCCACCCGGAATGCCCGGAGGAAGTGGTCGCCGCCGCCGATTTCGCCGGGTCCACCGCCGCGATCGCCGACTATATCGCGCGCCACCGCCCGGCCCGCGCCGCGCTGATCACCGAGTGCTCGATGGCCGACAACATCGCCGCTGCCAGCCCGTCCACCACCTTCGTCAAGCCCTGCAATCTCTGCCCGCACATGAAGCGGATCACGCTCGCCGGCATTCGCCGGGCGCTGGAGACCATGACCGAACCGGTGACGATCGACCCCGCCCTCGCCGCCCCGGCCCGCGCGGCGGTCGAGCGGATGCTCGCGATCTGATGAACGCGGATGCTCGCGATACCTTGATGCGAATGCTCGCGATCCCATGAACGCCCCGATCATCATCGGCGCCGGCCTCGCCGGCCTTGCCGCCGCCCTGGCCGCCGCGCCGCGCCCGGTGCGGCTGCTTACCGCCGGCACGCTCGATGCCGGCGCCGCCAGCCTCTGGGCCCAGGGCGGCATCGCCGCGGCGATCGGCGCCGACGATTCGATCGACCTGCACATCGCCGACACGCTCGCCGCCGGCGACGGGCTGTGCGACGCCGCCGCGGTCTCCCGCATCATCACCAGGGGGCCGCTCGTGATCGATGCCCTGCGCGCCCATGGCGTGCGCTTCGATGCCGGGCTGGGCCTCGAAGCCGCCCATGCGCGGCGCCGGATCAGCCATGTGAAGGATGCCACCGGCCACGCCGTGACCACCGCCCTCGCCGCCGCCGTGCGCGCCGCCCCGCATGTCACGATCATCGAACACGCCCGCGCCGTGGCGCTCGATGTCGTGGAGAACCGGGTGCGCGGCCTCTGGGCCGAGACCGCAGGCGGCATGGTCCATCTCCCCGCCGCCGCCGTGCTGATCGCGACCGGCGGCGTGGGCGCGCTGTGGCGGCACAGCAGCACCCCGCCGGGCGCCGACGGCTCCGGCCTCGCCCTCGCCGCGCGCGCCGGCGCCGTGCTGCGCGACATCGAATTCGTCCAGTTTCACCCGACCGGCCTCGATTCCGGCGCAACGCCGATGCCGCTGATCTCCGAGGCGGTGCGCGGCGAGGGCGCCATCCTGACCGACGAGACCGGCCAGCGCTTCACCGACGAACTCGCCCCGCGCGACGAAGTCGCCCGCGCCATTGTCCGGCATCTCGCCGCGGGCCATCGCGTCACGCTCGATGCCACACATCTCGGCGCCGGCTTCGCGACCCGCTTCCCGACGATCGACGCCGCCTGCCGCGCCGCCGGGCTCGATCCCGCGCGCCAGCCGATCCCGGTGCGCCCGGTCGCGCATTACCACATGGGCGGCATCGCCGTGGACGCACGGGGCCGGACGAGCGTGGACGGGCTTTACGCCGCCGGCGAGGCCGCCTGCACCGGGCTGCACGGCGCGAACCGCCTGGCCAGCAACTCGCTGCTCGAAGCCTTCGTCACCGGCGCCGATGCCGGAACCGCGCTCGCCGGCGAACCCGATGCCACCGCGACAACCGCGCCCGCCGCCCCACCGCACCGCGCGGCGCCGCCGGCGCTGGTGCGCGACCTCGTCAGCCGTCATCTCGGCGTGCTGCGCGATGCCGCCGGCCTGTCGCACCTGATCGAGCGCCTCGCCCCGCTGGCGCCGGCGCACGATGCCGCGCTGATCGGCCTGATGATCGGCGTCGCGGCACTCGACCGCGCCGAAAGCCGTGGCGCCCATGCGCGGACCGACGCGCCCTGCAGCACCGCGCAGCCGCGCCATGCCAATCTCACCCAGGCGGCCGCCCTCGCCCGCGCCGCCGCCCTCGCGCAAAGGCCCCACGCCGCATGACCCCGTTGCCCCGCATCATGATCGAACCCGCGGTGCGCGCCGCCCTGCTCGAGGATCTCGGCCGCGCCGGCGACATCACCGCCGAGGCGGTGATCCCGGACGACACGCGCGCCGCCGTCGCCTTCGTCGCCCGCGAGCCGGGGACGATCGCGGGACTCGGCTGCGCCGCCATCGCCTTCGACCTGCTCGATCCGTCGCTCGGGCTCGACATCGTTATCCCCGATGGCGGTACCGTCGCGCCCGGCGACGTGATCGCGCGGATCGAGGGAAAGGCGCGCGCCATTCTCTCGGCCGAGCGCACGGCGCTGAACTTTCTCGGCCAGCTTTCCGGCGTTGCCACCGCCACCGCCGGCATCGCCGCCGCCATCGCCCATACCCGGGCGCGGATCACCTGCACGCGCAAGACCATCCCCGGCCTGCGGGCCTTGCAGAAATACGCGGTGCGCTGCGGCGGCGGCGCCAATCACCGCTTCGGCCTCGACGACGCGGTGCTGATCAAGGACAACCACATCGCCATCGCCGGCGGGGCCGGCCTCGCGGTGCGCCGCGCCCGCGCCGCGGTGGGCCATCTGGTGAAGATCGAATGCGAGGTCGACCGGCTCGACCAGCTCGCGGAAGCACTCGAAGCCGGGGCCGATGCGGTGCTGCTCGACAACATGGACCCCGACACGCTGCGCCGCGCCGTCGCGATGGCGCAAGGCCGCGCGATCACCGAGGCCTCCGGCCGGATTACCCCGGAGAGCGCCGCCGCCATCGCCGAAACCGGGGTCGACCTGATTTCGGCCGGGTGGCTCACCCACAGCGCGCGGGTGCTGGATATCGGGCTCGATTTCATGACATAAACGCGCATGAACCGCGCCCCCTTCACCATCGCCATTCTGCTCGGAATCGCCGGGCTGATCCCCTTTCTCGGCGGCCTCGCCGTCATCATCACCGATCCCACGCGCGCCCCGCTCGCGACCACGGTGATGATCGATTACGGCGCCTGCATCCTCGCCTTTCTCGGCGCGGTGCACTGGGGCTTCGCGCTGGAGCCGGGCGGCATCGTGCCCGAGGCGCGGCTGAACAACCAGCGCCTCCTGTTCGGCGTGCTGCCGGCGCTGGTCGGCTGGGTCGCACTGCTCGCTCTTTCGCTGGCGCAGGCCCCGCGCCTCGCCATCGCGATCCTGATCGCCGGCTTCTTCGCCACCATCGTGGCCGAGACGGTCGGCCGCGGGCGCGACATCGTGCCAGGAAACTACCTCGTCCTGCGCTGGGCGATCTCGATCGTCGTGCTCGCCGTGCTGATCGTCGCGCTGTTCATCGAGGCGGTGGGCATGCGCCAGGGCTGAGCCCGGCGGATGAACGAAATTTCACCAGGCAGTAAAGCAGCATCGCCGAATTCCGCCGCATTTCCCTGACAGTTTACGAGCATCGATCAGGAGATGCCCACATGAAGCGAACCAGCATCATCGTCGGCGGCGCGATGGCCGCCTGTGTCGCCTTTGCCGCGACCGGCGTCGCCCGTGCGGACTGGGATGGCGGCCCGAGCTTTTCGATCGGCTTCGCCGGCCCACCGGCTTATTACGCGCCACCGCCGCCGCCGGTCTATTACGCGCCGCCGCCGCCACCCGGCTATTACGCGCCGCCCCCGCCCGCCTATTATGCTCCGCCGCCTCCGGCCTATGTTGCGCCGGCTTTCCCGGCAGGCCTGTCCTTCGGCTTCACCCTGCCGCTCGGCGGCGACCACGATCACTGAAGCCGCATCCGATCCGGGAGGGGCGGATGCGGGTTTCCAACCACGCCAGCATCACACCGGCGGCTCACCCCGAACCGGCGTGATCCCCTCGGCCGCGATCAGCGCCTCGGCCGCGCCGATCGCGGCCTCCAGCGCCTCGACATCCGTGCCCTTGACGACAACGGCGACCCCGCTGCCCGATTCACGGTAGAACGGATAGCTGCCGACATCGACCTGCGGATACCGCGCCTGGATCGCCGATAGCCCGGCGGCGATGCTGCCTTCCTTCACCCCAAGCCCGTGAACAGCCCGCATCGCGATCGGCGTGCCACGCGCCAGCACCGTTTCCAGCCCCGCGAACATCGCCTGCATGATCCGCGGCACGCCGGCCATCACATGCACATTGCCGATGGAGAACCCCGGCGCGATCGAGACCGAATTCGGGATCGGCACGGCGCCGCGCGGCAGCATCGCCATGCGCTGCCGCGCCTCGTTGAACTGCTCACGTCCGAGATGCCGCTCCAGCGCATCCCAGCTCTCCTGGTGCTTTTCCCAGGGCACGCCGAAAGCGGCGGCGATGCATTCGCTGGTGATGTCGTCATGCGTCGGCCCGATACCGCCGGTGGTAAACACGTTGTCATAGGCGGCGCGCAGTTCATTGACCGCGCGGACGATCCGCTCGGCGACATCCGGCACCACCCGTACCTCTTCCAGCCGGTGGCCGAGCGCGGCCAGCCTGCCGGCGATGAATTTCGTGTTCACGTCCTGCGTGCGACCGGAGAGGATCTCGTTGCCGATGATCAGGATGGCGGCGGTGGGGTTGCTGGACATACAGGTCTCCCGGATCACAGAAAATCGCGCAGCAGTGGGAGCAGCGGGCGGTCGGCCGGCGGCATCGGATATTCGTCGAGGCGGTCCGGCGGCACCCAGGCCAGCGCCTGGCCCTCGCGCGGCTCGGGCGTGCCGCTCCAGCGGCGGGCGAGATAGAGCGGCATCAGCAGATGGAACTGGTCATAGGCGTGCGAGGCGAAGGCGAACGGCGCGACATCCTCCTCGCGGAGCCGAATGCCGAGTTCCTCCTCCATCTCGCGCACCAGCGCCTGTTCCGGGGTTTCGCCGGGGGCGAGCTTGCCGCCCGGAAACTCCCACAACCCCGCCATCTTCTTCCCCGGCGGGCGACGGGCGAGCAGGATTCGTCCCTCGATGTCGACCAGCGCGCAGGCGGCCACGAGCACCAGCGGCTTCGCCGCGGCGGCGACGACAGCCACCGGCTCGGGGGCGGCAAGATGGCGCAGCGCCAGCGCCTCCCGCGTGATCGCATAATGCACCACCGGCAGGCTCGCGCCGGGCTGGCCGATGAATTTCGCATGGCCCCGGCCCGTCGCGCTGAACCCGGCGCCTTCGAGCAGCGCGATCGAAGCTGCGTTGTCGGCGGCCACCGTCGCCTCGATCGTGGAGATCGGCAGCTCGGCGAACCCCCAGTGCAGCAGCTCGGCGACGGCCACCCCGGCATGACCGCGGCGCCAGAAACGGCGGCCGATCCAGTAGCCCAGCGCGGCGCTGCCCCGCGCGGCATCGAGCCGTAGCCCGGCGCTGCCGATCATGCCGCCATCCGCGTCGACAATTGCGAACTCATGGGCGCGTCCGGCCGCACGGTCGGCCACCGCGGCGGCCACCCACGCCTCGGCCGTCTCCAGCGGATAGGGAAACGGCGCCTCCGGTAGCCGGCGGCAGATGTC
This sequence comes from Pseudomonadota bacterium, assembly GCA_021849425.1. Lineage (GTDB taxonomy): Bacteria > Pseudomonadota > Alphaproteobacteria > Acetobacterales > Acetobacteraceae > Acidiphilium. The sequence goes on from JAJZSY010000001.1 coordinate 40,805, forward strand.
CCAGTCGTTGATGAGCTGGTGGAAGCGGGCGGCATCCTCCTGCGCGAGCGGCCGCAGCACGGCCGTTCCAACGGCGTCCCTGGTGGCGATGTCCGGCACGAAAAACCCCCGCACTGTCTCCTGACCGCTTCGGGATAGCTTGTCCGGCGCGCGGCCGAAAGGGCGATCCACGGTTTGACGGTTGATTTGCCGGCCGCGGACGCGCAATTCTTCCAGCATGGACACCGCGACCCATAAAGCCGAAGAAATCCTCAGCGCCGCCGCCGGCCGGGCGCGCGCCGCGATTCGCAGCCTTGCGGCGATGCCGGCGACCCGGCGCGATGGCGCGCTGCGCGCCGCCGCGGCCGAGCTGCGAATCCACGCCGTGAACATCCTCGCCGCCAATGCCCGCGACCTCGACAGTTTCGCGGGATCGCCGGCGATGCGTGACCGGCTGCTGCTGAACGAGGCGCGCATCGAGTCGATCGCCGCCGGCATCGAGGCGATCGCCGACCTGCCCGACCCGCTCGCAGGCAGCCTCGCCGAATGGACGCGGCCCAACGGCCTCGTGATTCGCCGCGTGCCGCAGCCACTCGGCGTGATCGGCATGATTTATGAAAGCCGCCCCAATGTCGGCGCCGATGCGGCGGCGATCTGCATCAAGTCGGGCAATGCGGTGATCCTGCGCGGCGGCTCGGAAAGCTATCATTCGAACACCGCGATCTATCTCGCGATGACCAAGGGGCTGCGCCAGGCCGGGTTTCCCGATGGCTCCGTGCAGATCGCCCCGAATATCGACCGCGCCTTCGTCGCGGCGATGCTGGGCGCGTCCGGGCAGATCGACCTCATCATCCCGCGCGGCGGCAAGTCGCTGGTCGAGCGGGTGCAGCGCGAAGCCCGGGTGCCCGTGCTTGCCCATGCCGAGGGACTCAACCACACCTACATCCACGCCGAGGCCGATCTCGAAATGGCCCGATCCGTTCTCGCCAACGCGAAAATGCGGCGGACCGGCATCTGCGGCGCCACTGAAACCCTGCTGATCGACGCAGCCATCGCCTCTGCCGTGCTGCCGCATCTCATCGAGGATCTCGCAGCACTGGGCTGCACTTTCCGCGCCGATGACCGCGCGCGGGCGATCGTGCCGCACCTTCCGGCCGCCGGACCCGACGATTTCAACACCGAGTGGCTCGATTCGGTGCTCTCGGTCAGCGTCGTCGACGACATTGACGCCGCGCTCGACCATATCGCCCGGCACGGCTCGTCGCATACCGAGGCGATCATTACCGAAAACGCCGATGCCGCCGCCCGCTTCCTCGCCGGCACCGACAGCGCGGTGGCGATGTGGAACGCCTCGACCCAGTTCTGCGACGGCGGCGAATTCGGCTTCGGCGCCGAGATCGGCATCGCCACCGGGCGAATCCATGCCCGCGGCCCGATCGGCCCGGCGCAGCTGACGACATTCCGCTATCACGTCGTCGGCACCGGCCAGGTGCGTCCCTGAGCAAAGACCGGCTGCCGCGCTTCGGCGACCGCAGGCCGCTGCGCATCGGCCTGCTCGGCGGCAGCTTCAACCCCGCGCATGAAGGCCATCGTCACGTCGCGACAGCAGCGCGGCGCGCCCTGCGGCTCGATCAGGTCTGGCTCATGGTCTCGCCCGGCAACCCACTGAAAAGCCGCGCCGATATGGCCCCCTTCGCCGAACGCCTCGCCTCCGCGGCGCGCCTCGCCGATGGACGACGGCTGGTGGCGACCGGGATCGAAGCCGCGCTCGGCACCCGCCGGACGGCCGACACCCTGACCCAGCTCCGCCGCCGCTTTCCCCGCGCAAACTTCGTCTGGATCATGGGAGCCGACAACCTCGCCCAGCTCCCCCGCTGGCACCGTTGGCGGGACATCGCCGCCGGCGTGCCGATCGCCGTGCTGCCGCGGCCGGGCGAAACGCGCGCCGCGCTGGCCGGGCGGGCCGCCGATGTGCTACGGCATGCGCGGATCGCCGCACGTTCGGCGGCAGCCCTCGCCGGCAGCCCGCCGCCGGCCTGGACCTGGCTGCCCGCGCGCGAAAATCCGTTATCAGCCACCGCGCTGCGCGCCCGTGCCCGCAAGGCCCGCGCGTCGCACGGCATTCAAGGAGACCGGCCATAGCCCGCCCGCCGACCCGCCCGACCCCGCCCGCCACCGCATCGCGCAAGCCGGCGCCGAAGCGCAAACCGCCGCTTCCCGCCGAGGTTGCGCCCAAAGCCCCCGGAACCCCGCGCAAGAAGGCCGCCATCGCCGGCCCCGCGCCGCAAGCCGCCCGCATCCGCCGCAGCGCGGACAAGGCGGCCGAACGGCTCGCGCAGATGGAACAGGTCATCACCGAGAGCCTCGCCGACGACAAGGCCGAGGATATCGTGACGATCGACCTTGCCAGCCGCGCCAGCTTCGCCGACCGCATGGTGGTCGCCACCGGGCTTGCAGACCGGCAGATCGCCGCGATGGCGACCCATTTGCTCGAGAAGCTCGCCGCGATCGGCGTCAAGCGTGTGCAAGTCGAAGGCGCCGGCGGATCGGACTGGGTGCTGGTCGATGCCGGCGACATCGTCGTCCATCTCTTCAAGCCGGAAGCCCGCGAGCTCTACGCGCTCGAAAAGATGTGGAGTGCGGATCTGGACGAACCGGCTTGACGGTTGCGGGCGCCCGGTTGCGCATCGTCGCGATCGGGCGCGACACCAGGGGGCCGGAGGCAGACCTCGTCGCCCGCTACGCCGAACGGCTTCAGCCACGGCCGGAAATCGTTTCCCTGCCGGACGGCACCGGCAGCCCGGCCGAGATCAAGCGGCGCGAGGCCGATGCCATCCTCCGCCGCCTTACCTCCGACGATCTGGTCATCGCCCTCGATCTCGATGGCAAGACGCCTGACAGCGCCGCCTTCGCCGCGATGCTCGCCTCCTGGCGCGAATCCGGCCGGCCGCTGGCCTTCGTGATTGGCGGCGCCGAGGGGCTGGAGCGGCGCATCATCGAACGCGCGGATGCTGTGCTGTCACTTGGCCGGCTGACCCTGCCCCATCTTCTCGCCCGCGCAGTTCTCGCAGAACAGCTCTACCGGGCACAATGCATCCTCACCGGGCACCCCTATCACCGGGCGGGGCGGCCATGAAGACAACATGATTGACTTGCCTCTCCGGTGAGGCTACCTCAGCGCCAGCCATGGGGCGGCGTAGCTCAGCGGTAGAGCAGGGGAATCATAATCCCTTGGTCGGTGGTTCAAATCCGCCCGCCGCTACCACGGCTTTCAATTCCATTTTTGTTTTGGCTTGTGAGCAGATCCCGGTTTAGCCGCGTCTGTGTCAATTGTATTCGACTGTTTGTGGATCGTGTAACTGTCGCACAGCGCAGAACTTGACCTGCCGTCCACGATGATGACTGTGAATCGCTGTCGATATTGACATCAATCGGTAAAACCCGAGCCGTATGACAGATTGACGAGGCTTGCCCGCCGACAGGAGCGGCTTCGCCTAGAGCATCATCCGATCAGATGGAGTCATCTGATCGGATAAAGATGCTCTGATTATCAATATCATAGAGCACTACATCCGATCCGGATGGATCGGAAAGTGCTCTAGATGACGAGCCCGCCCTTGCGGTCAGCGCCTCTACCGCAAAATCAGAACGGGACGATATCGTCGAGAATCTGCTGACCGTAGCGAGGCGATTGCTGTCCGCTGACAATGCCGCGGCCGCCATAGGATATCCGCGCTTCGGCCAGTTGGTTCGACTGGATGGTGTTGCTGCTCGAAATATCCTGCGGCCGGCAAATGCCGGAGACGGTCAAAACCCGCAATTCATGATTGACCCGCATTTCCTGCTTGGCCATCACCACGAAATTTCCATCCGGCAGTACCTGGGTGATCTCGCCCGCAAGCGAGAGCGAAACCGCTTCGTTGCGCTGGATCTGCCCGGTGCCGGTCGAATTGCCGGCGCTGGACACCGACACAAGGCTCGACGGGCTGACAGCCTTGCCGATCACCCGTGGGATCAGGCTCTCCAGACCGAACAGGTTCGGCACGCCGAGGGATTCCGACCCGGTTCGACCAAGTGTCGTCTGGTCTTTCAGATTGGCATTGTCATTGATGTTGATCAGGATGGTGATGATATCGCCAACCTGTGAAGCCCGCTGATCCTTGAAGAATGCGCGCGCGCCCCGCCGCCAGAGACTGTCGGGCTCGGTCGGCGCCTTCCGAAGCGGCGGCATCGGCATGCTCACAGGACGCCACGATGGCTCCTTGGTCGGATTGACGATGGGCGACATCGGCGGCGGCCGGCCGACATAGGCGAGGTTCGAAAACGTGCCGCAGCCCTGCAATAGCGATACGGCGGCAAAAACGGAGATCCTCAGCCCGCGTCGACGCTGTTTCGACAGGAAGACGAGAAAGGGTTCAGCCATTCTGTCCGACCATGCGGTTGTAATATGGCACCGTTCCGTTCTGCGGCGTGGGATGGCTGCCGGGGATGACGTGGGCATGATTCTGGCCATCCACCACGGCCTGCACCACCTCGCGCGAGCTGGGGTTCAAAACCGGGATCACCGCACCTTCCGGGCCAGAAGCCAGCGCGACACCCTCGGCGGTCACTTCAAGACCGGGCGTCTCGACCGCGAGGCTGACCGTCGCCCCACGGGTAACCATCATGACCCGGGCGATGGTTTGCCGGCTCAGCGGGGTGCCCGCAGCAAGGCGGCGGCTGATCTGCATGCCGAGAACCTCGGATGCGCTGGTCAGCATGCCCTGTGGCAATGCCGCCCTCGCGACCCATGCCATCTTGACGTCATTGATGGTGACGACATCGCCGGGTTGTAGCGTATGACGGGCGACAATCACCCGCTCGGCGGGTGCCGCGATTCCGGAAATATCGAAGCTTTCTGGCTTCATGCCCGTGGCGCTGATCAGGACGGAGGCGGCGAACTGACCATTGACCTGATCGTAGCGAATATTGTTGACCACGATATCAGGCAGCGCGCCGGGCGGGATCATCGGCAGGCGATCGGAGCCCAGCTGAACCACGAAATGATCAGGCGCCCCCGCGCCGAGCAGGGCGGGCCGCAACGCGCGCGTGATCGAAGCAGCCCGGACCGGCACGCCCGGGCGCTCGATGACCACGACATTGTCGGGGCCACCGCCCGTCCAGCCGACGCCATAGGCACGGGCAATGGCCGAGAGCTGCGCTCCGCCCACCTCGATACGCTGACCCGGCGCAGGGGCTGGGCCCAGCACATCCTTGGCCTTCGGCCCCGCATCGCTGAACAGATCCTGGAGCTGAACGACGGAGCGGTTGATCGTGACGATCCCGCGCGGCGCCGGCGCCGCGACCGCGACACCGGCGGCAAGGCCGATCATGACGGTCAGAACCGCAATCGTGCGTCCGGTCGATCGGGGCATGTCGCAATCCTCAGAGTTGCGTCAGGGTCTGAAGCATCTGGTTGGTTGCGGTGACGACCTGGCTGTTCATGTCGTAGGCGCGCTGGGCAGTGATGAGATCGGTCACTTCACTGACAACGTTGACATTCGAGTTCTCGACGAAGCCCTGCATCACCGTTCCGAAACCAGGGGCGCTGGGCGCGCCGGTCACCGGGTTGCCGGAGGCGGCGGTCTGGAGGAAGAGGTTCCCCCCCTGCGCGGCAAGACCGGCATCGTTGGGAAAGACTGCGAGCTGCAACTGACCAACCGTTTGCGGCGCGGTCTGCCCAGGCAGCGAGACCTGAACCTGGCCGGAGGCGTTGATCGTGACATTCGTGGCGTTTGTCGGAACCTGGATGCCCGGCTGCACGATATACCCATCCGCCGTCACGATCGTGCCATTCGGCGACAGCCCGAACGTGCCATCGCGCGTGTAGGCGAGCTGGCCGGAGGGCAGGGTCACCTGGAACCATCCGTTCCCGGAAATCGCCATGTCGAGCGTGTTGTTCGTCTGCTGAAGATTGCCCTGCTGATCGATCCTGTAGATCGCGGCGGTCTTCACGCCGAGGCCGATCTGGGTGCCGGAGGGCACGATCGTGCCGGCATCCGAACTGTTCGACCCCGCACGCCGCAGATCCTGATACAGCAGGTCCTGGAAGGCGACCCGCTGGGCCTTGTAGCCCGTGGTCGTCATGTTCGCGATATTGTTGGAAATGACTTCCACATTGGTCTGCTGGGCCTGCATACCGGTGGCGGCGATGTCGAGTGCGCGCATTCTTGCTTTCCTGTCAGGACAGTGGCGTCAGCTGGTCGTGCCGCCGAGGATCTGGGAGATGGCGGTCTGGCTGCGGCTCTTCTCGGAGGTCAGGAACTGGGCGAGCATCTCGTAGTTCCGGCTGGCCTGGATCATGTTGGTGATTTCCGTGACCGGCTGGACATTCGATTCCTCGATCGCCCCCTGCACGATCTGCGGGTTGGGCGATGGAATCGGCGGAGTTGTCGTCTGGAAGAGATTGGCGCCCTGGGCAGTCAGGGTTTGCGGGTTCGCAACGGTGACAACGCCGACCTGCCCGATAATGCCCTGCTGGGTGCTGACCGTCCCATCGGCCGCGATGGTCAGCGCGCCGCTCTGCGGCGGCACCGTGATGGGCTGACCGTTCGTGCTGAGAAGACTGTAGCCATCGGCATTGGCGATCGTGCCGTCGGGCATCAGGTTGAACTGCCCGTCCCGCGTCAGGCGGGGACCGTTCGGGGTCTGGACGGTGAAATAGCCGCCGGCCGGAAGTGCGAGATCGAGCGGATTGCCGGTGTTGCGGATGGTCCCCGGCTGCGCGTCGCGCCACGTGCCGTTGGCCTGGGTATAGGCTTGGGTGGACCCGCCGGGCGGCGCGGTAACGCCGCGCATGTGATCGAGCCAGGATGTCGAGGCGAGGTGCAGCGACTGATAGCCGGGCGTGGACGCATTGGCGATGTTGTTCGCGATCACGTCGACATCGCGGGATGCCGTCAGCATGCGCGAAAGAATGATCGTGCTGGTATTCTGCATCCTGACCTGTCACCCTTTTGGGACGTCACACCGGAACGTGCAGGGAAACAATGGCGGTTAAAGCTTAATGTTCGGCTAAGCAGGCGAATAAATTTGCCCCGCCACCATCGCGATATCGGGATTGACGCCCGCCCGAAAAAGAACAAAATAAGAACAAAGGACAGGATCATGACCAATGTGGCGCTATTTTCCGGCCTGCCATGCCCGGAGATCCAGCCGGGGACGGTGCATGAAATCGCCGGCGATCAATCCATCATGAGTTTCGCGGCGTTACTGCTTGGCCGCACGCGAGGCGCGCCGGTCTGCTGGGTCGGCACCTCGGTCGATCTCTATCCGCCGGGGCTCGCCGGGCTGGCGCTCGATCCCGGCCGGCTCGTGCTTGCCGAGGCGGAGCGGGAGCAAGACCGACTGGCGCTGCTCGAAACCGCCCTGGCCGGTGGCCTGCACGCGGCTGGGCCGGTGGAGCGGATCTCCCGTCTCGCGGTGCGCCGCCTCGCACTGGCGGCACGGCGGGGCCAGGCTGTCGGGCTGGTGCTGAACATGGGAAAGGCAAGTGATTCCAATGCGTTCTCGACGAGATGGCGAATTGGCGCAGAACCTTCCGGGCCGGATGGCGCGCGGCGCTGGCGGGCCGAGTTGCTGCATGCGCGCGGCGTGCCGCCGGGCGCCTTCGGCCTAGAGCTGGGCCATGACGGAGCGACGCATGCTTTCGATCTGGCTGGCGGCGGGATTGCCCGCCAGCAACCCCTCAGACGCGCCAGCTGAGCGCGCCCTCGATCAGCTCGCCCTGCGCTGCCAGGGCTTCACGCCGCTGGTGGCGCCGGACCCGCCGGATGGTCTCCTGCTCGACATCACCGGCTGCGCCCATCTGTTTGGCGGCGAGGCCAGGCTGTGCGCGCGGATCGGAGCCATGCTGCCCGGCGCCCGGATCGCGATCGGCGGCACCGCGATGGCGGCGCGGGCGCTGGCCCGGCACGGCATAACGTCGGACGCCAGACTCGACACTCTGCCGGTGACGGCTCTTGGGCTGGAAGCACCGGTTGCGCGGCGGCTGCACCGGCTTGGAATCAGACGGATCGGCGCGCTGACGCGCCTCTCGCGCAGCGAGATCCGGGCCGGTTTCAGCGAAGACCTGCTGCTCAGACTCGACCGCCTGCACGGAAGGGTCGCCGAGCCGCTGCATTTCCTGCCGCCGCCGGCCGCATGGCGCGAGGCGGAATCGCATCACGAGCCACTGCTGACGGCCGAACAACTGCGGGCGGCGCTGGCCCGGCTTGTCATCCGCCTCTGCGACAGGCTGGAGGCGGCCGAATGCGGCCTGACGATTTTGCAGGTCCGGTTCCGGCGGGTCGATGCGCGCGTGGTCGGGGAGACGATCGGCTTCGCAGCCCCCGCGCGCGATGCGCCGCATATCTGCCGCCTGCTGGCCGAGCGTCTGAACCGGGTCGATCCGGGATTCGGCGTGGAAGGCCTGGAGATCGAGGGAGAGGTGGCAGCACTGCCAGCGGGACAGCCGGAGCTGGGCGGCGCTTTTCGGCCGGAACACACCCAAACCTTCGACCTTCTGGCCACCCGGGCCCGGCTGTCGCGGCTGGCGCCAGTGGCGAGCCATGTGCCGGAGCGCGCGATGCGCCGGATTCCGGTAACGGAACCGCCGCCAGGCTGGCCACCCGCCGGCCATCCACGGCCGGTCCGGCTGTTCGTCCGCCCCGAGCGGATCGAGGTGATCGCGCCGGTGCCCGACGATCCGCCGCTGCTGATGCGATGGCGCGGAGCCAGCCATCGCATCACCCGCGCCACCGGGCCGGAGCGGATCGCACGCGAATGGTGGCGTCACGAATCCCCTGAGGCAGCCGGCCGCGCCGAGGTGGAGATGCTGCGCGACTATTACGCGATCGAGGATGAGGCGGGGCAACGTTTCTGGGTGTTTCGCACCGGGCTGCACGGCGGCGCGCGGCCGCCCCGATGGTTCATCCACGGGGTATTCTGATGACACGGGGTATTCTGATGACAGAATATGCCGAGCTTGCCGCCGCCAGCGCGTTCAGCTTCCTCGAAGGCGCGTCGCACCCGCAGGAACTGGTCGACCAGGCCCTGTTCCTCGGCCATGCGGCGCTGGGCATCGCGGACCGGAACACCGTCGCCGGCGTGGTGCGCGCGCATGTCGCGGCGAAGCGGCGCGGTCTGCGCCTGCTGGTCGGCAGCCGGCTAGGCTTCGAGGATGGACCGGACGTCATCGCCTATCCGCGCGACCGCGAGGGCTGGGGTCGGCTCTGCCGGCTGCTCAGCCTCGGCAAGGGGCGGGCAGCGAAAAGCGGCTGCCGGCTTCGCCTCGACGATCTGGAGGACCAGGCGGCCGGGATGGCGCTGATCGTGATGCCGCCGCCCTGGCCCGATGCCGCCTTCGCCGCCAGCCTCGACCGGATCGCCGGCTTCGGCGCCCTGGTCTGGCTCGGGGCGGCGCGCCGCTATGCGCCGGACGACGCCGCGCGGCTGGAGGCGCTCGCCGCCCTGGCCGGACGGCGGCGGCTGGTGGCGGTGAACGACGTGCTGTATCACGCGCCCTCGCGCCGGCCGTTGCAGGACGTGATGCGCTGCATCCGCCATGGCTGCACGATCGCCGAGGCCGGTCTGCGCCTCGAGCCGCATGGCGAGCGCCACCTCAAGCCGGCCGCCGAGATGGCCCGGCTGTTCCGCGGATATGAAGGGGCGATCGCGGCTCAGGCCGAGATTCTGGAAGCTGTAGGCTTCACCCTTGGCGACATACACTATGAATATCCCGACGAGCCGGTGCCGCCGGGCAAAACCCCCGACGGCCATCTCGCCGACCTCGCCTGGGCGGGAGCGGCGATCCGCTATCCCGGCGGCGCGCCGGCGGCGATCACCGCGACGATCCGCCGCGAGCTCGACCTGATCGCCCAGCTCGGCTACGCGCGCTATTTCCTGACCGTGAACGATATCGTCGGCTTCGCCCGGCGGCAGGGGATTCTCTGCCAGGGGCGCGGCTCGGCGGCGAATTCGGCGGTCTGCTACGCGCTCGGCATCACCGCGGTCGATCCCGCCGAGATCGACCTGCTGTTCGAGCGCTTCGTCTCGGCCGAGCGGGGCGAGCCGCCGGATATCGACGTCGATTTCGAGCATGAGCGGCGCGAGGAGGTGATTCAGTATATCTATGGCCGCTACGGCCGCGCGCGGGCGGCGATCGCGGCGGCGGTGATTCACTATCGGCCGCGCAGCGCGATCCGCGATGTCGGCAAGGCGCTCGGCCTGGAAGCGGCGACGATCGAGACGCTGGCGGCGCAAAGCTGGAATCCGGGCGATGCGCTGTGGTCGGACGAGCGGCTGCGCGAGGCCGGGCTCGATCCGGCCTCGCCGGACCTGCGGCGGGCCATCGGCCTCGCGCGCGAGCTGGTCGACCTGCCGCGGCATCTGTCCCAGCATGTCGGCGGGTTCGTGCTGACGCGCACCCGGCTCGACGAGATCGTGCCGGTCGGCCCGGCCGCCATGGCGGAGCGCAGCTTCATCGAATGGGACAAGGACGATATCGACGCGCTGGGGCTGATGAAGGTCGACGTGCTGGCGCTGGGCATGCTCACCTGCATCCGCAAATGCTTCGCCCTGCTGGGGATCGCCGATCTGGCCGACGTGCCGCGCGAGGACCCGCGCGTTTACGACATGCTGTGCCGGGGAGATGCGCTCGGCGTGTTCCAGGTGGAAAGCCGGGCGCAGATGAACATGCTGCCGCGGCTGCGGCCGCGCACCTTCTACGACCTGGTGATCGAGGTCGCGATCGTCCGGCCGGGGCCGATCCAGGGGGATATGGTGCATCCGTATCTGCGGCGGCGGAACGGGCTGGAGGCGACGAACATGCCCTCGCCCGCCCTGCGCGCCGTCCTCGGCAAGACGCTCGGCGTGCCGCTGTTCCAGGAGCAGGCGATGCGGATCGCCATCGAGGCGGCCGGCTTCACGCCCGGCGAGGCCAACGAACTGCGCCGCGCCATGGCGACCTTCCGCAGCCCCGGCGCGATCGAGCGATTCTTCACCCGGATGGTCGAGGGCATGGTCGCGCGCGGCCATGAGCGCGATTTCGCGGAGCGCTGCTTCCGCCAGATCGAGGGTTTCGGCACTTACGGGTTTCCCGAAAGCCATGCCGCGAGCTTCGCGCATCTGGTCTATGTCTCGGCCTGGCTGAAATGCCACCACCCGGCGGAATTCGCCGCCGCTTTGCTGAACTCGCAGCCGATGGGGTTCTACCAGCCGGCGCAGATCGTGCGCGATGCGCGCGAGCACGGCATCGCCGTCCGCGCCGCCGATGTGGCGGCGAGTGCGTGGGACTGCACGGTGGAAAACGGGGCGCTGCGGCTCGGCCTGCGGATGATCAGGGGCTTCAGGGCCGACTGGGCGGCACGGATCGACGCCCTGCGGGCCGAGAGGCGAATCGGCCTGCCCGAACTTGCGTCGCTGCCAAAAGCCGCACTCGAAGCGCTGGCCGAGGCCGGCGCCCTGCGGTCTCTGGGCATGGGGCGGCGCACCGCGCTCTGGCAGGCCGGCCTGGTGGACAATGCGCCCCCTTCCCCGCTCGGGCCGCTTTCCTGCCCTGCCGCCGCCCCCGAACTGCCCCTGATGCAGCACGGCGAGCACGTGGCCGCCGACTATCGCGCCACCGGCCTGTCCCTGCGCGCGCATCCACTAGGCTTGCTGCGAAGCCATCCCCGGCTGCGCGGCACCATCACCTGCAAGGACATGGACGAACGCGTCCAAGACGGCGGCCAGGTCCGCCTTGCCGGCCTGGTCACGGTGCGCCAGCGCCCCGGCAGCGCCAAGGGGACCGTATTCATCACGATCGAGGATGAAACCGGCATCGCCAACCTGATTGTCTGGCCCGCCCGCGTCGAGGCACTGCGACAGGAGATCGTCTCCGCCCGGCTCCTCGGCGTGCGAGGCCGGGTGCAACGCGGCGTCGAGAGGGATGTCACGATCGTGCATGTTCTGGTCGATACGCTTGCCGATTTATCGCCCCTGCTCGACCGGCTCGACCGGCTCGACCCGCCAGAGGCAGCGAGCGAGGCGGGCGGTCAAGGGAAATCGAGGCCGGAACGGCGAACAGCGCCACGAAGCCGTGATTTTCACTGATGCCCAAACGGAACATAACCATCCATTAATATTCATCCAAGATAATCGCCTCTGAGGATCAGAGGACAATCTATGGCCAAGCCACCGACAGCCGCAAAAAATGCAGCCGACGAAACCTTGCCCGAAGCCGAGGGCGAGGCGGTGCCGGCAAAGCCGTCAAAGCGCAAGCTGATCTTCATCGGCGGTGCGGTCGCCGCGTTTCTGCTGCTGATCGGCGGCCTGTGGATCACCGGTATCCTGCCGCGCATGCTCGGGGAGAGACCACCGCCGAAAGTAACCGGGCCGGTTTACGTCAAAATCCCGGAAATCGTCGCGAATCTCGACGTCCCCAATGGCCAGGACTCCTATGTGAAACTTGAAGCCACCATCGAACTTGCGGATCAGAAATCCGCAAAAATCGCGACGGCCGACATGCCCCGCATCGTCGATGTGTTCCAGACCTATCTCCGTGCCATGCGTCCAGGCGAACTGCGCGGCGCATCCGGCACCTACCGCCTGCGGGAAGCCCTGATCGATCGCGTCGAGGTGGCGACGGCGCCTGCCGTGGTGAAAGACATCCTGTTTCAGGAACTGATCGTTCAATAATACTGATATCTACCAGCGTCGAAGCAAAAATTGTCGAAATGGTGAAAAAATGCTGACCTATATCCTGACTTATGGCGCATGGGGATTTCAGAGCGTATTATTTGGAGTTCTTGTTTTCACGCTGGTTTATGCACGCCGCCTGGACAAATCCATTCTCCAGATGCGCGCCGATCGCCATGCCCTGCAGGAACTGGTCGACCAGATCGGCACATCGGTCAGCTCCGCCATATCCGCCACCGAACGTCTGAAGGAGCAGGCCGGCCAGAGTTTCACCGCCCTGGAGGAGGCGTGCAAGGCCGCCGCCGCCTCCACCACCCGTCTCGACGAACTGATCAGCCAGGCCAATATCGCCGCGGACACCCAAAAGCGCGCCGAGAGCAAGGAGGGCTTCGATATGTCCGATACGTCTGCGGCCGTGATCGACCTGAAGCCTCAAGACGCCGTAGCTTCGCCGCGCGGGGTGCTGATGGCAAAACCAAACCCCCTGCACCGTTCGAACCAATCCCGGCGCCCCGCGAAGCTGCAAAGCAGAGCCGAGCGCGACCTTGCCCGGATGCTGCTAGATGCCACCTGATGAGCTGCAATCCCGCGGACTGCCACGCCTACTGCCGATCGTGACGTTTTGTCTGTGCGGAACCATTCTCTTCAAGTCGGCCGGGCTTGTGGATGCTGCTTTCGCGGGCGCCTCAACGTCCGAAAAGGCGTCCACAAGCCTTCACCAGGCCCAGGACAAGCATTCCGGAACAAAGAGCGGGAATTCCGCTCCCTCGGCCTACGAACCCGTGGCCAACTGGAAAGACAAGCCCCCGCCTCCTCCTCTCTGCAAGCCAGACCCTCTGGACCAGACCGGCGAACGCAAGCTTTTGCTTCAACTCAAGCAACGGGCCGAGCAGCTTGATTCGCGCGCCGCGGCACTGAACCGCCAAGAGGCGGAACTGGCCGTGGAAAAGGAAGCCATCGCCAAGCAAATAGCGGCAATCAAGCCGCTGGCGCAGAAGCTTGAGCAGATCAATGCCGCTCACAAAGCCGCAGATCAAAAGAAATGGACCGCTTTGGTTTCAACCTACGAAACGATGGATCCCCGGAGCGCTGCACGCATATTTGACGGTCTCGATCCCAAAATCGTCCTGAATGTGATCCAGCGCATGAGCAGCCGAAAATCGGCGCCCATTCTGGCCGACATGAGCCCAGAAAAGGCACAAATCGTTACAGAGAAGCTCGCCGGCATGACGGCCATGACGCCCAAGCCTCAACCAGTCGCATCCCTTCTGCCTGATGGTGCGCCATGACCCGCTCCCGCATGGCCGCTGCCAGCAGGAAAAAATTCAGATATGTCGCCTATATATCGCTTGCGCTCGGCGGAGGTATTCCGCACGCAGCCTTCGGCAATTCATCGTCATACTGGTTTCGTATCCTGGTGCCGGATAACCTGGTGCCCGCCAATGTCGGACAATCCATTTTCGAAGAGGGAGGCAATTCTTATCTTGTATTGGCTGGCAGCTTTCCAATAAAAGCATATGCGCTCAAAAAAATAACTGGCAATCAGAAAGCCGCCGTCATTCATCTTCAGAATTCCACAGTTCTCAAGATACCGACACCTGCAGGGCAATCATTATCGACGCAGGCCGGCAACAGCTCAATCCATGTCAACCTGACCCAATCGGCGCCCCAAAACAACGTCAAGATTTCTTTCGACAAGGGCTTTATAAACCTCGGTTGCACCGATGCCGGGCCCATCGTCACAATGGCCGATCCACAAACCGGAAGACCCTTGTTGATCGGTACCGTGACCGGGACAACGGCCTTGAGCGACGCGCCAAGCGGGCCAGGATATAGGTTTTTGCCAACATCCCGAGGCATTGCCGTCATCGCATCGTCCGATGAGGTCGCGCTGTCCCGTCAAGCTGGCGGGTTCAGCCTGGGCTCCCTGAAAGCCGGCACCGGTCTGCCAATCGGTAATCCGCTTCTGGTTCCTCCCCTTACTGCGGCTTCAAGAACACCCGATGGCCTTGATCTTCCACGTTACAATCTGATCGGCCTACGGCAGCGACTAGGGCTGCAACGCATCGCCGTGACCCAGGCGCCGGCTCTCGATAAAGAAGAAGCAACATTCAAGCTGGTTCGGGTGATGCTCGCACTCGATATGGGCCCCGAAGCCATCGGCGCACTTGACCGGCTTGCGCAAACTCAACCACTGATTACAGAAGGCGAGCAATGGAACCTTTTGCACTCCGTCGCGAATATCATTTCCAATAACCCCGCGGGGGCACTAGATAATCTCGGAAAAATCAAAAATAATTCAAAAATAAAAGACACACTAAGCGCCTTGGCATACGCCAAGAAAGGCAAATATAAAAAGTCCATCAATGGAATAAAGTCTGGAATAAATTATATATTATCTCTTCCGACACTAATAAGAAATGGTATTCTTCCAACCGTTGCAAAATCACTTATAAATACAAGTAATTTTGATACATTCAAGAAATATATGAATTTTTTTCCAAAAAACTCAATATTTAATTTTTATATTGGGAACTATTATGAAAAAAATGGCAATCTCAATAAGGCAATTTCTATCTACAACAATATCCTTCACACGCGAAATAATAAAGCATTTGGACTTGCCAATTCACATAAGATATATCTCGAATACAAAACACATAAATTAAGCGCGCATTCCGCAGCCGATCAGCTATTGCGTCATGTTTATGACTGGAGAGCGGCGAAGCACGAATTAAATCTTCGCATGGAGGTGGCAAAATTGTATGCAAAAGCCAATGATTGGCCCTCCGCGATGTCAGAACTCAAGCATGATTTTATGCTATTTCCCAGCAAATCCAACAAAATCAATCGCCTTCGACAAAAATTATTTTCAGATCTAACGAGTTCCAACCAGTTATCCAAGCTCGGGCCATTAGGGTCAGCATCGATCCTCCAAGATAATATTGACCTTATTCCAAAAAATAATAATGAGTTAAAATATGTGAAATATATGATAAATAATTTTAATCAATTAGGGCTTCCAGAAAACTCAATTCCTGCGCTTGAATATCTCATACAAAAAAATGAAAAACCAGAAAATCTGCCTTCACTTGGACTAATGTTGGCAAATGAACAATTCAAGAATAATCAATTCAATTTTGCAAAGAAAACACTAGATAAAACGAACGGATTATCCAATAACGTCGACATAATTCAGAAAAGACGCACGTTATACAAGCTCATTTCAGAAAAACTGAATCCAACTGTAACGAACCACCCTTCCAGCAAAAAGAGTCACCTGATTGCTGAAGCAGATCACTCGCACACGCAAAAAAACTGGCAAACTGAAGAAGAAAGACTCTCTAACTATGCATCAAAATATCTCAAAAATATAAATAAATTGAACAAGAAACAGTCAGATATTATAAACCAGCTCGCGACAGCGGCTTATAAAAACAATGACAAAAAAACAATTGATAATTTGCGCCAAACCTATCTCAATCGGATACTTCCTGGACCAGAATCAGCACTATTTCAAATAATAACTAGCGAGCCTATTTCTAAAAATTCAGATCTTCAGGATGCAATAAGGAAGATTAAATCCCTTGAAGATGTCACAAAGTGATTCTTATTTATATGACGCGATTCCCGTCCGATTTTCAATATGAAAATTTTTGCAGTTTTTAAGGTCGCGAACCGAAACCCAACATCTCTATCCCAGGATGATGCTCTGGACGGGCGCCCAAAGGCCACAAAAACCGTCTTTCAGCGGCGTCAATTGGTTTGTCGTTGATACTAGCTTCGCGGCGTCTCATCAGGCCATTTTCATCAAATTCCCACTGTTCGTTGCCATAGGCCCGAAACCACTGGCCATCTGCACACCGGTATTCATACTGAAACCGCACAGCGATACGATTATCGGTAAATGCCCAAAGCGCCTTGGCAAGCCTATATTCCAGCTCCCTTTCCCACTTTCGTTGGAGAAACGCGATAATCGAAGTGCGCCCCACGAAAAATTCATCTCTGTTGCGCCAGGCGCTGTCTTCAGTATACGCGCCAGCCACGCGCACAGGATCTCGGGAGTTCCAAGCATCTTCCGCAAGACGAACTTTCAACGCCGCACTTTGCGAATCAAAAGGTGGAAAAGGGGGCTTCTGGACGGTCACGGCAATCACCTCAAGTGTTTTACTTGAATTAGACCAAAGCTTTGCAGAACTCCACGATGCGGGAACACGCGATGTCGAGGTCCATGTCAGCCGCGGCCGTCGATAGTCGAATATGACCCGACATGGCAAAAGCTGTCCCCGGAACAGTCGCCACAAGAGCTTCCTCAAGCAGTGCGCCGGCAAAGTCCTCGTCGTTTACCAGCAGACGGCCTCTTGGAGTACGGCGCCCAAGGAGGCCTTTTACTGACGGAAACGCATAAAATGCGCCTTGGGGAGGAGAGCAGGAAAGACCAGGTGCCCGAGCGAGCGCGTCAACAACCCTGATGCTTCGCTGGTGATAGACAGCTCGGCGCTCCTCCAGAATGTCCTGGGGACCATCGAGTGCAGCCACCGCCGCAGCCTGACTGATCGTTGACACACCAGCTGTCGAGCTGCCCTGCACAACCAGCATCCCATCGAGCCAATCGCGTGGCCCCGTGCAAAACCCCAGCCGCCAGCCAGTCATCGCATAGGACTTCGATACACCAGACATCGTCAGAATGCGGTCTGACAGGTCTGGCGCTTCGGCAGCCAGAGTTTTGCACAACCCATCGAAAACCAGGTGCTCATAGATATCGTCCGAGACCACCCGTAATTGAGGGTGTTTTCGCAACACCTCTGCAATGTCACGCAGCATGGCCGCATCAGCAACAGCCCCGGACGGATTGTTGGGGAAATTCAAGAGAAGTAACTTACTGCGCGGTCCAATCACCGCGGAAAGGTCCGACGCAGAAAGCCGAAAGCCGTTTTCCGCCGGGCACGGGACAAAAATAGGGCTCCCGCCCGCGAACTCAACGACCTGAATATACCCGGCCCAGCACGGCGCGGGGATAATCACCTCGTCACCTTGTTCAACAACAGCCATAACGGCATCGAAAATTGCCTGCTTGCCGCCGTTTGTTACCAAAACATCCGTCGGCGCCACCTTGAGCCCTTGATCTCGTCCAAACTTTCGAGCGACAGCACAGCGCAGGGCCTCAGTGCCCGCAATCGGCGGATATCGTGTCTGCCCGTCAAGTGCAGCTTTGTGAGCGGCTTCAATGACGTGATTGGGCGTCGGAAAATCAGGCTCGCCGATGGCCAGCGAAATAACATCACGACCCGCAGCTCGGAGAGAGCGTGCAAGCGCAGCAGTTGCAAATGTAGCGGCAGGTCGGGTCCGGGTGACACGTAAAGAAAGCGGGTTCATCCCGCCTCAGCACCACACCCGACCAAAATATTCAAGTGCATGCGCCGAGTTGGCAGCATTCCTTCCAAGCGCTCCTTAGCGCGTTCCCAAGATTTCGTCCGAAGCGCGGGGCATCACAAAGTGGGCTTTCCAAAACCCGCTGCCGGAGACCCGCACGAAGGCTCGCTAGGGCTTCCAGATCCGACGCCATCGCAACGGCCTTATCAACATAGGAATCCGTACTATCGGTCACGCAATCACAAAGACCGACATTGGAAAGATGGCTGACTGAGTGCCGCGCAGCAAAAAAGTCTCCAGCTAGTGTGATGACAGGAACCCCCATGAACAAAGCTTCGCACGTCGTCAATCCGCCAGAATAAGGTATCGGATCTAGAGCAACATCAACATCTTGATATCCACTTATAAATTGATGGTGCCCAGCACGCCCCCGCAATTCAAGTCGGTCAAGATTTATGCCAATTTCAGCTGCCCGCTTTAGAAACCTATCCGGAACACCAACTTCAGAAAATTGTGGGCATCGCAAAATTAGCCGTGAATTTGGAAGGTGAGACAAAACTCTTCCCCACAGAGAGAGAGATTCGTCAGTAATTTTTGAAAGATTATTAAAGCAACCGAAAGTAACATATCCATTTGCACGGGCAGGAAGCGCCGTAACTGAAGGCGGGTCAGGTGGCGGCGAGTAACAAACATAGCCATCAGGGAGCCGCAACAAACGTTCTGTGTAAAACTGCTCATAACCCACAGGCGTTTCCCACCGGTCCGTGAGTATCCAGTCCACACGCTTCATACCCGTTGTAGATGCTTGTGTGCCAACCCACTTTATTTGAACCGGCGAAGGCCGGTAAGCCAAAGCACCCAATAAACCACCGTCACCGATACCGCTTAGGTCAATAAGGATATCAATCATATTCTCGGCGATCAACTCTGCAATCTCTCTGACCCCCATGCCAGTGCATTCGTGCCATGACGCACAGAAGCCAGAAAGTCTTTTTGCAAACCGATCGTGGTCAGTATAGTGCCCGAAGCAATGCAGCTCGAACATTGACCAATCCAAATTTTCTAGCCCAGCGAAAGTAAGCCAACCAACAGGATGCTGCCTCAATGTATGTGAGAGAACTCCCACCCGCAGAACCTTGTCGGGTCGGAAATCAGTTATCTTTGCGAGGGGAGGACATTCTTCGGGTAGCGTGGAAGCTAATCTCCGCATAGCGGCAAAGAGATCACCAGCTGTTGTACCGTATTTATAAGGAAGCAAAGTACTTTCCGTTTGATACAACAAACCTTTTTCTGCGTAAGGAGCCGCAGTTTCAATATCATCAATTGAACCTGAAATATTACCAGAAGATGCACGAATAGTAGCACGATTAAGCAGAACAGTTGAAGCACTTTCAGGTGGAATTATTAATGAGTCTAATAGATCAGCCGCCTCTCCATATCGATATTGCCGACCAAGAGAAACGGCCAAATCATTTGTTATATCGATATCCCCCGGCCGGTGCTTGAGTGCATCTCGGAGAAAAAGTTCTGCCCGCTCAGGCTCTTGGCAAGATAATTCGAAATCCGCATGAAGTTGGAGTAAGTCAGGATCCCCGGGCTGAAGCTTTAACGCCGCTTCTGAAAATGCAATCGCCTCCTGAAGATAGCCCAGGCGACGCGATTTCCGCGCCTCAAGGGCAAGCTGTACGGCGGGTGTCCATTGGGGTACCTCAACCGAGATATCAGAACTACCGGACACTACCGCAAGGACGTCACTGTGCATCATTGCATACCGAAAACAATGTGGGGCTAATACGCCTGCTCGAGTGACAGCCTCAAGGGATAATCCAACAACTCCAAGTGCAAGACACGCAATCGAAAATGCATGCCATGCCTCATCATTATCTGGCGCCCGCCTGGTAGCTTCCTCAAGATATGAAAATGCTTCAAGAGGATCATTGTTTCGCAGCGCCAAAACACCCGCAGCAATGAACGGTTCATTACGACATATAGGCAAAGATGTCGCCCTGCGATAATATTCCCGGGCCTCTACAATCTTGTTTTGCCCACGCATATATTGCGCAAGCCTAATCCATGGCTCATCCCAACTGGGAGCAACGTAAGCTGCCATTTCAAGTAAACACAGCGGAGATTTATCAGAGCAATCTACCTCAGCAGCTAACGCCATCGCTATAAAATCGGCCGCCCGCCGTCTATCTTCCGCCACCACGGCACGCCCGTTCATAGAATCAAACAGTCCGCGGTAAAGAGCGCGTCGCGGCGTTAAATAATGTTGTCGCCTCCTCCCAATTACCTGTATTTGTGGCCACCTGTACGGCAAGAAGGCAAGTATCAAGATTGGCAATGCCGTCAATAATAAGATCGCTGATAAGAGATGAGGCTTCCTCAAAGGCACCACGCGCAAGGAGTGAAGAAATCAAGACATGCGTGAGTTCCAATTTCTGTGTTTGATCTCCATCAGCACGAGACCCAAATCGATCAAGGGCCGCCTTCGTAGCGATTTCCGCCTCACCAGGAGCCGACCGCGCTAAAGCACGTAAAATTTGTAGATTATCTGGCATATCGACCAAAGCCTCACGCAAGCAAACAACTCCTTCGTCTTCCTGCCCGAGTTCTAGCAATGCTCGACCAAGCATAGATTTCGAAGTCGCATCTCGTGGATTAAAGGTAATTGCTTCCGCTGACGCTTTTGCGGCCTCGATCCAATCATGTTCATCGAGGCTGATCTCAGCGGTCATGCGTAGCAAAAGCGGATGACCAGGATGCTCAATAAGCGCATCCGCCACGATCTGTTTGGCGCGACCGCGATCACCCAGGCTAAATTGAATCATGGCTTCAAGCACCGCAATCATACCAAAATCTTCGCCAAGGCGCCTCAACGACGGCAATAGAAGCGCGGCGGCATTCAACTGTCCGCGCTCAATCAACTGCCGCACTCGATTTCGAATTATTTCATGCGTACTCGGTCTTACAGATATAAATTCGAACGGAATATTGCTTTCTACTTCATTCATTTTATGTTCCTTTTGAACATCTTTATTTTTCCTCGACGTACTCGATTATACTATGCAGTAAGAGAACTGGCTTGAACAGCAAGAGAGATCAGGTTAGCCGATGCACCATTACCACCCATTTGACTCGCTTGGGTCACGGCTAGGAAACGGTCTGTAAAAGACTGCACAAAATTCTTGTCCTGAAATTTCGTTACGTCCAGGCGACTATTTATCGCTTGCTCTTGTGCATTTAGAGGCTGAAACGCTATTTGCTGGGGTAATCCGAGCGCTGTTGTGACAACCGATCGCATGACAGCGTCACCTAGAATTTGCGTGGCGTTCGTAAATTTTGAGGCATTTTGAATAAAATAAAGGGCATTAGATAAACCAGGCGTTTGCTTATCAAGAGACTGACGCCATAATACCTCTGCATAAGCATTTGTCAAAGTTGAGATTGTTGACTGCTTTTTAATTACTGACAGCCCCTGCGAGTAAAATTGATATAGCTGTGCTGTTGCCAGCCATTGCGTGTTCGTTGAGGCTAATTGATTTGCGAGACCGTTGGGGTCTTTTGGATTCGATAGCAACGCCTTTTGCGCAAGCGCCGGAAATCCTGCCTCTGCACCCAGTCCATTTGCAGTCAGAAGTACCTTTAGAACTGTTGGATTTGATAATAGTTCTTTAGGTGATTTTGCTTTGTTAACCGCCTTTGTAAAAGCGGCGATATCCCTCTGAACTTGAGGAGTTTTAGCCTGCGCTTGGATATCTTTGGTCTCATTCCGCTGCGCGATGTCGAGGGCAAGGATGGGATTTTGTGAGCTAAATGTTGTTGCGCCTACTGTTCCACCGTAACTCGCCTGAAGCAGAGATACTGTGTTGGATGATGAACCAACGCCGGATGCCGCAAATAGCGAATTTATGTTGGACGAAAACGAAACAGACACAGATTGCTCCGTAGCTTTATGTTACGCCCTACCACTCAAGCCATTTGCAAAATTATCGCAAATTGTTGCAATGAAATCAACGTCTATGGTTTCTAAATTCATCTGTCTAAGAACAGTGTTTGCAACAGATACAATTTGAACTCGCAATGATTCTGGTAATGGATTTAGTGGGTCTAGATTTGTAGCTAAAACTGTTTGCCAAACTCTTCTTGCTGTAGCCAGCGCCTTGACACGTTCAAGTTCATTATCTGCCGACCGTAATAACACACTGACGCTACGAAAGACCTCTGCGTCCTGCTGCCGCTGATCACGGAGGCTATTGGCGGACTCGTAAGCTTTAAGAGCTTTTGCTTGATAAGACATCGATGATCCCTTTTGGTGACCCACATTTCGTTATCACTGACATGACCCCAGGACCGCTGCCTCGTGCCGCATGATCCTCCGTGACAATTTTAGAGCTTCGTAACAATCATCTGCCTTCGCACATTCAAGCGCCCGGTCTAGAATTTCCCGGGCTAGGGGGGAGGTGGTTGCCTGCTTGAACTGCTCGATAAGCTCACGCGCCCTTAAAAGGGCAGATTCACGTTCTTCAGTTGTTCCAATATATGCAGTTTGTAGAGCAAAATATATCTGCTTCGCTGGCGTATTTACTTCATCCGGACGTAGTATTTGCTTTCCGAACATGAAGCGAGCCTTCGCGGTTAGCTCTATCCGCGATTTTGTGCGGAAGCGGATCGGTGCGCCATTCAAAACCATGATATCGCCTTGGCGAAGCTCCAGCACCAGAACCGACATTCGAGTATCCTTTTTAAGGCGGGAGACGGAGCCGGCCTGCCTAGTCTCCAGGCCGGCCCCTGGCTGATGGCTAGATCAGCTTCGTGAGAATTGACGGCTGCTGATTCGCGATGGAGAGAGCCGATGTCGCAAGCTGCTGCTGGATCTGGAGGGACTGAAGCTTGGCAGACTCAGCCGCCATGTTAGCGTCAACAAGCGCTCCAAGACCGTTGCTCAGAGCATCCATTTTGTTTTGATTATATGTAATTTGGGCGTCGATTTGGTTAGTTAAATTACCATATGTATTTAGGTAAGAACCGACACTGGAGACCTGTTTGCTGAATGAGCCAGTGGCGGTCAAAAAGTTCGCAACTGTTGCGTAGCTGTATGTGCCGGAAGCAACTTTTGCGAGCGACGCTCCGATTGTAGACAACGCACTGTATACACTGCCGAGGGAGTTTGCTGTGATCGATATTGTGTTGCCGTTAGCATCAAGTGACACGTGCAGGGCAGAGGACGTAAATGTGGCCGAAGATGTTTTGAGAGTGCCGCTGCTGGACCCAATCAGGGTCTGCCCATTATATCCGGCTCCCTGGATATAAAATTGGAGATTTTTTAGCTGAGACGTAAACTGAGCTGCGTACTGTGACTTTTGGGAGTCCGAAATCGACGAGCTCGACAAGTTCACCAGCGTCGAATCCATGCTCTGCATCAGATTCGAGATATTGGTCAGGGCGGTATTAGTCGTCGAAAGCAGCCCCTGGGTATCACCAAGCTGCTGGTTTGCCGCCGTAAGGCCGGAGATGTTGGTACGGACCGACTGGGCCACCGCGAACGCGGCACCGTTGTCAACGGCGCTGCTGACAGAATAGCCCGTCGAAATCTGGTTCTGAACGCTGTTCAGCGCCGTGTTAATTGAGTTGAGGGTTTCAACGCCCACCATAGCGGCGGAGTTGGTGATAATCGAGCTAACCACACCGGACATGCTTTGTATCCTTGGCTATCATTCAGTCTTTGGTCCGCATTTTGCGGAGATGACGTATATTACGCCGCACTCGTTAACGCCCGATGAAGTTCGGCCTCAAATATATTGAGTGAGGCTCATCGTTTTCACCGCGGCGATAAGCTGATAAGAAGCCTGCAATTGCGTTTGCGTTGACGACAATTGCGTGAGAGTCTTTGCCATATCAACCTGATCGAAGCCTGCAACCTGGTTTGTGAAGGCCGTGTATGTGTTCTGCAGATCAGATATTTGCGTATTCACCAGCGCCTGGTTATTTCCGAGCGCGCCAGCATCCTGAGCCATCGTGTTGATTGCGTTTCCGAGGCTGGACGACATCGCGCTGGCAAAGCCGTTGAAATTCGGATTTGATATCTGACTAGAATTGAGACTGCCAATCGCGGAAAGCGTTGTGAGAATGTCCTTGATGTAGGACCCAGTTGTGTTGCTTCCCGTCGACTGCCCGATGAACTGGTTACCGCTAGCGACGATCCCCGTGGTGATCGGTACCCCGCCGGCACCTAGAACAACCGGAGCGGCCGCGTTGCTCGATAAAGTGCTGGAGAATGGGCTGTTCGATGCACTCGTCGCCGCCGCGAACACACCCGAAACCGAAAGGTTGCTGGTCGCACTCTGGATGCTCACGTAAAACGCGGCACTGGTAAAACTGGTCGCGTTCGGCACCGGCGGTATCGTGCTGTCCTGCCCGGCGAAGATATACCTCGTGCCATCCTGGCTGTTCAGCAGGCTGGCAATCTGGGTCACCGCTGTTCGCGCGGTTGCCGCCGCAGTGTCTAGCGCTCCGCTCGTGAGCGAGCTTACACTCTGGAATTGTTGCAGCGCCTTTGACGCGATATCGCTGATCGTCTGGATCGCATTCTGCTGCACGCCCATTTGCCCCTGGGCAACCTTCAGATTTGAGATCGTATTATTGAGCGTATTGAGCGATGCGTTGACGGTGAGCGTGGGGCTGGCCGATCCAGCCTGCGCGCTCTCAAGACCCGCATAGGTCGTTGCGACATATCCCGTCTGTGACTGGATCGTCAGCTGGCCGAGCTTCTGATTGATGACGTCCGAATTCGCCGCGAGCTGCTGGATCAGCCCGAAATTGCCGGTGGAGAGTCCTGATATGGATGCACTCATTGGACCATCGCCTGCACCGCCTGCCACATCTGTTGGGCGATCGTCACCGTTTTGGCGTTCGCCGCGTAAGCGTTCTGCAGCGTGACGAGCAGACTCATCTGCTGATCTATATTCACGCCACTGGTGGACGCAGCCTGCGTCTGCAAGGCTGTTGAAAGGCTACTCGCATTCGTCGCGGCAGTTTTTGCCGTACTGCTGAGCGTTGCCTCGTTGGCGGTGAAGTTCGAGGCAACGGTCGTAAGCGATCCGGAACCGGAATAGGGGAGCGTCGCGGTGCCTGACGCATCCGTATAGGTGGAAATCGCTGCGGGCTGCGCCGACCCACTCAGTGTTGTGGTTCCGAGCGCGGCGTTCAGAACATTTTGGATCAGCCCGGTGAAGCCCGCCGGACCATTAGAGGGGTTTGGTGTAAACAATACCCCACCGGATGAATTCGTTACGGTATTGGTGCCATCGCGCACCAGCGCGGGATTGGCGGTAACGGTGGGGTTAACGGTAATGGATGCCGAATATCCGTTGCCAGCACTGGTTGGCACCGCACCCGAGGGATCCGTGAACAGGCTCAGACCGGCATTGGCGAACCGGCTTGAGAGAGCCTGGGAGAACGAGTCGAGGCCTGCCTGGATTTGAGGAAGCGTCGTGTTGACGAGCTGCTGAGCACCGCCAAGCTCGCCACTGAAGCTGACGGCGGTACCGCCGACTGAAAATGTGGTCCCGCCCGCGGTCGACGAAACATTGACCTGGGACTGGCCGCTCAAGGGCAACTCGATCCCGTTCGGCGAAAACAGGGAAACAGCGCCGTTGGCTTGCGTGATCGTCTTCGCACCGGTCAGGGAGGCGACGGTCTGAATAGCCAGGTCGCGCTTGTTTGTCAGATCCGCGGTGCTTTTGTTCTGCTGCCCGAGATTGATGATCTGCGCATTCAACGAACCGATCGTGGTTAGCGTGGCGTTCAGTTTCGTGACGTCAGCAGCAACCGTAGTCCCGGTTGATTGCACCGCCGATTGGACGGTATTGGCAATCGTGTTGATCTGGCTCGTGAGAGACTGGGCGGCATTCACGACAGAGAGCTGCTGAACCGCGCTGGAGGGATCGGTCAGCAAGGTCTGGAAGCCAGATTGCAGATTGGCCACCAGGCTAGGCAGGTCATTGCTCTGGCCCGGCGTCCCCATGACCTGATCGATCCCGGACAAGGTCGAGGAGACGATGCCCTGATAGGAATTCTGCGCCAGAGACTGATTGACCTGCGTCTGAATGGCCGTGTTGAGCTGCCGCGTCGCGGGACCGGCGATGACGCCAGACCCTTGGCCACCGGCGGTTTCGGTCGAAAGATTGACGGTCTCGACCGAATAGCCGGGCGTCGTTGCGTTCGCCACGTTCTGCGACACGACGGCCATCTGCTGGTCGATCGCGCTCAGCCCGCTGCTGGCGATCGCGAGTCCGGTTCCGATGCTCATAATCTCTTATTATCCGGTGAAATGATTACGGAAAGGTAAACGATTACTGAACCATATTAACCGTTGTCTGGAGCAGCTGTTGTGCCGCGGTGACGACTTTCGTATTCGCGGTATAGGCTTGCTGGGCGTTGATCAGATCCGTGAATTGCGTCGCAATATCCACGTTGGAATTCTCGATCGACCCCGTCACGAGCGATCCGCCGCTCCCGCCAACGGCGTTGACCGTGGCAGACCCCGAAGCCTGCGTGGCTGTTTCGAGCTGGCCGCTCTGGTTCTGCAGCGCATCCGGCGATGCGAAGGAGGCCAGCGGCACCTGCGCCACGAGTTTGGAAAACCCGTTGGTGTAATTCGCGGTGATGTTGCCCTGCGTGTCGATCGACAAATTGCTGAAATTGCCGGACGGCGATCCGTTCTGGGTAACCCCCTGCAGGTTCAGCGTCGTCCCGGCATACTGGGTAAGCCCGGTGGTGCTGCCAGGCGTACCGAAATCCAGAGTGATGGGCTGGGATGTGCCGCTGAATGTCGGCGAAATCTGCAACTGTCCGCCCGTTGCGGTGGCGCTCGAGCCGGTAGCGGGGGTGATGGAATTCAGCGTGCCGTTCCCATTGAACACGACATTGGCCGTGAAGGTCTTCCCGCTCGTATCATTCGGCGAGGACGCCGTCAGCGTCCAGGTTGTTGTTGGCTGACCCGCGGTAGTCGTTGATGTTGGAGAGGAAAACTGGAGATCCAGCTGCTGCAGGTTGCCCAGCGAATCATACGTATCAACCTGCGTCGTCACCGGCGTGGTTGTCGGCGTGGTCGGCAATGTCGCTGAAATCGTCACATTCGAGGTCGGCACCGGCGGCGAGGCCCCCTGGGAGACCTGGATCGGCGCGAGCGCCGAGGTATTGATGGTTCCTGTCGTGGGATCGGCGGACCAACCGTCGAGATAGGCGCCGGAGCCGTTCACCAGATAGCCCGATGCATTCAGCTTGAAGTCGCCCGCACGCGTGTAATATTGCTGGGCATTGAAGGTCTGGGTGGTTTTGCCGCCAACTGTTGTGCTGGCGCCCGGAAGTGACACTGTGAAATATCCGTTGCCGTTGATCGCCATGGCAAGCGGATTGCTCGACTGGGTGATCGTCCCCTCGACCGTATTGGTATATTCGGGGTTGGCCACCACCGAGTCAGGCCCGTTGCTGGAAGCTGTGCTCTGGACGAGATAGTTGATGAAATGGGTGTTGACGCCCTTGTAGCCGGTCGTCTGGGCGTTCGCGATATTGTCGCTGATATTGGTGAACGCGGCAGACTGGGCCTGCAGACCACTGACCGAAGTATCCAAAGCACCGAAAATCGACATCCTGTCCTCAGCTCCAAATGGTTGACGGCTCATCCGCCGCGCCGCCAGCGTCGCCTTGTGGGCGAGAGGAAACGCGCTCACCCCGCTGCTGCACGAACCATGCCAAGACGCAGGAGCGCGCCCTGCCGCCGTTTCAACGCCGCCCGGCAGAAGAAACCCGGCAGAAACGGCCGGCCCATTCGGTCCAACCCGGCAGTTTTTGCCGCCCGACCGCAAGTCTGCGCCGCGATCGCCGTGCGTTTTCATCAGGCGCGTCTTGGCAAGTTTTTTGCTTATTAGCTCGCATGACCTCTGGAACCGTCATCTCCGTCGCGCCCGGCCTCCCCGCTCCACCGCCGCCTCAGGGCGGCAGCCAGATCTCGGCGCCGTCCAGCGCTGAGGGAAGGGACAAAAGCTCGGCCGCCACCGCCTCCGGCACCGCCAGCAGCCAACCCTCCTCGACGACACCGTCCACCGCGCCACGCCTATCGGCGGTCGCAAATGGACAGGCCGATGCAAAGACGACGGCGGGCAGCGGCCATGCGCCTTCCTTCGGCGCCGCGCTGGCCGGGGCGGCCAAAGGATCCGGTGAGGCGAAATCCACCGCCGCTGGCGGCACGGCCCAGGCCGCATCCAGTGCGAGCGCAGATCCCAAGGGCAAAACGTCCGGCAAAACGGCTGCTCGCCCTGCCGTCGATGCAGCGGGCGCGCCGTTGCAGATCGCGCAACCCGACCCTGGGGGAGCCCAGCCGGCGACGCCAGCCGCAGCGGCGCCGGCAAGTGCCTCTACCGGACAGGCGAAGGACAATTCGCACAAATCCGGTCACACCGCCTCGACATCTGGCGCAAGCGCGGCTCCAGCAAGCGCGCTCCCTGCCGCCCAGCCTGCAACGCCGCCAGCACCAACCGGGCCCGTCATCGCGATCGTGACCACGGCGGCGCACGCGGTCGCCAGCGGCCCAACGACCCCCGCAGCAGCCGACGGGAACGCTGCGCCATCGATTTCCGGCAAGCCGGCGGCCAGCAGCACCGCGACGACCTCGGCCTCCGGCAACACGTCCGCCGGCGCCGCGTCCTCCGCCGCGGCCGGTTCCGCCGGCAGCCCACCCTCCGCCGGACCGACACCTGCCGAAACAGCCCTGGCGCATGAGGCCGCGGCGCGGTTTCATATGGCGCTCGCCGCCGCCACGCCCGGGCACGCCGAGCCGGCCCATGCGAAACCGTCCTCAGCGGCCGGGACAACCGGACAACCCGGTACGACCGTATCGCCCGGAACCGTTTCCTCGCCCCTGCTCGCCGCATCGGCCGCGGCCCCGTCACAAACTGGCGGCGCAACTGCCTCGGGCGCTGCCGCAAGCGCCAGCCCGGCTTCGGCGTCGAGCCAGATTTCCGCGGCCCTGGTCAATGTCAGCAAGCTCGACGCCTCTCACGGCGCCGCCGGCGCGGCATCGGGCACCCGCCTGACCATCGCGCTGGCGCCGCCGGCTATCGGCACCGTCACGCTGCAGATCGACCGTCATGCCGATGGCAGCTCCTCGGTCACAATCGGGGCCAGCCATGCGCAAACGCTGCTCGACCTGCGGAACGACCATACGACTCTCGATCAGGTCCTGACCCAGGCCGGCCTGCCAGCAGCCAACCGGAGCATCAGCTTCAACCTGATCGAGCCGCGCGCGAGCACCGCAAGCCAGCCGCAACCCGGATTCGGCGGCGGCTTCGGGTTTTCCGGCGGCGCGCCCCAAGGTGGGTCTGCGGGGGGCTCTGGAGGGGGCTCCGGGGGCGGTTCGGCGCGAAACGCCGCGCCCGTTTACCAGGTCCCGTCCATTGCCGCCGGCCCCGCCACAACCTCTGTCGCGGAAGCCGTAGGGCTTCCGGCCAATGTGACGCTGCGCCGCTTCGGCGTGAATGTCATGGCCTGACCGTTTGTTTCACCCGCCGTTCCGAATTCGATCCCAAAGGAGCCCATGATGACCAGCAGCGTCGCCTCAGTCGCCTACCAGCAGAGCCAGCTGACCGCCGCCGCCAACGCCGCCGCTGCCGGGATCGGCGGCGCAAGCTCCAGCACGAGCGCCGCCAGCAGCGCGGCCGCGTCCAGCACCGGTGGCAGTTCGACGGCGAACGCCCTGAGTTCGCTCTCCTCGAACTACAACAACTTCCTGACCATGCTGACCACGCAGTTGCGCAATCAGGACCCCACCAACCCTGTCAGCTCAAGCCAGTTCACCTCCGAGCTGGTGCAGTTCTCGCAGGTCGAGCAGCAGATCAACACCAACCAGAGCCTGACGCAGTTGCTGCAACTCACCCAGGCGGGCGACCTTACCCAGGCCAGCGCGATGCTTGGCAGCAAGGTCACCGCAACATCGAGCCAGCTGCCGCTGCAGAACGGCACGGCGACGCTCAACTTCAATGCGCCCACATCCGGCCCGGTGGCGGTCGCGGTTTACAACAGCGCCGGCCAGCAGATTCTCGACAGCGCGATCAACGCCACCGCCGGCAGCAATTCCTGGACCTGGAACGGCAAGGACGCGTCCGGCACGCAGATGCCGGACGGTGCCTATAACGTCGCCGTGGTCGAAGGCGGGGCGAATGGCGCCACCACCACCCTCCCCTTCACCATCACCGGCACGGCCACCGGCGTGACGAGCAGCGCCAACAGCGTTTCGCTGCAACTCGGCAACGTCGCGATTCCCTTCACAGCTGTCACCAACGTCACGAAATGAGATACGACCGGCCGGGCGGTTCCCCGCCCGACCGGCGCCAGCCCCCGATCTCCATCCCGCGGGCCAACTCCGTTTTCCCTGACGGGGGAAGCGCCCTCGCAGGCAGGTCGTGAATATGAATGGGGCCAAGCAAGAGAATCATCCGCTCCGGAAGGATCGGATGCTGCTCAGGTCTCGCGCATTGGTCTTATTGCGTCATAAATACTGACATAAAAGCCGTCCCCTGTCACCGGAGCACTTTCCGAGCCATCCGGATCGGATTCAGTGCGCTATAATATTGATAAACAAAGCATCTTTACCCGATCAGATGTCTCCATCTGATCGGTTGATGCTTTCGCAGCACGGCTGAGCCCGTCAGCGCCGCGCTGTATTTCAAAAATCGCATATCACTCCACGGACAGACGAGCCGGCCACCATGCCCTCACAACGGGCGCGACAGGTCGAGGACTGATTATGGTGGTTTTTCTGCTCCAAATTTTCTAAATCTCTGAAAACATGACGTATTTTTATTTTTACAATCAAACGAAAAATAATTCGTATTATTTACCAAAGTGTAAATTATTCTATAAATTGTAAATATAGGATTACAATATTTTCTTTCTTAATATTTATCTTCTTACAGAATCAAATTGTCCCATCTCTTGTGCATTTAGAGTATTCGTTTATGTAAAACCGAGTGAATTATCTGAATCGAAACGAAACGGATAATTTTGATTACGAAATAATGAGGATACCTCGATGAACTCGCTCTCCCAGAACGGCAAATTTGATATGGAAATTGATATAAAAAAATACAACATATCTCTGTTCTGTGAATCTGAAGATATCAATATCGATTTTCCTGATAATTTATTTAATGTTAATTATTTTGAAATAAAAAATAATATCCAAAATAATATCAAAGACAACATAATTGTAAGTGACGTATTTATATTTGTGTTGAACGGTGACAATTTTTCCTCTCTGGCCAGTATAACCGAGATTCGTGACCTGACGCGTAGGCCGATCATAGTCCTTGTAAAGAATTACAGCGAGGCGGTGGCTGTGACCCTGTTCCGGATCGGCGCCGACGAGGTTCTCGATGCCTCGATCGGCATGCACGATCTGGAAATCCGCATCGGCAACATGGTCAGACGGCAGGCCAAACATGCCCCCAGAGACATGGAAACGCCCAGCGTCGCGATTGCGGATTTCCTGTTTCTCAACATCCGCAACCGTGCGGTGCTCCATGAAATTTTCACGCCCTATGAGCTGATGGCGCTCAGCCTCCTCGTGCGCAATGCCGACAAGATTCTGTCACGCGGCGACATGGCCTCAGCCATCAAGGGCCGAGCCGTCGGCTACAACGATCGCAGCATCGACAACCTCATGTCGCGTATCCGCAAGAAACTCCGCAACCTTGGTCTTGAGAAATACAAGATCCGCAGTTTCAATTCCGTTGGCTATCACTTCATCTCCGGCGGCGAAAACTTCATCGCCGATCTCGACAACGCGCTGCAAACCCAGATTTACGCGGGCATGAATCCCCACGACCCCGAAACACCATCATCGGATACCGACTGATAATCACGCCCCACGTTTGCGAACAGCAAAGAGGCGGCCTCCGCGCGGATGACGGATCGCGCGCGGAGGTCTGCACGTTCTCGCCGTGCATCTCCGCCGGGGCACATTGTCAGCCCCCAGGCCGATGGGAGAGCGATTGTCCTCATCAGCGACCCTGCAAAGCAGAATTATTTTTTAGATTTTATTGAAACAATTTGAATAATAAATAAAATTGTAATCAATCAAATATATTTTATCTATTTCATATAATACATATGATATTTTTTATATAGATAGTGAATTTATTCCTTCGTTCACCCGATATTCAAACTTGTATTATGTATTTTCATATTTTATCGGTCATGCGTTCAGACCACAGGAACCTGACAGATGAACAAAGATTGCACATCGCCCGGCTTCCGCAGAACTCCCGTTATCAACCCATGATCAAGAAGAGCCATGCGAGGCGGATCGCCGGTTCCTGCCTCAACCGGCTTGCCGATCTGGTTCGTCCCCATCAGCGGTTGCGGCGTCTGGCGCTGGCCTGCCTGCACGCCACCCCCTGGCTCGACAGGTGGCAGCGCAGTCTCCGCCATCAATCGCTGGCCGGCGCCGCCGGCGAACGGGTAATCGGCAAGCCCCGACGGCCGCGCCCCACGATCCGGGCCAGGCAGTTCCACCATCGCCGCGATCTCGCAAACCTCAGCGCCACGGCCGGACGACTGTATCTGCAAATGCTGCGCGCCAGCGCCAACCGGCAGGGCTGATGCGCCTCGTCATCGATGTTCAGGGCGCGCAGACCAAAGGCAGCGCGACACGCGGCATCGGCCGCTATACCCTGGCTCTGACACAGGCGATCGCCCGGCTGCGCGGCAACCACGAAATCATCGTCGTCGCCAGCGATGCCTTCCCCGAGAGTCTCGCCCGGCTGCGCAACGGCATCGCCGATCTGCTGCCACCGGGCTGCTTCCGGGTCTGGCAGTGCCCACGGGGTCTGAGCCCGCATACCCCGGCCGGACTCGCCCGCAGGCGGGCCGCCGAAATGGTCAGGGAAGCTTTCCTCGCCGCGCTCAGGCCTGACGCGATCCTGATCTGCAGCCTGTTCGAAGGCGGCGACGATGATTGCGTCGCCAGCATCGGCATGCTGCACGACATCCCCACCGCGGTGGTGCTCTACGACCTGATCCCGCTCATCCACCGTGAAATCTACCTCTCGCCCTGCCCCGCAC
Source organism: Pseudomonadota bacterium (assembly GCA_021849425.1). Lineage (GTDB taxonomy): Bacteria > Pseudomonadota > Alphaproteobacteria > Acetobacterales > Acetobacteraceae > Acidiphilium. The sequence continues at coordinate 73,976 of JAJZSY010000001.1, forward strand.
GGGAAGCCTGGTACGAGGCGCAGCTCGCGCATCTCCGGCGTGCCGATCTCGTGCTCGGCATTTCCGGCTCGACCTGCCGCGAGGCCGAAACCATGCTCGGCCTGCCGGCGTCGCGCATCGCCGCCATCGGCGCCGCCGCCGACAAGGCGTTCCACCGCGAGGCGCTGCCGGCGGATGCGGTGCAGGCGGTCCGCTCCCGGCACGGGCTTCGCGAGCGCTTCGTGATGTATACCGGCGGCATCGACCACCGGAAGATCCTCGATCGGCTGGTCGCCGCCTTCGCCCGCCTGCCGGCGCACCTGCGCGCGGCGCACCAGCTCGTTATTGTCTGCGCCGCCGACGCCGCGGCGCGCGAGCGGCTGCAAACCCTCGCCCGGCGGGAAGGGCTGGGGCCGGCCGATCTGGTGCTGCCCGGCTTTGTCCCGGAAGACGAGCTGATCGCGCTCTACCAGGCCTGCACCCTCTTCGTGTTCCCGAGCTGGCACGAGGGCTTCGGCCTGCCGGCGCTTGAAGCCATGGCCTGCGGCGCGCCGGTGATCGCCAGCAACACATCGAGCTTGCCCGAAGTCGTCGGGTGCGACGACGCGCTGTTCGACCCGATGGAGACCGGGGCAATCGCGGCGAAACTCGAACAGGCGCTCGACGATGAGCCGTTCCGCCGCCGCCTTGCCGCGCACGGACTTCGCCAGGCGACGACCTTCTCGTGGCACGCCACCGCCCGTCGCGCGCTCGATGCCATCGACGCCCTGCCACGCCGCCAGCTGGCTCCGGCGCCCACGCCACAGCGCCCGCGCCTCGCCTATGTCTCGCCGCTCCCGCCCGAGCGCAGCGGCATCAGCGAGTACAGCGCCGAACTCCTGCCCGAACTCGCCCGGTTCTACGAGATCGAACTGATCGTCCGGCAGGACGAGGTTCTGCCCGCGTGGCTCGGCACCCAGTTTCCCATTCGCACGCCGGATACGCTGCGCGAGACCCCTGCCCGCTACGATCGCGTGCTGTATCATGTCGGCAATTCCGCCTTCCACGAGCACATGTTCGACCTGCTGGCCGAAGTGCCGGGCGTCGTCGTGCTGCACGACGTCTGTCTCTCCGGCGTCATGCGGTGGATGGAGGACAACCGGCAGAGCGCCGGATTCTTCGCCCGCGCGCTCTATCGTAGCCACGGCTATGCCGCCGTCGCGCGCGGCACGCGCGACGGCGGCGAGGGACTCGCCCCCTACGCCTGCAATCTCGACGTGCTCGAAAACGCGGTGGGGGTCATCGTCCACAGCGCCGGCGCGGCGCGGCTGGCCGCGGAGATCCACGGCCCGGCGATGGTGCGCGACTGGCAGGTGATCCCGCTGCTGCGCACCCCAGCGCCACCGATCCCGCGCGGCGCGGCGCGGGCAAGGCTTGGCCTGCCCGCCTCGGCCCTGCTCACCTGCAGCTTCGGTATCCTGGCGGAAACCAAGCTGAACCACGCCCTGCTCGATGCCTGGCTCGCCAGCGGGCTGGCCGAAAACCCCGACGCCCTGCTCGTCTTCGTCGGCGAATCGAGCAGCGATGCCTACACCGCCGCCCTGCTCGACCGCATCGCCGGCAGCCCCGCTGCCGGGCGTATCGCGATCACCGGATGGACCGACGCCGCCACCTATCGCGACTATCTCGCCGCCGCGGACATCGCGGTGCAGCTGCGCGCCGCCTCGCGCGGGGAAACCTCCGCCGCGGTGCTCGACTGTCTGAACAGCGGCATTGCCACCATCGTCAACGCCAACGGATCGATGGCCGAACTCGATGAGAGCATCGCCGTGAAGCTGCCGGAGGATTTCGAACCGGCAAGTCTGGCCGCCGCCCTCGAACGCCTCGCCGCCGACACCGCGGCACGGCAGGCACTCGGCGGCCATGCGCGCGACCATGTCCGTCACCACCACGCACCTCGCGCCTGCGCCGAGGCCTATCATCAGGCGATCGAGACGGCATGGCGGCGGGCGCTGATGTCGGTCCAGGGGGCGATCGCGCGGATCGGCCAGCTCGCCCCCCCGTTATCGCGGGCCGAACTCGGCGAGGCCGCCGCATGCCTCGCGCAGAACCGCGAACACGGCGGACTGCGTCAGCTGCTCGTTGAAATCCCGCCCGAACCCGGGCCCGACGCCGCCCAGCGCAGCCTGCTGGCCAGGCTGCTGCGCGCGCCGCCAGCGGGATTCCGGGTCGAGCCGATCCGCTTCGAGGCGGCGTCCTGCCGCTACGCGAGATGCTGGACGATGGAGCTGCTCGACCTGCCCCGCGCCGGCTTCACCGATGATCACGTCGAGGCGCATGATGGCGATATCGTGCTGTCGCTGCCCGCAGGGCACGCGATGCAGGAGACACGGGACGCATTCACCCGCCGCTGGCAGGCCCTTGGCATCCGGTTCGGCCAATTCGACGATTACATCCGATCGGATGATGCTCCCTACGCTGCCCCGCGCTGTCCGCCGCAGCGCCTCAGCCCCGCGGCGCGGCCGCGCGCGCAAGCCGGTCGTTGATCGCAACGCCAAGCCCCCGCAAAGGCACCCGCGCCACCGCGATGCGCCGAAGCCCGGCGGCGATCGCGGTATCGTCCAGCTCATGCAGAGCATCGAACAGCCGGGCGGCGGCCTCGACCAGATCGCCCGCCGGCGAGAGATTGAGCCTGACCGCGGCTGCACCACCCGGCTCCGGCCCGAAACCGAGCCAGGCCTCTTCCGCCTCCGGCGTCTCGGCATCGAGGCGCAGCGGCAACACCGGCGCGTAGTGCGACGCCAGCATTCCCGGCGCCTTCACGTCTCCCCCCGTCCCGCTTGCGAGATCGATCGGGCCAAGCACCGCTTCCAACGCCTCGCGGGACACGCCGCCGGGGCGGAGAATGGCGGCACGCGGTCCGGTGAGGTCGAGAATGGTGGACTCAAGCCCAACACCGCAGGCTCCGGACTCCAGAATCCCGGCAATCCGCCCCTCCAGCCCGGCGAGAACATGCGCAGGGCGCGTCGGGCTCAGCCGGCCGGACAGATTGGCCGAAGGCGCCGCCACCGGCCGGCCGGTGGCGGCAAGCAGGGCGCGCGCCACCGGATGGTCGGGCACCCGAACGGCGAGGCTGTCGAGCCCGGCAGTGGCGAGGGCGGCGATGTCGCTCTCGTCGCGGCGCGGCAGAACCAGGGTCAGCGGCCCCGGCCAGAACGAAGCCGCCGCCCGCGCCGCCCGCGCATCCGCCAGCGCATGGCGGAACGCCGCATCGGCGTCGGGCAAGTGACTGATCAGCGGGTTGAAGCGCGGCCGGCCCTTGGCCTCGTAGATCGCGGCGACCGCGCTGGCATTGGTGGCGTCCGCCCCCAGTCCATAGACGGTCTCGGTGGCGAACGCGACGAGTTGGCCGGCGGCCAGCAGCGCCGCGGCCCGGGCGATTCCGGCCGCATCCGCGGCAAGGCGCTCGGTCATTCCTCGTCCGGCTTCAGCAGGTCTCTGGCGACTTCCGGCCGGTGCAGCAACTGGTTGATCCGCGTCGCCTCATCCAGCGCGTGATCGGGCTGGAAATGCAGCTCGGGGACGAATTTCATCCGCAACCCGTGGCCGATCGCGCCGCGCAGATACGGGCCGACGCGCCGCAGCGCCGGCAGATAGCGCTCGATATCCGCGGCGCCGAGCCGGGAGACGAACACCGTCGCGTGCTTGAGGTCCGGGCTCATCCGCACCTCGGCTACCGTGACATGCACGCCCGCAAGGTCGGGATCGCGGAACTCGGTGCGAGCGAACAGTTCGGCAAGCCGGTGGCGGAGATCCTCCGCCACCCGGCGCTGCCGTTGCGAGGGCCCCTCGGCGCCGCCCTTTACGCCGGAACGGTTTCGGTCTCGTAGCATTCGACCACGTCGCCTTCGCGAAGATCGGAGAAGCCGGCGAAGGACAGGCCGCATTCATAGCCGCGCGCGACTTCCCGCACATCGTCCTTGAAGCGCTTGAGCTGCGACAGCTCGCCCTGGTGGATCACCACGCCCTCGCGCAGCAGGCGAACGCCGGCGCCGCGCTTGACCTGCCCCTCGGTGACATAACAGCCGGCGACCTTGCCCACCTTGGTGATGTTGAACACCTGGCGGATTTCGGCGTAGCCGAGGAACTTCTCGCGCTGGATCGGCGCGAGCTTGCCCTTCACCATCGTCTCGATGTCGTCGGACACCTGGTAGATGATGCTGTAGTAGCGGATATCGACACCATCCCGGCTGGCCAGGGTACGGGCCTGCGCATTGGCGCGCACGTTGAACGCGACGATGATCGCGTCCGAAGCCTTGGCAAGCTGCACATCGCTCTCGGTGATCTGGCCCACCCCGGCGAGCAGCACGCGCACGCGCACCTCCTCGTTGCCGAGTTTCTGCATGGTGACCTGGATCGCCTCGGCGCTGCCCTGCACATCGGCCTTGATGACGAGCGCGACTTCCTTCTGCTCGCCGGCCTGGATGCGGGCGAGCATCTGGTCGAGCGTGCCGCGCGCGGCGGCCCCGGCGGCGGCGGCATGCTCGCGCATCCGGCGCTGGCGGAACTCCGCGATCTCGCGAGCCCGTCCCTCGCTCTCGACCACGACGAACACCTCGCCCGCCCCCGGCACGCCGGAAAGCCCGAGAATCTCGACCGGCGTGGATGGGCCGGCTTCCTTCACCGTCTGCCCGCGATCGTCGATCATCGCCCGCACGCGGCCCTGCTCGGTGCCGGCGACGATGATGTCGCCCTGCCGCAGCGTGCCCTTCTGCACCAGAATCGTCGCCACCGGGCCACGGCCGCGATCGAGGCTGGATTCGATCACCGCGCCTTCGGCGGTGCGGTTCGGGTTGGCCTTGATGTCGAGCAGTTCGGCCTGCAGCAGGATCGCCTCCTGCAACGCGTCGAGCCCCTGCCGCTTCAGCGCCGAAACCTCGACATCCTGGGTCTCGCCGCCCATCGACTCGACCGCGATATCGTATTGCAGCAGCTCGCTGCGCACGCGGTTGGGGTTGGCATCGCCCTTGTCCATCTTGTTGATGGCGACGATGATCGGCACGTTCGCCGCCTTGGCGTGGCGGATCGCCTCGACCGTCTGCGGCATGACGCCGTCATCGGCGGCAACGACCAGCACGACGATGTCGGTGACCGACGCGCCGCGGGCACGCATCGCGGTGAACGCCTCATGGCCCGGCGTGTCGATGAAGGTCATCTTCGCGCCGGAATCGAGCGTCACCTGATAGGCGCCGATATGCTGGGTGATGCCGCCGGCCTCGCGGGCCGCGACATCGGTCGAGCGCAGCGCGTCGAGCAGGCTGGTCTTGCCGTGATCGACATGGCCCATGATGGTGACCACCGGCGGGCGCGGCTTGAGATCGGTCTCGGTATCCTCCTCGCCCTCAAGCCCCTGCTCCACATCCGATTCCGACACGCGCTTCGACTTGTGGCCGAATTCCTCGACCACGAGTTCGGCGGTGTCGGCGTCGATCGTCTGCGTCGCGGTGGCCATGACGCCGAGTTTCATCAGCGACTTCACCACCTCGGGCACGCGCGCGGCCATGCGGTTGGCGAGTTCCTGAACGGTGATGGTCTCCGGCAGGATCACCTCGCGGACGACGCGCACCTGATCGGAACGCAGCCGTTCCAGCTCGGCCTGTCGGCGCTCGCGGTCGCGCTGGCGGCGCACCGAGGCGAGCGAGCGGACGCGCTCGTCATCGCCGGACAGCGCGGCCTGAACGTCGATCCGCGCGCCGCGGCGGCGATCGTCGACGGCCTTCTTCGGCGCCGGCACGGAAGGCTTGCGACTGGGCGCGGCGCCGCCGGGGCCACCGCCACCGGGGCGGCGCGCCGGGCGCGGCGCTTCCTCTTCCTCCTCGCGCCCGCCACGGCCGGCGCGCAGGCGAAGGGTTTCGGATGCAGCACCAGCCGGGGGCGCGGCCGCCGGCCGGCGCGGGGGCACCGCGGCGGGGCGGGCCGCGGATGGCGCAGCGGCGGCGGGCTGCTTCGGCGCAACCGGCGCTACGGCCGCTTCCGGTGCCGGCGCCGTGGCGGCGGCAGTCTCCTGCTCGGCCTTGCGCCGCGCGGCGTCTTCCTGCTCGCGGCGCTGCGCCTCTTCCTCCTCGGCGCGGAGACGGGCGGCTTCCTCGGCAGCGCGCGCCTCCTCCTCGGCCTTGCGCCGGGCTTCCTCGGCGGCGGAGAGGATCGAGATCTTTTCCTGCTCGCGCCGCTCGGCCTCGGCCCGTGCCGCCTCGCGCTGCTGCTCGACCACGGCGCGCTGGCGCGCGGCCTGCTCAGCCGCGGTCAGCGCCCGCGGCGCGGCGGCGCCACCGCCCGAACGCGGCTGCCCCGAAGGGCGTCCCTGCTCGGCGGCGCCGGCAGCGCCCCGCTTCTTGCGCACCTCCACCTGGACGACCTTGGATCGTCCATGGCTGAAGCTCTGGCGCACGGAACCGGCATCGACCGTCCGCCCCAGCTCGCCCCGGTTTGCCGGGCGCAGCGAGAGCCGCCCCTTGGTTTCGCCTTGATCCTGCTCGTCGCTCATTCAATCCGGTCCGTAATCAATTCTGTGTCTTCATCAGCATCTTGTCGGCGGGCGGTCAGATCTGCCGGCCACCCCGGTCGGTCTTCTCTCTGCCCGCTCCCTGCGGCGGTTGCAATCGCAAGGCCGCAGGTTCGGTATCGGTCACCCCCGCCAGCCGGACGGAGTCGGCCTCGATCTGGACGGCGAGCCGTCCCGGCCCGATCGCCACGTGCACCGAGCGTTCCCGCCCGAACACCGCCCCGAGCCGCGCCGCGTCCAGCGGCCGCACCACCCTGGTTTCGCGGCGCTGGACCAGCCGTTCCTGCTCGGCCAGGCTGCCATCGGACGCCTCGACCAGCAGGGCGCACTGCCCGGCGGCAATCTTTTCCTTCGCCTTCTCGAAACCGCACACGGCCTGACCGGCGCGGCGCGCCAGCCCGAGACGTTCGGCAATCCGCTGTTCCAGCGTGCTGGCCACGATTTCCGCCAAGCCAGACGGTGCCACCAGACGCCGCCCCGCCGCGCGGGAGAATGCGTTGGCCTTCACCGCCTTGTCTATCACATCCCGGCGCGCACTCAACCACAGCCCGCGACCGGGCAGGGTTGCAGCGGCGTCGAAAACCAGCGCATCCGACGCCAGCGCCTCCGGGGGCGCGACGAATCGCAGCATCGTCTCCCGCGGCAGGCGCGCGCGCGTCACCAGGCAGCGGCGCAGGGGCCCGTCCTCGGCCGCGTCGTCTTCCGCAAGCCCGGCCAGTGTGTCGGGATCAGCCAGCGTCCTGCTCTCCCTCGAACCAGTGGGCGCGCGCCGCCATGATGACGGCGTTCGCCGCATCCTCGTCCATCGCCTCGGCGCCGACGATCTCGATCAGCTCGTCGGAGGCGAGGTCGGCCAGATCGTCCAGCGTCTTCACCCCCTTCTCGCCGAGCGCCACCAGCATCGGCGCGGTCAGCCCCTCCGTCCCGGCGAGGTCGTCGGCAACGCCGAGGGCGCGGCGTTTGTCCTCAAGCTCGTTCGCCTTGCGTTCGAGCGCGGCCTCGGCGCGGCGCTGCAGCTCGGCGGCGATCCCCTCGTCGAACCCCTCGATGGAGGCCAGCTCATCGACCGGCGTGGCCGCAAGGTCGTCCACCCCCTCGAAGCCTTCCGTCACCAGCAGGCCGGCGATCACGTCGTCGACATCGAGCGCCTCGACGAACAGGCCGGAGCGGCGGCGGAACTCTTCCTGCCGGCGCTCGCTTTCCTCGGCTTCGGTGAGGATGTCGATGTCCCAGCGGGTAAGCTGGCTGGCGAGGCGGACATTCTGGCCACGTCGGCCGATGGCGAGGCTGAGCTGGGTGTCGGGCACCACGACCTCGACCTTGCCGGCCTCCTCGTCGAGCACGACCTTGGACACTTCCGCCGGCGCCAGCGCGTTGACCACGAAGGTCGCCGGATTCGGGCTCCAGGGAATGATGTCGATCTTCTCGCCCTGCAGCTCGGCCACCACCGCCTGCACGCGCGAGCCGCGCATGCCGACGCAGGCGCCGACCGGGTCGATCGAGCTGTCGCGGCTGATCACCGCCATCTTCGCGCGCGAGCCCGGATCGCGGGAAACCGCCTTGATCTCGATGATCCCCTCGTAGATTTCCGGCACTTCCTGGGCGAACAGCTTGGCGAGGAAGCCGGGATGGGTGCGCGAGAGGAAAATCTGCGGCCCGCGCGGTTCCTCGCGCACATCGTAGATGAAGGCGCGCACCCGGTCGCCATTGTGCAGATTCTCGCGCGGAATCGTCTCGTCGCGCCGCAGCAACGCTTCCGAGCGGCCGAGATCGACCATGAGGTTGCCGTATTCGGTCCGCTTGACCACGCCGGTGATGATCTCGCCGACACGATCCTTGTATTCCTCGAACTGCCGCTTGCGCTCGTATTCGCGAACGCGCTGAACGATCACCTGCTTCGCCGTCTGCGCCGCGATGCGGCCGAAATCGATCGGCGGCAGCGGGTCGACCAGAAATCCGCCAACCTCGATCTCGGGCTTGAACTTCCGCGCGATATGGATCGGGATCTGGGTTTCCTCGTTCTCCACCGTCTCGACCGCCTCGGTCCAGCGCGAGAGGCGCACATCGCCGGTCTTGCGGTCGATCGTCGCCCGGATGTCCTTCTCGTGGCCATACTTGGCGCGGCCGGCCTTCTGGATGGCCTGCTCCATCGCCTCGAGCACTTCTTCACGGTCGATCTGCTTCTCGCGGGCGACCGCGTCGGCGACGAGCAGAAGTTCGGGGCGGGCTATGGCGGTGTCCATGGTCATCTCGCTCTGTTCACGGATCGTGGGTCAGTTGGCAGACGGCGGGGTTTCCGTCGCCTTGATGAGGTCTTCGGTCAGCACGAGCTTGGCGCGGCGGATATCGCCATGCGGCAGCTCCACCGTCTCGCCGGAATCGAGCTTCACCCGCGCATGGGCGGCATCGGCGCCAAGCACCGTGCCGGTCAGGCGCTTGCGGCCCGAGGCGGTCGGCACGTCGAGATCGATGCGGGCGAGATGGCCGGCATAGCGGTTCCAGTCCTTCACCCGGGTCAGCGGCCGGTCGATCCCGGCGGAACTGACTTCCAGCGTCCAGGCCGAGCTGATCGGATCATCGACGTCGAGCACCGCCGAAACCAGGTGGCTGATCCGCTCGCAATCATCGAGCGAAAGCTGGGTCTGGTCGGCGCGGTCAGCCATGATCTGCACGGTCGGCGTCTGCTTGCCCATGATCGCGACGCGCACAAGCTCGTAGCCGATCGATTCGAGGCCCGGCGCGATCAGCTCGGCGATCCGGCCCTCAAGGCCGCTATGGGTGGGTCTGGTATCGTTCACAGGAAACTCTCGGCATATCCGGAAAACAAAAAAGGCGGCCGGTAAGGGCCACCTCCATAACGCTGGAGATTTTGATTTCTCTCAATATAGACCGATCACCGCCCCCGGGCAAGGGCGGCGATCGTCCGGCGGCGGCTCAGCCCGCCGCGATGCGGCTGATCTGCTGCTTCATCGCGTCGAGCAGGGCACTCACCTCGCCGCCATGATCGTTGATCACGCTGGAATAATCGGAGCGCTCGGTGATCCTGAGCGACGTGCCCTCGACCACGACATCGACGATGCGCGGCGCGCCGCCCACCGTATCCACGACCCATTGCACATCCGCCGGCGACTGGCCCGGCCGGGTGACGGTGGTGGCGACCATCTGCCCCTCCGGCCCGGGCTTCGCCCCGTCCACCGCGAAGGTCACACCCTTGTAGGCGCGGATCTGGTTGGTGATGTTGTAGGCCAGCGTCTGGTGGAACAGATGCAGGTATTCCTGCTGCTGCGCCGGCGTCGCCACCCGCCAGTAGCGGCCGAGCACGAAGCGGCCGATCTGGTCGACCGCGACGATGCGGTCCACCAGCGCGCGCAGCTTGGCCGACTTGGCCTGGTTCGAGCCAGGCCCGTTGACGATCGAGACGAGCTGGTCGCCGGACTGCTTGATGAAGTCCCGGGCCGTCGTCGCGTCCGGTGCCGCGGCCAGGGCGGTCGCGGGCAGCGCGCCGAGCATCGGCAGCACGGCGAATGCGCCGAGCAGAACGCGGCGGAAGGAAGCAGCCATGAGGGGAAATCCTTTCTGCTGTGGGTCGTCCCTGAAGCCCTACGGCGCGCCGTAGGGGCGCGGATGCATCGCGTTCCGCTCTTTCGTCGGATACCAGGCCGGCGGAGTCGCGATGTCGCGCTCGTTGATTGTCTTCAACTGTGCGGCACGATGTTGGCGATAAAGGCTCCGGAATGTGGCATAGGGGTCGAGCGACGATTTCTTGATGTTGCCGATCGTGCCGATCAGGTTGGCCCGCGTGTTGACCACGCCGAGCCCGTCCGAGCCATAATTGAAGATGGTCAGGCCGGTCGAGGGCGGGGCGGCGGCGGTGGGCGAGAGAAACAGCCCGGCGGGCAGCACCGCGGCATCCCGCAGGTCGGACGGGCCGGCGAAGGGCAGATAGAGATACGGCCCTTCCGGCACGCCATAGCCGGCCAAAGTGAGGCCGAGATCGGTATAGACCCGCCGGTAGCCGAGCGCGCCCGCGGGGTCGAAAATGCCGCCGATCCCCACCGTCGAGTTGAGGAGGAAGCGGACCAGCGTGGTTCCGGCGTCGCGCGGCTTGCCGGCGGCCATGAACTCGACGAGCTGCGCCGGCGCATCCATGTTGTTCATGAAATCGCCGACATGCTGGCGGATCGCCGGGGTGGTGACATGGCTGTAGCCCACCGCCACCGGCCGCAGCGCATAGGCATCCAGCACGTTGTCGAACCGGTAGAAGGCCTGGTTCGCCGGTTTCAGCGGATCGTTCTGCTGGCGATAGGCCTCGTAGGCCGCCTGGTTGCTCCGCGGCGGCGGCGTGGCGCAGCCGGCGAGCAGAACCGGCACGGCCAGCAACGACAGCAGCGATGTCTTGACGATACCCACGAGCCTCTCCTTGTCTCGGCGTCCGGAACGGCGCCGCATCGTTGCGTGGCGTCCGCCCGGGGGTCTGCCCGACCGGCGCGCACGCTCTATATCGCCGGTATGTAGCGTCGCGGCCGGGCGGATCAACAGCGCCTCTCGCCGCGGGCCAGCCTTGCCACCGGCGGCACTTGCTGCCACGAGACGACCGAGGAGTTTTCGATGAGTCACACCCCGCCCCGCGCCGTCCTGGAACGCTGGCTGTCCGGCCCGCGCATCGCCCCGCTGCCCGCCCGCGCGCAGCCGGCCCAGGCCCCGGCGATTTCGTTCGAATTCTTCCCGCCCAAGACCGAGGCGCTGGAAACCCAGCTCTGGGCCTGCATCCGCCGGCTCGAACCGCTGGCGCCGCGCTTCGTCTCGATCACCTACGGCGCCGGCGGCTCGACGCAGGAGCGCACCCACGCCACCGTCACCCGCCTGGTGCGGGAAACCACCCTTGTTCCGGCAGCGCATCTGACCTGCGTCGGCGCCTCGCGCGGCGAGGTGGATGATGTCGCCCGCCGCTACTGGGATGCCGGCGTGCGCCACATCGTCGCCCTGCGCGGCGATCCGCCGGGCGGCACCGCCTATGCGCCGCATCCCGAGGGCTACGCCTATGCGGCGGATCTCGTCGCCGGCCTCCGCCGCGTCGCCGATTTCGAGATCTCGGTTGCCGCCTATCCCGAAACCCATACCCAGGCGGCAAGCCCGCAGGCCGATCTCGACAACCTCAAGCGCAAGCTGGATGCCGGGGCAACGCGGGCGATCAGCCAGGTCTTCTTCGAGACCGGCCATTTCCTCGACTTTCTCGACCGCGCGCTGGCCGCCGGCATCACCGCGCCGATCATCCCCGGCATCATGCCGGTTTCGAATTTCGCCCAGGCGAAGCGGATCAGCGAGATGGCCGGCACCCATGTCCCGGCCTGGATGGGCGAGATGTTCGACGGGCTGGACGACGATGCCGAGACCCGCAAGATGGTCGCCGCCAGCATCGCCGCCGAGCAGGTCCGCACGCTGCAGGCCAACGGCATCGACGAGTTCCATTTCTACACCCTCAACCGCGCCGACCTCACTTACGCGATCGCGCGCATCCTGGGTGTGAAGCCGGCCAGGTGAGCGACTATCTCGACAGGCTGAACACCGCCCAGCGCGAAGCCGTCGAGGCGGTGGACGGGCCGGTTCTGGTGCTCGCCGGCGCCGGCACCGGCAAGACCCGCGTGCTGACCACCCGCTTCGCCCATATCCTCCTCACCCGCCGCGCCTTTCCGAACCAGGTGCTCGCCGTCACCTTCACCAACAAGGCGGCGCGGGAGATGCGCGAGCGCGTCTCCGCCCTGCTCGGCGAGCCGGCGGAGGGGCTCTGGCTCGGCACCTTCCACGCCCTCGCCGCGCGGATGCTGCGCCGCCACGCCGAGCTTGTCGGCCGCACCGCGAATTTCTCGATCCTCGACCCCGACGACCAGCTCCGCCTGCTCAAGCAGGTGATGGAAGCGCGGCGGATGGACGTGAAGCGCTTCACCCCGCAAGGGCTGATGGGCACGATCCAGCGCTGGAAGGATCGCGGCCTGCTGCCGAACCAGGTGCCGCGCGAGCTGGATATCGACTGGGGCGCCGAATCCGCGCGCGATCTCTACGCCGCCTATCAGGAGCGGCTGCAGGCGCTGAACGCGATGGATTTCGGCGACCTGCTGATGCTCGCGACCGACCTGCTGAAGCGCGAGCCCGAAATCCTCGCGCAATATCACCGCCGCTTCCGCTACATCCTGGTCGACGAATACCAGGACACCAACCTCGTCCAGTATTACTGGCTGCGCCTTCTGGCCCAGGCCTCGAAGAACATCTGCTGCGTGGGCGACGACGACCAGAGCATCTATTCCTGGCGCGGTGCGGAGATCGAGAACATCCTGCGCTTCGAGCAGGATTTCCCAGGTGCGAAAATTGTCCGGCTGGAGGCGAATTACCGCTCGACGGCGCCGATCCTGCGCGCCGCCTCGGCGCTGATCGCGCATAACGAGGGACGGCTCGGCAAGACGCTGCATGCCGGGCGGAACGATTCCGAGGGCGAGCAGGTCGAGGTGCTCGCCTTCTGGGATTCGGACGAGGAAAGCCGCGCCGTCGCCAGCCGGATCGAGGCGTTGCGCGCCGACGGCCACCGTCTCGCCGAATGCGCGGTGCTGGTCCGCGCCGGCTTCCAGACCCGCGGCTTCGAGGAGCGCTTCATCACCATCGGCCTGCCCTATCGCATCGTCGGCGGCCTGCGCTTCTACGAGCGGGCGGAAATCCGCGACGCCATCGCCTATCTGCGGGTGCTCGCCCAGCCGGCGGACGATCTCGCCTTCGAGCGCATCGTCAACACGCCCAAACGCGGCCTCGGCGACACCGCGCTGCGCACGCTGCACGACCGCGCCCGCGCCGATGGCGTCCCGCTCGCCGAGGCCGCCGCCCGCGTCGTCGCCGAGGGCGGGCTGCGCGGCAAGGCGCGGGACGGGCTGCGCGACCTGCTCGCCCAGTTCGCCGAATGGCGCGAGACCCTGCGGCTCGATGGCCATGTCGTCGCCCTCTCCACCCTGCTCGATGCGAGCGGCTACATCGCCATGTGGCAGGAACAGAAAACGCCCGAGGCGACCGGCCGGATCGAGAACCTGAAGGAGCTGGTCCGCGCCGTCGCCGAGTTCGAGACGCTCGGCGGCTTCCTCGAACATGTCGCCCTTGTGATGGACAACGACAACGAGCCGGACGACGACAAGGTCGTGCTGATGACGCTGCACGCGGCGAAGGGGCTGGAGTTCGACAGCGTGTTCCTCCCCGGCTGGGAAGAGGGCGTGTTCCCCAACCAGCGCTCCCTCGACGAGGGCGGCGGCCGCGCGCTCGAGGAGGAACGGCGCCTCGCCTATGTCGGCATCACGCGGGCGAAGCAGCGCGCCATCATCTCCCACTGCGCCAACCGCCGGATCTACGCCAACTGGCAGAGCAGCGTGCCATCCCGCTTCATCGAGGAACTACCGGAGGACGCGATCCGCACCGGCGGCTCCGCGTCACTCGCGCAGCGCAACGCGCCGCCCGTCTTCGCCACCGCGCGCCCGCTGGTCGCCGCACGGCGGGCGAGCGGCGAGCACGCCGATGCCTGGGCCGCCACCCCGCGCCCACCCCGCACCGACAGGATCACCGAAGGAACCCGCGTGTTTCACCAGAAATTCGGCTATGGCGTCGTGATCGACGCGGAAGACGACCGGCTCGACATCCGGTTCGACAATGCGGGCGAAAAACGCGTGCTCGACCGTTTCGTGGAACGGGCGTGATGGCGCGGGGGAGCGCGGAAATGCTCGAGCGCGTCACCGTGACGGTGCCGGAGTCAGCACTCGAATCCTTCGAGGCGGCGCTGGCTTCCTGCTGCCGCAGCGTCGGCTTCTTTCTCGACGAGGCGAACGATACCTGGATCGTCGAAGGGCTGCGCGAGCCGGGCGGCGCGGATGGCGACCTCGCCGCCGCCCTGCTGCTGGCCGCGGCCGCGAGCGGCGTCAGCCCCGCGGTCGAGCGGGCGCTGGTGCCGGCCGGCGGCTGGCTCGCCCGCAGCTACGAAGGTTTCCCCGAACAGCTCATCGGACGCCGCTTCGCCATTCGCGGCACCCATGTCACAACCCCGCACGTGCCCGGCCGCATCACCATCCTGCTCGATGCCGGCCTCGCCTTCGGCACCGGCGAACACGGCTCGACGCGCGGCTGCCTGCTGGCGCTGGAGCGGCTCGCGAAACGGCGCGCGCCGGGCCGAATCCTCGATCTCGGCACCGGCTCGGGCATTCTCGCCATCGCCGGAGCAAAGATCTGGGGAAAGCCGGTCCTCGCCACCGATATCGACCAGCGGGCGGTCCGGGTCGCCAGCGCCAACGCGGCGCTCAACGGTGTCGCTCCGCTGCTGCGCGTCATCCGCTCGGAGGGCTGGTCGGCGCCGCTGCTCGCCCGCCGCGCGCCCTATGATCTGGTTTTCGCCAATATCCTCGCCCGGCCGCTGGTCGCCATGGCGCATGAACTGGCGGCGCATCTCGCCCCCGGCGGCACCGCCATTCTCGCCGGCCTGCTCGGCCGTCAGGCGCGCTGGGTGATGTCGGCGCATCGCCGCCACGGCCTCGTCCTCAAGGGCCGGATCGACGACGGCGAATGGACAACGCTGATCCTCGGCAAGGGCCGCCTGGCCCCGGACAGCAGAAACCCGGGCTGAGGCTGGCCGCCCGCCCGGGTTTCTCCAGTCATTCGAGCGCGATGGATCAGATCGGGCGCTTGAACGTCCCGTTCAGCACGGCGCGGATATCGGCGCGGCCGATGCCGAGATCCGCCAGCTCGCGGTCGCTCAGGCTCTGCAGTTCACGATAGGCCTCGCGCGCGGCGCGGCGCTCGGCGAACCAGGCGCCAATGCGGGCGAACCCGTTCGCCGCCAGCCGGGCGCTGTCGACCAGAGCCGCATCGATCGCTGCGGTATGGGCCGCCATCGTGTTGGCGGCCGGGACAGTGCGCTTGTTGTGTGTCGTGGAAGACATGATACTTCACCGTTGTTTAAGGAGCCAAACCTCGATGCGGACAGTCATTGCCGTGCCATCCGTCACCGTGTTTTCGCAGTGCAACATAAGGGCGGCGACTTGGTTTGGGGAGCGATACGTTGCTTTGTCAGCCATGCGTAAAATCGATGGGAATTTTATTAAGATATGATGAAAACGCAGATCGGTTCCCTCCGAAACACGCTGCGCGCACAGGGGCTCGACGGCTTCATCCAACCGCGGAGCGACGAGTTCCTCGGTGAATACGTGCCCGACTCGGCGGCGCGGCTGGCCTTTCTGACCGGCTTCACCGGCAGCGCCGGCCTCGCCATCGTGCTGGCCGACCGCGCCGCCGTCTTCTCCGATGGCCGCTACACGCTGCAACTCGCCGAGCAGACCGATCCTGCGATCTGGGAGCGGCGTCACATCGTCGAGACCCCGCCGGTCGAATGGCTGAAAGCCGCCGCCCCCGGCGCGCGGATCGGCTACGATCCCTGGCTGATGACGGCCAACGCCGTCGCCGTCTATGCCGATGCCGGGTTCACCATGGTGCCGGTGGCCAACCCGATCGACCCGCTCTGGACCGACCGCCCGGCCCCGCCTTCCTCGCCCGCCCTCGCGCATCCACAGGAACATGCCGGGGAGTCCGCCGCCGCCAAGCGCGCCCGCATCGCCGAAACCATCGCGCAGGACGGGGCCGACGCGGTCATGCTGACCGACCCGCACGCCGTCGCCTGGCTGTTCAACCTGCGCGGGGCGGACCTGCCGCATACGCCGATCGTGCTCTGCTTCGCCCTGCTCCGGCGCGACGCCACGGCGATCATCTTCATCGACCCCGCGCGGGTGCCGCCGGCGACGCGCGCGCATCTCGGCGCCGGCGTCGAGATCGTCCCCCGCGCGGCGCTGGAACAGGGCCTCGCCGCGCTGCGCGGCCAGCGCGTCCGCCTCGACCCGGCGACGGCGCCGATCCGCTTCAGCCAGCTGCTCGGCGATGCCGGGGCGATCACGGTTTCCGGCGGCGATCCCTGCGTCCTGCCGCGCGCGATCAAGAACCCGACCGAGCAGGAAGGCGCCCGCGCCGCCCACCGGCGCGACGGTATCGCGCTCTGCCGCTTCCTCGCCTGGTTCGCCGAAACATCATCCGAAGGCGGCCAGACCGAGCGGAGCGCGGCGGCGCAGCTGCTCGCCTGCCGCGCCGCCGCCCCGGGCTTTCACGGCGAGAGCTTCCCCGCCATTTCCGGCGCCGGCGAGCACGGCGCCATCATCCATTACAGCGTCACCCCCGCCTCGGACCGGCCGATCCGCCGCAACGAGATCTACCTGATCGACAGCGGCGGCCAGTATCCCGATGGCACGACGGACGTGACCCGCACGCTCTGGACCGGGCCGGACGCGCCGCCGCAGGCGCTGCGCGACCGCTTCACCCGCGTGCTCGCCGGCCATGTCGCCCTCGCCCGCGCGCGCTTCCCGCAAGGCACGTCGGGCCCGCAGCTCGACGCGCTCGCCCGCGCGCCGCTCTGGGAGGCGGGGCTCGATTTCGATCACGGCACCGGCCACGGCGTCGGCTCCTATCTCTCGGTGCATGAGGGGCCGGTGAGCTTCCACCGGCTGGCGAAGCCGGTGCCGCTGGCCCCCGGCATGATCCTGTCCGACGAGCCCGGCTATTACGAACCCGGCGGCTACGGCATCCGGCTGGAAAACCTGCTGCTGGTCGTCCCGGCGCCGGTCGAGGGTGCGAAACCGTTCCTCGAATTCGAGCCGCTCACCCTCGCCCCGTTCGACCGCCGGCTGATCGACCCTGCCCTGCTCACCCCCGCCGCCCGCGCCTGGCTCGACGCCTATCACGCCCGCGTGCTGGCGACGATCGGCCCGGATCTCGGCGCCGCGGCGCGCGCCTGGCTCGAAGCCGCCTGCGCGCCGCTGTAATGCCGCGATAAACTCAGCCGACCGAGGCCCGCAGCGCCGCCCCCGCGGCCAGCGGGGCGATCGGCAGGAACAGCGCGAGCAGCCCGCCGAGCATGGCCAGTTCGGCGAAGGGCGACTGCGCCACCGCCCCCGCCGCGCCGAAGATCACCGCCGGGATCATCAGCGGCAGGGCGATCAGCGGCAGCAGCACCGTGCCGCCGCGCGCGCCCAGCGTCACCGCCGCACTCATCCCGCCCACCAGCGAGAGCAGCATCGTCCCCGGCAGCAGCGTCGCCAGCAGCTGCGGCACCGCATCGCCGCCGAGCCGCAGCATGATCGCGACCGGCCCGGCGATGAGCAGCAGCGGCAGCCCCGTGGTCAGCCAGTGTCCGACGATCTTGCCGAGCGCCACGGCGCTGGCCGGCAGGCCGGAGAGCATCAGCTGGTCGAGCGAGCCATCCTCGAAATCGGCGGCGAACAGCCGGTTGAGCGGCAGCAGCGCCGCCAGCAGCGCGATCACCCAGACCACCCCCGGCGCGATGCCGGACAGCACATTGGCCGAGGGCCCGATCGCGAAGGCGAACAGGCTCGCCGCGATCACGAAGAACAGGAGCGAGGCAACCGAGTCGCCGGCATGGCGGAGGGCGAGGATCAGCTCGCGGCGGATCAGCGCGAGAAAGGGTTTCATGCCGCCTGCCCCGCAAGGTCGAACGGCCGCGCGCCGGGCAGGTCGAGCGGCAGATGCGTCGCCGCGATCACCATGCCGCCAAGGCCGAGATGCCGCGCGATATTGGCTTCGAGCCGCCGCACCGAGGCGGCGTCGAGCCCGGTGGTCGGCTCGTCGAGCAGCCAGAGCGGTGCGGCCGAAAGCGCGAGGCGCGAAAGCGCCAGCCGCCGCCGCTGCCCCGAGGAGAGCAGCCGCGCCGGCAGATCGGCGAACCGTTCGAGGTCAACGCTGGCCAGCGCGGCCAGCACCTCGGCGCGCGGGCGCCTGCGATCGAGGCCGAGATTTTCCGCCACGCTCAGCCCCGGCTTGATCGCGTCGGCATGGCCGACGAAGCACAGCCGCGCCGCGTGCAGCGGCGGATCGTCGAGCGCATCCGCCCCCTCCCACAGCAGCGCGCCGGCGGCCGGCGGCGTCAGCCCGGCCACCAGCCGGATCAGCGATGACTTCCCCGCCCCGTTCGGCCCGACCAGCACCAGCGCCCCGCCCCGCTCCAGCCGGAACGAGATGTCGCGGAACACGAGACGTTCGCCGCGGATCGCGGCGAGGCCCTTCGCTTCCAGCATGGCTAGCGACCAGCGCAGGACATGGACGCGGGGGCCACGCCGTGATTAAAGCGGCGCGAAACCGGGTTTTGCTGCGGCGCAACGCGCCGCAGTGGCGCGCGAAGAGGAGCGAACGCGATGAGCATGATCGGACGGGACAGTCTGCAAGTGGAAAAGACGCTGAGCGTCGATGGAAAGGACTACGCCTATTTCGCACTCAATGCCGCCGCTGAAAAGCTCGGCGACATTTCCCGCCTGCCGCGGACACTGAAAATCCTGCTGGAGAACGTCCTGCGCTTCGAGGACGGCTCGGCCTGCACGGTCGATGACGCGAAGGCGCTGGTCGAGTGGACCGCGCAGGCCCATTCCGACAAGGACGTGCCGTTCCGCCCGGCGCGCATCCTGATGCAGGATTTCACCGGCGTGCCGGCGGTGGTCGATCTCGCGGCGATGCGCGACGGCATCCTGCGCCTCGGCGGCAAGGCCGAGAAGGTCAACCCGCTGGTCCCCGTCGATCTCGTCATCGACCACTCGGTGATGGTCGACGTGTTCGGCCGCAAGGACGCGCTGGAAAAGAACGTCGACATCGAGTTCGAGCGCAACGGCGAGCGCTATGAATTCCTCCGCTGGGGCCAGGAGGCGTTCGACAATTTCCGCGTCGTCCCGCCCGGCACCGGCATCTGCCACCAGGTCAACCTCGAATATCTCGCCCAGACCGTCTGGACCTCGGCGTCCAACGGCAAGAGCTATGCCTATCCGGACACGCTGTTCGGCACCGACAGCCACACCACGATGGTCAACGGCCTCGCCGTGCTCGGCTGGGGTGTCGGCGGCATCGAGGCCGAGGCCGCCATGCTCGGCCAGCCGATCGCCATGCTGATCCCCGACGTGATCGGCTTCCGCCTCACCGGCAGCCTGCGCGAGGGCATCACCGCGACCGACCTGGTGCTCACCGTCACCCAGATGCTGCGCAAGAAGGGCGTCGTCGGCAAGTTCGTCGAATTCTACGGCGAGGGTCTCGACCACCTGCCGCTGGCAGACCGCGCGACGATCGCCAACATGGCGCCGGAATATGGCGCCACCTGCGGCTTCTTCCCGGTCGATGGCATCACGCTCGACTACATGCGCCTCTCCGGCCGCGACGAGCACCGCATCAAGCTGGTCGAGGCCTATGCCAAGGCCCAGGGTCTGTGGCGCGAAGGCGCCGACCCGGTCTTCTCCGACACGCTTGAACTCGATCTCTCCACCGTCGAGCCCTCGCTCGCCGGGCCGAAGCGCCCGCAGGACCGGGTGGCGCTGTCGCAAGCCTCGTCCGCCTTCGACGCCGAGCTGACCAAGGGTCTCGGCGTTCCCGCCGGCAATGTCGGCGCCACCGCCGAGGTGAAGGGAAAGAATTTCTCGATCACCCATGGCGACGTGGTGATCGCCGCGATCACCTCCTGCACCAACACCTCCAACCCTTCGGTGCTGATCGCCGCCGGCCTCGTCGCCCGCAAGGCCCGCGCCCTCGGCCTCACGCCGAAGCCCTGGGTCAAGACCTCCCTCGCCCCCGGCTCGCAGGTCGTCACCGAATATCTCAACCGCGCCGGCCTGCAGGACGATCTCGACGCGCTCGGCTTCGAAACGGTCGGCTATGGCTGCACCACCTGCATCGGCAATTCCGGCCCGCTGGATGACGCGATCGCCGATGCGATCGAGGACAACAAGCTGGTCGCCGTCTCGGTGCTGTCGGGCAACCGCAATTTCGAGGGCCGCGTGCATCCGAACGTGCGGGCGAACTACCTCGCCTCGCCGCCGCTGGTCGTCGCCTACGCGCTGCTCGGCACCATGCGCAAGGACATCACCAAGGACCCGATCGGCAAGGACAAGAACGGCAACGACGTCTTCCTGAAGGACATCTGGCCGACCACCGCCGAGATCGCCGCGATGGTGCAGTCCTCGCTCACCCGCGAGATGTTCCTCGACCGCTATGGCGACGTGTTCAAGGGGCCGAAGCAGTGGCAGGCGATCGCCGTCGAGGGCGAGTCGGACACCTATCGCTGGTCCGACAGCTCGACCTACGTCAAGAACCCGCCCTATTTCGAGGGCATGACGAAGGAGCCGGCGCCGGTGAAGGATATCGCGGGCGCGCGCATCCTGGCCCTGCTCGGCGACTCCATCACCACCGACCACATCTCCCCGGCCGGCTCCTTCCGCAAGACCACCCCGGCCGGCGAATACCTGCTCGAGCGCCAGATCCAGCAGAAGGACTTCAACTCCTACGGCTCGCGCCGCGGCAATCATGAAATCATGATGCGCGGCACCTTCGCCAATATCCGCATCCGCAACGAGATGCTGGACAATGTCGAGGGCGGCTACGCGAAGCACTTCCCCTCGGGCGAGCAGCTGTCGATCTACGACGCGGCGATGCGCTACCGCAACGAGGGCGTGCCGCTGGTGGTCTTCGCCGGCCGCGAATACGGCACCGGCTCCTCGCGCGACTGGGCGGCGAAGGGCACCGTGCTGCTCGGCGTCAAGGCGGTCGTCGCCGAAAGCTTCGAGCGCATCCATCGCTCGAACCTGGTCGGCATGGGCGTGCTGCCGCTGGTCTTCAAGGATGGCATGACCCGCAAGACGCTGGAGCTGAAGGGCGACGAGACGATCGACATCGTCGGCCTCGAAACCCTCTCGCCGCGCATGGATCTCGACATGGTCATCCGCCGCGCCAACGGCACGACCGACAAGGTCTCGCTGCTCTGCCGCGTCGATACCGCCGACGAGGTGCTCTACTACCAGAACGGCGGCATCCTGCATTACGTGCTGCGCAACATGGCCAAGGCCGCCTGAGCGCGACCCCGCCGCCCCTTGACGGGGGCGGCCGCATGACGGCTTGAAGAGAGGCCGGCGCCGGAATCACGGCGCCGGCCTTTTCGCTGTCGGGAGGAAGAATGACCAAGGAACGCGTGCTGGTCACCGGAGGGGGAGCGGGCATCGGGGCGGCAACCGCCGCCCGCTGCCGCGATGAGGGCTACGAGGTCGTGGTGATCGACCGGGTGGGCGATGGCATCGTCGCCGACCTGTCCGACCCGGCCGCGACCGAGGCGGCCCTGGCCGAGGCGCTGCGCGGCGGGCCGATCACCCGGCTGGTCAACAATGTCGGCACCGTCCGCCCCGCCCCGGTCGAGGCGCAGACCGTCGCCGACCTCGACGCCGTGGTCTCGCTCAACCTGCGGTGCAGCCTGCAATGCGTGCAGGCGCTGCTGCCCGGCATGAAGGCGGCGGGGTTCGGCCGCATCGTCAACATCGCCTCGCGCGCGGCACTGGGCAAGGAAGACCGCACCGCCTATGCCGCGACCAAGGCGGGGCTGATCGGCATGGCGAAGGTCTGGGCGCTGGAACTCGGCCGCTTCGGCATCACCGCCAACGCCGTCGGCCCCGGCCCGATCCGCACCGAGCTGTTCGATCGGGCAAACCCGCCGGACGATCCGCGCACCGCGGCGATCATCGAGGCCATCCCGGTCCGCCGGGTCGGCACCCCGGCGGACGTCGCGCACGCGATCGCCTATCTGCTCGACCAGCGCAGCGGCTTCGTCACCGGCCAGGTGCTCTATGTCTGCGGCGGCATGACGGTCGGCGCCGCCGGAGCCTAGCGTCCCGAACCTGAAATCCGGTGGATTTCAGATTCAACGTGGACACTAGAAAAAGCAATAATCTAGTGGCCCGCTTGTCCCTGAAATTCCCCCAACGAATTTCAGGAACAGGGCACTAGAGCATCATCCGATCGGATGGAGTCATCTGATCGGAAACCGCTCTAATCCGCGGCGGCGAGCGCCAGTTCCGCCATCTCGCCGGCAAACGCCCGGTGCGGCGCCGGCCGGCCGATCGCGTGATGGTCGAGCCCCGCCGCGCGCATCGCCGCCGGGTCGAACACGTTGCGCAGATCGACGACGACGCGCCCGCGCATCGTCGCGCGCAGCCAGTCCGGCGCAAGGGCGCGGAACTCGTTCCACTCGGTCACCAGCACCGCGCCATCCGCGCCGGCCAGCGCCGCCGCGGCTCCCGGCGCATAGACCACCCCGTCCGGCAGGTCCCGCCGCGCCTGCTCCATGCCGGCCGGATCGTAGGCCACCACCTCGGCGCCAAGCTCGACCAGCCGGTGCACGATGGGGATCGCCGGGGATTCGCGCATGTCGTCGGTCTCCGGCTTGAAGGTCAGGCCGAGCACCGCGATCCGCCGCCGCCGCACCGTGCCGCCGAAGGCTGCGAGAATCCGCCCGGCCATCGCCGCCTTGCGCGCCTCGTTCACATTCACCACGGTCTCGACCAGCCGCGCCGGCGCGTGCGCATCCTGTGCGATCCGCATCAGCGCCTGGGTATCCTTCGGGAAGCACGAGCCGCCGAAGCCGGGGCCGGGATGCAGGAATTTCGGGCCGATCCGCCGGTCGAGCCCCATGCCGCGGGCGAGTTCGTGAACATCCGCCCCGACCTGCTCGCACAGATCCGCCATCTCGTTGATGAAGGTGATCTTCATCGCGAGGAAGGCGTTGGTCGCGTATTTGACCAGCTCCGCCGTCTCCAGCCCGGTGCGGAGCAGCGTCACCCCGGCCGGGTTGAGCGGGCGGTAGAGCGCGCGCAGCACCGCCTCGGCCTGCGCGCTGTCGGTGCCGACGACGATTCGGTCCGGCCGCATGAAATCCTCGATCGCGCTGCCCTCGCGCAGGAATTCCGGGTTGGAGGCCACATGCACGTCGAGATCCGGCCGGATCTCGCGCATCAGCGCGGCGAGCCGCCGCCCGGTGCCCACCGGCACGGTCGATTTCGTCACCAGCACGGTCGGCGCCGGCAAAGACTCGGCCAGTTCGGCGGCGGCGGCGAACACATGGGACAGATCGGCATGGCCATCGCCCCGCCGCGATGGCGTGCCGACGGCCAGAAACACCGCCTCGGCGCCAGGCAGCGCGCGGTCGAGCGCGGTCTCGAAGCGCAGCCGCCCCGCCCGCACGGAGTCTTCCACCAGCCGCTCCAGCCCCGGCTCATAAATCGGAATCCGCCCCGCGCGCAGGGCCGCGACCCGGGCCGGGTCCTTCTCCACGACGATCACCTCGTTGCCCATGCTGGCGAAGCAGGCGCCGGAGACAAGACCCACATAGCCGGCGCCGATCATGACGATGCGCATCGGTTCACTCCACGGTTTCATGATGGGAAGGCGGCGGCGCCGCAGCCGCGCCGCCCAGGAAAAAGCGCCGCACCGCGCAGGGTGCGATCCTGATGCCGCGAAACCCGTCATCGCCGCACCCCTCGGCGTCGAGACAGGCGAGGCGGATCATCCCGGCATGGGTCACGGCCAGAACGGCCCCGCCCCGCGCCGGCAGATCGGCGAGAAACGCATGCAGCCGCGCCCGCGCCTCGGCCAGCGTCTCGCCGCCCGGAAAGCGCATCCCGCCGGGGTCGCGCTTCCAGCGCCGCAGCGCCTCGGGCGTCGCGGCGCGGATCTCCGCCTGGGTGCGGCCCTCCCAGTCGCCGAAGGCGATCTCGGCCAGCCGGTGATCGACAAGCACGGCCAGGTCGCCGCGCCGCGCGGCGATGCAACCCGCCGTCTGCCGCGCCCGCAGGAGCGGGCTCGTATAGATCGCCGCGAGCGTCTCCCCCGCCAGCGCGGCGGCAAGGCCGGCGGCATCGGCCCAGCCCTCGGGCGAAAGCGGCAGGTCGCTGCGGCCCTGATACCGGCCCTCGCCGGTCCACGCCGTCCGTCCATGCCGCGCGAGCAGCAGCGCCCGCCCGCCGGGCCGCGGATCAGTAATGCACCGCAACGCCCAGCTCCACCCGGCTGCCGGCATGAATCCCCTCCCCCGCCACGTTCACCTCGTAAAGCAGGAACGGCCGGACCGTCTTCGTCAGCCGCCAGGTCAGGCCGACCGCCGGGCGCACCAGGTTGTAAAGCTCGCCTTGCGCGCCGGGCGGAATCGTCGAGGCCTGCCGGATCGTCTTCACCGCGAACACCTCGCCGGTCAGCGCGAGCCGGCGGGTGAGATGGAGCGAGAGATCGATCGTCGCGCGCAGCTGCGTCGCCGCACCGTCGAGGAAAACCCGCGCCCCCGTGACCATCGTCAGGCTGCCCCAGGGCCGCGAGATCCCGGCCTGGAAATCCGGCTCCACCGACCATCGCCCGGTGCCGAGCGCCGGCGCCGGCTTCGTCCGCCCCGCTGGGACGATCACGTTCAGAGTCACCGAATCGGCGAAGCGCGGCGTCTGCGTCAGCCCGTAATTCAGGCCGATCTCCTCGTCCTGCAGGCCGGATGAAACGCTTGCCACCGGCCGGTGATGGCGGTCGGCGAAGCTGCGCACCCGGCCGCCGCGCAGGTCGTATTCGATCGACAGGTCATGCCCGATCCCCTGCACGCCGGTGATCCGGTACTGGGTCGAACTCTCGCTCGATCCGCGCACCGTGCCGGTGGTGAAGCCGCCGGCGGGAAACGCCTGGTTGCCGTGAAAGAGCCGCACCATCGGCTTCACGACGCCATCGCCCGCCGCAGGAATCCAGGGATCGGCGCGCGCCACGTTGAGCGGCGCAGCAAGGGCGGCACTGGCGGCGATGCCGGCGAGCAGGCGTGGAACAGCGGGAACGGAACGGGTCATTGAGCCACCAGACGAAGTTGCGGGGACGGAGAATCATCGCGCAGCGCCTGCCAGAGCGCGGCATAGCGCCCGCCCTCGGCCAGCAGCGCCTCATGCGTGCCGCGCTGGACGATGCGGCCATCGTCGAGCACCAGGATTTCGTCGGCGGTCCGCACGGTCGAGAGCCGGTGAGCGATCACCAGCGCGGCGCGGTTCGCCGCCAGCCGGTCGAGCGCCGCCATCACCCGCCGCTCGGTGCCGGCATCGAGGCTGCTGCTCGGCTCGTCGAGAATGACGATCGGCGCGTCGCACAGCATGGCACGGGCGATGGCGATGCACTGGCGCTGCCCGCCGGACAGGCTCTGCCCGCGCTCGGCGACCATGGTGTCGAACCCGTCGGGCAGGGACGCGACCATCTCGTCGATCCCGACCGCCCGCGCCGCTTCGATCGCCTCGTCCCGCCCCGCGCCCTCGCGCCCATAGGCGATGTTTTCCCACACGCTCGCCTGGAACAGCACCGGGTCCTGCAGCACGAGCGCCACCTGCCGGCGCAGATCCGCAAGCCGCACTGCGCGGATATCCCGCCCGTCGAGCAGCACCGCGCCGGATGTCGCGTCGTAGAAGCGCGGAATCAGGCTCGCGATCGTGCTCTTGCCCGAACCGGTCGCGCCCACCAGCGCGATGGTGCGCCCGGCATCGAGCGCGAACGAAATGTCATGCAACACCTCATGATCGCCCCGATAGCCGAAGCCGACCGCGCGGAATTCCACCCGCGTCGCCCGCCCGGCGAAAGGCAGCGCGTCCGGCGCCTCGGCCACGCTCGACTGCTCGGCCCGGTATTCGCCGATCCGCTCGATCGCGACGGCGGCCCGGCCGAACACCCGCCCGGTCTTCGCGAGCTGGCGCGCCGGGGTGGCGATGCCGCGCAGATAAGCGAGGAAGATCAGCAATTCCCCCGGCGTCAGCGCGCCGCTTATCACCGTCGCCGCGCCATACCAGGCGATCGCCCCGGTCGCGACCGCGATGGCGAGGTTCATCGCCGGGCTGAACTGCGCCTGCACCGCGTTGGCGTGCAGCCCGGCTTCGAGGCTGCGCCCGGCATGGGCGCCGAACCGCCCGTCCTCGTGCGGTTCGCGGCCGAAGGCCTGCACCACCTGCACGCTGCCGAGAATTTCCTGCATCACCCCGCTCAGCGTCGTCTCGTGCCGCCGCACCTGGCGCAGCGCATGGCGCAGCCGCCCCGCATAGACCCGCGCGATCCAGAACAGCAGCGGCGCGACCGACAGCGCGATCAGCGCATACCGCCAGTCGATCAGCAGCATCACCGTCGCCATGCCGAGAATGGTCAGCCCGTGCGGCAGCAGGTCGATCCCGACCGCGGTGATGAAATCCTGCAATTGCCGCACATCGCCGGTCAGCCGCGCCATCAGTTCGCCGGCGCGCTGGCGGCGGTGAAAGGCGAGCGACAGGCGCTGGAGATGCGCGAACAGATCGGCGCGGATGGCGAAGACGATCCGCTGCCCCGCGTCGAGAAACAGCCGGTTGCCGAGATAGACCAGCAGCGCATCGGCGATGCCGAGCCCGAGCATGGCGAGGCCGAGCGTGTCGAGCAGCGCCATCCGCTGGGTCAGCGGATCGGGCAGAACCCCGTGCAGCCAGGGGGCGAGGCGGCGCTGGAAGATGACATTGTCGATGATGAATTTCAGCGGCCAGGGCAGCATCAGCAGCACGCCGGCGCGCGCCGCCATCACCGCGGCACCGGCCGAGAGCGCGCGGCTTTCCCGCCGCAGGTAAGCCCGCAGCCAGGCGCCGTCCGGCCCGCTCATGCCGGCAGCCGCGCCGGCGCGCGGGCGAGGCTGAACCGCACCACATCGCGCCAGTCCCGCCCGGCGAGCCGCGCGCGGCCGCGGGCGCCCATCGCCCGGCATCCCGCCGGGTCATCCAGCAGGCGCGCCAGCGCGGCCTTGAGCGCGCCGGTCTCGCTCGCCGGATAGAGCAGCCCGGTCTCGCCATCGGCGACGATCCCGCCGATCTCGCCGATCGCCGGAGCGACCACGGCGCGCCCGGCGGCGAGCGATTCGAAAATCTTGAGCGGCGAGAAATAGAAATCCGGCAGCGGCAGATAGGGCGCGACAGTGAAGTCCATCGCCCCGAGCCAGGCGGGGATCTCGCCATGCGGAATCCTCCCCGGCAGCGTCACCCGCGCTTCGAGGCCGCGTTCGGCCACAAGTGAGGCGACCGCCTCGCGCTCAGGCCCGTCGCCCACCGCGACGAGATGCAGGTCGGGGTGACGCGTGGCGAGGGAAGCCACCACCTCGACCAGTTCAACCACGCCATGCCAGGCCTTGAAACTGCCGACGAACCCGGCAATCCGCCGCCCGCCGAGGCCGAGCCGGGCGCGCAGCGCCTGCCCCGCCGGATCGACATCGGCGAAGCGGGCGAGATCGACCCCGTTGGGAACCACATGAACGCGGTCCGCCCGGCCGAGCACGGCGGCGACATGCGCCGCCACCTGCCGGGAGACGGCGATGATCGCGTCCGCCCCGCGATACGACTCCGCCTCCGCCGCCAACGCCTCGTCAACGAGACAAAGGCCGCGAAACCGCCGCTGCTCCTCGACCAGCGGCGCGTTGACCTCCAGGAGCCGCGGTACGCCCAGCCGCGTGGCGATGCACACGCCCGCGCGATGAAACAGCGCATGCCGCTCATAGACGAGGTCGGGCGCGATGCCGTGGCTGGCGAGCGCGGCGAGAACCCGGTCGCCGACCGACCAGTCATGCTCGATCCGCACGCGCTCGCGCCGCTCGATCGGGTCGATGATCGCCATGTCCGCCGGCGGCGGC
Organism: Pseudomonadota bacterium; assembly: GCA_021849425.1. Classification (GTDB taxonomy): domain Bacteria; phylum Pseudomonadota; class Alphaproteobacteria; order Acetobacterales; family Acetobacteraceae; genus Acidiphilium. The sequence goes on from JAJZSY010000001.1 coordinate 102,061, forward strand.
GCGAATTCCAGGAGGCGCGCCGGCGGCGGCGGATTGCCGGCGCCGCGCGTGGTGCAGGCGAGCGTCACCTCATGGCCGAGCGACGCCGCCGCGGCGACGAATTCGCGCACATGCACCGAAGCGCCCTTGTCGCCCTCGACCGGAATGCCCCGATCGAGATTGAGATACAGGATCTTCACGACGATGCCTTCGCCAGCGATGAGGGTGCTGTGGGCGAATCGGCGCGAAACCGCGTCCCGCCGCCCTCCCGCGCCTGCGGCACGCAGCCGGCGCAGCCGAGCAGCGCATGCAGCCGGCGCGTGGTCGTCCAGAGGTCGAACTCGCCTTCGAGCCGCGCCCGCCCGGCTTCGGCCAGGCGGCGCGCGGTGGCGGGATCGGCCAGGATGTCCTCGATCGCCGCGGCCAGCGCCGCCGGATCGCGCGGCGGCACCAGCCGCCCGGTCTCGCCGTCGCGGACCAGTTCGGGAATCCCCGACACCCTGGTCGAGACCACCGGCACGCCGATCGCCATCGCCTCGGCGATCACGTTGGGAATCCCGTCGCGGTCGCCATCCTCCGTGATCCGCGGCGCGAGCGCGAACACATTGGCGGTGGCGTAGAGCGCGATCAGGTCGGCATGCGTCATCGCGCCGTCGAGCGTCACCACCCCGTCCAGCCCGTGCGCCGCGATCTGCGCCTGCAACGTCTCGCGCAGCGGCCCCTCGCCGATGATCCGGCAGCGGAAGGCGATGCCTTGCCGGCGCAGCCGCGCGCAGGCCGCGATCAGGTCGTCATGCCCCTTTTTCGGCACCAGCCGGCCCACCGAGAGGATCAGCGTCTCGCCGGCCTCCCGCACTGCCGCGTCCTGCCGGCGCGCGCCGAACAGGCCGAGATCGATGCCGTGATAGACGAGCTTGATCCTGTCCGTCTCGCCATCCAGCAGCCCGGCGAGATATTTGACGTTGTACCCCGTGCAGGTCGCGACGAAGCTGGCCGCCAGCGCGCGCTTGCGGATCACCTGCGGCGGCGTGAGGTAGAGATCCTTGGCATGGGCGGTGAAGCTGAAGGGCAGCCCCGTCATCATGCTGGCGAACCACGCGGCGGCGGCCGGCGCATTGGCGAAATGGGCGTGAATGTGGCGGATGCCGTGGCTCCGGCACAGGGTCGCGATCACGCCGCCGCGCAGGAACTGCTTCCAGACCGAGAGCGGATTGGGCGACCGCGCGGAAAACAGCATCGCCCGGCCGAAGGCGGCGAGATAGCGCCCGGGCGCGGCGGCGATGGCGCGGCGATGGGCGGCGGCGATCTGCCGGCGCCCGGCCGCCTCGCTCATCGGCGGAACCGGATGCAGCGGCGCCTCCACCTCGGCGACCATCGGGTGGTGCGGCGGCGGTTCCGGCGGCAGCAGCGAGACGATGTGCAGCTTCGCCCCCAGCCGCTCCATCGCGCGGATCTCGTTGAGAATGAAGGTTTCCGTCAGCCGGGGATAGCGCTTCATGATATAGATGACCGGCGCATCCCCGGCGGGGGCGGCGGCAGGGTCGAGGCTGGCGAAGGCGGGCATCAGGCGATCTCCCAGGCCGGGCCGGCCACGTCCTGCCGCGACCCGGCGACGGCGGTGAGATGGGCGGCCACCCGTTCGGCGCCATTGAGATCGAGCCGTGCCCAGGTTTCGGGCGGCGGCTCGGCGGCGGCGAGGACGGACGGGATCTCGCGCGCGAGATCGGCGGCGAGATCCGGCCCCTGCTCGATGGCACGCACCAGGCCAAGCCCCGCCAGCAGCCGCGCCCGCAGCAGCTGTTCCGCCCGCGGCGCCGGCCGCGGCACCAGAATCGCCCGCTTGCGCGCGGCGATCAGTTCGGTGCTGGTATTGTAGCCCGCCATCGCGATGACGAGATCGGCGGCGCGCAGGCTCGGCAGCGGATCGGTGATGTAGTCCACCAGCTCGACATCGTCCCGCCCGGCGGCCGCTGCGGTCAGCGCGGCGCGCTGCGCCGTCTGCATCAGCGGTCCGGTCACGATGACGGAATGGAACGCCGCCGGCATCCCCCGCGGCAGCCCGCGCAGATAGGCCTCCATCAGCGCGAACCCGTCGCCGCCGCCGCCGGCCGTCACCAGAACGACCTTCCGCCCCGCCGCCCGCAGCGCGGACCAGCACGGCGCCGCCCCCTCGCCGCCCGGCCGCAGCAGATCGGCGGCGACGACATGCCCGCAATACCGCACCCGCCCGGCCACCGCCCCGCCGATCCCGTACGCCTCCGCCACGTCGAACAGGGCGCGCGAGCCATAGACCAGAATATCGTCATAAGCCTGGTCGAGCAGGTCGGGGATGTCCTGCTCGGCCCAGATCGCCCGCACCGTCTCCGGACTGTCGAGAATGTCGCGCAGGCCGAGCATGACCCTGGTCTGCGGCATGTCGCGCCGCATCATCGCCAGCGTGGGCAGGATTTCCCCGTTCATCCCCGCCGGCGCGTGATCGACCAGGAACACGTCCGGCCGGTAGCGCAGCGCGAGGGTCAGGATCAGCGCGGCGCGATAGCCTTTCACCAGGCCGAAACTCTGCCCCGCCTCGCGCGCCTTGTAGGTTTCGGCGCCGGTCTTCACCACCGGCGGCAGCGGATGCACATGCAGCCCCGGCGGCAGCCGCCACCGCCCGATCACCGGCGAGCCGGTCAGCAGGTGAACCGCGAACTGCCGCGTGTCGAGCAGCCGCTCGGCGATGGCGAGGTTGCGGCGCAGATGCCCGAGGCCGAACGTGTCGTGCGAATAGAGAAACACCACCGCCGGCCCGACGCGCCCGCCGCATCCCGGCGCCCGTGCGCCGCCCCGGCGCGTCAGAATGCCGCCCGGCCAGCCTTCCGGCGCCGCTTCATCCGGCATCCCCCCGCCGCCAAACGGCTCGGCCGCATCCACCCCCGCCTCCCGCCAGACGGCGCCGGCGAATCCTGGCGCGCTGTCCCGCTCAGCCACATGAACATCGCGCATACAGGGTTCCTTTCCGCTGTCGGTGTCATGTTGTTATCGTGGGAGAAAGTTCCACAGTCAAGCGCGAAAACGACAGCAAGCATGAACAAGCGGACAGGTTCACCCGTTCCGCGCCGCAGCGCGGATTCCGGTTTTTTCTGTCTAAGTTATTGAAAAGACTGTTAGAAATGCGCCATGACGCCGAGGCCGGCGCCGAAGGCGGCACTCTGCGAGGTCAGCCCACGCGTTGCGTAAAGCTGCAATTCCCAACGGAAATTCATCCGCAGGTTATATGCCAGTATGGCGGAGGCCACCGCCGTGCGCCGCTTCTGGATCGGCGTGTGGCCGATCAGGATAACGCTGACGAACTGCCGGGGGGTCACCGCCACCGCCACCCCCGGCTCGAAGGTCATGACATTCAGGAGGTGCAGCCCCGGCAGACGGCCGACCACGCGGTAGCCAAGCTGAACATAGGGAAACACCCGGTCGCCGATCCGCCAGACCGTCCGCACGCCGGCTTCCTCGTCAAACCGCCCGGTCCCGAGCCCCTTGCGATAGGAAGCGACCGGCAGCTTCACCTTCACATAGGGCTCGATGGCCGGCACCGCGCCATGCGCGTGAGCGAGCCGGTATTCGGCCTTGACCCAGACATCGCCGAGGCCCTGGCGGGTGGCGCCGGAGCCGCGCCCGGAAATCACCGACTGTCCGGCCACGATCCCAGCCCCCGCCACCGCGATATAGGGCAGTTCCACCCGCACCAGCAGACGGTTGTGCTGATAGACGACCGACAGCGGCAGGTCATAGATGTGAATGGTGTGATGGGTGCCGAACCGCCCGGTGAACAGCGAAGGTTCGAGCCCGATGGTGAAGCCGTTGGGCGCGGCGGCGCGCGCCGGCCCGGGCAGGGCCGCGGCGGCCAGCAGGGCCAGCGCCGAAAGCCCCCGGTATCCTTCCGCCGCCGCCACGCGCACGCTTCCCAAGACCGTCATCGCGTTCCCATAATGATCCAATCCAGTATCATAATGGAATATGTCATTCCAATGGCCTGCGCGGCTGTCATCCGATTGCAAATTTCTGCACGTGTATTATGTGGGAGTTTATCACACACAGAACGCGGGGCGGATGGCTGAGGCAGCCACCCACGCCACGGTCGGCAGGCGAGCGGGAATGGAATCCGATATCGAGAACATGCTGGGCCGGTTGCTGCGTCCCCTCGTCGCCTATCTCATGCGACGGGGCTGGGGCTACATCGCCTTTCGCGACCTGCTCAAGCGCGTCTACATCGACGAAGCCGTCCGCAACCACGAGGGCGATGCCAGCCCGACCGACAGCCAGATCAGCGCCATCACCGGCATCAACCGCCGCGAGGTGAAGCGCCTGCGCGAGGCCGCCGCCGCCGCGGCAACACCGCCGCCGCGCGACCCGATGGCCGGGGTCAACGCCGCCGCCCGGGTGATCGGCACCTGGGTTTCCGCCGCCGCCTTCCGCGATGCGACGGGCGCGCCGCGGCCGCTGACGGTGCGCGGCGAGAGCGACGATCCGGGGTTCGATGCCCTGCTCCGCGCCGCGAAGGTCGATGTGCGCGGCCGCACCATCATCGAGGAACTCGAACGCGCCGGCGCGATCGAGCGGTTGGCCGATGAGCGCATCCGCCTGCTGCGCGCGGCCTTCACCCCCGGCGAGCCGCGCGACAAGCTGCTCTTCCTCGCCGCCAATGTCGGCGATCACATGCGCAGCGCCTTCCACAACCTCGCCGGCGAGGAGCCGGTCTTCATCGAGCGGGCGCTGTTCCACAACGGCATCGGCGCAACCCGGCTCGCCGCCGCCCGCCCCGTGCTGTCCGACATGGCGGACCGGCTGCTGCGCCAGTGCAACGAGCATCTGCTCGCGGGCAATCTCTCCAGCACCGAGGCCGAGGGTGCGGGCGATGGCGAGGGAAAACTGCGCCGGCTCCGCCTCGGCGTGTATTATTACGAGACCGATGCCGATGACCGTCCCTGAGCCGACCGCGCCGCGCCGGAAGCGCTGGCGCCTTGCCCTGCTGCTCGCCGTGCCGCTCGGCACCCTGCCCGGCCTTGCCGGCGCGCAGGAGACCGGCGGCATCGGCGGCACCGGCATCCGCCATGACACCGGCGGCATCGGCGGCACCGGCATCGGCCAGGAAACCGGCGGCATCGGCGGCACCGGCATCGGCCGCACGGGCGCGCCCATCGTCGGCTATGGGCCGATCCAGCGCTTCGGCAGCGTCTTCGTGAACAACCGGGAATACCGCATCACCGCCGGCACCCTGGTCACGATCGACGGCCAGCCGGCCACCGCCGCCGCTCTCCGGGTGGGCGACATGGCGATCGTCCACGGCGTCGCCGAGGGCGCGCATGGCGGCGTCGCCCGCAGCATCGCCACCTGGCAGGCGATCATCGGTCCAGTCACCCACATCGCCGCCAACGGGCGGGAGATCACCGTGCTGCGCCAGACCGTCCTGCTGCCGCGCCCGCTGCCCGGCGCCGCGCTGCATCCGGGGCAGATGGTCGGGATCTCCGCCCAGCGCCAGACCGATGGCAACTGGGTCGCCTCCCGCGTCAACACCCTGCCCGCATCGCACGGCTTCCGGCTGGAAACCACGCTCGGCGCGAGCCCGCCCGGGCAGGCGCGGCTCGGCGGCCTCGTGCTGACGGCGAAACCCGGAATGCTCGCCGGGCTGCACCAGGGCGAGCGCGTCATCGCCACTGGCCGCGTCATCGACGGGCAGCCGGTGCTCGCCGCCCTCGTGCCGCGCCCCCTGCGCCTCGGCACGCCGGGCACACGGGTCGAGGCGGTGAACTTCTTCCGCTCCACCGGCAGCGGGCGCCTCGTCGCGGCTGACGGGATGGCGGTGAAGGCGCCGCCCGGCGCGCACCGGTTCAGCGGCCTCACCCGCGTCGAGGTGATCGGCGAACTCTCCGAAGCCGGCGAGATCACGGCAACCGAGCTGACCCCGGAACTCCCCGAACCGCCCGAGACCGGACCATCCGGCGGCAAGCCGGGAGAGGCCGGCCCGCCTGTGCATACGGCCGCGCCGCCGGCGCACCATCTCGAGCCGCCGGAAGTCGGCGAGGCGCCGGAGGCCGAGACGGTGGAAGACGGCACGCCGGAAATCGAGATCCCGAACCCGCAGACGCCGGAGCCGGATATCGACGCGCCCGAGATCGAGCCGCCGTCCGACCAGTAACTGAACGGCAAGCCTATCTATCTGATTTTCCAAGCATCTCTGTCCGATCAGATGACTCCATCTGATCGGACGTTGCTCTAGATTTCCGGGGGTCGACACCATCGGCACAACCCTGTCACCCGGAAAGGATCGCAGCCATGTCGAGTACCCAGGTCGAACCCCGGCCCAAGACCGCCGAGCCGGAGCGGCGCCACGCCGGCATGCCGGATTTCTGGCGCCCCTTCGAATCCCTGCGCCGTGAGGTCAACCGCCTGTTCGAGGATTTCGACGGCATTCCGCCGCGCCGCGCCCGGCAGGCCGGCTTCCCCTTCGAGCCGTTCTGGTCGCGCGGTCCGGACTCCCCGGCCGTCGATGTCATCGAGCAGGAGAAGGCCTTCGTCATCACCGCCGAACTCCCCGGGCTCGCGCTGAAGGATGTCGAGATCAAGGCGACCGACGACATGCTGTCGATTTCCGGCGAGAAGCGCAGCACGCAGGAAACCACGGCGGCCGACTACCAGCTCAGCGAACGCCGCTACGGCCGGTTCGAGCGGCGCTTCAGCCTGCCCGGCAGCGCCGATCCGGCGCGGATCGAGGCGCAGTTCGCCAACGGGGTGCTGACCATCACCCTGCCGAAACGGCCCGAGGCCATCCGCACCGAACGCAAGATCGAGATCAAGGCGGGCTGACCCGTCAGGGGCGTGCCGCACCGGCGCGCCCCGCTGCGGTTTCCGCATGACCGCTGCCCCCGGCGCGCTTCATCCCGTGAGCCCGGCAGCGTCGAACTGGGCCATGCGACGCAGCCGGGCGACGCGCTCGCGCAGCGGCGGGTGGGTCGCGAACAGGGCGTCGAACGCCGTGCCGGCGAGCGGATTGACGATGAAGAGCGAGGCGGTCGCCGGGTTGCGCTCGGCATCCTCGTTGCCGACCCAGCGCGCCATCTCCCCGATCCGCGAGAGCGCGCGCGCCAGCGCCAGCGGCTGGCCGGTCAGTGCGGCCGCACCGGCATCGGCGGCATATTCGCGGGCGCGGGAAATGGCGAGTTGCACCAGCGTCGCCGTCAGCGGCGCAAGGACCAGCAACAGCACGCCCGCGATGCCGGAAAACGGGCTCGCCCGGCGCTCGTCGCCGCCGCCGAAGATCAGCGCGAGGTTGGACATCATGCCGATCGCCCCGGCCAGCGTCGCGGTCACCGTCATCGTCAGCGTGTCGCGATGGCGGATATGCGAGAGTTCATGCGCCAGCACGCCGGCCAGTTCCGCCTCCTCCAGCGCGCCCAGCAGCCCGGTGGTCACGGCAACCGCCGCATGCGCCGGATCGCGCCCGGTGGCGAAAGCGTTTGGCTGGTCCGCATCGATCACGAACACCCGCGGCACCGCCATCCCCGCCTTGCGCGCCAGACGGTCGACCAGCGCAACGAGGCGGGGAAACGCCGCCGGATCGGCCGGCTGCGCCCCATAGGCCGCCAGCACCGCGCGGTCGGCCACCCAGTAGGCCACGAAATTCCCCGCGCCGGCGACCAAGAAGGCAACCGCCGCTCCCGTTCCGCCAGCCAGGCCATAACCAACCGCCATGAACAGCGCGGTGAGCACCGCCATCAGCAGGCCGGTCCGGATCAGGTTCGCCATGACACGCCGCCTTTCATCAACAACGGGAGCAGCGCCAGCATCCTGTCTGATAGGCCTCGGGCGGGCGGGCCTCATTGAGGTGAATCAAGCCCCGCGCATTGACCCCGCGCTGCCTTGTGTGATCTGCTCGGCCTCGATTCGTCATCACCACGCCGGCCCGGCACCAGACAGCCCGGGCGCCCTGCCCCCGCGAGACACGACATGCTCAAGCCGGAAACCCGCGCGCTCCTCACCCGCGTCAGCACCGCCACCCTCGCCACCGCGCTGTTCCGCCGCGGCCTGCGCCAACAGGCGATCCAGGGCGCGCTGCCGCTCAGCCCGCCGCGGCAGAGCATGGTCGGCGAGGCCTTCACCCTGCGCTACATCCCGGCCCGCGAGGACCTCAACCCGATCACCGTGTTCCGCAACCGCGACCACAAGCAGCGCCAGGCGATCGAGACCTGCCCGCCCGGCGCGGTTCTGGTGATCGACAGCCGCAAGGACGCCCGCGCCGCCTCGGCCGGCGGCATTCTCGTCACCCGGCTGATGCAGCGCGGGGCGGCGGGCATCGTCACCGATGGCGGCTTCCGCGACAGCGCCGAGATCGCCGCACTCGGCTTTCCCGCCTATCACACGAGGCCGAGCGCGCCGACCAACCTCACCTTGCACCAGGCCATCGCGATCGACGATCCGATCAGCTGCGGCGACGCGCCGGTCTTTCCCGGCGACGTGATCGTGGGCGATGCCGACGGCGCGGTCGTGCTGCCCGCCCATCTCGCCGACGAGCTGGCGCGGGAGGCGACGGAGATGACGGTGTTCGAGGATTTCGTCACCGAGCGGGTGCGCGCGGGCGCCTCCATCCTCGGCCTCTACCCGCCGACCGACCCCGCCACCGAAGCCGACTTCTCCGCCTGGCGCACCCGCACCGGCCGGTAGAGCATCATCCGATCAGAGGGAATCATCTGATCGGATAAAGATGCTCTAATCATCGATATCAAACAGCATCATCCGATCAGAGGGAATCATCTGATCGGATAAAGATGCTCTAATCGTCTATATCATACAGCATCATCCGATCAGATCGCGCGCCTCATCCGGCGCGGCGGATCTCGTAGGCGCGCAGATGCACATCGGCGATGGCGAGCAGCGGGCACGCCGCCGCGTCGCCCCGCCGCAGCAGATCGCCGATGATGTGCCCGGCCTCGATCCGCCCGCCCTGCTCCATGTCGCGCAGCATCGAGGCGGTCATCGCCGAGCCGGGGGTGGCGAGCCATTCCTTCAGCCGCGCGGCTGCCGCCGGGCGCAGCTCGAACCCTTGCCGCGCGGCGATGCCGGCGCATTCGGCCGCCAGCCCGAGCGCGATCCCGGCGCCGCCGGCCTCGACGATCGCCCCCACCGGCGCGCGCATCAGGCAGGTGATGCCCGCGAGGGCGGCGATGAACACCCATTTCTCCCACATGTCCTGCATGATGGCGTCGCTCAGCCTTGTGGCGAAACCGGCCCTGCCGAACAGCTCGGCGATCGCCCGCGCCCGCGCATCCTGCCCGGAGGCGCGCGGGCCGAAGGTCAGCGTATGCGCGTCGTTGAGATGCAGCACCTGCCCCTCGGCGTCGAGGGCGGCGGAAATCACGCACTGCCCGCCCAGCACCTGTGGCGCGCCGAACCGCGCATCGAGCACGTCGAGATGGCGCATGCCGTTGAGCAGCGGCAGGATCAGCGCGTGCGGGCCGATGCCCGGCGCCATCGCCGCCACCGCGTCGTCGAGGTCATAGGCCTTGCAGCTCAGCAGCACGAGATCGAACACCGGCTCCAGCCGATCGGCGGTCACCACCGATGGCGCGGGCAGATGCGCATCGCCCTTCACGCTGCGGATGACGAGCCCGCCCGCCGCCAGCGCCCGCGCCCGCGCCGGGCGCACCAGGAATGTCACGTCGAGGCCGGCCTCGGCCAGCCTGCCGCCGAAATATCCGCCGGTGCCGCCGGCGCCGACCACCAGAATGCGCATGGGGCGTCTCCTCAGCGCTGCATGATGATGAGAGTCGAGGTGGCCGAAGCATAGAGCCGGCCGCTCGCATCTGTCAGCTTCGCTTCCGAGAAGCCGGCGCGCCGGCCCAGCGAAATCACCGTGCCGACCGCGCGCACCACCCCGGTCTCGACCGTCATCGCCCGGTGATACGAAACCTTGAGTTCGAGCGTCGAATAGGCCTGCTCGGCGGTGAGCATGGTATGCACCGCGCAGCCGCAGGCGGAATCGAGCAGCGTCGCGGCGTAACCGCCATGCACCGTGCCGAGCGGATTATAGACCTCGCGCCCCGGACTGCCCTCGAACACCACCCGCCCCTCGGCGATCTCGACCAGGCGGAACCCCAGCGTCTGCCCCATCGCGAGCAGGTCGGAGTCCATCACGGCGCGAAGCTGGTCGATGCCGGGAAGCGGCGGCAGGGGGTCGGGCATGGAGTATCCTGGTCTGTGATTGAGTGCCATGCCTAGCCTGCCCTGCCGCATGCGACAATCCCGCGCGCCTCATCGCTCGGGCGCGGCCAGCCGCGCCTTCACCAGCCCGAGCATTCCCGCCGTCACCACCGACCCGGCGATGATGGCGACCACATAGAGCCCCAGATGCGTCACCGCGTTGGGAATCGGCAGCACGAAAATCCCGCCATGCGGCAGGCGCAGCTTCACATCCGCCACCATCGAGATCGCCCCGGCCACCGCCGATCCGGTCATGGTGCAGGGGATCACGCGGAACGGGTCCTCGGCGGCGTAGGGAATGGCGCCCTCGGTGATGAAGGACAGGCCGAGCACCGCGGTCGGCAGCCCTGATTCGCGTTCGAGCGTGGTGAAGCGGCTGGCGAACAGCCTGGTCGCCAGCGCGATGCCCAGCGGCGGCGTCATCCCCGCCGCCATCACCGCCGCCATCGGCGTGTAGACCCGCGCCGACAGCAGCCCGACCGCGAAGGTATAGGCCGCCTTGTTCACCGGCCCGCCCATGTCGAACGCCATCATCGCGCCGAGCAGCAGGCCGAGGGCGAGCGCGCCCGAGCCCTGCATCGAGCGCAGCACATGCGTCATCAGGTGCAGCAGCTCGGCCACCGGCCGGCCGATCACATAGACCATCAGCAGCCCGGTGCAGAGCGTGCCGAGCACGGGCAGCAGCAGCACCGGCTTCAGCCCCTGCAGGCCGCGCGGCAGGCGCAGCGTCTCGTTCAGCCAGCGCGTCGCGTAGCCGCCGATGAAGCCGGCGAGGATCGCGCCGAGAAACCCCGCCCCGGTCAGCGCGGCGAGCAGCCCGCCGATCATCCCCGGTGCGAGCCCCGGCCGGTCGGCGATGGAATAGGCGATGTAGCCGCCGAGCACCGGCACGAACAGGGTGAAGGCCGATTGCGCGCCGATCTCGAACAGCGCGCCGGCGAAGCTGCGCGCGGCCGCGGCGTCGGTCGCGTGGATTCCGCCGAAGGCGAAGGCCAGCGCGATCAGCAACCCGCCCGCGGTGACGAACGGAATCATGAACGACACGCCGGTCATCAGGTGCCTGTAGGGCCCGGTTCTCGCGCGCCCGGCGCCGGCGGCCACCGGCGCAGCACCGCCCTGGGGCGCGGCGTCACCGAGCGCGCGGGCGATCAGCGCCTCGCCGTCATTGATCGCGGCCCTGGTCCCGCTATGGAATACCCGCTTGCCGCCGAACCGCGCCTCCGCCACCTGCCGGTCGGCGGCGATCAGCACGACATCCGCCGCCGCGATCTCCGCCTCGGTCAGCGGCGTTCCCGCGCCGACCGATCCCTGCGTCTCGACGCGGATCTCGTGGCCGAGCGCCCTGCCCGCCCGCAGCAGCGCCTCGGCGGCCATGAAGGTGTGGGCGATGCCGGTCGGGCAGGAAGTGACCGCGACGATCTTCCGCCCGCCGGGCGCCGCCGCCACGGCGCGGCGCAGCACGGCGGCGGCATCGGCCAGCGCCTCGTCGATCGTGGCATCGCAGCGCCGCATCCCGGCGAAGCGCGGATCGCCCGCCGCCTCCGCCCCGATCTCGATCGCCACCGCCGCGGCGGCGATCCGGTCGGCGCCGAGCGGCTCGCGCACGCCATCGCCGCCGCGGATCTCGATCGCGATGTCATGCCCCGCATCGCGCGCTGCCCGGCGCAGCGCCTCGGCCGCCAGCCTGCGCGACACGGCACCCCGCCCGCCGGCAATCACCACGACGATCGCGCTCATGCCGCGTTCTCCCCCTCGCGCCGGACCACCACCTGCCGCGCCAGCGCCTCGACCGCGTCGCGCCCGGGCAGGTTCGCCCCCGGCGCGCGCAGCTTGGCGGCGGCGAAGGCGGTGCCCAGCCGGGCGATCCGTTCGAGCCCAGCCCCCGCATGCATCCCGGCGATGATGCCGGCCACCATCGCATCGCCGGCGCCGACAGTGCTGGCGACGAGCATCGGCGCAAGCGCCGCGCGCAGGCAGTCCTCGGCGGTGACGAACAGCGCCCCCTCGGCGCCGAGCGAAACGGCGACCAGCGACACCCCGCAGCCGAGCAGCCCGCGCGCCGCATCGCGCAGCGCCGCCGCATCCGCGAGGCGCCGCCCCGCCAGCGCCTCCAGCTCGGCGCGGTTGGGCTTGATGCACCAGGGCGGCGCGCCACCGGCCAGAGCGCAGGCGAGCGGCGGACCGGAACTGTCGAGCAATACCCGCGCGCCGCGCGCGGCAAGGTCGGCGATCAGCCCGGCATAGAACCCCTCATCGACCCCCGCCGGCAGGCTGCCGGCCAGCAGCACGATCGCCCCCGGCGCCGCGAGGCCGAGCAGCCGCGCGCTCACCGCCCGCAGCGATGACGCCGTCACCTCCAGGCCCGGCAGGTTGATGTCGGTGGTGTCGCCCGCATGCGCGAGCTTGACGTTGGTGCGGGTCTCGCCCGGCACCCGCAGGCATTCGTCGCGGATCGCCTTGGCCGCGAACAGTCGGGCGAAGGGCGCCTCGTTGGCGCGGCCGAGCAGCCCGGCGGCGATCACCGGAATGCCGCCCCAGTCGGCCAGGCAGCTCGCCACGTTCACCCCCTTGCCCCCGGCATGGAAGGCGACCGCGCGCGCCCGGTGCACCGTGCCGGGGGCGAGGGCGTCGAGGACGATCGTCTCGTCGATCGCCGGGTTGAGCGTCAGCGTGATCACCGGGCCGGTCACGCGCCCGCCTCCAGCGCCCGCACCTCGTCCGCCGTCGCGGCGTCGAGCGCGCGGGCGGCCAGCGCCCGCAAATCCTCCATCCGCGCGCCGCACAGCCGCGCCTTGACCGCCGCGATATCCGCCGGCGCCATCGACAGCGCCGTCACCCCGAGCCCGGCGAGCAGGGCGGCGCCGGCCGGATCGCCGGCGATCCCGCCGCACACGCCGACCGGGCAGCCCCGCGCCGCCGCCCCCGCCACAACCTGCGCCACCAGCCGCAGCACCGCGGGATGCAGGCTGTCCGCCGCGGCGGCGAGGGCAGGGTTCTGCCGGTCGGTCGCGAGGGTGTACTGCGTCAGGTCGTTGGTGCCGATCGAGAGGAAATCGCACGCCGCGGCCAGCCGCTCCGCCAGGATCGCGGCCGCCGGCACCTCGATCATGACGCCCAGCGGCAGCGCCGGCGCGCCGAGTGAAGCGCGCACCCGCTCGCAGGCGGCGCGCAGCCGGACGACCTCGTCCACCGATGTCACCATCGGGAACATCACCGCCACATCCCCGCCCGCCATCGCCGCGCGGTAGATCGCGCGCAGCTGCGGCTCCAGCAGGTCGGGCCGGCGCAACAGCAGCCGCGCCCCGCGCACGCCGAGAAACGGGTTCGCCTCGCGCTTCAGGCCGAGATGCAGCGCCTGCTTGTCGCCGCCGAGATCGAGCGCGCGGATCACCAGCCGCCGCCCGTCCACCGCCGCGATCATCGCGCGGTAGACCTCCAGCTGCGCGGCCTCGTCCGGCGGCGCAGCGGCGTCGAGAAACAGGAACTCGGTCCGCATCAGCCCGACGCCCTCGGCGCCCGCCGCGAGCGCCGCCGCCACGAGGCCGGGCCGGTCGACATTGGCGGCGATGCCGATGCGCTGGCCATCCTGCGTCACCGCCGGCGCGCCGGCGGCGCCGGAAGCGGCCGCCTGCCGCGCGCGGGAGGCTTCGCGCCAGGCGATGGCCGACCCGATCGCCGCCGCCGGCGGATCGGGGTAGAGACACCCCGCCGCGCCATCCAGAATCGCCATCGCGCCGGAGGGCAGGCCGAGCAGCGCGCCGCCGCCGCCGACCAGCGCCGGCAGGCCGAGCGTGCGGGCGAGAATGGCGGTGTGCGCGGCCGGCCCGCCCGCCGCCGTGGCCAGCCCGGCCACGCGGGCGGGATCGAGCCCCGCCGTCTCCGAGGGCGACAGGTCGTCGGTGACGAGGATGCACGGCTCCGCCGGCAGATCCGCCAGCGACCCGGAAGCTGAAGCAGGATCGAGCCGGGCGAGTACGCGCCGGCCTGCATCGCGCAGATCGGCCGCCCGCCCGGCCAGTACCGGATTGTCCAGCTCCGCCAGCGCCGCGACGCGCTGCCCGACCGCCGCATGCCACGCCCAGGCCGGTCCATGCCCCTCGACCATCAGCCGGCAGCACGCGGCGATCAGGTCGTCATCGTGCAGCAGCTCCGCCTGGGCGCGGAAGATCGCCGCCTCGCCCGCCCCGAGCCGGGCTTCGGTCGCCGCCGCAAGGTCGTGCAGCTCGCCGCGCGCCGCCGCCAGCGCGGCGTCGAGCCGCATCCCGCTCTCGGCCAGCGCGAGCGGTTCGTCGGCAATTTCCGCAGCGCCCCCGGCCACGACATGCAGCCGGCCGATGGCAAGGCCCGGGCTGGCCGCAATCCCGCCGATCGCCGCGAGCGGCTCGGGCGGCGTCCAGCCCCGCGCGGATGCCGCAGGCGTCGGCGCCCGCACCAACGCCGGCGCGGCAGGCGCGGCGAGGCGCGCCCGCAGCCGGGCGAGGCCGGCGGCGGCGTTCTCCCCCTCGGCGGAGATCACCACGCGGTCGCCCGCGCGCAGGCCGAGATGCAGCAGCGCGACGAGATTGCGCCCATCCGCCACCGCCTCGCCATGCCGCACCCGAACCCTGAGGCCGCTCTGCCGCGCCGCCTCCGCCCAGGCGGCGGCCGGCCGCGCGTGCAGCCCGGCGGGATCCTCCACCACCATGTCGAACCGATGCGCGAAATCCGCCGCCGCCGCCGGGGCGGCAGGGCCGGCCGCCTCGCCCGCCAGCGCCTCGACGATCTCCTCCGCCGCCGTCGTCGCGGCGAGCGCGGCGAGCCTGTCCGGCGACTGCATCAGCGCGGCGAGGCGGCGGAGGATGGCGATGTGCGCATCGCCCCGCGCGGCGATGGCGACGATGAGCCGCGCCACCTGCCCCGCGCCCCACGCCACCCCGCCCGGCACCTGCAACACCGCGATCCCGTCGCGCCGGACCAGGTGCCGGTCCTCGCCCATGCCGTGGGGAATCGCCACGCCGTGGCCGAGAAACGTGCCGGTGACGGCTTCCCGGCGCAGCATGCTGCGCGTATATCCCGGCGCGATGCAGCCGGCGTCTTCCAGCAGGCGGGCGGCCGCCGCGATCGCCGCGTCCTTCGAGGCGGGTGCTGCGCCGAGCCCGACCAGCGCGCGGCCGAAAGCGACATCCTGCAAGGGGGGTGACATCGGCGGTTTCCTCGTTTCCCTGGGAGAGAACCGAAAACGTTTTCAATTTTTCCTGTCAACAACATTCTCGTGTTTTGGGGAAAAATAGCCGGGAGGGCGCTGGTTTTCGCTTGCCGGAACGGCGGGTTTCATGCTCAGTTTCTGAGAACGATTTCGAGAGCCCGTTGCGGCAGGCAGGAAAGAGACCGCCCCGATGGCCGTCAGTATCAAGGATGTGGCCCGCGCCGCCGGGGTTTCGCCGGCGACGGTCTCGCGCACGCTCGGCGGCGGCGCGGTCAGCGCCGCGCTGCGCGACAGGGTCGAGGAGGCGGTGCGGCGCACCGGCTACCGGCCCAACCTGTCCGCCCGCCGCCTCCGCTCGCAGGAGTCGCAGACGGTCGGGCTGATCGTCGCCGACATCTCGAACCCGTTCTTCACCGCCGTCGCCCGCGCCGTCGAGCATGCCGCCTACGCCGCCGGCCTGCGCGTGATTCTCTGCAACACCGACGAGAATCCCGAGAAGGAGGCGATGTATCTCCAGCTCATGGAGCAGGAGCGCGTCACCGGGGTGATCTTCGCGCCCACCCGCGCCTCGGTCGAGCGGCTCGATCGCGGCGGCCGGCCGCCTTATCCGATGGTGCTGATCGACCGCGCCGGCCGCGCCAGCGGGCAGGACGCCGTGGTGCTCGACAATTTCGCCGCCGGGACCCTGCTGGTCGAGCACCTGCTCGGCCAGGGCTACCGGCGCATCGCCGGGCTGTTCGGCAATGCCAGCACCACCGGCATCGAGCGGCGGGACGGCTACGAGGCGGCGATGCGCCGCGCCGGGCTCACCCCGGCCGCGCATTTCGCCGCCCCCAGCATCGCGGCGGCGGAGCAGGAAATCGCCCGCTGGTTCGCGCGCGGCGCCCTGCCGGAGGCGCTGATCGCCAGCAACGGCCTGCTGCTGATGGGGGCGGTGCGCGCGCTGCGCGCCGCCGGACGGCGAATGCCGGAGGATCTCGCGGTCGCCGGGTTCGACAATGAGAGCTGGACCGACCTGATCGGCCCGGGCATCACCGTCATCGAGCAGCCGGTGGCCCAGATCGGCGCCGAGGCGATGCGCCTGCTGCTGGAGCGGCTCGACGCGCCCGCCGCCCCGGTGCGCAAGATCGTGCTCGGCGGGCGCTGCGTCATCCGCGGCTCGACCGCGCCGCGCGCCGTGAACGAAGCCGCCGAATAGACCCTACCCGCGCCCCCTCATCCGCATTTCGACCAGCCGCAATGCAGGCAGCTCAGGCAGCCCGCCTCGCGCACCAGGCCGGGCTGGCTGCATTTCGGGCAGAGCGCGCCGAGCGGGGTTGCGGCCGGCACCTCCGCCACGCGCTTCTGGTCCGAAGGCGGCACCAGGAACCCGGTCTCGACCATGTGCCGCTCGATCACGTCGCCGATCGCCGCGACCAGCGAGGGCACGTAGCGCCCGCCGCTCCACTGCCCGCCGCGCGGATCGAACACCTGCTTCAGCTCCTCGGCCACGAAAGCGACCTCGCCGCCCCGGCGGAACACCGCCGAGATCATCCGCGTCAGCGCCACCACCCAGGCATAATGTTCGAGATTCTTCGAGTTGACGAACACCTCGAACGGCCGGCGCACCCCGTCCTGCTCGATGTCGTTGATGGTGACATACATCGCGTGCTCGCTGTCCGGCCAGCGCAGCTTGTAGGTGGCCCCGATCAGCTTGTCGGCGCGCACCAGCAGCCCGGCGGCGGTGGTCGCTGGCGCGGGCGCCGGCTTCGCATCCGCCGGCGGCGCGACCTCCAGCACCGAGCCGGTGATCGCGTTCGGCCGGTAGGTGGTGCAGCCCTTGCAGCCGCTGCGATAGGCGTCGAGATAGACCTCCTGGAACGCCTCGAAGCCGATATCCTCCGGCACGTTCACCGTCTTGGAGATCGCGCTGTCGACATGGCGCTGCACCGCCGCCTGCATCCGCACATGCTCGGCCGGGGTCAGCTCCTGCGCGGTGACGAAATGCGCCGGCAGGGCCGCGCTCTCGCCGAATTTCGCGCGGAACAGGCGCAGCGCGTAGTCGGTCACTTCCTCCTCGCGCCGGCTGCCGTCGCGTTGCAGCACCTTGCGCGTATAGGCCAGGGCGAAGACCGGCTCGACCCCGCTCGACACATTGTCCGACAGCAGCGAGATCGTCCCGGTCGGCGCGACCGAGGTGAGCAGCGCGTTGCGGATGCCGCCGGCCGCGATGGCGGCGCGCACGTCCTCGTCAAGCCCGCAGACGGTCTCGCCGGCGAGGTATTTCTCCGCGTCATAAAGCGGGAAGGCGCCCTTCTCGGCGGCGAGGGCGGCGGAGGCGAGATAGGCGGCGCGCTCGATCTGCCGCGCCCAGTCGCCGGCGCGGGCGGCGGCCTCCGGCGTGCCGTAGCGCAGGCCGCACATCATCAGCGCATCGGCAAGCCCGGTCATGCCGAGGCCGACCCGCCGCTTGGCCGCCGCCTCCTCGCGCTGCGCCTCCAGCGGGAAACCCGAGGCGTCGATCGTGTCATCGAGCATCCGCACCGAGATGGTCACGAGATCGGCAAGCTCCGCCTCGTCGATCCGCGCGCCGGGGCCGAACGGATCGCGCACCAGCCGGGCGAGATTGATCGAGCCGAGCAGGCAGGCGCCATAGGGCGGCAGCGGCTGCTCGCCGCAGGGATTGGTCGCGTGGATCGTCTCGCAGTAATACAGGTTGTTCCGCTTGTTGATCCGGTCGATGAAGATCACCCCCGGCTCGGCATAGTCATAGGTCGCGCGGGTGATCGCCTCCCACAGCGCGCGGGCCCGCAGCGTGCGATACACCTTGCCGTCGAACACGAGATCCCACGCGGCATCGGCCTCGACCGCGCCCATGAAATCGTCGGTGACGAGCACCGAGAGGTTGAAGTTCCGCAGCCGCCCCTTCTCG
Source organism: Pseudomonadota bacterium (assembly GCA_021849425.1). GTDB lineage: Bacteria > Pseudomonadota > Alphaproteobacteria > Acetobacterales > Acetobacteraceae > Acidiphilium. Next base: position 120,366 of record JAJZSY010000001.1, read on the forward strand.
CGCTTGGCGGCAATGAAGGCCTCGATATCGGGGTGGTCGCAGCGCATCGTCGCCATCATCGCGCCGCGCCGCGCGCCGGCGGACATGATGGTGCGGCACATCGAATCCCACACATCCATGAACGAGAGCGGGCCCGACGCATCCGCCCCCACCCCGCGCACCGCCGCCCCCCTCGGCCGGAGCGAGGAGAAATCATAGCCGATGCCGCCGCCCTGCTGCATGGTCAGCGCCGCCTCGCGCAGATGGGCGAAGATGCGGCCGAGATCGTCCTCGATGTCGCCCATCACGAAACAGTTGAACAGCGTCACCCGCCGTGCCGTGCCGGCGCCGGAAATGATCCGCCCGGCGGGGACGAAGCGGAAATCCCGCAGCGCCTCGTAGAACGGCGCCTCCCAGCGCGCGGGCTCGCGCTCGGTCGCGGCCAGCGCCCGGGCGACGCGCCGCCAGGTGTCCTCCACCGTGTGGTCCACCGGCGCTCCGGCCTCGTCCTTGAAACGGTATTTGGCGTCCCAGATCTGCGCCGAGATCGGCGCCATCGTGTCGATCACGGAGGGAAGGGAAGCGGAAAACTCTGCCGGGATATCCATGTCGATCACTCCGATCTGGCGTTCGGGCGCAAGCGGCGCCGACTCGGGCCGGCACCGATCATACCAGCGCAGCCCCGAGGGCCGCCACCGCGGCGCCGCTCACGCCCAAAGACGGATCAGACGCGGCTCAGGGGCGGGGCGCGTCGCGGAACGCCTCCCAGGCCGGCTCCAGCCGGCGCCGCGCCTTCCGCGCCCGGCGCTTCGCCCAGCGCCGCACCAGCGCGCCCACCGGCACATCATCGGCGGCGAGCCCTTCGGCAAGCCCGCGCGCGACCGTGGCATCGTGGAACCGGCCGAGCTGGTCGAGCACCGCCCCGGCGGCGGCGCGGAACCTCCCGAGCGGCAGGCCGGGCGCGACATCCTCCAGCGCCTCGGCGGCGTAGTTCGCCCGTTTCAGCGCCCGGCGCAGCGCGTGCAACTCCTTGTCCGACAGGCGGCCGATCCGCCGCCCGCGCCGCCGGGCCCGCCGGTCCAGCAGGCGCAGCAGCTCCGGCGCCAGCGCCTCGACAGGAAGGTTCGTCGCCTCCGGCGCGATGACGGATGGCCCGGCCGCCCAGCTCGCGATCTCGCCGGCGAGATCGGCGCATTCCGCCGCCGCCCCGCTCGAAGCGAGACGCGCGCGCGCCGCGCCCCGCGCCTCGTCCGACGCCGCCAGCACGGATGCCGCCGCCGCCGCGTCCACCCCCTTCATCGCCGCCGGAAACGATCGCAGGCACGCCACGTCCCAGTCCCGGACCGGGCCGTAGGCGCGGCCCAGCTCGCGCAGCGCGACATCGTAGCGCCGGCGTTCCACCTTATCGAGGCAGGGGGCGAACAGCGCGAGCACGCTGCGCAGCCGGCGGATCGCGACCCGGCGGCGATGCACCGAATCGGCGTCGCCGGCATCCTCGCGGCCAAGCTCGGCGCAGCGCGCGGCGACGATCCGCCGCCAGGCCGCGCGCACGCGCGCACGCCGCCTGCGCGGCTTCGCCGCCGCCCCGGCCTCTGCCCCGGGCCGGGCTGCGCTCTCAGCCTTCATCGCATCCCTCCGCGATCGCGGTCGGACCGCAAGGCCTTACCCTGCGCCCGCGCGGCGCGCGGCGTCAATGCACCAGAATTGCCGCGCCGAGGCTCGCCGCCGCCATCAGCGCCATGAAGATCACCAGCGGCGCGCCCGTCTTGCCGCGCGAATAGACGCTGGCATAGATCGCGTGAAACACATGGTTCGAGCCGGTGGCGATCAGCACCGAAGCCATCTCGACCGGATCGGGCGCCGCCCCGGCGCCATGGGTCGCGAGGCTGACGATGAAGGGGTTGATGTCGGTGACGCCGACGATGCCGGCCAGGGTGTAGAGGCCGGAACTGCCATAGATCCGCATCGTCACCGAAGCGAGGATCGAGACGATGACGAACAGCACCCCGAAGGTCGCCGCGGTGCCGAGGCCGAGCGGGTTGGAGACATTGATGATCGGCGGCACCGCGGCCTTGCGGTCGCGCAGCCTGTACCACCCCAGCGCGAGCAGCCCGCCAAAGGCGCCGACCGCGAGCATCCACGGCGCCAGCGCCAGCGCCATGTCCGGGTTGAACAGCAGGATCACGGCGAGCAGGCGCGGATACATCACCGCGTTCGCCACCACGATGCCGCTCTGCGCCTCGACCACCGCCTGCGCCTCGGCGCCCGCGCGGCGGGCGAGCACCACGGTGGTCACGGTCGAGGAATAGATGCCGCCGAGAAAGGCGACCAGCAGCCCCGAGCCGCGCGGCACCACGTAGCGGCGCAGCAGGTAGCTCGCATAGGAAATCGACGAGACCGCGACCATCGCGAGCCACGCCTCGTGCGGGGTGACGCGGGTGATGGTCGTCACCGGCCGGTCGGGCAGCAGCGGCAGCACGAGGCCGGTGATCAGCAGGAACCGCCCGGCATTGACGATCTCGGCGAGGTCGATCCCGCGCGCGAGGCTGTGCAGCGTCTCGCGCGCCGTCAGCAGCAGCGTCGCCGCGACGGTGAGCCCCACCGCCATCCAGAACGGTCCGGCCAGCGCCAGCGGGCCGATCAGGAAGGCGACCAGGTTGGACAGCGGCGCCATCAGCCCGACATTGCGCGCCCCGTCCGGGGCAAGCTCCTCCATGCCGCGCCAGTAATAGAGGCCGAGCCAGAGGCCGAGCACGGCGAGCCCGGCGCCGAGCAGCAGCGGCGGCGCGGGGTCGAGCGCGAAGAGCACACCGCCGGCGAGGGCGAGCAGCGGAAAGCTGCGCACCCCGCCGGGCCTGCGTCTGCCGGTGCGGGCGTTGAAATCCTCGTAGGCGAGGCCGAAGAAGAAGCCGAGCCCGACAATGATGAGCCAGGCGACGAAGCCGGTATGCGTCAGCGTCGTCACGATCGCGCCCCGCTGCATCCCGCCCCCGTCATCCGCGCGCCCTCCGCTGGCGCCGGTTTTGCCCCGGCGCGACTCATGATACCGGAATGAACGATGCGCCGCGCCCGCCTTGCCGGCAAGCCGGCGCGGAATGCCCCGATCGCAGCACAGGAGCCCGCCCCATGAAGACCCACCGCATCGCCGCCATCCCCGGCGACGGCATCGGCCCCGAGGTGATCGGCGCCGGGCTCGACGTGCTCGCCGCCCTCGCCCGCCGCGATGGCGGCTTCGCGCTCGACGTCACCCGCTTCGACTACGGTTCGGACCATTACCGCCGGCACGGCGTGATGATGCCGGATGGCGCGCTGGAGCGGCTGAAGACGTTCGACGCGCTCTATTTCGGCGCCGTCGGCGCGCCGGACATCCCCGATCATGTGACACTCTGGGGCCTGCGCCTCGCAATCTGCCAGGGGTTCGACCAGTATGCCAATGTCCGCCCGACCCGGGTGCTGCGCGGCCTCGCCTCGCCGCTGCGCGACTGCGCCCCGGCGGATCTCGACTGGGTGATCGTGCGCGAGAACAGCGAGGGCGAATATGCCGGCCAGGGCGGCCGCTCGCATCGCGGCCACGCGGAGGAGGTGGCGACGGAGGTGGCGATCTTCACCCGCGCCGGGGTCGCGCGGATCATGCGCTTCGCCTTCGCCCTCGCCGCGTCGCGCCCGCGCCGGCATCTCACCGTGGTGACCAAGTCGAACGCGCAGCGCCACGGCATGGTGCTGTGGGACGAGGTCGCCGCCGCGACCGCGCGCGATTTCCCCGCCGTGACGTGGGACCGCATGCTGGTCGATGCGATGACGGTGCGCATGGTTCATGATCCCGCGAGCATCGATACGGTGGTGGCGACCAACCTGCACGCCGACATTCTCTCCGATCTCGCCGCCGCACTCGCCGGCTCGATCGGCATCGCGCCGACGGCGAACATCAACCCGGAGCGGACCTTCCCCTCGATGTTCGAGCCGATCCACGGCTCCGCCTTCGACATCACCGGCAAGGGCGTCGCCAACCCGGTGGGTGCGTTCTGGACGGCGGCGCAGATGCTCGACCATCTCGGCGAGGCGGATGCGGCGCGGCGTCTGATGGCGGCGGTGGAGCGCGTCACCGAGGCCGGCATCCGCACCCGCGATCTCGGCGGCGACGCCACCACGGCGGCGGTCACGGCAGCGGTGATCGGCGCGATCGAGGGCGGCAACGCATAGGCGGCGCGCGGCGCGCACCTCTTGCGCCGGCCCCGCCCATGCGCAATTCGATAGTCAGGCAACGAGCACGAGGAGCAGCGATGATCACCGGCAGCTTTCCGACCACCCGCCTGCGCCGCAACCGCCGCGATGGCTGGACGCGGCGCATGGTCGCCGAGACCACGCTGACGGTCGACAACCTGATCTGGCCGATCTTCGTCCGCGCCGGCGATGGCGACCCGACGCCGGTGGCGACCATGCCCGGCGTCGTGCGGGTCGGGCTCGACCGCCTCGCCGCCCATGTCGAGCCGGCGGCAAGGCTTGGCATTCCCGCCATCGCGCTGTTTCCCGCCACCCCGCCCGAGCTCAAGAACCCCGAGGGCACCGAGGCGCTGAACCCGGACAACCTGATCTGCCAGGCCGCCCGGCTGCTCAAGCGCGAATTCCCCGGCATCGGCCTGATCGGCGATGTGGCGCTCGACCCGTATACCGATCACGGGCATGACGGCGTGCTGCGCGAGGGCTACGTCGCCAATGACGAATCGGTCGAGATCCTCGAACGCCAGGCGGTGAACCAGGCGCTCGCCGGGATCGACGTGATCGCGCCGTCGGACATGATGGACGGGCGGATCGGCAGCATCCGCGCCGCCCTCGATTCCGAGGGGCTGATCGACACCCGGATCATGAGCTACGCCGCCAAATACGCCTCGGCCTTCTACGGCCCGTTCCGCGAGGCGCTCGGCTCGAACGCGGCGCTGAAGGGCGACAAGAAGACCTACCAGATGGACCCCGCCAATACCGACGAGGCGCTGCGCGAGGTGGCGATGGACATCGACGAGGGCGCCGACATGGTGATGGTCAAGCCGGGGATGCCCTATCTCGACATCATCCGCCGCGTGCATGAGTGCTTCGCGGTGCCGACCTTCGCCTATCAGGTGAGCGGCGAATACGCGATGCTCGCCACCGCGATGGAGCACGGGCTGCTCGACCGCGAGCGCGGCATTCTCGAAACGCTCATGGGCTTCCGCCGCGCCGGCGCCGCCGGGGTGCTGACCTATTTCGCCATCGAGGCGGCCACCCTGCTGCGGCGCGGCTGAACCGGAGTCGGGAGGCCGGGCGGCAGCTTCGCGCCGTGCAGTGATTTATGCTGGCCGGGCGGCAGCTTCGCGCCGCCCGGGTCACTCACATCCCGAGCGCGCGGCGGTAGACGTCGATCAGCATTTCCTGCTCCTCGACCTCGGCCGGTTCCTGCTTGCGCAGCCGAATCAGCTGGCGCAGCACCTTGACGTCGAACCCGGCCGATTTCGCCTCGGCGTAAATGTCCTTGATGTCCGAGCCGAGCGCCTTGCGCTCCTCCTCGAGCCGCTCGATGCGCTCGACGATGCTGCGCAGCCGGTCGGCCGCGATGTTGCCGTGGCTCGCATTGTCTTCCTGGGTTTCTGCCGCATCGAACGCCATGTGTCTTTCTCCGTCGGATCGGTCGGACGCGCGGGATAGAGCGCGCGCCCGCGCCGGTCAATGGTCCTGCCGGCTCGAAGCGGCGAAGGCCGCCTTCTGCGCGTCGCTGGCCGGGGTCTGGTGGCGCGCCTGCCACTCCTTGTAGGGCATGCCGTACACGATTTCGCGCGCATCGGGATCGCTCAGCGCGAGTCCGCGCGCCTCCGCCGCCTCGCGATACCAGCGCGAGAGGCAGTTCCGGCAGAAGCCGGCGAGGTTCATCATGTCGATATTCTGCACATCCGTCCGCTCGCGCAGATGCGCGACGAGCCGGCGGAAGGCCGCCGCTTCGAGTTCGGTGCGGGTGGCGTCGTCGAATCGGTCGTCGGTCATGGAAAAGATCTCCTTCCGCGCGCGGCAGGTGGTCATTGTCGCGCTTGTTTGCCATAGAGACGTTTAACACGACGCCGGAGACGGCGCGACACGACAACCCGGACACCGGGGACTTGGCAGGAAGACAGACCGAAAAGGGGGTTCACCATGGCATCCAGGCTGCGGCGTCATCGGCGCACGAAGATTGTTGCGACCATCGGACCGGCGAGTTCGACGCCGGAGATGCTCGCCCAGCTCTTCGAGACGGGTGCCGACGTGTTCCGGCTCAATTTCAGCCACGGCACGCATGAGGACCATCTGGCGCGGCTGCAACTGATCCGCGCGCTGGAGCGGAAATTCGACCGCCCGATCGGCATCCTCGCCGATGTGCAGGGGCCGAAGCTGCGGGTCGGCCAGTTCCGCGGCGGGCGCGTGCAGCTCCAGGCCGGCGCCGAATTCCAGCTCGACCTCAACCCCGCCCCCGGCGATACCCGCCGCGTCAACCTGCCGCATCCCGAGATCATCGCGGCCGCGAGCATCGGCGCCACCCTGCTGCTCGATGACGGCAAGCTCCGCCTGCGGGTGCTGCGCAAGCGCGAGGACCAGCTGCTGACCGAGGTGGTCACCGGCGGCCCGCTTTCCGACCGCAAGGGCGTCAACGTGCCCGACGTCGTGCTGCCGATCCCGGCGCTGACGAAGAAGGACCGCGCCGATCTCGCCTTCGCGCTCGAACACGGCATCGACTATATCGGCCTGTCCTTCGTCCAGCGCGCCGCCGACGTGCTGGAGGCGAAGGAGATCGCCGCCGGCCGCGCCCTGGTGATGACCAAGATGGAAAAACCCCAGGCGCTCGACAATCTCGACGAGATCATGGACGCGACCGATGCCGTCATGGTCGCGCGCGGCGATCTCGGCGTCGAGCTGCCGCCCGAGGAAGTGCCGATCGTGCAGAAGCGCATCATCCGCGCCGCCCAGCAGCGCGGCCTGCCGGTGGTGGTCGCGACCCAGATGCTGGAGAGCATGATCTCCGCCCCCGCCCCCACCCGCGCCGAGGCGTCGGACGTGGCGACGGCGGTGTTCGACGGCGCCGATGCGGTGATGCTCTCGGCCGAGAGCGCCGCCGGCCAGTATCCGCGCGAGGCGGTGAACATGATGGACCGGATCGTCGCCCGGGTGGAGCGCGACGATGACTGGCGGCGGACGATCGACGCCAAGCGGCCGGACCCCGAACCCCATTCGGCCGATGCCATCGCCCGCGCCGCCGAACAGGTTGCGCACACGATCGGCGCCCGCGCCATTGTCGCCTTCACCAGTTCCGGCGCCAGCGCGCTGCGCGTCGCCCGCGAGCGGCCGGATTGCCCGGTGATCGGCCTGACCCCCAGCCTCGACACCGCCCGCCGCCTCGCCGCGGTCTGGGGCGTGCACGCGGTGGTGGCGCAGGATGTCGGCTCGATGACCGAGGCGGTCGCGCTTTCGGCCAAGGTCGCGCGGCAGGAGGGCTTCGCCCAGCCGGGCGAGGAGATCGTCGTCGTCGCCGGCGTGCCCTTCGGACAGAGCGGAACGACCAACGCGCTGCGCGTCGCCAGAGTGTAACGCGCGCCCCCTTGCATCGCGCCAAAGCCCGGGCAACACTGCGCCCCAGGGAGGATTTCACATGATCGCAATCACCGTTCTCTATCCGAAGACCGAGACCTCGACCTTCGACACCGCCTATTACCACGACAAGCACATGAAGCTGGTCGGCGAGCGCTGGAACGCGATGGGCCTCAAGGGCGCCACCGTGCTGCACGGGATGAACGGGCCGGATGGCTCGGCCCCGCCCTATGCCGTCATCACCACCCTGCATTTCGAGAGCCTCGCCGCCTTCGGCAAGGCGGTCGAGACCCACGGCGCCGAGGTGATGGGCGATATCGGCAATTTCACCAACGTCCATCCGGTGCTGCAGTTCAGCGAAATCGCCGCCTGAGATCAAATTTTACCCGACATTTCTTTACTTCCCGGCGCTTCCGGGCGTATTTCAAGGCGGTCGCCGGCTCCGGCGGCCGCCGTTTCCGTTGCCGATCGGAGTGCGCATGCGCCGGATTGCCCTGTTCCTGTCCGCTGCCCTGGCTTATGCCGGCACGGCCTCTGCCTGTCTCACGCCGCGCAACCAGGAGGCGCTGGACGTGATCGGTCTGAAAAGCACGTTGATGGTCTCAGCCCTCACCTGCGGCCAGCGCAACGAGTACGACCGCTTCATGACCCGCTTCCAGCCCTACATCCTGCGCGAGCAGCATGTGATGGACGCCTATTTCCGCGAGCATCACGGCCGCGCCTTCCACCATTACGAAGACAGCTACGTGACCAATCTGGCGAACGTGCAGTCGACCGCCGGCATCCGCCAGGGCACGGCGTTCTGCGCCGCCAGCGCGCAGCTTTTCGGCCGGGTTCTGGCGACACCCGACCAGGCGGCGCTCACCACCTTCGCCCGGCAGCACCCGGCGACCCAGCCGGGTGTCGTACTCGCCTGCGGAATCGTGGAAACCAGCGGCTTCCGCCGCATCGAGCGCTTCGCGCCGGCGCCCTGACCGCCGCATGACCAGGCTGGCGAACGCGCCCAATTTCCGCGATGTCGGGGCCCTGCCGCTCGCCGGCGGCGGCAGCCTGCGCGCCGGCACGATCTACCGCTCCGGCCAGCTCTCCAGCCTTGACGAGGCCGATCTGCGGCGGGTGGAAACCCTCGGCATCCGTCTCGTCTGCGACCTGCGCAGCAGCGGCGAGCGGCAGCGTTTCGCCTCGCGCTGGCCCGCCCTCGCCCCGGCGCGGACGATCGAGATGCCCGCCAGCACCGATCATGGCGCCGGAATGCAGAACCTGATCGACCGGCTCGCCGGCGAACCCGGCGCGGCCGGCGCGCGGCGGGCGATGCTCGATCTCTATGCCAGCCTGCCCGGCCTGCTTTCGCCCACGCTGGCCACCGCCAGCGAGGCGATGGCCAGCGGCTGGGGCGTGCCGGTGCTGCTGCACTGCCATGTCGGCAAGGACCGCACCGGCGTCGCCACCGCGCTGCTGCTCAAGGCGCTCGATGTCAGCCACGACGCCATTCTCGCGGATTACGAGGAAACCGGCCGCCGCATCGATATCGCCGAGGAAACCCGGTATATCGCCCGCGGCCTGAACAAGCGGTTGGGCACCACGGTCGATCCCGGCGCGCTGGACGCGCTCGGCCGCACCGATCCGGCCTATCTCGACAGCGCCTTCGCCGCGATCGAGCGCGAATGGGGCGGGGTCGATGCCTATCTGACCGCTGTCGGCATCACGGCGAGCCGCCGCGCGCGCCTCGCCGCCCTGTTCCACGCCTGAACCTTACCGCCTGATCGTCTCACCGCCGACCGCTCGTCCCCGCTTCCGCGGGGAGCGTTGCTGCATGGCCGGCCTTCAGCCTCTCGGTCGCGACGCCGGACATCGGTGCAAACGAAAACACCCCGGCATCGCTGCCGGGGTGTTCCGAACTTTTATGCAGGCTGCGCTTAGTGCAGGATGATTTCCACGCGGCGGTTCTGCGGCTCGCGAACGTTCGGGCCGGTCGGCACCAGCAGATGCGTCTCGCCAAAGCCCTTGATCACGATGTCGTTCTTGGACACGCCATCGGCCACCAGCTGGGCGGCGACGTTGTTGGCGCGGCGGAGCGACAGCTTCATGTTGTAGCCGGCAGCACCAGAAGTGTCGGTATAGCCGTTGACATTGAGGCGCGTCACCTTCGTGGTCTGCGACGCCTTCGCCGCCTCGGAGACGATCTGCTGCGCGCGCGGCGTCAGGTTCGCCTTGTCCCAGTCGAAGAAGACGAGGTAGGTGCGGGCCGGAGCCGGGGCGGGTGCGGCGACCGGGGTCGGCGCGGGGGCCGCGGCCGGGGCCGGCGGCGCGGGCGGGAACAGCTCGTAGCGCAGCCCGACCATCACCATGTTGTTGCCTTCGTCGCCGACCTTCACGCTGCCGGCGGTGCTGCGATAGTTCACGCTGCTGGTGGTGCCGAGATAGCGGTATTCGACGGTGGCGGACAGGCCGGGCGCCGCCGGGATCGGGAAGGACAGGCCGGCGATCGCCTGATAGGCGAAGGTGCCGGGCGTGCCGTTGATCCGCAGGGCGGAGGTGCCGGCATTGTTCCACTCAAGGAACTGGTAGCCGACGCCGGCGCCGAGATACGGATAGACATAGGGCATGCCGATGTCGAAATCATACAGCGCATTCGCCATCACGCCGTATTTCTGCTCCTTGCCGGACGCAACGGCCTGGGCATTGCCGATATGCAGCTTGGCGACCTGGTTGCTGAAATAATCGCCTTCGAGCTCGACACGGAAACCGTTGCCGAAGCCGTAGCCAACGGATGCCTGACCAGTGAAGCCGTTATGGAACAGGGCCTTTGTCTTGCCCGCGCCCGTCAGGGCCGCCGGGCCGCTCTTCACGGTGCGGCTGCTCATGATGTTGTAGCCAAGGCCGAGGCTGACATAGGGGCCGGTCACCGGCTGGGCCATCGCCGCGGCGGGAAGCAGGGCGGGGGCCGCGATGAATGTCGCCGCCAGAAGTGTCGTGCGCAATTTCATTCTCATCTCTCCTCGAGCGCCGGAGCGTGTTTGGAACAACGAAGGGTATCCGTTCGCTGCCGACTATGTAGCATCGGCATCGAATGTTCAGGAGGGTATCCTTTCGTTAACGCTTCCATTTCCCACTGGTGTTGCGACAAAACCACAGACTGCCTGACAAGGTGACAATTTGGGCCACGTTCAGCCACCCGTCTCGGCTGCGCGCCGGGCGCGGGCGGAGATTTCATTAACAAAACTTCATCGGGACTTCAGCAACAATCGGTGACCTGAACGCCGGCCGGCGGGTTCAGGAACAGCCGATCAGCCGGAAGGTCACCGCGGCATCGCCAACGACCGCGGCGCCCGGCTCGGAGCGGATCAGCCAGCCGCGGAACAGCTCGTGGCCGGAATCGTTGCGCCGCACACTGAGATAGACGGCGGCATCGGGCGGCATGTCCGGCGGGCGGACGACGCAGGCGCCGACCCTGATGCGCAGCGTTCCCTCGGTCAGCCGGTCGCCGACCGCAGCGGTTACCCGGCTGACCGCGCCATCCGCCTTGAACAGGACATCGAGGGTCGCCGATTGCCGTGGCATCCAGTCGGGCTTGACCCGTTCCGGAACAGCGGGCGGCAGGGCGGCCTGCGGCGTGCCGGGCGAAGGCGGGGCGATCAGGGGCGCGCCTGTCAGCCCGGGAAGATCGGGGGCGTTGGGCAGGTTGGGCGCGGGCAGCGCGCCCTCCGGCATCGTCGCGCCTGGCGTCGTGGCTCCGGGTGGGGCGAGCGGCGCGCGCGAGACCGGCGGAGCGGACCGCGCGAGAACGGAGCCGGGCAGCAGGGCGAGAACCGCCGCGGCGCAGGCCCCGCACGAAGCGGCGCGCCGCCGCCTCATTTCGTGCCCGCCGACGCCGCCGCGCCGTTTTGCGCCTTGCCGGCGGAGCTTGCGAAATTGGCGGCACTGAAGACGAACTTGCCGAGCAGGGATTCGATGTTGATGGCCGACTGGGTGGCGGTGATCGCCTGGCCGGGGGAGAGCATCGTCTCCGAGCCGCCGGGCGCGATCGAGACATAGTCGCCGCCGAGCAGCGAGGCGCTCTCGATCGCGGCGCTGCTGTCCTTCGGGATCTTGATGTCGGGCTGGATGCGGAAGCGCACGATCGCGGCATAGGTCTGCGGGTCGAGCGCGGTGCGCGTCACCTCGCCGACCGTCACCCCGGCGATCTTCACCGGCGCGCCGACCGCGAGCGGGCCGATGCTGCCGAACCGGGCGGTCAGGTCGTATCCGGCGCCGCCGATACTGCGGGTGCGTGACGCGGCATAGGCCAGAAACACCCCGGCCGCGACGATCACGACCAGGCCGGCGACGATTTCGGAGATCCGCTTGTTCATCACGCCTTTTCCGCCTTGAGCAGGCCCATGGGATCGCCGCCGCGGCGGCTCAGCCTTCCGGCGTCCAGGATTCGTAGTCGCCCGTGGTGACCCGCCGCGCGCCGCCGCGATAGTCGTGCCCGCGCGGCCGATAGGCGCCGGCGGTGCCCGTCTGGTTGGGCTGGTGCGGCTTCTGCCAGGGGCGGCGGGCGGTTTCGGAGAGCGGCTCGTCGGTCAGGAAATGCAGCCATGAATGCCATTCCGCCGGCACCATCGAGGCTTCGCGCGCGCCGCCGGCATAGATCACCCAGCGGCGCTTGCGCCCGTCGGGGCGGGTTGGCGTGCGTTCCTCGAAATACCGGTTGCCGAAACTGTCCTGCCCGACCAGCGCGCCGTGGCGCAGCGTGTGCAGTGTCAGGCCGGGATTGGCCAGCAGGCGCCGCAGGCCTCCGAGCGAGGCGAGGGTCGGCGCCGCCGCGCCCGCCATATCGCGGTTTTCATTCATGCCCTGCGCTATACAACAGACCGCGGGTGCGGTCCATCCGCCGGGCGGGAGTCGAGGCGCGCGCGTTATCCACAAGATTTTGTGCGACCGCCCGGCGATATCCACAACATAAGGACAGGCCGCGCTGGAAACCGGCGCGGGAACGGCGTAGGGTTCCCGCATGATCAAGGATCGCTCCGGCAAGCGCCGCCCTCCACAGCACAGCGCCTGGCGCGGCATTCGGTTGCAGCGGGTGATGGCCGGCGCCGACCCGGACGCGGCGCCCGAGCCCGCGATCGTCCCGGCGAGCTGGCCGGCGCAGGCGGCGGCGGGGCTGGTGGCGCTGCGGGCGGCGCCGGGGCTGATCGGCGCCGACGAGGCGGCGGCGGCCTGGATCGCGCCGATCGTGGCGGTGGCGGACCCTGGCCGTGGCGCGGATCTCGGCGCGATGCTGCATGGGATGGTGGCCTCGGGCCGCGCCGCACCCAGCCCGGGCATCTGGCGGGGACAGGCCGAGCCGGTGCCCGGTTTCGTGTTCAACCTGCCGCGGTTTCTCGACGAGGGCGACAGGTTCGATGCCGCCGGGTTCGGCGCGGCGGTGGAAGCCGCGGTGACGGCGCTGGCGCTGGCGCGGCCGGCGGCGCAGCGACTGGCGCTCGGGATGGCCGATCTCGCGCTGCTGCTGGCCCGGCTCGATATCGATTACGCGAGCGCCGCGGCGCGGGACATCGCGGTGACGATCGGCGCGCTGCTCGCCGCCCATGCCGATATCGCCTCCGCCGGGTTGCTTGCGCGCGGCATCGCGCCGGGGGTGCCGATCGCGCCGGTGCCGGTGCCGGCGCGCTGCGCCCTGCCCGGCCTGCGCGACGCGCTGCGCGGGGCGCGCGAGCGCGCCCTGGCCTGCGGGGTGCGGCAGCATCGCAGCCTGACCGGGCTGCTGCCGCCGGGGCCGGTCGAGATGCTGCTCGGGGTCGAGACGGTGGGGATCGCCGCCCCGCTCTCGGCGCTGGATTCGGAAGGCGGGCTCGCCCGCTGGGCGCGGGCCCGGCTCGCCGCCTCGGGCCGCAGCGCCGAAGCGGCGCTGGCCGCGACGATCGCCGGACATGATCCGTTCGGCGTGACCGATGCCGCCGGGATCGCGGCGATGCGCGAGGCCATCGCGCCGGTCTGCGCCATCCTGCCCGAGACGGCGAGCCCGCCGGCGCCGCGCGCCGCCTCCGCCGGGCGCGGCAAGCTGCCGGCGCGGCGGGGCGGCTACACCCAGAAGGTTTCGGTGGGCGGGCACCGGCTGTTCCTGCGCACCGGCGAATATCCCGACGGGCGGCTGGGCGAGATCATGATTTCGCTGCCCAGGGATTCCGCGACGCTGCGCGGCATGGCCGAGGCCTTCGCCGGGGCGGTCAGCATCGGGTTGCAGCATGGCGTGCCGCTCGACGAGTTCGTCGACGAGTTCGCCTTCACCCGCTTTGCGCCGGCCGGCGCGGTGGAGGGGGATGCGGCGATGAGCCAGGCGACCTCGCTGCTCGACTATGTGTTCCGGCACCTGGCCGCGACCTATTCGCAGCGGCCCGACCTCGCGGCACTCGACCTCGCCGAGGAGGGTGCCGGGGCCGAGACCGCCCCGCTGCTGCCGCTCGACCTGCCGGAGACCGGCACGGCGCGGCCGAAGCGCCAGCGCCCCGTTCTGAAACTCGTGAGCTGACCCATGGACATCCGCGCCCGCCTCGCCGAGACCGGCATCGTTCTCCCGCCAGCGGCGAAGGCCGTGGCCAATTACGTGCCGGTGGTGGTCGCCGGGGGAATGGCGATCGTCAGCGGGCAGTTGCCGCTGGTCGATGGCCGGCTCGCGGCGATGGGCAAGCTCGGCGACGGGGTCTCGATCGAGGATGGCACCGCGGCGGCGCGGGCCTGTTTCATCAACCTGCTCGCGCAGCTCGACGCGCATGTCGAGGGCGGGCTCGATGCCGTGGCCCGGGTGGTGCGGCTTGGCGGATTCATCGCGGCGACTGCGGATTTCGCCGAGCACGCGAAGGTGATGAACGGGGCGTCCGACCTCGCGGTGGAGATTTTCGGCGAGGCGGGGCGGCACGCGCGCTCGACCATCGGCGTCGCCTCGCTGCCGCTGGATGCGGCGGTCGAGGTCGAGGGGATGTTTCTGCTCCGCTGATTGCGCCGCGCCGCCCTTGCGCGTATCTCCCGGTTGCACTGCAAAAAGGGGAGATCAGATGAGCGCCATCGCCGATATCACCGCACGGGAAATTCTCGACAGCCGCGGCAATCCGACCGTCGAGGTCGATGTCATCCTGGATTCGGGCGCGATGGGCCGCGCCGCCGTTCCCTCCGGCGCCTCGACCGGGGCGCATGAGGCCGTCGAGCTGCGCGACGGCGACGCGGCGCGCTTCGGCGGCAAGGGCGTGCAGCGCGCGGTGGCCGCGGTCGAGGGCGAGATTTTCGACGCGATCGGCGGGATGGACGCCAGCGAGCAGGTCGCCATCGACGAGATCATGATCGATCTCGACGGCACGCCCAACAAGTCCCGCCTGGGGGCGAACGCGATTCTCGGCGTGTCGCTCGCGATCGCCAAGGCGGCGGCGGACGAGATCGGGCTGCCGCTCTACCGCTATCTCGGCGGTGTGTATGCCCGCACCCTGCCGGTGCCGATGATGAACATCATCAATGGCGGCAAGCATGCGGACAACCCGATCGACATTCAGGAATTCATGATCCAGCCGGTGGGCGCGGCGAGCCTCGCCGATGCGGTGCGGATGGGGGCGGAAGTGTTCCAGGCGCTGAAGAAGATTCTTCACGATGCCGGGCACAACACCAATGTCGGCGACGAGGGCGGGTTCGCGCCGGGGCTGAAATCGGCCGAGGAGGCGCTGGGCTTCATGACCCGCGCGGTCGAGGCGGCAGGGTATCGCGCCGGCGAGGACATCGCCTTCGCGCTCGATTGCGCGGCGACCGAATTCTACAAGGACGGCAGATATCACCTCGACGGCGAGGGCAAGGTGCTCGATGCCGGGGGGATGACCGACTATATCGCCGCCCTGGCGAAGCGCTTTCCGATCATCTCGGTCGAGGACCCGCTGGCCGAGGACGACTGGGAGGGCTGGGCGCATTACACGCGCACGCTCGGCGGCGCGATGCAGGTGGTGGGCGATGACCTGTTCGTCACCAACCCCACACGGCTGCGGCGCGGGATCGAGGCGAAATCGGCCAATTCGATCCTGGTGAAGGTGAACCAGATCGGCACGCTGAGCGAGACGCTGGAAGCGGTGGAGCTGGCGCAGCGGGCGGGGATGACGGCGGTGATCAGCCATCGTTCGGGCGAGACCGAGGATGCGACCATCGCCGATATCGCGGTGGCGACCAATGCCGGACAGATCAAGACCGGGTCGCTGGCGCGGTCGGACCGGGTGGCGAAGTATAACCAGCTCATCCGCATCGAGGCGGAACTCGGGGCGGCGGCGCGCTTCGCCGGGCGGACCATCCTGCGCGGCTGACGCGCGGCATCGCCCGCGCCGGCGCGGTGCGGGCGGGGGACCGACAGGGATTTGACGGGTTGGGGGCGGTGACGCGCGGCGTTGCCGCCCTTTTCGCATCCGCCCTTGGATCAGCCGGTATCGAGCCGGAGGTCGGGGCTGATCGGGCAGGCGCGGTTGCCGGGCGGCAGGATGAAGGGCGATTCCGGCAGGGGCGGCGCGAGGACGCGCGGGCGATGGCGGGGTGGGCGCGGGCGGGCTTGTCGCTTCCGGGCGGGGCGCGGGCCGGCTGGTCGGGGGCGGGCGGGGCGGCGCAGCATGGCGGGCGGCCTGATGCCGAGCAGGTGGCAGAGCGGGCGCAGGGCGCGGCCGGTGGCCGGGCGCGCGGCGACGAGGGCGACCATCGCCGGATCGTCGAGCAAATGGCAGAGCTGGGCGCGGATGGCGGCGGTCGCGGGCAGGGCGAGGATGAGCCAGGCGAAGCGGCGCGGCAGGGCGTCCGCTCCCGGTGACGTCGTCGCGGCGTAAGCCGCGCTCGCCGCAGGCTGGGCGTAAGCCGCGCTCGCCGCAGGCTGGGCGTAAGCCGCGCTCGCCGCAGGCTGGGCGTAAGCCGCGCTCGCCGCATACGCGGCGGGACTTCTGTTTGCCGCAGGCGCGGCGGGACTTCTGTTTGCCGCAGGCGCGGCGGGACTTCTGTTTGCCGCAGGCGCGGCGGGACGGGACGGTCTCGCCGGGGCGCGGGCGGCGGCGGCGAAGCGGGCGCCGAGGCGGGACAGGCGGCGGGCGATGCCGACGAGAAACGGCCCGGCGAGCCTGGCGGCAAGGCCGGTTGCGGCGACAAGCGCGGTCAGCCCGGCGAGGATGCGGGCCAGACGGCGGGCGATGTCGTCATTTTCACTCATTGTGATGTTTGAACCACAAACATCCGGGGGTGGGCAAGGCGTTTCGCGCCGGTGGCGGGTGGCGGGTGACGGGTGGCGGGTGGCGGGTGGCGAGAGGGGCGTCATCGAAACGTCGCGTTCAAATAACTGGAAAAGTCTTTCGAAACTGGCGAGAGTGACGGCAATCAACGGTGCGGCTTCAGAACGTCATCCGCTCGGATGGCTCCATCTGATCGGGTGAAGATGCGCCATCGATCAATATCATGGAGCACAATGTCCGATCCGGATGGATCGGAGGGCGCTCACAGGGAGGGTGGACGATGACGCAGCTGACGGAGAGGGAGGCGGCGGCGGCGACCGCCGCCACGGCGACGGAGATGACCACGTCGGCAGCGGTGGCGCTGTTCGACCGGCTGGAACCGGCGCCGGCGGAGATGATGACCGGGCGCTGGCGGGGCGAGGGCATACGCACCGGGCACGCGATGGACGGGATGCTGGAGGCGACGCGCTGGCACGGGAAGAAGTTCGACGGGCCGGATGCGGTGCATCCGCTGGTGCATCGCGGCCTCGGCGGCGGGCTCTATTGCGTGAACCCGGCGCTGCTGGCGATTCGGGCGACGACGGCGATGCCGTTCCGCGACGCGATCCTGCGGGCGGTGTTTCCGCTGGCCGGGCCGTTGCTCGCGACACGGCGGCACCGGGCGCGGCTGCGCAGCATTCTGTTCCGCGGCCGGCTGCACGCGGCGATGCTTTACGACGCGAAGCCGATCAACGACGTGTTCGCCCGGATCGACGACGACCGGGTGATGGGGTGGATGGACTTCAAGGGCATGGAGCAGCCGTATTTCTTCAGGCTGATCCGGGAGTGACCGGTAGAATCTAGAGCATCACATTGAGAAACAGAGCATCTTTATCCGATCAGATGATTCCATCTGATCGGATGATGCTCTGGCGCGGCTTGTCGCGGAAGCTTCTGGCGGTGACGAGGGCGAGGAGCACGGCGGCGAGGGCCGGGATGGCGATGAGGGAGGGCAGGGTTTCGGCGAGCAGGCCGGAGAGGGCGGCGCCGCCGAGATAGATGCCGAGCATGCCGGACTGGCGCAGCACGACCGGGGTGAAGGGCGAGACATCCGCCCTGCCCTGCCGCAGCGAGCGGCGCAGCACGGCGCCGACCGCGCTCATCACCAAAGTGAGGGTGTTGGTGACGACGACGGTGTTGATGCCGGGGATGTTGATTTCCCGCGCCGCGATGCTTTGCAGGCCCATGGCGAAGGCGCCGGCGAGGATCATGACATAGAGCAGCGGGCCATAGACCGGGTGGCGGGTGATGGCCCAGAGGACCAGCACCAAAGCGAGGCAGGTGGCCTCGGCGCCGATCAGCAGGCAGAGGCGGCGGGCGCGGTTGTGGCGGGCGGCGGCCTCGTTGGCGATGGTGCCGGCGATGCTGCCGCAGCAGAAGCCGAACAGGGCGGCGAGCGAGCGCTGGGCGGCGAGGATGTGCCCCTGGCCGAGGGCGAGGCCGAGCAGGGCGGTGTTGCCGGTCATCGCCGAGGTGAAGACGTCATGGAATTTCAGGAAGGCGAAGATGTCCGCGCTGCCCGAGACGAAGGCGAGGGCGGCGAGGGTGAGATCGGCCGCGGTGAGGAAGGTGGCGTTGGCGTGGTCCATCATCGTGTCCTGTCGGGGTGGGGCCGGGCATCGGAAGGCCGCGCACAATATCCGATCCGGCGGGATCGGGAAGGGCGCCGGGCCGGCCTCGGGGTGGACGCGGGCGATGGGGTGGCCGGTCAGGCCCAAGGAGAAAAGAGCGAGGCCCTTAGGCCCAAGGAGAAAAAGGGCGAGGCCCTTAGGCCTCGACCGGATCGAGATCGAGCGCGTAGCCGGCGGCGCGGACGGTGCGGACGAGATCGATGTCGGTCTCGGTGTTGATGGATTTGCGCAGGCGGCGGATATGGACGTCGACCGTGCGGGGCTCGACATGGATGTCCCGCCCCCAGACGGCGTTCAGCACGTCCTCGCGCGAGAAGACGCGGCGGGGGTGGCGCATGAAGAATTCGAGCAGGCGGAATTCGGTGGGGCCGAGATGCAGCAGGCGGCCGCCGCGGGTGACGCGGTGGGTCGCGGGGTCCAGCTCGAGATCGTGGAAGACCAGCGGGGACTTGGCCGGGACGGTGCCGCTGCGGCGCAGCAGGGCGCGGATGCGGGCGATCAGCGCCTCGGGCGAGAAGGGCTTGGTGATGTAGTCGTCCGCTCCGGTTTCGAGGCCGCGGACGGTGTCCTGATCCTCGGCGCGGGCGGTGATCATGATCACCGGCAGATGGCGGGTGGAGGGCTTGCGGCGGAGCTGGCGGCAGACCTCGATGCCGGACATGGTGGGCAGCATCCAGTCGAGCAGGACGATGTCGGGCATCGCCTCGTTGATGCGGGCGAGCGCCTCGCCGCCATCGCCGGCCTCATCGACCCGGAAGCCGGATTTTTCGAGATTGTAGCGCAGCAGGGTGACCAGCGGGGCCTCGTCCTCGACCACCAGTACATACGGCTTCGCCGTCTCGCTCATTTCGCTGTCTCTCCTCAGGGGGCGGCGCCAGGCGCGGGGCTCGCCGACAGATCGCCCTTGGGCCGGGCATCGGGCAGGGTCTGGCCGGTGGCGGCGTAATAGGTCAGCTCGGCGATGTTGGTCGCGTGGTCGCCGATGCGCTCGAGATTCTTGGCGATGAAGAGAAGATGCGTGCAGGCGGTGATGTTGCGCGGATCTTCCATCATGTAGGTGATCAGCTCGCGGAAGATGGTGGTGTAGAGATCGTCGATCATCTGGTCGGCGCGCCAGACCGAGATCGCCTTCACCGGATCGGCCTCGCTGATCGCATCGATCGTGGATTTGAGGCTTTCCTGCACGAGGCGGGACATCTGCGAGAGGCTGGCGAGCGGCCAGGTGGTGCCGGACTGGTTGAGCACGAGGGTGCGCTTGGCGACATTCGCCGCGTAGTCGCCGATGCGCTCGATGTCGGTCGTGACCTTCAGCGCGGCGACGACCTGGCGGAGATCGTCGGCGACGGGCTGGCGGAGGGCGAGGACGCGGACGGCGAACTGCTCGATCGCGCGTTCATCGGCATCGACCTTCGCGTCCATCTCGACGACGCTTGCGGCGATCGCGCTGTCATGGGTGAGAAGGGCGGTGACGGCGTCGGCCAGCTCGGTTTCGACGAGGCCGCCCATCGCGGCGATCATGTCGCGCAGGCGGGCGAGGTCGGCCTCGAAACTGCTCAGGATGTGCTTGCTGTCTTCGGGCATCGAGACCTCCTCAGCCGAACCGGCCGGTGATGTATTCCTGCGTGCGCTTCTCGCGCGGGGCGGTGAACATCTGCGTCGCGTCGGCGACCTCGACCAGCTCGCCGAGATAGAAGAAGGCGACGCGATCCGCACAGCGGCCGGCCTGCTGCATGTTGTGGGTGACGATGACGATGGTGAAATCCTGCTTCAGCTCGGCGATCAGCTCCTCGATCCGCAGCGTCGAGATCGGGTCGAGCGCGGAGGTGGGTTCGTCGAGCAGGAGGACCTGCGGGCGGACGGCGATGCTGCGGGCGATGCACAGGCGCTGCTGCTGGCCGCCGGAGAGCGCGCTGGCGGAGGCGTGCAGCTTGTCCTTCACCTCGCTCCACAGCGCCGCCTTGTGCAGGGCGGATTCGACCCGCTCGTCCATCGCGGCGCGGGAGAGGCGCTCGTGCAGGCGCACGCCGAAGGCGATGTTCTCGTAGATCGATTTCGGGAAGGGCGTGGGTTTCTGGAACACCATGCCGACGCGGCGGCGCAGGCGGTTGATGTCGGTGCCGGGGGCGAGGATGTTCTCGCCGTCGAGGATCACCTCGCCCTCGGCGCGCTGGCCGGGATAGAGGTCGTACATCCGGTTGATGACGCGCAGCAGGGTGGATTTGCCGCAGCCGGAGGGGCCGATCATCGCCATCGTCTGGCGGTCGGGGAAGTCGATCGAGACCGATTTGAGGGCGCGAGTCGCGCCGTAGAAGAAATCGAGGTTGCGGATGGACACGCGCGGCTCGGCCAGCGCCGCCGCCGGCTCGGATTTCACGTTTGCGGTTGCGTCGGGCATCTCGAAATGACCTGTTCCTGAAAACGGCGCCCGCGGCCCTTGCAGGCCGCGGGACGTTCCGGCGAAATCACCGTTTCGCGATAGCGGACTATCATGCAACCATTGTGACAGCCGCATGAAGCTTTCATGACAGTGGCGGGATCAGCTCGCCGAGGGGAGTTTCGGCTGCTTCACCATCCGCAGATAGGGCTTGAGCGTGCGGAAGCCCTCGGGGAAGCGCTGCTTCGCCTCGTCGTCGGAAAGCGAGGGGACGATGATGACGTCCTGCCCGTCGGTCCAGTTCACCGGGGTGGCGACCTTGTAGCCGTCGGTCAGCTGGAGGGCGTCGATCACGCGGAGGATTTCCGCGAAGTTGCGGCCCGTCGCCGGCGGGTAGGTCATGATCAGGCGGATCTTCTTCTGCGGGTCGATGATGAAGACCGAGCGGACCGTGACGGTGGGGTCGGCCGCGGGGTGGATCATGTCGTAGAGGGTGGAGACCTTGCGGTCATGATCGGCGATGACCGGGAAGTTGAGCTTCTGGCCCTGGGTTTCCTCGATATCGGCGGCCCAGCCCTTGTGGTTCTCGCCGGTGTCGACCGAGAGGCCGACCGGCTTGACGTTGCGCTTCGTCCATTCCGGCATCAGCCGCGCCGCCTCGGCCAGCTCGGTGGTGCAGACCGGGGTGAAATCCTTCGGGTGGCTGAACAGGATGCCCCAGGACGAGCCGAGATAGTCGTGGAACTTCAGGCGCCCCTCGGAGCTGTCCTGTTCGAAATCCGGCGCGATCTGGCCGAGTTGCAGAGCCATGCTGGTGGTCCTCCGTCGCTGATGGCGTGAGACGTGGCCGCGCGGGCGGGCCGGCGGCGCTGGCCGACACATAGGGCGGGATGCGGCGCGGCGCAAAGGGCACCCGCGCGGGCCTGCCGCGCGGGTTAATTTCCGCGCGGGGGGATCAGCCGAGGACGCGGCCGGCGACGGCGTCGAGCCGGGCGACAAGATCGGGGTCGCGCGCGGCGGGGGCGGTGATGATCGCGTGGTCGAGCGCGTGATCGCACCCGGCGGTGCAGGCAGGGCGCGGCGCACCGAGGCCGGGGACGACGGCGCGGACCAGGGCGCGGGCGCGGTCGGCATTGCCGAGCAGCACCTTGACCACCTGCTCGACCGTGACCGCCTCGTGATCCTCGTGCCAGCAATCATAGTCGGTGACCATGGCGACGGTGGCGTAGCAAAGCTCGGCCTCGCGGGCGAGCTTGGCCTCGGGCATGTTGGTCATGCCGATCACCGAGCAGCCCCAGGCGCGGTAGAGATGGCTTTCCGCCCGTGTGGAGAATTGCGGGCCTTCCATCGCGAGATAGGTGCCGCCGCGGGTGACCGGCAGGTCGAGCGCGCGGGCGGAGTGTTCCAGCGCGTCGCCCAGCCGGGCGCAGACCGGCTCGGCCATCGAGACATGGGCGACGCAGCCGGCGCCGAAGAAGCTCTTCGCGCGGGCGAAGGTGCGGTCGATGAACTGGTCGACGATGACGAAATGGCCGGGCGGCAGATCCTCGCGCAGGCTGCCGACGGCGGACATCGAGAGGATGTCGGTCACGCCGGCGCGTTTCAGCGCGTCGATATTCGCGCGGTAATTCAGGTCGGTCGGCGAGAGCTTGTGACCGCGGCCGTGGCGGGGCAGGAAGACGACCGAAACGCCTTCGAGCGTGCCGAACATCAGCTCGTCCGACGCCTCGCCCCAAGGCGTGGCGACGCGCTCCCAGCGCTTGTCCTCGATCCCCTCGATATCGTAGAGGCCCGAGCCGCCGATGACGCCGATGACCGGGCGGCGGGGTTCGGCGCCGCTCATGCGCGCCTCCGGCCGAAGGCGACGGCGCCGACCAGGCCGAGCACGAGCAGGAACAGGATGGCGGCGATGCCGTCGATCTTGCGGTCGTCGCGATGGGGATCGGCGGTCCAGGCGAGGAAGGCGGCGACGTCGTGCGCCATCTGCGCCTGGTCGGGCTGCTTGCCGTCAGCCAGCGTCACCGAGCCGGGCTTCAGCGCCGGGGCCATCGCGATCTGCCCGCCGGGGAAGGCGACGTTGTAATGATGATCGGGCAGCAGCGTGAGGTTGGGCGGGGCGGCGCGGTAGCCGAGCAGCAGCGCCTGGACATAGGCGGCGCCGTTGGCGCGGCCGGACTCGAAGAGCGAGAGATCGGGCGGCAGGGCGCCGTGATTGGCGGCTTTCGCGGCCGCATCATCGGCGTAGGACCAGGTCATGACGGCATCCGGCGTGGCCTTGACCAGTCGCGGCTTGCCGTTGGCGCCGACGCCGTCCGGCTGGCTGATCTGCGCGGTGATCGCCGCGATGTCCTTTTCGGACAGGCCGATGCCGGCGAGGTCGCGGTAGTGCACGAGGTTGAGCCCGTGGCAGCTCGCGCAATCGGCGCGGTAGACCGCGAAACCGGCTTGCAGCGTCGCGTTGTCATAGCCGCCGAAGGGCGAGAGGAAACCGAAGCCGGGCCCCTTCGCCAGCGCCGGGCCGGCGGCCAGCAGCGCGCCGGCGGTGAGACAAAGGGCGAGCAGGCGGCGCATCAGACGATCCTCCGCGAAGGGGACGCCGCCGGGTCGCGCGGGGTTTCCAGCATGGTGACCAGCGGCGTGATGATGAGGAAATGGGCGAAGGCGTAGGTCGTGGCGAGTTCGGCGACGGTCGCCCACAGCCCGCCGGGCGCGCCGGCAGCGATGCCGAGCAGCACGAGATCGACCGCGAGGAGGACCAGGAAGCCGGCATAGACCGGGCGGCGGCGGCAGCTCGCCACCGCGCCGCGATCGAGCCAGGGCAGCGCGCCGAGCAGCAGGAAGGCGACCACGGTGAGCAGCGCGCCGCCGCCGGGGGTGCCGGCGACGCGGGCGAAGCCGTGGAAGACCAGCAGATACCACGGCGGCGTCACCCGCACCGGAATGGCCAGAGCCGCCGGCAGGACCGGGGTTTTCGGCGTGCCGAGGCCGGGATCGAAGGCGAGGATGACGGCGAAGACGAGCGCGAAGATCAGGAAGGCGGTGAAATAGCGCCCGGCCTGAGCCTGGCGCGGCGTCATCGTTCGCGGATCGGGGGTGGTAAGGCCATCGGGATGGGCTTGCGGCGCGGCGTGGGAGGCGACGACCGTGAGCGCCGCGATCAGCAGCACGAGAAAGCCGATCGCCTCATGCGCCATCGCGACTCGCGGGGCGGTGGCGGCATTGAGCCCGGCGCCGCCGAGAAAGGCCGGGCCGAGCAGGTGACCGAAGAGCGGGATGGCGGCGAGATGCGCGTCCATCGCCAGCAGCGCGCCCTGGGCGGCGGGGCCGCCGGTCATCGCGAAGCCGAGAAAGCCGACCGCCATGCAGGCGAAGAGGCGGAGGATCTCGACGATCCAGGCCAGTTCGCGGCCGTTGCGGTAGGTGCCGTAGAAGGCGCCGCGGAACAGCTCGACGAAGAGCACGCCGAACAGCATGGTGGTGCCGACGCGGTGCAGGTCGCGGATCAGCCAGCCATAGGGGACGTTGCGGGTGTAGTCGGCGATCGACAGCGCCGCGCCGGACAGGCTCGGCTGATAGGCGAGGCCGAGCCAGATGCCCGAGAGCGTCAGCACCGCGAGGGCGACGCCGACCAGCGGGCCGACCGACCAGGACAGCGGCAGGCCGGCGGGGACCAGCGCCTCGCTCCAGTGGCGGCGATAGGCGGCGCAGAGCGGCAGGCGGGTTTCGAGCCAGCCCTGTTGGGGGTTCGCGCTCATGGTCAGCGCAACCCGTTCATCATGGCGTGGGGCAGCGGGGCGGCGCCCGGCGCCTCGGCGGCGCGGGAGGGCGCGAGGGAAGAGGCGAAGCACCACAGCAGCACCGCGAGGCCCATCAGCGAAATGGTCGCAAACAGGATCCGGGCGAAATCCTGCCGACCGTCATTGTGTTCCCCGGCGCCGGACGCGCCGGATGCGGCAACCGCAGCCATGAATTGTCTCCCTTCGAGCTGTCGCCTTTGGATGGCGGCAAACCGTGGAAAATTCAATCCCGTAACGGCGCGCGGGCGCGCTGGAAGGGAAGCGGCGATGATGTAATATGACGGGCATGACAGATATGCATGCGCCATCCGCCCCGCCCCCCCCTGCCCCGCCGCCCGCGCACGAGGCGCTGAAGCCGGCGGCGAGCGACTGGTTCCGCACGCTGCGCGACCGGATCTGCGCCGCGTTCGAGGCGATCGAGGACGCGCATGGCGGGATGCTGGCGGACCGCGCGCCGGGCCGCTTCGTCCGCACGCCGTGGACGCGCTCGCCGGACGGGCAGAACCGGCTGGAGGGCGGCGGCGAGATGAGCCTGATGCGCGGCCGGGTGTTCGAGAAGGTGGGGGTGAACATCTCGGTGGTGGGCGGCGCGTTCAGCCCGGAATTCGCGAAGAACATTCCCGGCGCGGCGGAGGACCCGCGCTTCTGGGCGGCGGGGATCAGCCTGGTCGCGCACATGCACTCGCCGCGGGTGCCGGCGGCGCACATGAACACGCGCATGATCGTGACGACGAAGGGATGGTTCGGCGGCGGCGGCGACCTGACGCCGTTGCAGCCGGGGACGGCGGCGGCGGCCGAGGACGCGGCGCTGTTCCATGCCGGGTTCCGGGCGGCGTGCGACAGGTATGACCCCGACTATTACCCGCGCTTCAGCAAATGGTGCGACGAGTATTTCTTTCTGCCGCATCGCGGCGAGACGCGGGGTGCGGGGGGGATTTTCTACGATTATCTGGAGACCGAGCCGAAGCGGCATTTCGCGTTTACCCGCGATGTCGGCCTCGCGTTTCTCGAAACCTATCCGGCGATCGTGCGGCGGCGGATGGACGAGGCGTGGACGCCGGAGGAGCGCGAGGCGCAGCTGGTGCGGCGGGGGCGGTATGTCGAGTTCAACCTGCTCTATGACCGCGGCACGACGTTCGGGCTGAAGACCGGCGGCAATACCGAAGCGATCCTGATGAGCATGCCGCCCGAGGTCAAATGGCCGTGACGGCGGCGTGAGGTTTTTGTCCCCCTGCCCTGCTGGATGCGGGCTGATGCGCGCGGCGGGCGCTGGCTGGGGCGCGGAATTGCGGTACATTCGCTGACGTCAGGCGGCGCGGGCCGCGCGGGAGGAGCAACAATGGATGTGAACGAGGCCGGCGCCGTGCCGGATATGAGCAAGGTGGCGTATCAGCTGCCGCAGCCGGGCGGAATGCTGGCGGATATTTTCGTGGGCGGCGGGATCGATCTCGATGGCGGCGATCCGCGCGAATGGGTGCCGCAGACGGCGGATGTGTCGTTCCGGCCGCTGATCCTGTGCGTGAGCCAGGGCTATTACATCAATATCCTGCGGGTGCGGGCGGCGGGCGTGCTGTCGCGGCATCGGCATAGCGGGCCGGTGCATGCCTTCACCCTGCGCGGCACCTGGCGGTATCTGGAGCATGACTGGGTCGCCAATGCCGGCGACTACGCCTTCGAGCCGCCGGGCGAGACGCATACGCTCGTGGTGCCCGACGGGGTGGACGAGATGGCGACGCTGTTCCACGTCACCGGCGGCTATACCTATGTCGATCCCTACGGCAAGGCGCTCGGCTATGAGGACGTGTTCACCAAGCTGGCGGCGGCGCGGCGGCATTACGAGGCGGTCGGGCTCGGGGCGGCTCATGCCGATCGTTACCTGCGTTGAGGCTTATGCCGATCGGGAGGCGGTGGGGAAACAAGCCGCTGTCAGTACTTTAAGCCGGGATCATGAAGCAACGCCTTAACCGCACACGGTTAAGGCGAATTTTTTGATTAATTGATATTTTTAGTTGTTGTTTAGATAAATCTGGTGTTAATTTTAAGCAATGAGTTACGAGGTCGCACAGCCTGACGAGCGGATGAGCATCGGCAATCCCAATCTGATGTCGTGGCGGGCCATGGGCGCGCTGGTGGCGGTTCGGCGGGAAGTGACGCGCCGGCTGGGGGCGACGCCGGACCCGCTGAGCGTTCTCGCCGCGGTGGTGATCGCGTTCGCGACGCTGTGGTCCGGCGCGGAGCTGAGCGGGCTGACCGGCAACGCCATCGCGCTGAGCATCGCCCCGGTGGCGGTGGCGCCGCAATCGGGCGGCACCGGCAAGGCGTTCTGCCAGATGCCGGCGGGCGGCGCGGCCGGCGACTGGGCGTTTCCCGCCTATGCCTGCGGCGCCGACGGGATCGCCGGGCCGGACGGGCCGGTGAGTGCGGCGCCGTTCACCGACGGGCGGATGATCGTGGAGCGGCGTTATGGCGCGGCGTCGATCTATGCGGTGATGATGGCCAATACCGGCAGTTTAGCGGGGCCGGGCGCGAGCGGCGCGGAGTTCCGCGACGGCTACGCGTTCAACCGCGTCTTTCTCGCGGCGACCGGGCTTTCGGTCACTACCCTGTCGCGCCAGTGCGAGGCGGGGTTCAGCCCGGCGCCGCAGACGATCGACAATCCGGCCCCGTTCGGCGCCGGGCAGGCGAGCTATGCGCCCGGCACGCCGGCGATGACGCCGGAGGGCGGGTTCGTCTGTGGCAACACCCATATCATCGACGGCGATCTCGACCTGCCCGATTAGAGCACGCAGGCGCAAGGCGGGGTCGGGCGATCAGGCGCGCAACAGGGCGGTTTGCGCCTTGTAGACCGCCTCGGTGCGGTTGGTCGCGCCGATCTTGCGCATGATGTTCTTGATGTGGACCTTCACCGTGCTTTCGCTCACGCCGAGTTCGTAGGCGATGATCTTGTTGGCCTTGCCGCGGCGCAGATAGGAGAACACCAGGCGCTGGCGGGGGGTGAGGAAATCATCGTCGTCGAGGGCGGCGGGGGGACGGTCGGCCGCATCGTCGAGCAGGAGTTCGACGGGGGCGAACCGGCCGCCGGCCTGGACGAAGCGCAGCGCCGCCGCGGCGAGCGGCAGGCCGATCCGGCTGGTGGGGACGAAGCCCTGCGCGCCCTCGCCGAACAGGCGGCGGACGAAACAGGGATCGGTCGATTCGGCGGAATCGTGCAGCACGACGATCGGCGTTTCGGGGCAGGCGGAATGAAGCGCGCCGATATCGGCGAGGACCGGCATCGCCGCCCTGCCCTCGCCATGGGCGTGGCAGAGCAGCAGGTCATATCCGGCACCGGCGGCGCCGATGCATTCGGCGGCGGTGGTGAAGCCCTGCACCGCGAAATCGTTGCCCGCCGCGCCGAGCGCGCCGGCGAGGCATTCACGCGTCAGCCGCGATGAATCGACAAGCCCGACCCGCACGCGGGCGACGGGGCGCGGCAGCGGGACGGGTTGCGGCCGGGACCGCTCGTTCGCGCGCGCGAGAAAGGGGACAAATGGCTGCTCGCCGCGCTCCTGCTCCATGTCATTCCGTTGCATGTCGGCTCACCTTCGATGATTGCGGAAACAAGATGATTCACATGAATGATCAATATGTTTCGATCTTTCGATCTCGTATCAATATATAATAATATTTTCAGTAATGGGATGAAAAATTGTAAGTCTTGGTGACAGAGGATGACATCTCGGCCGCGCGCGGCGCGGATTGGGGCGGCGGCTGTCCGGCGAGGGTGGCGGGTGGCGGGAGCGCCGCGGGTGACCCGATAAGGATGAGGCTCCAAGTGGAGGATTGGGCGAAGTGAAGGATTGCGCCGCCGCCCGGCGCGCCGGGCGGGCGGCGGGGCGGTGCGTGGGTTACTTGACCTGCGAGACCAGCTTCGCTGTCGAGGCGCCGGCGGCGGCGTAGGTGAGCGCCGTGCCGCCGGCGGGGTAGCCGTTGCGGCTCAGGATGAAGGCCATGATGTCGGCATAGTCCTTGTGCGAGAGGCTGCCGGGGGCGCCGGCGGGCATCTGCTGGGACAGTTCGTCGAAGATCGCGGCGACGGTGTAGTTGTTCGAGGCGCTGGCGAAGCCCTGGCCGACCAGGGCGGGACCGCTGATGCCCTGGAGGTTGGCGCCGTGGCACATCGAGCAATGGGCTTCGAAGGTGGCGTGGCCGGCGGCGGCCTGGGCCTTGGTGTAGAGCGCGGGCAACGGCGCCGCGGCGGCGATGGCGACGCTGCCGGCGGCGGCCACGAGGCCGGCGAGCAGGCGCGCATGCGGGCGGCGCAGGGAGCGGGAGAGACGTTCGAGCATCGGGGCAGTCCTTTCGAGCGGAAGGCGTCAGGGCGTGTGGTAGGGAGCGATCAGGCGGGCCAGGGTGCCGGCTTTCGCGAGGCGGGCGAGTGCCGCATCGAATCGGTGCGCGACGGCGCGGCCGGCGGGAGTCGGCGCGTGGAGGGCGACGACCGACCAGTTCGCGTGCGGCTGGCGCAGGGCGCGCTGGTGGAGCGGCATGTGGTTTTTCGCCAGCGCCTGTTCGAGCAGCGGCTGCCAGAGCAGGGCGTAGGCGACCTCGTGCCGGCCGAGGGCGGCGAGCACGCTCGCGGGCGTGGAATATTGGTGCGCGGCGAGGCGGGCGCCGGGGCCCGCGCTGAAATAGGTCGTCGGCACGGTGAGATAGACGACGCCGACCTGCGTGCCCGGCTTCAGGCTGGAGAAAGCGGGCGGCGGGGTTGCGCCGGCGATGACGAAGCCGGTGCGCAGATAGGGGCGGGTGGCGGCGACGCCGGGCGGCAGAACCGGATGGCCGGTCTCGACCGGGAAACCCATCACCAGGTCGCAGCGCTTGACCAGCCCGGCAAAGAAGCGGGGCTTCTTCGCGTTCAGCGCATCGGAGCCATCGCGCGTGTCGATGGAGACGATTCGCGGGGTGGCGCCCTCGATCCGGCCGATGGCGGCGGCGAGCGCGCGATCGACCCCGTGCAGGGGATTGGCGCGGTCGATGCAGACCGAGGGGCCGGACGAGGCGAGCGCCGGGGCGATGCCGGCGGCCGCGAGCAGCAAGCCGGCCAGCGCCGTGCGGAGATGACCCGGCCGCTGACGCGGCCAGAGGGCGGAGCGAAAAACCGGCCGCAGGAGCGGCCGGAGGGCGGAGCGAAAACCCGGCCGCCGAAGCGGCCGGGGTGACAGACGATCAACCATTGAGCGCGAAGACGTGGAGCTGGCCACCGCGCGGCGCCTTGGCGAGCGAGGCGCCGAGCTTGCCCGACCACAGCGGCCACACGCCGCCCCAGCCCGACCAGACCGCGACATACTGCTTGCCGTCGACCTTGTAGGAGATCGGATTGGCGATCACGCCGGAGCCGAGATAGGGGCTCTTCCAGAGGATTTTTCCGGTTTTCGCGTTGAAGGCGTAGAGATGACCGTCGGTCGTGCCGGAGAAGACGAGGCCGCCGGAGGTCGCCATCGCGCCGCCATCCCACGGCTCCTTGGTGGCGTGCTGCCAGACCTGCTTGCCGGTGGACAGGTTGATCGCCTGGATCGACCCCATGTGGTGCGGCGAGGCGGGGTCGGGCTTCATCTCGAAGGTTTCGCCGAGATAGGGCAGGCCCGCGGCGTAGCTGACCGGCGCGCCCTTCATCGTCATGCAGGCGTGCAGGGTGGGGACATAGGCCATGTTGGTCGCGGGATCGACCGCGCCGGGCCACCAGTTCTTGCCGCCGAGGAAGCTCGGGCAGGTGAAGATCTGCTTGTCGAGCGCGGGCTGGAGTTTCGGGTTGTTGACGGCGTGGCCATCCTTGATCCCGGTGATCGAGGTGTCGTGCACGAAGGGCACGGCGTAGATCAGCTTTCCGGTCTCGCGGTTGATGGCGTAGAAATAGCCGTTGCGGTTCGCCTCGACCAGGGCGTGGTAGGGTTTGCCCTTGACGGTGATGTCGGCGAGCTGGGCGGTGTTCACACCGTCATAGTCCCAGGTGTCGTTGCGGGTGTACTGGTAGTGCCACTTGATCGCGCCGGTGTTGGGGTCGATCGCGATGACGCTGTCGGAATAGAGGTTGTGGCCGGGGCGCATCGAGGCGAGCCACGGGCCGGGATTGCCCACACCCCAGAAGAGTTCCTTGGTTTTCGGATCGTAGGTGCCGGTCATCCACGGGCTGCCGCCGCCATGCTTGTAGGCGCCGGCCGGCCAGGTCTTGCCGCCGGGCTCGGTCGGCGAGGGGATGGTGTGAGTTTTCCAGAGCAGCTTGCCGGTCTGTGCGTCGAGCCCGACGATGAAGCCGCGGGCGCCGTATTCGCCGCCGCCGGCGCCGATGATCACTTTACCGTCGACGACCAGCGGGGCCTCGGAGATCGAGTAGCCGATACCCGGCTTTTCGAGGGCGACGTTCCACAGAACCTTGCCGGTTTTCGCATCGAAGGCGAGGACGTGATTGTCCAGCGTGCCCATGAAGACTTCGTTGCCATAGACGGCGACGCCGCGATTGTTGGTGTCGCAGCAGATCGTCTTCAGCGCGGCCTTGGGAAGATCGTAGTCGTATTCCCAGAGTTTCTGGCCGGTCTTGGCGTTGAAGGCGATGAGATGATCGAGCGGGGTGGTGGCGAACATGTAGTCGCCATTGACGATCGGCGTGCCTTCGAAACCGTCGGGGATGTCGATTTTCGCGGACGACCAGGCGGCCTTGAGGTTGTGGACGTTCTTCGTGTTGATCTGCGCGAAGGGCGCGTAGTCGTCGCCGGCGTAGCTGCGGTTGTACATCAGCCAGCCATTGGAGGCGGAGGCGCCATCGAGCCGGGCCTGGGTGACGCTCGGATAGGCGGGCTGGGCCGCGGCGGCGCCGGCGGCGAGCAGCGTGCCGGCGAGCGCGCCGAGCAGCGCGGTTCCGGTTCTGGCGAGTCGTGACTTCATGAAGGTCTCCCTAAGAGTTTCTGGTGTTGTGAGGGTTGAAGGAGCGGCGCTTCTGCGCGCCGTCAGGCTTGGGGAGCCCGGGCGGCGGCGGCGACGTTTGCCGCGGCGGCCTCGTTCGGAAACAGCCGCGAGCGCACATGAAAGCGCAGCCCGGTGCCGTTGTCGAGCGAGAACATCCCGCCGATGCCGGCGACGACGTCGATGACGAGCTGGGTGTGACGCCAGTACTCGAACTGCGACGCGCCGATATGGAACGGCGCGCCGCCGATGCTCCCGAGGCAGATATCGTCCGGGGAAACGACGAAATCCGCCTGCGGGTAGCACATCGGCGCCGAACCGTCGCAGCAGCCGCCCGACTGGTGGAACA
The DNA here is from genome assembly GCA_021849425.1 of Pseudomonadota bacterium. Classification (GTDB taxonomy): domain Bacteria; phylum Pseudomonadota; class Alphaproteobacteria; order Acetobacterales; family Acetobacteraceae; genus Acidiphilium. The sequence continues at coordinate 152,273 of JAJZSY010000001.1, forward strand.
GGACCGGGCCATGACGCGCCGTGAGTTCGGCGATCAGCGCGAGGGCCGATGGCGTCGCGATCACGCGCGGGGGATGATCCGGTCCTGTCATGGTCAGAAGAAGCCCAGCTTCTTCGGGTCGTAGCTGACCAGCATGTTCTTGGTCTGCTGGTAGTGGTCGAGCATCATCCGGTGGGTTTCGCGGCCGATGCCGGACTGCTTGTAGCCGCCGAAGGCCGCGTGCGCCGGGTAGAGGTGGTAGCAATTGGTCCAGACGCGGCCGGCCTTGATGTTGCGGCCGAAGCGGTAGGCGCGGTTGGCATCGCGCGTCCACACCCCGGCGCCGAGGCCGTAGAGCGTGTCGTTGGCGATGGCGAGGGCCTCGTCCTCATCCTTGAACGTGGTGACGGAGACGACGGGGCCGAAGATTTCCTCCTGGAAGATCCGCATCCGGTTGTGGCCGCGGAAGATGGTGGGCTGGATGTAGAACCCGTCCGCCAGCTCGCCGCCGAGGGCGGCGCGGCCGCCGCCGGTGAGCACTTCGGCACCTTCCTGGCGGCCGATGTCGAGATAGGAGAGGATCTTCTCGACCTGCTCGCTGGAGGCCTGGGCGCCGACCATCGTCGCCGCATCGAGCGGGCTGCCCTGGCGGATCGCCTGCACGCGGGGGACGGCGCGTTCCATGAAGCGGTCGTAGAGGCTTTCGTGGATCAGCGCGCGCGAGGGGCAGGTGCAGACCTCGCCCTGGTTCAGCGCGAACATCGCGAAGCCTTCCAGCGCCTTGTCGAGGAAGTCGTCATCCTCGGCGGCGACGTCGGCGAAGAAGATGTTGGGCGACTTGCCGCCGAGTTCCAGCGTGACCGGGATGAGGTTGTGGCTGGCATATTGCATGATCAGCCGGCCGGTCGTGGTCTCGCCGGTGAAGGCGATCTTGGCGATTCGCGGCGAGGAGGCGAGCGGCTTGCCGGCTTCGAGGCCGAAGCCGTTGACCACGTTGAGCACGCCGGGGGGCAGCAGGTCGGCGATCAGCTCGACGAGGACGAGGATGCTCACCGGGGTCTGCTCGGCGGGCTTGAGGACGACGCAGTTGCCCGCCGCCAACGCCGGGGCGAGCTTCCAGACCGCCATCAGGATCGGGAAGTTCCAGGGGATGATCTGGCCGACGACGCCGAGCGGCTCGTGGAAGTGATAGGCCACGGTATTGTGATCGATTTCCGAGAGCGAGCCTTCCTGGGCGCGGATGCAGCCGGCGAAATAGCGGAAATGGTCGATGGCGAGCGGGATGTCGGCCGCGGTGGTCTCGCGGATCGGCTTGCCGTTGTCGATCGTCTCGACATAGGCGAGGAGGGCGAGATTTTCCTCCATCCGGTCGGCGATGCGGTTGAGCATCAGCGCGCGCTCGGCCGGGGCAGTGCGGCCCCAGGCATCGGCGGCGGCGTGGGCGGCGTCGAGGGCGAGGTTGATGTCCGCCTCGCCGGAGCGGGCGACCTCGGTGAAGGGGTGGCCGGTCACCGGGGTGACGTTGGCGAAGTAGCGCCCGTCGAGCGGGGCTGTGAAGCGGCCGCCGATGAAATTGTCGTAGCGGGGCTTGAAGGCGAAGCCGCCGGGAGCGGTTCCGGGCGAGGGACGGATGGCGCCGTCGGGCATGGTCTGGTCCTCCTTCTGGCGGCCTCGGGACGGGCCGCGCCGATTGTTTCGCAGGATGATGAGCAAATGCCGTGCCAAAGCCGCGACATGGCGCGGCGCGGGGGTTTGCGCGGCCGGGAGCGGCGATGCCGGGGCGGCGGGACGTCCCGATCGGGGACACTGTCCCAAAACGGGACGTGTCGCATTGTTCCGTTGCGCCGCCGGGACGCCGGGCCTAGTGTCAGGCAAACATGACGCGGCCGCGAAAAGGCCGCGCGAGCGAGGAAACGCAGGACGGACGCCGCCGATGGACCATCATTCCGCACAACACGAGGACAGGCCGGCGCGGTTGCGGGCCGGCAAGGAGCGGCTCTGCGCCGGGCTGGACGGGGCGGCGCCGAACGCGCTGCTGGCGCGCTCGTGGCAGCGCTGCGTCAGCGCCGGGCTGGCGCCGGATCTCGGCGCGCGGGAGGCGCCGCATCTGGACGGGGTCGAGCTGCGCGAGGCGCGCGAGCGGGTTTCCGACCTCGCACTGCGGGCGCGGCCGATCATCGACTATCTCTACGGGCAGATCAGGGATTCCGGCTGCGTCGTGCTGCTGTCGGGCCCGGACGGGTTCCTGCTGGACGCGGTGGGCGATGCGAGCTTCACCGGGCGGGCGGCGAAGGTGGCGCTGCTGCCGGGGGCGAGCTGGGCGGAAGCGGACCGGGGGACCAACGCGGTGGGCACCGCGCTGATCGAGGCGGCGCCGGTCGTCGTTCACGGCGCGGAGCATTTCCTGGAGCGGAACAATTTTCTCGCCTGCGCCGCCTCGCCGCTGATCGCCTCGACCGGCGAGCTGCTCGGCGTGATCGACATTTCCTGCGACCAGCGGGTGTATCATCCGCACACGTTCGGCCTGGTGCGGGCGGCGGCGCAGATGATCGAGACCAGGATGTTCGAGATGTCACATCTGCGTGACATCAAGCTGCGGTTTCACACGGCGCGGCAGGGGATCGGCACGCCGGGCGAGGCGGCGGTGGCGCTGGGCGGCGACGGCACGCTGCGCGGGGCGAACGGCGTGGCGATGGAGATGCTGGGGCTGCGGCGGAAGGATCTGGGGGCGGCGCCGGTGAGCGCGTTCTTTCACGACACGCTGGAGGCGCTGCTGGCGCGCGAGCGGCGCGGCGGCGGCGAGCCGGTGGAGCTGCGCGGGCCGGACGGGCGGCGGCTGTTCCTGCGCATCGACATGCCGCGCGCGCCGCGGGCGCCGCGGGCGGCGACGATCTGGCCGAGCGACGCGCTGGCCGCACTGGAGACCGGCGATGCGCTGGTGGCGCGGGCGATCGGCCAGGCGCGGCGGGCGCTGGGGCGGGCGATCCCGATCCTGATCCATGGCGAGACCGGGGTGGGCAAGGACGTGATGGCAAGGGCGATCCACGCCTCGGGGCCGCGGCGGGGCGGGCCGTTCGTCGCCGTCAACTGCGCGGCGCTGCCGGAGACGATGATCGAGGCGGAGCTGTTCGGCTACGGGCCCGGCGCCTTTACCGGGGCGCGGCGCGAGGGCGCGCCGGGGCGCATCCGCGAGGCGGCGGGGGGCGTGCTGTTCCTCGACGAGATCGGCGACATGCCGCTGGCGATGCAGACGCGGCTGCTGCGGGTGCTGGAGGAGCGGGTGGTGACGCCGCTGGGCGGCAAGCCGGTGGCGGTGGATTTCGCGCTGCTCTGCGCCACCAACCGCGACCTGCGGCGGGCGGTGGCCGAGGGGCGGTTCCGCGCCGACCTGTTCTACCGGATCAACGGGCTCGGCATCACCCTGCCGCCGCTGCGCCAGCGCGCCGACCTCGACGCGCTGATCGGGCGGATTCTCGGCGGCGAGGGCGAGGCCGGGGCGCGGCGGCTGGCACCGTCGCTGCGCGCGGCGTTCGGCGCCTATCACTGGCCGGGCAATATCCGCCAGCTCGCCAATGTGCTGCGGATCGGCCAGTCGATGTGCGATCCGGAGGAGAGCGAGATCGGCTGGGAGCATCTGCCGGACGACGTGGCCGAGGAGCTGCGCGGCGGCGCGGCGGGCGGACAGGATGGGGTCGGGCAGGATGGGGCCGGGTCCGACGCGATGATGGCGGCGGGCCGGATGGCGACGGGCGGGGCGGCGTCGCTGCGCGAGGGGTCGGACCGGCTGATCCTGCGCGCGATCGAGGCGGCGGAGGGGAACATGAGCCGGGCGGCGCGGCGGCTCGGCATCAGCCGCAACACGCTCTATCGCCGGCTCGCGCAGATCCGCGCCACGGGCTGAGGACGACGCCCTACAGCAGGGCGGGGATGGCGGCGGCGAGGGTTGCGAACAGGCGGGTGAGGCCGGCTTGCAGCGCCGCGAAGCCGGGGCCGCGGAGGAGTTCCGCCTCGTCCATGTAGAGCGCGCGGGCGATCTCGATCTGCACGACATGGACGTGCTCGCGCGGGCGGCCATAGTGGCGGGTGACATAGCCGCCGGCATAGGGATCGTTGCGGCGGAGGATGAAGCCCTCGCCGCGCAGCGCCTGTTCGACCAGCTGCACGATCGGCCGGGCGCAGGCGGCACCGTGCAGGTCGCCCACCACGATGTCAGGCCCGTGGCCGTGGGCGATGCCGGGCAGGCGCGGCATCGAATGGATGTCGAGCAGGAGGCAGGCGCCGAAGGCGGCGCGGGTTTCGGCGATCAGCCCGGCAAGGGCGGCGTGATAGGGGCGCCAGCAGGCTTCGATCCGCGCCACCGCCTCGGCGAAGCGGAGCTTGCCGCGGTAGATCGGCTCGCCGGAGGCGACGACGCGGGCGATGGTGCCGAGGCCGGCGGCGACGCGGGGGCTGGCCACGTTGACATAGGGCGGCAGCTTATCCGCGAACATCGCCGGGTCGAGCTCCCAGGGCTCGCGATTGACGTCGCACCAGGCGCGGGGGAAGCGGGCGGCGAGCAGCGGCAGGCCGAGGCCGGGGGCGCCGGCGCACAGCTCGTCGACAAAGCAGTCCTCGCTCTTGCGCAGGGCGCGGGAATCGAGCCGGGAGAGGGCGAGGAAATCGGGCGCATAGGCGCGGCCGGAATGCGGCGAGGCGATGACGAGCGGGGCTGTCTGGCGCGGCGGGCGGGTGAGGATGCAGGGACCGGGGTCCGCATCGGCGCGGGCGGCGGCGGGTTCGGAGCGCGGGGAAGCCAGATCCATGACGGATCATAAAGCCGATGCGGCGGCGCGCGGTCAATGACGCGGCGACCGCCGGGCCGATGCAGATCAAGCAGCGCCGGCGACCGCCGGGCCGGCGCAGATCAAGCGGCGCCGGCGACCGCCGGGCCGGCGCAGATCAAGCGGCGCCGGCGACCGCCGGGCCGGCGCCAGCTTCCAGCGGCGCGGGCGCGGCGATCAGGGCGTCAGGCGGTCATTTCTGGGGGGAGAGTCCGGCTGCGGCGAAGAGCCGGGCGCGCAAAGCCGGGTTCTGCCGGGCCTCGGCCAGCACCTGGTCGTATTGCCGTACCGTAAGGCCCTGCGCGGTGATCGCGGCGCTCGCCTTGTCCTTCGCGGCGGCGATCAGGCGCTGCTTGCCGGCGGGATCGGTGGTGTGGGCGAGTTTCGCGCCATAGGTGTGATTGATGTCGAGCACCTGGTGCAGCGCCTTGCCGGCCTTGGCGACGGTTTGCGGCGAGGCGGCGGGGGCGGCTTGCATCGAGCCGGTGGTGGGCGCCGGCATCGGGGTGGGGGCGCTTTGCGGCGCGGTCGCGGCGAAAGCGGGGGATGCCCCGAGGGCGGCGGCGAACAGGGCGACGGCGCCGGCGCGGAAAAGGGTTTGGTCTGTCATGGCAGATCCTCCGTGGAGTGTCCGCCGCGGTCGGGCAGTGAGAGCAGCTTCCGGCGCGCGGCAGCGAACTTCACGGCCGCGCGGCGGCGGCGGGCCGCACGGCCGCCGCGCGGCCGTGGACCGGGGCGGCCGAGGAGCGGCCGCCTTCCTCACGCAAAGATGAGGACCGGGGCCGCCGGGACAAGTTTCGATTTGTTTAGTTACGCCGCCGGATCATGCGGCTTTCGACTGGTCGAGAATCCGCTGGAGATTGGCCACGATGTCCCGCGCGGCGGCGAGGCGGGCCTTCACGTCCATCTCGCGGACCATGACCAGCTTGTGGTCCGGGCGCAGGCGGAGCAGGCCGGCGCGGGTGGCGAGCCAGGAGACGAGGCCGCCGGGATTGGCGAAGGCGTTGCCGCGGAAGGCGACGACCATGCCCTTCGGCCCGGCCTCCAGCTTCTCGACGCCGACGGCGCGGCAGGCGCGCTTGAGCGCCACGGTGGCGAGCAGGTTTTCCACCTCCTCGGGCATCGGGCCGAAGCGGTCGACCAGTTCGGCGGCGAGCGCCTCGCTCTCGGCGTCGGTCGCGAGCCCGCCGATGCGGCGGTAGAGGCCGAGGCGGACCGGCAGGTCGGCGACATAGGGCTCGGGGATGAGGACGGGCAGGCCGAGGCTGATATTCGGCGTCCAGTCCCGCGCGGCCTCGCGCGATTCGCCGCCGCCGGCAGCCCGCAGCTCGGCCACCGCATCCTCCAGCATCTGCTGATAAAGCTCGATGCCGACCTCGCGGATATGGCCGGACTGCTCGTCGCCCAGCAGGTTGCCGGCGCCGCGCAGGTCGAGATCGTGCGAGGCGAGGGTGAAGCCGGCGCCGAGGGTGTCGAGCGTCTGCATCACTTCGAGGCGTTTCTGCGAGGAGGCGGCGAGCGTGTGCGCGGCGGGCCAGGTGAGATAGGCGTAGCCGCGCTGCTTGCCGCGGCCGACGCGGCCGCGCAGCTGGTAGAGCTGGCCGAGGCCGAAGAGATCGGCGCGCCAGATCAGGATGGTGTTCACCGCCGGCATGTCGAGCCCGGATTCGACGATGTTGGTGGCGAGCAGGACGTCGTGCTTGCCCTCGCTGAACTCGGTCATCACCCGCTCGATCTCGGTGGGCGGCAGGCGGCCATGGGCGGTGGCGGTGCGCAGGTCCGGCGCGATCTCGGCCAGGCGCTCGCGCATCCGGTCGATATCCTCGATATGCGGGACGACGCAGAAGATCTGCCCGCCGCGGAAGCGCTCGCGGGCGATGGCCTCGCGGATCACCAGCTTGTCCCACGGCATGATGAAGGTGCGCACGGCGAGGCGGTCGACCGGCGGGGTGGTGATCAGCGAGAGGTCGCGCACGCCGGTGAGCGCGAGCTGGAGGGTGCGGGGGATCGGCGTCGCGGTCAGGGTGAGGACGTGGATGTCCGCCTTGAGCTGCTTGAGCCGTTCCTTGTGGGCGACGCCGAAATGCTGCTCCTCGTCGACGATGAGGAGGGCGAGATCGGCGAAGGCGATGGTTTTGGAGAGCAGCGCGTGGGTGCCGACGACGATGTTCACCGTGCCGTCGGCGAGGCCGGCCTTCACCTTCGCGGTGTCCTTGGCGGAGACGAGGCGGGAGAGCTGCTCGACGCGGATGGGCAGGCCGGCGAAGCGCTCGGAGAACAGGCGGTAGTGCTGGCGGGCGAGCAGCGTGGTGGGCACCACCACGGCGACCTGGGCGCCGGACATCGCGGCGATGAAGGCGGCGCGGAGAGCGACCTCGGTCTTGCCGAAGCCGACATCGCCGCAGACCAGGCGGTCCATCGGCTTGCCGGCGGCGAGATCTTCCATGACGTCGGCGATGGCGCGGGCCTGGTCCTCGGTTTCGGTGTAGGGGAAGCGGGCGCAGAATTCGGCGAAGGCGCCATCGTCGGCGGCGAGGATCGCGGCGTCGTGCAGCTTGCGCTCGGCGGCGATGCGGATGAGGCCGGCCGCCATTTCGCGGATGCGGTTGCGGGCCTTGGCCTTGCGCGCCTGCCAGGAGGCGCCGCCCAGGCGGTCGAGCCCGACGCCGGCGGTCTCGCTGCCGAAGCGGGAGAGCATGTCGATGTTCTCGACCGGCAGGAAGAGCTTCTGGTCGCCATCGTAGAGGATGCGCAGGCAGTCATGCGGCGCGCCCTCGACGCTCAGCGTCACCAGACCATCGTAGCGGCCGATGCCGTGATCCTGATGGACGACGAGATCGCCCTCGGCGATTTCGGTGGCGTCGGCGATGAACTGGTCGGCGCGCTGGCGGCGGCGCGGCGGGCGGGCGATGCGCTGGCCGAGCAGGTCCTGCTCGGCGACGATGGCGAGATCGTCGGCGACATAGCCGCGTTCGAGGCCGAGAACGGCGAGCAGCACGGCGTCGCCCTGGGCGATGCGGGCCTCGGCGGCGTTGTCGATCGGGATCGACCGCATGCCGTGGTCGCGCAGCAGGGCGGCGAGACGGTCGCGCGAGCCGGCGGACCAGGCGGCGAGGACGACGCGGCGCCCGGCCTCGCGCCAGCGGGCGGCGAGCAGGCGGAATTCGTCATAGACCGAGGCGATGCCCTGGGCGGAGGCGAGGATGGCGCCGGGACGGCCGCCGGCTTCGACACCCTCGGCCCCGTCGGGCCGGGCGAAGGGGGAGAACACCGTGGCCCCGCGGGCGCGGAGCAGCGTATCGAGGCCGGCGCGGTCGAGATAGAGGCTGGCGGGCGGAATCGGCCGGTAGGGCGCCTCGCCGGCGCGGGGCGGGGCGCGGCGGGCTTCGTAATGATCGGCGATCATCTCGAAGCGGGCGGCGGCGGCCTCCTCGGCCTGGTGGTCGAGGCTGATGGCGGCACCGGGCGCATAGTCGAACACGGTTTCCATCGTCTCGCAGAAGAGCGGAGCAAAATGCTCCATGCCGGGCTGGCGGCGGCCCTCGGAGACGGCCTCGTAAAGCGGGTCGGCCTGCGCCGCGGCGCCGAACATCTCGCGAAAGCCGGTGCGGAAGCGGCTGACCGCCTCGGCATCGAGCGGCAGTTCGGTGGCGGGGCGGAAGGTGAGCTGCGCCAGCGCCTCGCCGCTGCGCTGGGTGCCGGGATCGAAGCGGCGGAGCGTGTCCACCGTGTCGCCGAACAGGTCGATGCGGGCGGGGGATGGCTCGCCGGCGGGCCAGACGTCGAAAATGCCGCCGCGGACGGCGAAATCGCCGGGCTCCATCACGGTGCCGACGCGGTGATAGCCGCGCTGTTCGAGGAAGCGGGCGAGATCGTCCGGGGCGGCGGCGCCGCCGGGGGCGATGGTGCGGCTGGCGCCGGCGAAGCGGGCGCGCGGCGGGGTGCGCTGGAGTGCGGCGTTCACCGTGGTCAGCACGATGCGGGTGCCCTTGGCCGGTTCCAGCAGCCGGGCCAGGGCGGCGACGCGATCGGAGACGATGGCCGGGTTGGGCGAGACGCGGTCGTAGGGCAGGCAGTCCCAGGCGGGGAAGCGGATGATTTCGGCGGTAGGGGCGAAGAAGGCGAGCGCGTCCTCCAGCCGGGCGAGGCGGGCATCGTCGCGCGCGATGTGCAGCACCGTGCCGGCCTCGGCGGCGCGGCGGGCGATCAGGTCGGCGTCGAACCCTTCCGGCGCGCCGTAGACGGGAAGCAGGCTCATCGCCCGCGCTTGGCGCCGAACTCGCCCTGGGCGATCTCCGCCGCCTCGTCGCGGATGCGGCGGAGCATGTCCGACTCGGCCTCGGCCGGGACCGGCTTGCGGCCGGTCAGCCAGTCCGCCAGCTCGGCGTCGGGGTGTTCCATCACCGCCTCCAGCGCGTCGAGCGCGTCATCGTCCATCGACCCGATATATTTGCGGGCGAAGCCGCCGATCATCAGGTCGTTTTCATACGTGCCGCGATGGGTGGCCCGGTAGAGCAGCCGGCGGCGGCGCTGTGCCAGCGCCTCGGTCGATACTTCGGTCATGATGGGTTGCGATATAGTGGAGTGCTCCGCCACTGTCAGCCCGTGACCACCAACATCTCCGAGTCGCTGGCGCCGTTGCGGGCCGAGCTTGCCAGCCTGCCGGGAATCGGCCCGAAGCTCGCGGCGCTGATCGCGCGCGCCGTGGGCGGGCCGAGCGTTGGCGACGTGCTGTTTCATCTGCCGCTGCATTTCATCGACCGATCGCGGCATTCGACGCTGGCGGAGGCGGAGCCGGGGATGGTCGCGACGGTGATGGTCGAGGTGGTGCGGCACGAGGCGCCGGCGCGGCAAGGGCAGCCGCACCGGGTGGTGATTCGCGACGCCAGCGGCTTCGGCGAGGTGGTGCTGTTCCACCCCGGGCGGCTGCGGCAGTTTCCGCTGGGGGCGAAGCTGCTGCTGTCGGGCAAGGTCGAGCGGTTCGCCGACCGCCCTACCCTGCCCCATCCCGATTACGTGCTGGCGGCGGCGCAGGCGGCGAGCCTGCCGGCGATCGAGCCGGTGCGGGGGCTGACGGCGGGGCTTTCGGCGCGGGTGATGGCGCGGGCGGTCGAAGGCGCGCTCGCCCGGCTGCCGGAGCTGCCGGAATGGCTGTTGCCCTCCGTGCTGCAAAAGCGGGGCTGGCCGGGCTTTGCCGCGGCGCTGCGGGCGCTGCACGCGCCGGCCGCGATGCCCGGCGATGGCCCGGCGCGGCGGCTGGCCTATGACGAGTTGCTGGCGCGGCAGCTCGCCTTCGCGCTGATCCGCGCGCGGCGGCGGCGGCGGAAGGGGCGCGCCTTTGCCGGCGATGGAAGGCTGCGGGCGGCGGCGCTGGCGCGGTTCGGCTTCGCGCCGACCGCGGCACAGGACGAGGCGCTCGCCGAGATCGACGCCGATCTCGCTTCACCGCACCGGATGCTGCGGCTGTTGCAGGGCGATGTCGGCGCGGGGAAGACGCTGGTGGCGACGCTGGCGATGCTGCGCGTGGTCGAGGCCGGGGCGCAGGCCGCGCTGCTCGCCCCCACCGAATTGCTGGCGCGCCAGCATCTCGCGACACTGGAAAAACTCTGCCCGGTGCCGGTCGCGCTGCTGACCGGCTCGCTCAAGGCCGCCGAGCGGCGGCGCGTGCTGGAAGGGCTCGCCGACGGGTCGATCCCGATCGTGGTCGGCACCCATGCGATTTTCCAGAAGAGCGTCGCGTTCCACGATCTTGGCCTCGCGGTGATCGACGAGCAGCACCGGTTCGGCGTCGGGCAGCGCTTCGCGCTCGGCGCCAAGGGGCGGGCGACGGACATGCTGGTGATGACGGCGACGCCGATTCCGCGCACGCTGCTGCTCTCGCATTGGGGGGAGATGAGCGTGAGCCGGATTCTCGCCAAGCCGGCGGGGCGGCAGCCGATCCGCACCACGCTGCACCCGACGGGGCGGATGGAGGAGATCGTCGCCGCGGTGGCGCGGATGATCCGCCAGGGCGGGCGGGTGTATTGGGTGTGCCCGCTGGTCGCCGAGAGCGAGGCGATGGACATCGCCGCCGCCGAGGCGCGGTTCGCGGCACTCGCAGAGCGGTTCGGCGCGCGGGTGGTGCTGGCGCATGGGCGCCAGCCGATCGAGATTCGGGCGGCGGCGCTTGAGCGCTTCGCCCGCGGCGAGGCGGATATTCTGGTGTCGACCACGGTGATCGAGGTGGGGGTGGACGTGCCGGAGGCGAATGTGATGGTGATCGAGCATGCGGACCGGTTCGGGCTGGCGCAGCTGCACCAGCTGCGCGGGCGGGTGGGGCGTGGGGCGGCGGCGAGTTTCTGCCTGCTGCTGCACGGCGACGAGCTGAGCCAGGCGGCGCGGCGGCGGCTGGCGATCCTGCGGGAGACGGAGGACGGGTTTCGCATCGCCGACGAGGATTTCCGGCTGCGCGGCGGCGGTGACATATTGGGGGCGAAACAGTCCGGCCTGCCCGGCTACCGGCTGGCGGACGCGGAACGCGACGAGGACCTGATTCCGATGGCGCAGAAGGACGCGACATTGCTGCTCGATACCGACCCGCAGCTCGAAACCAGGCGCGGGCGGGCGGCGCGGGTGCTGCTGCACCTGTTCGGGCAGGACCGCGCGATCCGCGCGCTGGTGGCCGGATGAGCCGGGCCTATCCGGAGGCGCCGCGCGTCGGCATCGGGGTGGTGCTGCTGCGCGGCGAGGAGGTGCTGCTGATCCGCCGCGGCCGCAAGCCGGCGCTGGGGGCGTGGAGCCTGCCGGGGGGCGGGCAGGAGCTGGGCGAGACGGCGGAGGCGGCGGCGCGGCGGGAATTGCGCGAGGAGACCGGGCTCGAAGTCGGGGCGCTGATTCTGGCGGCGCATGTCGACTCGATCCATCGCGACGCGGCGCAGCGCATCGAGTTCCATTACACCATTCTCGATTTCGCCGGTCTGTATCAGGGTGGCGAGGCGGTGGCGGGGGATGACGTGACCGACATCGCCTGGGCCAGGGCGGCGGAATTCGACCGCTACGAATTGTGGAGCGAGGCGCGGCGGGTGATCGGCATCGCCCGCCGGCTGCTCGGCGTTGCTACATGAAGAGTTTGCGGTCCTGCTTCATGCCGGCATAGAGCGGGGCCACCCATTTGCCGTAGCCGTTGTAGATTTGCGTCGGCACCACCTCGCCGGTGCCGATGACGCGCTCGCGCGCCTGGCTCCAGCGCAGGGTGGGGTAGTTCGGGTTCACATTGGCCCAGAAGCCGTACATGTCCGGGCTGGTCTTTTCCCAGAAGGTCACCGGCTGGTCCTTGAGGAACTCGATGCGGACGAGGGATTTCGCCGATTTGAAGCCGTATTTCCAGGGCAGCACGACGCGGATCGGCGCGCCGTCCTGCTTTGGCATTTTCGCGCCGTACATGCCGGTGCCGACGAAGGCGAGCTCGTTCATCGCCTCCGCCATGGTCAGGCCCTCGTGATAGGGCCAGGGGAAGAAGGGAATCGACAGGCCCGGCATCACCTTCGGGTCGGCGAGCGAGGTGAAGCGGAGATATTTCGCGCCCGAGAGCGGCTTCGCCAGTTTCACCAGCTCGGCAAGCGGAAAGCCCTCCCAGGGGACGACGAGGGACCAGGCCTCGACACAGCGATGGCGGTAGATGCGGGTTTCGGTGCTGACCTTCTTCATCAGGTCGTCGAAGGAGAGGGTGAAGGGTTTTTCGACCATGCCGTCGATCCGGATGGTCCAGGGTTCGGTGGGGAGTTTCTGGGCCTTGCGCCAGATGTCCTTGTGCAGGCCGAATTCGTAGAAATTGTTGTAGGTTTCGGTGTTGTGGCGGGGGGTGAGGCCGCGCGCGGGGTCGAACCGGGCGGCGGAGGGCGGATAGTCGGCAATGCGATCGCCCGGTTTGGCGTCGGCGAGCGCGATGTTGAGAGGATCGCCCGGTTTGGCGTCGGCGAGCGCGGCGCCGATCTGGCCGAAGCCGAGCATGGCGCCGCCCAGCGTGGCGAGGGCGGCGCGGCGGTTGAGCGCGAGATGCGGGGGTGTTGCATCCCGCTCGGGCAGGGACCAGTCCGGTGTGCGGATGACGTGCATGGTTGTTCTCCTCGGGCGATAGATTACTCTGGTGCGCGCTGGCCATTCATCAACCCGCCGTGACCGCGGCGGGATCACCCATCACAGCTTCGGGACCGCATGACCGACAGACCGATCGACCGCCTCATCGCCGTCATGGCCGCACTGCGGCATCCGGAGACCGGATGCCCGTGGGATCGCGAGCAGGATTTCGCCACCATTGCCCCCTATACGGTCGAGGAGGCCTATGAGGTTGCGGACGCGATCGGAAAAGGCGACGCGGCCGCGCTGCGCGACGAGCTGGGCGACCTGTTGTTCCAGGTGGTCTATCACGCGCGGATGGCGGAGGAGCGCGGCTGGTTCGGCTTCGACGAGGTCGCCGCCGGGATTGCCGACAAGATGATCCGCCGGCATCCGCATGTGTTCGGCGATGCCGAGGCGCGGGATCAGGCGGCGCAGACGCGGGCCTGGGAGGCGGACAAGGCGCGCGAGCGGGCGGCGCGGGCGGAGAGCGGCGTGCTGGATGGCATCGCCATCACGCTGCCGGCGCTGATGCGGGCGCGCAAGCTCGCGGGGCGGGCGGCGCGGGTCGGCTTCGACTGGCCGGATGCCGATTCGGTGCTCGACAAGCTCGACGAGGAGACGGCGGAGCTGCGCGCCGAGCTGGCGGGGGCGGACCCGGCGCGGATCGAGGACGAGCTGGGCGACATGTTCTTCGTGATGGTCAATCTCGCCCGCAAGCTCGGCTGCGATGGCGAGCAGGCGCTGGCGCGGGCGAACGCGAAGTTCGAGCGCCGGTTCCGCGCGGTGGAGGCGCGGCTCGCTGCCGCCGGGACGACGCCGGAGGCGGCCGGGCTCGCCGAGATGGAGGCGCTCTGGCAGGCGGTGAAGCGGGAGGGTTAGAGCACGAAACCCGATCCGAAAGGATCGGAACGTGCTCTAACTTATTCATAAATAGAGCGCGTCGCGCAGGCGGTGCCAGGTGTCGCGGTCGGCGGCGGCGATGAGGCCGCCATCGATATCGGCGGGGCGCCAGGCCTCGCCATCCGGCCGGCGGACATGGCCGCCGGCTTCCTCGACGATCAGCGTGCCGGCGGCATGGTCCCACGGCAGGGTGCGGCGGGAGACCGCGGCGTGCATGTGGCCGGAGGCCATGGCGCGGTAGGTGGCGGCGGCGCAGCGCAGGTTGGGCGTCTGCCCGATTGCGGCGAGGCTGCCGAGCACGCGGGATTTTTCGGCCGGCTCCATGTATTGCCAGGAGACCGAGGCGATCATCTGCGCGAGCGGCGCCGGGGATGCGACGCGCAAAGGCAGGAATTCGGCACGCTCCGCCGCGCCGCGGAGCAGGAAGGCGCCGGCGCCGCGCGTGGCGAGCATGGTGTCGTCGCGCAGCGGGTCGTGGATCAGCCCGGCGATGGTCTCGTTGCCCTCGACCAGGGCGATCATCAGGCCGAACAGCGGCAGGCCGGCGGCGTAGTTCTGGGTGCCGTCGATCGGGTCGATCACGAAGACCGGGCCGGGGCCGGCGACCGCGCCGAGCAGCGCGGGATCGGCGGCGACCGATTCCTCGCCGATCACCGCGACATCGGGGAAGAGGGCGCGCAGGCCCGCGGTCAGCGCGCGCTCGGCCGCCTCGTCGGCCACGGTGACGGGGTCGAGCGGGCCGGATTTGGTGCGCATGTCGGCCGGGCCGATATGGCCGAAGCGCGGCATCACGATGCTGCCGGCGACCTCGCGCAGCAGCGCCGCGATGGCGGAAAGATCGGATCTGTCAGGCATCATGGGCGGGATTCCGGGACGATGGGTCAGGGCGACGGGGCGTGCAGCGCGGCTTCGTGGTCGCGCTCGAAGCGGGCGCGGTCTTCGGGGCGGAGCCGGACCTCGATGGCGATCGACTCCTCGCCATCCGCGCGGGAGAGCACCTCGCCGTGGCGGTAGAGCCAGGCGAGGGCGGCGCCGTCGGCATGGGCGAGCCAGTAGGTCGCGACCTGCATGGCGCCGGCGAGGCGGGCGTCGATCGCGGCGCGCAGGGTTTCGAGATTTTCGCCGGACAGCGCCGAGACGGCGATGGCGGCGGGGCCCGGCAGGTCGGCGGTGGCGGGATCGAGCAGGTCGATCTTGTTCATCACCTCGATGCAGCGGGAGGACCAGCCCTCGTCGATCATGCCGGAGCGGGCCATGCCATCGAGCACCGAGATGACGTCGGCGCGCTGGGCGGCGCTGTCGGGGTGGGCGCAGTCGCGGACATGGAGGATGATGTCGGCGGCGGCGACCTCTTCGAGCGTGGCGCGGAAGGCGGCGACGAGTTCGGTCGGCAGGTCGGAGATGAAGCCCACCGTGTCCGACAGGATGGCATGGCGGCCGGAGGGCAGGACGATGAGGCGCATCGTCGGGTCGAGGGTGGCGAAGAGCTGGTCCTGCGCGTGGACGGTGGCGCCGGTGAGCGCGTTGAACAGGGTGGATTTGCCGGCATTGGTGTAGCCGACCAGGGCGATGACGGGATAGGGCACGCGGTTGCGCGCGGCGCGGTGCAGGGCGCGGGTGCGGCGGACCTCGTCAAGCTCGCGGCGGAGGCGGGCGATGCGGTCGGTGATCAGGCGGCGGTCCGCCTCGATCTGGGTTTCGCCGGGGCCGCCGAGAAAGCCGAAGCCGCCGCGCTGGCGCTCAAGATGGGTCCAGGAGCGGACGAGGCGGGAGCGCTGGTAGGCGAGATGCGCGAGTTCGACCTGTAGCACGCCCTCGGCGGTGCGGGCGCGCTCGCCGAAAATGTCGAGGATCAGGCCGGTGCGGTCGATGACCTTGCATTTCCAGGCACGTTCGAGATTGCGCTGCTGCACCGGGCTGAGCACGGAATCGACCACGGCGACGTCGATTTCGGCCTCGGCGATGGACTCGGCGATGCGGCTCACCTGGCCCTCGCCGAACAGGGTGGCGGGGCGGTGGGCGCGGAGCTGGACGATCTCGTCATGGGCGATGACGAGACCGATGGAGGCGGCGAGGCCGATGGCCTCGGCCAGCCGGGCCTCGGCCTCGCGCGGGCCGTTGCGCCGCCCGCCATGCTCCCAGGGCAGCAGGATGGCGGCGCGGGTGGGCGCGGCCTTTGTCGGTATGCTCAATCCGGCCTACTCGGCGTCGCGATCGGCATCGCCGGCGCGGCCGAGGGTGAGGGTCGCCCCGCTGGCGCTGGCCGGCGCATCGGCCTTGGCCGCGTCGAAGAGCTGGATCGGCGCGCCGGGCATCACGGTCGAGATCGCGTGCTTGTAGACGAGCTGGGTATGCCCGTCGCGGCGGAGGAGGACGGAGAAATTGTCGAACCAGGTGATGACGCCCTGAAGCTTCACGCCGTTCACCAGGAACACGGTGACCGGGGTCTTGCTCTTGCGAACGTGATTGAGGAACACATCCTGCACGTTCTGCGATTTTTCGTTGGCCACGTGTGGAATCCTTTTTTTCTTGCCGTGCATGGCTTGTGCCATGGCGTGGTTGCGTCGACCCGCTTCCGGGAGATCCGGCACGCGAGAGCGGCTCCGGCCGGCCGGACTGCGGGCAGACGGATGGCGCCGATGTGGATATAGACCGGCGCGGCCGCGAAACCAATCAGGCTTGCCGGCGATGGGCGAAAAAAACGACCGTGGCGGCCGTGGTGTCGATCACAAGATCACAAGATCACAAGATCACAAGATGAAGCCGCCGCCCAGAACGCGGGAGTCCTGATAGACGACGCAGGCCTGGCCGGGGGCGGCCAAAGCAGGCGTGTCGAGGGTGACGAGGTTGCGGGCGATGTCGATCTCGGCGGGGTGCGGCGCCTCGCCGGCGCGGAGCTTGACGCTGGCGCGGAACGGGGCGGCGGGCGGATCGATCAGCCAGTTCGGCTCGGCGATCCTCACCTCGCGGCCGCCGGCGCCGCGCGGGCCGACGACGATGCGGCGGCGGGCGGCGTCGATCCTGGTGACGACATGGCCGGAGGCGGCGCCGAGGCGCTTCGCCTGGCCGACCGTGTAGCGGGCGATGCCCTGGTGATGGTCGAGCACGGCGCCGTCCTCGGTGACGATTTCGCCGGGGGCGGCGGCATCGGGGCGGAGCTTCGCGACGATGTCGGCATAGGTGCCGGAGGGGACGAAGCAGATGTCCTGGCTGTCCGGCTTTTCGGCGACGGGCAGGTGCATCCGCGCGGCCGCGGCGCGGACGGCGTCCTTGTCCGGCATGGTGCCGAGGGGGAAGCGGGAGAATTCGAGCTGGTCGCGCGTGGTGGCGAAGAGGAACCAGGACTGGTCGCGCCGCGCATCGACCGCGCGGTGAAGCTCGGCCCCGTGCGTTCCCTCCTCGCGGCGGACATAGTGGCCGGTGGCCAGCGCCGCCGCGCCGAGATCGCGGGCGAGGCCGAGCAGGTCGCCGAATTTGAGGTGCTGGTTGCAGCGCACGCAGGGCACCGGGGTGCGGCCCGCGGCATAGGCATCGGCGAAATCGCCGATCACCGCGCTGCGGAAGGCGGTTTCGGCATCGATCACGTAATGGGCGATGCCGAGACGGTCGGCGACGTTGCGGGCGTCGTGGATGTCCTGCCCGGCGCAGCACGCACCCTTGCGGCCGGTGGCGGCGCCGTGATCGTAGAGCTGGAGGGTGACGCCGATCACCTCGTGCCCGGCCTCGTGCATCAGCCCGGCGACGACCGAACTGTCCACCCCGCCGGACATGGCGACGACGACGCGCACGATCTCAGCCGTTCTGCGCGTTCCGCACGCCGGCGGGCAGCTTCACGACGAGCCCGTCCAGCGCCGGGGACATCACGATCTGGCAGCCGAGGCGGGAGGTCTTTTCGAGGCCGAAGGCGAGGTCGAGCATGTCTTCCTCGTCTTCCGAGGCGGCGGCGAGCTTCGCGAACCAGTCGGGCTCGACGATGACATGGCAGGTGGAGCAGGCGAGCGAGCCCTCGCAGGCGCCTTCGATGTCGATCCCGTGCTTGTGGGCGATTTCGAGCACCGACAGGCCGGACGGGGCGTCCACCGTCCGGCGCGTGCCGTCGCGCTCGATGAAAGTCATGTTCGGCATGTGAGACCCTTGATCCGGTTGCGTTGACGAAGGCGCGCGATCCGGGCGCCGTTCACGCTGCGGAGGTAGAGACATGCGCGGATTTGCGCAAGGCGCGGGCGGCAAGACGCCGATATGCGGCGAGGAAGCGGGCCGGCGCATCCGCCGGCGCGTTCCAGGGCAGCGAGACGCGGATGGCGCTGGACGCGAGATCGCCCAGGCCCATCGCGGCGAGGACGTGGCTGCGGGCGACCTTGCCGGAGGAGCAGGCGGCACCGGCGGAGATGCGGATGCCTTCGAGATCGAGCGCGATGACCTGGGTTTCGGCGGCAAGGCCGGGCAGAACGAGGCAGGTGGTGTTCGCGAGGCGGGGCGCGCCGGCGCCGGCGATGATTGCGCCGCAATCGCGCGCGCCGGCCTCGATCGCGTCGCGCAGGGCGGCGAGGCGCGGGTCGGGGCGCGGGGTCGCATGCGCGGCATCGAGGGCGGCGGCGAAGCCGGCGATGCCGGGCAGGTTGTGGGTGCCGCCGCGGCGGCCCTGTTCCTGCCCGCCGCCGCGGACCAGCGGGACGAGGCGGGACGCGGCATCGGCGGCGAGCAGCAGGGCGCCCACCCCTTTCGGGCCGCCGAGCTTGTGCGCGGAGACGGCGACGCTGGACGCGCCCTGGGCGAGATAGTCCGGGTTGGGCACGCGGCCGGCGGCCTGCACGGCATCGACATGCAGCATCGTGCCGCTCGCGGCGCAGAGGGCGGCGATGGCGGCGATGTCGTTCAGCACGCCGGTTTCGTTGTTGGCCGCCATGACGCAGGCGAGCGTGGGGCGGTGCGCGGCGAGACACGCGGCGAAGGCCGCATGGTCGAGCCGGCCGGCTTCATCGACCGGGGCGATGACGGCATCCGGAGCGGCGGCGCGGACGGCGTCGTGCTCGGTGGCGCCGATGACGATGCCGCCGCCGGCGGCGAGGCCGTGGATCGCCATCGCGTTCGCCTCGGTGGCGCCGGCGCAGAAGACCACGTTTTCCGGGCGGGCGCCGAGACGCGCGGCGAGGGTGGCGCGGGCGGATTCGAGCAGCTTGCGCGCCGCCCTGCCCTCGGCATGGACCGAGGCGGGGTTGCCGACGAGATCGAGGGCGGCGAGGACCGCCGCGCGGGCCGCGGGGCGGAGCGGCTCGGTCGCGTTGGCGTCGAGATAGAGGCCGGGATCAGCGCCGGGCGATGGGGGCGTCATGATCGGTTTCGCGCGAGTCCGCCTGATACTGCGCGCGCGACTCCGCGCGGGCCACGCGGGCTTCGAGATCGGTCAGTTCGGCACGCAGACGCTCCATCTCGCTCAGCAGCGGGTCGATGCAGGGATCGCAGGGCGTGCCGTAGGGATCGAAGCGGGGTTTGGGCGGGCGGATCGCGGTGCCGCGCTCGACCGGGCGGGCGGGGATGCCGACCACGGTGGTATTCGCCGGCACATCGGCGACCACGACCGCGTTGGCGCCGATGCGGGCGTTCTCGCCGATCAGGATGTTGCCCAGCACCTTGGCGCCGGCGCCGATGATGACGTTGTTGGCCAGCGTCGGGTGGCGCTTGCCGCGCTCGCTCGACGTGCCGCCGAGCGTGACCTGGTGGTAGAGATAGACATCGTCGCCCAGCACGGCGGTTTCGCCGATGACCACGCCCATGCCGTGATCGATCATGCAGCGGCGGCCGATCGTCGCACCCGGATGGATTTCGATTCCCGTCGCCACCCGGGCGAGATGCGAGAGGAAGCGGCCGGCGAGGCGCAGCCGGTGCCGCCAGAGCCAGTTCGCGACGCGGTGCAGCAGGATGGCGTGCAGGCCCGGATAGCACAGCAGAACCTCGAGATCCGACCGGGCGGCCGGATCGCGCTGGCGGTAGGCCCGGATGGTTTCACGCAAAAACATTGAGCTCATGCGACATTTCCGTGGAAAATCTGGATGCCATCCGTTATCTCTGTGCCTCTCCGGCGATATTGGCGCCGGATGGAGGAAATGAAAGCTCTAGCGGGCCCCGGGATACGATTTTTCGGGCGGGAGACGAAGTTTTGGCGCACGGCTTCCCCGGTGTTCATGGCAACAGCGCGACGCGGTGTGCCGCGGGAGGGCTGGACAACCGCGATCCGCATGCCGGACAGGCGGTTCTGGGGCCGGCTTTCGGGGCCATGCTTGCGGGTCGTCGCGCGCGTCATGACGGGGAGAGTAGGTATGCATACCGGACCGGTCAATCATTCGTGGAGGCAACCTATATATAAGTGTCGAAGCCGTTTCCCCGGCTCCGGCGGCACCTGAGGGCGCGAGGGCGGCGGCAGGCCGCCGACGGGGGAACATTCCTGCATCCGGCGACGATCAAGGCCGGGTGATGTGACGATCGATTGGGAAAGACCAGACAAGACCATGCCTGAAGTTATGTTTGCCGGGCCGGATGGCCGTCTCGAAGGGCGTTATCACCATGCCAAGGACCGGGGGGCGCCGCTCGCGCTGGTGCTGCACCCGCATCCGCTGCATGGCGGAACCATGAACAACCGCATCACCTACACGATGTATCAGGTGTTCCAGCGGCTGGGCTTCTCGGTGATGCGGTTCAATTTCCGCGGCGTCGGGCGCAGCCAGGGCAGCTATGACGGCGGCATGGGCGAGATCAACGACGCGGCCGCGGCGCTCGACTGGATGCAGGCGCTGAACCCCGGGCATGGCGGGCTGTGGATTTCGGGCTATTCGTTCGGCGCCTTCGTCGGCATGCAGCTGCTGATGCGCCGGCCGGAGGTTTCGGGCTGGATCAGCGTTGCGCCGCCGGCGGCGCATTACGATTTCGGCTTCCTCGCCCCCTGCCCTTGCGGCGGGCTGATGATCCACGGCGACGCCGACGAACTGGTGCCGGAGAATTCGGTGCGCAAGCTGGTCGACAAGCTGAACACGCAGAAAGGTGTCGCCGTCGATTACCGCGTGCTGGAAGGCGCCGACCACGTGTTCGCCAACCATGCCGAGGCGATCGGCGAGGCGGTGGAGACCTATGTCAGCGGCGAGATCGCGCGCAAGCACATGGCGCTGGCGGCCGACTGAGCGGGATCGCGATACGGCAAGAAAGCGGGATCGCGATACGGCAAGAAAGCGGGATCGCGATACGACGAGAAAACGCCCGGCCCCGCGAGGGACCGGGCGTTTTTGATGCGCGCGATCAGGCGAGCGGCGGCGTTGCCGGCTCGGCGACGTGCAGTTCGATGCCGAGCGTGCCGATCAGCGCGGCGATGGGCGGGGGCGGCGGCAGGTCGGTATAGAGGGCGGAGACCTGGGCGAGCGTGCCGATCCGCACCATTGCCGGGCGGCCGAACTTGGAATGGTCGGTGACGAGGACGACGCGGCGGGCGTTGCGGATGATCGCCTGCGAACAGATCACCTCGTCCATGTCGAAATCGTAGAGCGCGCCGTCGGCGTCGATGCCGGAGACGCCGATGATGCCGATATCGACGCGGAAACGGTCGAACATGTCGCGGGTGGCCTGGCCGGTGATGCCGCCATCGCGGTTGCGGACCATGCCGCCGGCGACGATGACGCGGAAATCGGTGCTTTCGCTCATGATTCGCGCGACGTTGAGATTGTTCGTGATCACCGACAGGTCGTGATGGCCGAGCAGGGCGCGGGCGACCTGTTCGGTGGTCGAGCCTATATTGATGAAAAGCGAGGCGTGCTCGGGAATGTCCGCCGCCACCATGTCGGCGATGCGGAGCTTGGCTTCGAGATGGACCACGCGGCGGCGGTTGTATTCCATGTTCTCGATGCTCGACGGCAGGCCGGCGCCGCCGCGGTAGCGGCTGAGCTTGCCATCGGCGGCGAGCGCGTTGAGATCGCGGCGGATGGTCTGCACCGTGACGTCGAAATGGCGGGCCAGCGCCTCGATCGTCTGGAAGCCGTTCTGCTCGACCAGGGCGACGATTTCCGCCCGCCGGCTGATGGATGCGGCATGATCCGACACGCGATGTTCCTTATATTGCATACGAAACGAAAAGAGGGCGGCGTTTCGATTGCGAATATTGTTGGACCAGGGCGCGCGAAAAGGCAATCGGGCGGCACGGGCGGGCAGGCAGACGCAAAAAACCCGGCGGGTTTGCCGCCGGGCGTTTGGCCGGAACCGGTGGAGCGGGCTACTCGCCCTTCTTGCCGCGGGCGGAGCCGGAAGGGGTCGAACCGGCGGTCTTGGTGCCGAGGCCGATTTTCTTGGCGAGGGTGGAGCGCTGCTTGGCGTAGGCGGGCGCGACCATCGGATAGTCGCTCGACAATCCCCAGCGCTCGCGATACTGCTCGGGTGTCAGATTGTAAGCGGATTTAAGGTGACGGCGAAGCATCTTGAGTTTTTTACCGTCCTCAAGACAGACGATATAATCGTTGAAGACGGATTTCTTTGGATTGACTGCCGGCTCGAGCGGCGGCGGCGGCTCTTCGACAGGCTGATCCGTTCCGCTGAGGCTCATATAGACATCCCGGATGAGCGCGGGCAGCATTTCGGCTGAAACCGAATTGTGCGATACATGCGCCGACACAATCTGCGCAGTGAGTTGTAGGAGTTGTTGAGTGTCCTGGCTATCCGGCATCACTGGTCCTTCTTCGCCTCTACTTGATCATTTACCTTAGACTTGATCTGGAGCATTTTGATGTAAATTGCAAGAATTTACCTTTGAAATTCGTCCGAAAGGCGCAGGTAATTTAGCTCAACGCTGTTCCATTTTTTGAAAACGGTTAGAAAATGGTAATCCAGGATACGAAAGTCATGGAACTTCCCGCCCATAACCGGGCCATCGACATTACTGCGGAGACCTGCCCGATGACTTATGTGCGGACCAGGCTGGCGCTCGATTCGATGGCGGCGGGGGAGATTTTGCTGGTGCGGCTGCGCGGCGCCGAGCCGCGGGCGAACGTGCCGCGCGCCGCCGCCGACCAGGGGCACGACCTGCTCGACATGTTCGATCTGCCCGATGGCAGCGCCGTTGTCGTGATCAGGAAAGCGGAAGACTGAACAGCAGCGCGTCGCGCCCGGCGCCGTAATAGTCGCGCCGGCTGCCGGCGGGGCGGAAGCCGGCTTCGCGATAGAGGCCGGCGGCGGCGGCATTGGCGGCGTCGACTTCGAGAAAGACGGTCTCGGCCCCCCTGCCCCGCGCCGCCGCCAGGGCGGCGGCGAGCAGGGCGCGGGCGATGCCGCGCCGGCGGGCGGCGGGGGCGACGCCGATGGTCAGGATCTCGGCCTCGCCGGCGACCGCGCGGGCGATGACGAGGCCGCCGGCGGGGTCGATGAAGCCGAAGGTCGTCGGGTTTTGGAACAGGGCCGCGAAGGCGGTATCCGGCCAGGGATCGTCCGGGAAGGCGGCGGCGTGGATCGCGGCGAGGGACGCCGCATGGGCCATTGTGGCGGGCAACGGGGCGGGCAGCGGGGCGGGCACGCTCAGCGGCGCGGCGGCGGGCGCAGGCCGGCGGCGGGCAGGCGGGCCTCGGGCGGGTCGACATAGAGCGGGGCGGCCGCGCGCGGCGGCAGCCCGGCGGCGAGGCGCTGGCGCAGGGCGGCGGCGATGCCGGCGATGGTGCAGGTCTCGATCCCGGTCGGCACGGCATCGATTCCGGCTGCGGCGAGGCGGGCGGCGATGTCGGCCGCGCGGTCGCCGGCGATGGCGATCGGGCCCTCCGGCGCCGGCAGGTCGGGCTCGTCGACGGCGCTGGCGGCGCCGTTTCGTTCGAGGAAAAGCCGGCCGCGCCGCGCCGTGGTGACGACCCAGAGCGGGCGGCCGAGGCCGGGCAGGATCGCCGCCATCGCCTCGCCCACGGTGACGCCGTGAACCGGCACGCCGGCGGCGACGCCGATTCCCTGGGCAAGCGCGAGGGAGGCGCGCAGGCCGGTGAAGCTGCCGGGGCCGATGGTGACGGCGATGCCGTCGAGCGCCGCCGCGGCAAGCCCCGATTCGGCCAGGCAATCCGCTGCCCAGAGCGGCAGCAGGTCGGCCAGGCCGGTTTCGGGCGCGCCCTCGCGCGCGGCGAGCACGCGATCGCCCGCGATCACGCCGGCGCGGGCGGATTTCAACGCGGCGTCGAGCACCAGCAGGCGCGCGGCGGGCGGCGCCATGTCAGAGCAGGACGCAGGCTTCGTCGAACCCGAGGCGCGGGGCGCGGGGGAACGGGTCCGCCGGCTCGCCGTAGCCGAGATTGATCAGGAAATTCGAGCGCCAGCCCTGGTCGGAGAGGAAGGTCTGGTCGACCTTCGCCTTGTCGAACCCGGACATCGGGCCGCAATCGAGCCCGAGGGCGCGGGCGGCCATGATGAGGTAGGCGCCTTGCAGCGTGCCGTTGCGGAAGGCGGTTTCCTCGGCGAGGTCGGGGTTGCCGGCGAACCAGGCGCGGGCATCGGCATGGGGGAAGAGCTTCGGCAGGTGCTCGTAGAATTGCGGGTCGTGGGCGACGATGACGGTGACCGGGGCGGCCATCGTCTTGTCGATATTGCCGGGGTTGAGGGCGGGTTTCAGCCGCTCGCGCGATTCGGGGCTGCGCAGGAAGAGGAAGCGCGCGGGCGAGCAATTGGCCGAGGTGGGGCCGTATTTCAGCAGGTCGTAGAGTTCTTGCAGCGTGTCGTCCGGGACCGGCGCGCCGGTCCAGGCGGATTTGGTGCGGGCGGTGCGGAACAGCGCATCGAGCGCGCCGGCATCGAGGGTCATGCGGACACTCCGTTGGGTTCGGGACGTCGGGGCGGCCCGGTCAGGCCGCCGGCCGGCTCAGGCCATCACCTGCTGCACCGATTTCACTTCGGGGACGTAATGCCTGAGCAGGTTCTCGATACCCATCTTGAGGGTCGCCGTCGAGGAGGGGCAGCCGGAGCAGGCGCCCTGCATGTGCAGCGAGACCACGCCGTCGCGGAAGCCGCGGAAGACGATGTCGCCGCCATCGCCGGCGACC
Source organism: Pseudomonadota bacterium (assembly GCA_021849425.1). Taxonomy (GTDB): domain Bacteria; phylum Pseudomonadota; class Alphaproteobacteria; order Acetobacterales; family Acetobacteraceae; genus Acidiphilium. The sequence continues at coordinate 177,108 of JAJZSY010000001.1, forward strand.
GCCGGGCGGACCCGCATGTCGAGCAGTTCCTTGATCTGGTCGGCGATCTCGCGGTCGGCCGGGTCGACATCCTCCGCCGCCGCGTCCTGGGCGCTGTCCATCACCGGGCGGCCGGAGAGGTAGTGCTCCATGATCGCGCCGAGAACCTGCGGCTTGAGCGAGGGCCAGGCGCCGGGATCGTCGCTGGTGACGGAGACGAAATCGCCGCCGAGGAAGACGCGGGTGACGCCGGGCAGCGCGAACAGGGCCGCGGCCAGCGGGCTTGCGCCAGCCGCCTCGGCGGTGTCGAAATCGGCCGAGCCCTGGCCGAGCACCTCGCGGCCGGGGAGGAATTTCAGCGTGGCGGGGTTGGGGGTGACATCGGTTTCGATGAACATTGGCGGTCTCCGTCGTCAAACCGGACCTGTGCGGTCCTCTCCGGCACAACATCGTCCCGATCGGGGCAAAGAACAAGGGGGGGCTGACGCAGGGCGAAACCGCGGATGAAATCGCCGTAGGCCATGATTCCGACACGGCGGCGCCAGCATCGCGTCATGAAGGGCGGGCTAGAGCGGGGTGGTTCAACCAACCGGAGTTCCGACATGAAGCCGATCCGCTCCCTCCGCGCCCACGCGCCCGCCGCATTGCTGGCCGCGACCATGGCCGGCGCCTCGATCGCCGCGATCGCCCTGCCGCATGCAAGGGCGGCGACACCCGAGAGCAAGAGCAAGAGCAAGACCACGACCACGGCCACCCCTGCCCCGCAGTCGCGCATGCTCGCGCATGTCGATCACCGGCTCGCGGCGCTGAAGGCGAAGCTGCGGATCACCGCTTCCGAGCAGGACGCGTGGCACGGCTTCGCCCAGGTCTCGCGCGACAACGCGACCGCGATCGCGACGCTCTACCAGAGCCGGGCCGCGCATCTCGCGACGATGAACGCGGTGCAGAACATGGAGTCCTTCGCCGCGATCCAGGCGAAGCAGGCGGACAACATGAACAAGCTGACCGCCGCGTTCCAGACGCTCTACGGCAAGCTGGACGCGGCGCAGCAGAAGACGGCCGATTCCATGTTCCGGGCCTATGCCGAGCACCACATGGCGCATCACCGGAAGCTACGCGCCAAGGGCTGACGCCCCCTCAGCGCTCGGCGAGGACGAGGCGGCGGCGGCCGGCGCGCAGCGGGATGAGCCCGGCGACGTCCTTCGTCGCCTCGGTGATGACGACGCCGCCGGCCTGGGCGGCGATGCGCCGCCCGGCGCGCTCGATGAGCGGGGCGGCGCGGAGGATGGCGCGGCCGCCGAGCGGGGGGAGGAAGAGCGCGGCGTCGCGCCGTTCGACCCGGAACAGCGAATCGGCGAGCATGCGGCCGAGCTGGGAGGGCGAATAGGGCTGGCCGTGGCCGAAGGGCGTGCGGTCGAGATAGGCCCAGGACGAGGCGCGGTTGGGCACGACCACGATCATCCGCCCCTCGGGGCGCAGCACCCGCCAGGCCTCGCGCAGCAGGCGGCGGGCGGTTTCGGCGTGTTCGAGACCGTGGATCAGCAGCAGCCGGTCGATGCTGACATCGGCGAAGGGCAAGGCATCGTCCTCGACCAGCGCGCTGAGGCCGGGGCGGGCGATGGGCCAGGGGGCGGCGCCGATCTGCGCCGGCACGGCGGCGATGCAGCGCGCCGCCTGGTCGCGCCAGAGGCGCAGATAGGGGGCGGGATAGCCGAGGCCGAGCACCTCATGGCCGCGCGCCTCGGGCCAGAAATCGCGCAGCCGGGCGCGGATCAGCCGTGCGGTGGCGGCGCCGCGCGGCGTGGCGTAGAAATCGGCGATCGAGGGCGCATCGAGACGCATCCCTCCCCTATAGCATGTGAGAAGGACGGAGCATGGCCATTTCCCATCGCGGCTTCACGATCACGCGGGTGCCGATGCTCGCCGACAATTACGCCTGGCTGGTGGCGCATGGCGGCGCGTCCGCCTTCGTCGATCCGGCGGACGCGGCGGCGGCGATCGGGGCGGTGGAGGACGCGGGCGGGCGGCTGGACTGGGTGCTGCTGACGCATCATCACGACGATCACATCGCCGGGGCGGTGGCGCTCGCGGCGCGGTTCGGCGCGCTTATCGCCGGCAACGCGGCGGATGCGGCGCGGCTGCCGAAACTCGACGTAGCGCTGGCGCCGGGGCAGACGATCGATCTCGGCGGGGCGGCGGTGCGGATGATCGCGACCCCGGGGCATACGGTCGGGCATGTGACCTATGTGTTCGGCGATGCGGCGGCGGCGTGCGGCGACACGCTGTTCAGCCTCGGCTGCGGGCGGATGTTCGAGGGCACGCCGGCGCAGTTCCATGCGAGCTTGCAGGCGCTGGCGGCACTCGACCCCGAGACGCTGATGCTGTGCGGGCATGAATATACGCTGTCGAACGCGCGGTTCGGCCGGCATGTCGACCCCGACAACGCCGCGCTCGCGGCGCGGGCGGCGGAGGTGGAGCGGCTGCGGGCGGCGGGCGCGCCGACGCTGCCGGTGCGGCTTGCCGACGAGCTGGTGGCCAACCCGTTTCTCCGCGCCGCCTCGGCCGAGGAATTCGCCCGGCTGCGCGCCGCCAAGGACAGGTTCTGATCCCGGCCGCGGGCCGGAGCAGGAGTCTGACCCTGGCCGCGGGCCGGGGCAAAGATCAGGGCGAGAGCAGCGGGGCGATCTGGTCGAGCACGGCGGCGTCCTCGATCGTGGGCGGGATGACGGGCTGCGCGCCGTTGGCCATCTGCTTCATCGTGGCGCGAAGGATCTTGCCGGAGCGGGTCTTGGGCAGGCGCTGGACCACCAGCGCGTCCTTGAAGGCGGCGACCGGGCCGATGCGCTCGCGCACCAGGGCGACGAGTTCGGCGGCGATTTCGGCATCCGGCCGGGCGACGCCGGATTTCAGCACGACGAGGCCGAGCGGCACCTCGCCCTTCACCGCGTCCTGCCGGCCGATCACCGCGCATTCGGCGACATCGGGGTGGGCGGCGAGGACCTCTTCCATGGCGCCGGTCGAGAGGCGGTGGCCGGCGACGTTGATGATGTCGTCGGTGCGGCCCATCACCCAGATATCGCCATCCGCATCGACCATGCCGGCATCGCCGGTGCGGTACCAGCCGGGGAAGGCGTCGAGATAGGCGCGGCGGTAGCCCTCGTCGTCCTGCCAGAGGGTGGGGGCGCAGCCGGGGGGCAGCGGCAGGCGGATGGCGAGGGCGCCGACCTCGCCCTGGGGCATGAGCCCGCCCTCGGGGTTGAGGGCCTGGACGTCGTAGCCGGGACAGGGGCGGCCGCCGGAGCCGGGCTTGAACGCGGTGAGGCCAAGGCCGCGGAAGCGGGCGGAGATCGGCCAGCCGGTTTCGGTCTGCCACCAGTTGTCGATCACCGGCTTGCCGAGCAGGGCGGCGACCCATTCGGCGGTCGGCGGGTCGCAGCGCTCGCCGGCGAGGAACAGGGCTTCGAGCTTCGAGAGATCATATTGGCGGGTGAGCGCGCCCGCGGGGTCCTGCTGCTTGATCGCGCGCAGGGCGGTGGGGGCGGTGAAGAGGGTTTTCACCCCGTGCTGGGCACAGACGCGCCAGAAGGCGCCGGCATCCGGCGTGCCGACGGGCTTGCCCTCGTACATCACGGTGGTGACGCCGGCGAGCAGCGGCGCGTAGACGATATAGGTGTGGCCGACGACCCAGCCGACATCGGAGGCGGTCCACATCACCTCGCTGGCGGAGCCGGGGCCGGGGTGGACGTCGTACATCATCGGGATGGTGGCGGCGAGGGCGACGGCGTGGCCGCCATTGTCGCGGACGATGCCCTTGGGCCGGCCGGTGGTGCCGGAGGTGTAGAGGATATAGAGCGGGTCGGTCGCGGCGACGGGGACGGGATCGTGCGGGGCGGCGGCGGCCTCGGCGTCGAGATAATCCTCGTCGCGGCCGGGGACCAGATCGGCGCGCAGGGCCTCGCGCTGGAAGATCAGGCAGGCGCGCGGCTTGTGGGCGGCGCGCTCCAGGGCGGCGTCGAGGATCGGCTTGTAGGGCACGACGCGGCCGGGTTCGAGGCCGCAGGAGGCGGCGATGACGAGTTTCGGCTCGGCGGAATCGATGCGGCTGGCCAGCTCGGGGGCGGCGAACCCGCCGAAGACGACGGAATGGATGGCGCCGAGCCGCGCACAGGCGAGCATCGCGATCGCCGCTTCGGGGACCATCGGCATGTAGATCACCACGCGGTCGCCCTTCGCGACACCGCGGGCGGCGAGCGCGCCGGCGAGTTTCGCCACCCGGTCGCGCAGGGCGCGGTAGGTGTAGCGGGCGATGCGGCCTTCCATCGCGCTGTCCCAGATCAGGGCGATGCGCTCGCCGGCGCCGGCGGCGATGTGACGGTCGAGGCAGTTGGCGGCGGTGTTCAGCGTGGCGCCGGGAAACCAGCGGCCGAACGGGCCCTGCGCGGGGTCGAACACTTTTTCATAGGGGGTGATCCAGTCGATGCGGCTTGCGGCCTCGTGCCAGTAGGCCTCCGGGGCTTCGTGCCATGAATCGTAGCGCGCCTGGTAGTGGCTGGACATGTCTTTCGCTCCCGTCGGTTCCGTTGGCCGGTCGTTGCCGGAGAGACTAGGAGCAAGCGGTGCCGCGGGCAATCGGGGGGACGGCGGATCGGGGCGGAGATGAGCGCCGCGGCGCGGGATTGCGCGCTGCTGGAGGTCCGGGCGGGAATCGAACCCACATCCAAGGATTTGCAGTCCTCTGCATAGCCACTCTGCCACCGGACCGGCGCGGCTGAACCCGGCTTATCGGGCCGGGACCGGCGGCGGTCAAGCCCCGGGGGATCGATGGCTTTGCCGGATCGGGCCGCGCGTCCTATAGAGGGGCGGCTTCAGCGTAGAGGATCTCCGATGTCGGACAAAGAAGGATATTTCCGCGCCGCCCGCACGATGATGGTGGACGGCCAGATCCGGCCCAACAATATCGCGGACGACCGGATCATCATCGCGATGCGCACGATCCGGCGCGAGCGGTTCTGCCCGGCGGCGCAGGCGGGCCTTGCCTATGCCGACGCCGACCTGCCGCTCGGCGGCGGGCGGTTCATGCCGGCGCCGCTCGGCGTGGCGCGGCTGGCCTATTTCGCCGCCCCCTCCCCCGGCGCGCGGGTGCTGGTGGTGGGCGCGAACACCGGATACGGCGCGGCGGTGCTGGCGGCGTGCGGCGCGCGCGTGACGGCGCTGGAGGAGGACGCGGGCCTGCGCGCGGCGGCGGCGGCGGCGCTGGCCGCCGAGGCGCCGGAGGTGCGGCTGATCGGCGGCGCGCTCGCCGCGGGCGCCCCGGCGGAGACGCCGTTCGACGTGATCGTGATCGAGGGCATGGTGGACGCGCTGCCGGAGGGCTTCGCCGCGCAGCTCGCGCCGGGCGGAAAGCTGGTGGGCGTGCTGCGCGAGGGCGGCATCGGCCGGCTGGTGGTGGCCGAGGCGGTTGGCGGGCGGTTCGCCCACCGGGCCATGGCGGATTGCAACATGCCGGCGCTTGCGGCCTTCGAACGTAAGATTGCATTCAGTTTTTGATATCATGATGGATTTGATGTTCTCATTTGAGGAGACAGCCCCTTTGCGAACAGGACGGGCACGGCCGGGAAACCGGCGGATTCGGGCGGCGTTGACGGCGGCATTGCCGGTGGCGGCGCTGCTGGCCGCGCCGGCGGCGCGGGCGGCGGGCGACGGGCGCCCGGCGACGCTGACCGCGGCGCTGGCGCAGGCCTATTCCAACAACCCGACCTTGCAGGAACAGCGGGCGACGCTGCGCGCGACCGACGAGAACGTGCCGGCGGCGCTTGCCGGCTGGCGGCCGACGATCACCATCCAGGGTTCGGCCGGGCGGGTCGACGAGACCACCGAGAGCGCGTTCAACGCGGTCAACGCGCTTGGCCAGACCCAGCTGACGCGCTCGACGCTGACCGCGGCGCGCAACGACGCGATCGGGCAGATCACCGTCAACCAGTCGATCTTCGATGGCGGGCTGACGATCGCGAAGGTGCACCAGGCGAAGAACGAGGTCTATGCCGCGCGGGCGCAACTGCTCGCGACCGAGCAGAGCGTGTTCGGCAAGGTGGTCAACGCCTATGTCACGGTGATCACCGACCGGCATCTGCTGGCGCTCGACCGCAGCAACGAGGCGGTGCTGGCGCAGCAGCTGCGGGCGGTGAAGGACCAGTTCAAGGTCGGCGAGATCACCGAGACCTCGGTGGCGCAGGCCGAGGCCTCGCTGGCCGGGGCGCAGGAGCAGATCGCGGTGGCGCGGGGCAACCTGCATATCGCCGACGAGAATTTCCGCCAGCTGGTCGGCGCCTATCCGGCGAAGACGCTGGTGCCGCCGCAGCCGCTCGCCCTTGGGCGCGCGGGCAAGCAGGCGCTCGCCCGCGCGGCGCTGGCCAACAACCCGACGGTGGTGGCGGCGCTGTTCACCATGGCGTCGAAGAAGGATTCGGTGGATGCGGCGGTGGCCGGGCTCGGGCCGCAGCTTTCGCTCTCGGCCTCGGCCTTCGACGAATCGAACCCCGGCGGGCCGCATTCGCGCACCACCGGCGGGCAGATCCTCGCCAACCTCACCATCCCGCTCTACCAGGGCGGCAAGCAATATGCCGCGATCCGCCAGGCGCGGGACAATGTGCAATACGCCTATGCCGGGGTGATCGACGCGCAGCGCGCCGCGGTGCAGCAGGCGACCCAGGCCTTCGAGGGGCTGAAGGCGGCGCGGGCGGCGATTGCCAGCAGCCGGGCGCAGATCCGGGCCGACGCGATCGCGCTCGACGGCACCGAGCGGCAGGAGATCGTCGGCACGCGCGACACGCTCGACGTGCTGAACGCGCAGCAGCTGCTGTTCAACGCGCAGACGACGCAGATCCAGAACATCGCCTCCGAGGTTGACGAATCCTACGCGATCGCGGCGGCGATCGGGCGGCTGACGGCGAGCGACCTCGCCTTGCCGGTCACGCAGTATGACGACCTCAAATATTACGACACCGTGAAGGGCGCGCTGTTCGGCAACGGCAACGTCGCCTTCCGCAATGCCGGCATCGCGCCGGACGGCACCCTGCTCGCCCGGCCCAAAACGGCGCCGGACGGGCCCAGCGAACTGCACATCAAGCCAGGGGACACTCACCCATGAGCGGAACGCCAACGGATCAAGCGGCCGAACCCTCGATGGACGAAATCCTTTCCTCCATCCGCCGCATCCTCAAGGACGATGACGCCGTCGCCATGCCGGCGGCGGAGACGGAGACGGAGACGGCCGCGGCCCCGGCCGCCGGGCCGGTGCTCGACCTCGACCCGACGATGATGGTCGCGGAAGGGCGCGTCACCCCGAAGCCGGAGACGGGCGACGCGCTCGCACAGGGCGGCGCCATGGCGGCGGGGGCGGTGCTGTCGGGCGCGACGCCGCCGGGCATGGCGCTGGACCAGACGATCGACGCCGCCGCGGTGTCGCTGCGCGATCCCGAGCGGCTGGTCAGCCCCGAGGCCGCGCAGCGCGCCGCCGAGCATATCGGCGCGCTGCGCCGCACGGTCGCACCGGAGCGGGGGCTCGCACTCGGGCGCGGCGACATCACCATCGAGGAGATGGTGCGGGCGGAATTGCGGCCGCTGCTGAAGGCCTGGCTCGACGATCATCTGCCCAATGTGGTGGAGCGGATCGTGCGGTCGGAAATCGAGCGGCTGATCGGCGAGGACGGCCCGTAAGGCGCGCCTGGCGGGCTTTCGCCCCTGCCCGGTTTCGCGCATAAGAGCCTCATGCTGGACAAGACTTTCGACCCCGCCGCGTTCGAGACGCGGCTCTATGAAATCTGGGAAAACGCCGGCGCCTTCGCCGCCGATCCGTCGCGCGCGGCCGCACCCTTCACCATCATGATCCCGCCGCCCAACGTGACGGGGAGCCTGCATGTCGGCCATGCGCTGACGATGACGTTGCAGGACGCGCTGATCCGGTACCACCGGATGAGCGGGCGGGACGCGCTGTGGCAGCCGGGGACCGACCATGCCGGCATCGCCACCCAGCTGATGGTGGAGCGCGAACTCCAGCGCGAGGGCACATCGCGCCAGGAGATCGGCCGCGACGCCTTCCTGGAGCGGGTGTGGAGCTGGAAGGCCGAGCAGGGCGGCAACATCACCCGCCAGCTGCGCCGGCTCGGCGCCTCGCCGGACTGGTCGCGCGAGCGCTTCACCATGGACGAGGGGCTGTCGCAGGCGGTGCGGACCATCTTCGTCCGGCTGTTCAATGATGGGCTGATCTACCGCGCCAAGCGGCTGGTGAACTGGGACCCGGTGTTCCGCTCGGCGATTTCCGACCTCGAGGTCGAGATGCGCGAGGTGAAGGGGAATCTCTGGCATCTGCGCTACCCGATCGAGGGGACGGCGCGGACCATCACGGTGGCGACGACGCGGCCGGAGACGATGCTCGGCGATACCGCGGTGGCGGTGCACCCGACCGACGAACGCTATGCCGACCTCGTCGGCCGCACCGTGATCCTGCCGATCACCGGGCGGCGGGTGCCGATCGTCGCCGACGAGCATTCCGACCCGGAGAAGGGCTCGGGCGCGGTGAAGATCACGCCGGCGCATGATTTCAACGATTTCGGCGTCGGCCAGCGGCATGGGCTGGCGATGCCCTCGGTGCTGGACCGCGAGGCGCGGATCACGCTGGCCGAGATCCGCGCCGAATGCGCGCCGCAGGACGCGGCGTTTCTCGACAGTCTTGACGGGCTCGACCGGTTCGAGGCGCGGCGGCGGATCGTGGCGCATCTGGAGGAGACCGGCGCGCTGGAGACGATCGAGCCGCATGTGCACGCGGTGCCGCACGCCGACCGCTCGAACGCGGTGATCGAGCCGCTGCTGACCGAGCAGTGGTTCTGCAACGCCGAGGCGCTGGCGGGGCCGGCGATCGCGGCGGTGGAGGACGGGCGGGTGCAGTTCGTGCCGAAATCGTGGGAGAACACGTATTTCGCCTGGATGCGCAACATCGAGCCGTGGTGCATCTCGCGCCAGCTCTGGTGGGGGCACCGGATTCCGGCCTGGTATGCGCCGGATGGGAGCGTGTTCGTCGCCGAGACCGAGGCGCAGGCCCGGGCGCAGGCCGAGGCGCGGTTCGGCGCGGCGGTGGCACTGCGGCAGGACGAGGACGTGCTCGATACGTGGTTCTCCTCCGCGCTGTGGCCGTTCTCCACGCTCGGCTGGCCGGAGACGACGGCGGAGCTGGCGCGCTACTATCCGGGCGACGTGCTGGTGACGGGGTTCGACATCATTTTCTTCTGGGTCGCCCGGATGATCATGATGGGGATGTATGCGATGGGCGACGTGCCGTTCCGCACCGTCATGATCAACGGGCTGGTGCGCGACGAGCGCGGCCAGAAGATGAGCAAGACCAAGGGCAACGTGATCGACCCGCTGGCGCTGATCGACCAGTTCGGGGCGGACGCGCTGCGCTATACGGTGATCGCGCAGAGCGGGGCGGGGCGGAACATCAAGCTCGGACCGAACATGGTCGAGGCGAATCGCAGCTTCGTCACCAAATTGTGGAACGCGGCGCGGTTCTGCGAGATGAACGCCTGCCGGCCCGTTCCGGATTTTCGGCCGGAGGCGGCGGCGCTGCCGCTCTCGCGCTGGATTCTGGATGCGGCGAACCGCGCCATCGGCGAGGCGACCGAGGCGCTGGAGGGGTTCCGGCTCGCGGATTACGCGCTCGCCTGCTACCGCTTCACCTGGGGCGATTTCTGCGACTGGTTCCTGGAGCTGGCGAAGCCGGGGCTTGCCGGCGACGATGCGGCGGCGCGCGAATTGCGCGCGGTGGCGGCGCATGTGCTGGGCCTGTTGCTGCGGCTGCTGCATCCGGTGATCCCGTTCGTCACCGAGGCGCTGTGGGACGAGTTCGGCTATGGCGCGGCGGGATCGCTGATCCGCACGAGCTGGCCGGTGGCCGAGCCGGTGCGCGAGGCGCAGGCGGCGCGGGACGAGGTTTCGTGGGCGATCCGCGCGATTTCGGAGATCCGCGCCGTGCGCAGCGAGATGAATGTGCCGGCGGCGACGCGGATCGACCTGCTGATCCGCGATGGCGCGCCGGAAACTCTGGCGCGGGCGACGCGCTGGCGCGAGGAGATCGGCCGGCTCGCCCGGGTGGAGACGCTGGCGCCGCTGGAGGGCGCGATGCCGCAGGGCGCGGCGCAGGCGATCCTGGACGAGGCGACGCTGGTGCTGCCGCTCGCCGGCATCATCGATCTCGCCGCCGAGCGCAAGCGCCTCGCCGCGACGCGGGGGAAGACCGAGGCCGAGGCCGGCAAGCTGCGCGGCAAGCTCGGCAACGAGGATTTCGTCCGCCGCGCGCCGGAGGAGGTGATCGCCGAGACCCGCGAGCGGCTGGAGGCGGCCGAGGCGGAGATGGCGAGGCTGGACGCCGCCCTCGCCCGCATCGCATGATCGGACCATCAGTCTTGGCCGCCTGACGGCCGCGGCACGGTGCGGCGGCGGGGCGGCGCAGGGAGACGCCGGATGAACCGTTCCGCCGCGACCATCGCCATCATTCTCGTCGTGCTTGGCGTGCTCATCGCCGTGCCGCTGGGCCTGGTCGTTCCCGGCGCCGTGGTGGCGCTGCTCGGCATCGTCTGCGGGCTGACGCTCAGGACAGCGAACGAATGGGAGCGCGCGGTGGTGCTGCGGCTGGGCCGCTTCGCCGGCATTCGCGGGCCGGGCGTGTTCTTCATTATCCCCGTCATCGAGACGGTCTATGTGCTGGTCGATACCCGCAAGCAGAGCACGATCATCAGCGCCGAGAACACGCTGACGCTGGATGGCGTTTCGGTTGCGGTGGATTCGGTGCTGTTCTGGAAGGTGGAGGATGTGCGGCGGGTGGCGACCGAGCTGACCGATTATCGGGCGATGATCGGCCAGGTGGCGCAGACCTCGCTGCGGGAGATCATCAGCGGGATGGTGCTGGGCGAGATTCTCGGCAATCGCGAGACGATGGATGCGAAGATCCGCGCCGCGATCGCCGCGAAGTCGCAGGATTGGGGGATCGGCGGGATCGCGGTGGAGATCCGCGACGTGCGGATTCCGGCCGAGCTGAACGACGCGATGAGCCGCAACGCGCAGGCGGAGAAGGAGAAGCAGGCGCGGGTGACGCTGGCGAGTTCGGAAGTGGCGATCGCGGAGCAGATCGTCCATGCCGGGGAGGTTTACGCCGCGAACCCGATGGCGCTGAAGATCCGGCAGATGAACCTGGTTTACGAGATGAACAAGGACCGGGGGGCGACGATCCTGCTGCCGACGGAGCTGGCTGGGGCGATGAGCGCGGTGCTGAAGGGGCTGACGCCGGAGGGCTGAGACGCCGGCGCCTGCCGCCCTGAGCCCTCGGCTCAGGCGCCTGCGATCGTCATGCCTTCGATGCGCAGCGTCGGCGCGTCGGTCCCGCGGCGGAATTCGAGGTCGTTCGCCGGGGTGAGGTGGCGGAACATCTCGCGCAGATTGCCGGCGACGGTGACCTCGGCGACCGGCTCGGCGAGCTGGCCGTCGCGGATCATGAAGCCGGCGGCGCCGCGCGAATAATCGCCGGTGATCCCGTTCACGCCCATGCCGATCAGCTCGATGACATAGAGGCCGAGGCCGATATCGGCGATCAGCGCCTCGGGCGAGAGCGTGCCGGGCTGCATGTAGAGATTGCTCGGCGCCGGGGATGGCGGGCCGGAGGTGCCGCGCGCGGCGTGGCCGGTGGTGGCGAGGCCGAGCTGGGCGGCGCTGCGGGAATCGAGCAGCCAGGTGGTGAGCCGGCCATCCTCGATCAGGGCGCGGCGGGAGACGGGCTGGCCCTCGCCGTCGAAGCTGCGCGAGCGCAGGCCGCGGCGGCGCAGCGGGTCGTCGATGATGGCGATGCCGGGGGCGAAGATCGCCTGGCCCATCGCATCCTTGAGGAAGCTGGTGCCGCGGGCGATCGACGCGCCGTTGATCGCGCCGGCGAAATGGCCGAGCAGCGAGCCGGCGACGCGGGGGTGGTAGACCACCGGCAGTTTCGCGGTGGCGGGGCGGCGCGGGTCGAGCCGGCTGACCGCGCGCTCGGCGGCGGCGCGGCCGAGGCCGGCGGGGTCGGCGAGGTCGGCGCCGTGGACGGCGGCGGAATATTCATAGTCGCGCTGCATCGACACGCCCTCGCCGGCGATGGGCGAGACGGAGACGCCGTGATTGGAGCGCGAATAGGCGCCGGCGAAGCCGCGCGAGGTGGCCAGCGCGATGTGGCTGCGCGACCAGGAGGCGCCCGCACCCTCGGAATTGGTGATGCCCTTGACCGCGAGCGCCGCCTCTTCCGCCGCGGCGGCGCGGGCAAGCAGCGCCTCGACGCCGGGTTCGGCCGGATCGTCCATGTCGAGCGGGGCGGAATCGGGCGGCGGCGGCGCATCGGGGATGGTGGAGAAACGGTCTTCGGGGACGACGCGGGCCATCGCCACCGCCTGTTCGGCGAGGCGGGCGAAGCCCTCGGGGTCGATCGCGCCGGAGGAGACGATGGCGCTGCGGCGTCCCACGAAGACGCGCAGGCCGATCGTGTTGCTTTCGGCGCGCTCGATCTCCTCGACCTTGCCGAGACGGCGGCCGACGGAAAGCGAGGCGCCGGAGCCCATCAGCGCGTCGGCGGCATCGGCGCCGGCGGCCTTGGCCGCGCCGAGCAGGGCTTCGAGCAGGTCGAGCCGGTTCACGCCGCCAGCCTCTCGATGATTTTCGGCATTTGCGGCACGCGGCCGACCGGGCCGATCGCGGCCAGCGTGGGCTTGGCGCGGAAGATGCGGGCGGCGACGCGGGTGATGTCGTCCACCGTCACGGCGTCGATCCTGGCGACGGTTTCGGCGGTGGGCACGATGCGGCCGAAGATCTGCCACTGGCGGGCGATCTGCTCGCAGCGGCTGCCGGTGCTTTCCAGCGACATCAGCAGCCCGGCCTTGACCTGGGCGCGGGCGCGGCGGAGTTCGGCCTCGGAGACGCTCTGGCGGACCTTGGCCAGCTCGCCGAGGGTGACGGGGACGAGTTCCGCCGCCTCGGCCTCGCCGGTGCCGGCATAGATGCCGAACAGCCCGGCATCGCGCGCCGGCAGGGCGAAGCTGTAGATCGAGTAGACGAGGCCGCGCTTCTCGCGGATTTCCTGGAACAGGCGCGAGGACATGCCGCCGCCGAGCAGGGTGGAGAGCAGCATCGCGGCGTGGAAATCGGGATCGGCGTAGCCGACGGCGGGAAAGCCGAGGACGAGATGCGCCTGGTCGAGATCGCGCAGCTCGCGGTATTCGCCGCCGGCATAATCGGCCGGCAGCGGCTCGGCGCGGGTGGCGGCCGGCAGGTCGGCGAAATGGTTCGCCACGAGATCGACCACGCGCGCGTGGTCGAGATTGCCGGAGGCGGCGATGACGAGGTTCTCGGGTGTGTAATGCGCCTTCATGTAGCGGCGCAGCGCATCCGGCCCGATGGCGCGGATGATCTCCTCGGTGCCGAGGGTGGGCCAGCCCATCGGCTGGTCGGGATAGGCGGCGAGCTGGAAATGGTCGAAGACGATGTCGTCCGGCGTGTCGTTCGCCTGGCCGATTTCCTGCAGGATGACGCCGCGCTCGCGCTCGAATTCCGCCGGATCGAAGGTGGAATGGCAGAGAATGTCGCCGATGATATCGATGCCGAGGGCGAGATCCTCCTTCAGCAGCTTGACGTAATAGGCGGTCTGCTCGCGCGAGGTGTAGGCGTTGATGTGGCCGCCGACATCCTCGATCGCCTCGGCGATGGCGGCGGCACTACGGCGCTCGGTGCCCTTGAAGGCCATGTGTTCGAGGAAATGCGAGACGCCGTTTTCCGCCGCGGTTTCGTGGCGGGTGCCGACGCCGGCATAGGCGCCGAAGGACACGGTCTCCACCCGGTCCATCCGCTCGGTCAGGATGGTCAGGCCGGAGTCGAGTTTCGTCACCTGCACTGTGTCACTCATGCATCGTTCCTGTGCGCGAATTGGCGGACCAGGGCCTCGACCTCGTCGAGGCTGTTGCCCGCGCGTACGAAATGTTCATCACGCTCATATAGGTCGGCGAGCCGCTCTGGCAGCCCCGGGCGGATGCCGATCGCGCGGTGCATCGCATCGGGGAACTTGGCGGGGTGGGCGGTGGCGGCGGCGATGACCGGCACGCCGATGGGGGCGGCGGCGCGGGCGGCGGCGATGCCGATCGCGGTGTGCGGGTCGGCCATGTAGCCGGTTTCGGCGCGGATGCGGGCGATTTCGGCGAGGGTCGCGGCATCGTCGAGGGCGAGTCCGGCGAAGTCCCGCCGGAGCGCCTGCCAGACCTCGGCCGCCACCCGCATCGTGCCGCTGGCGCGGAAATCGGTCATGGTGCGGGCGGTGGCCGGCGCATCCCTGCCCAGCGCCTCGAACAGGAGGCGCTCGAAATTCGAGCTGACCTGGATGTCCATCGAGGGGGAGACGGTTTCGACGACGCCGGCGGTGCGCATGTCGTTGGCGGCGAGGAAGCGGGCGAGGATGTCGTTGGCGTTGCTGCCGACGATGAAGCGCTCGATCGGCAGGCCCATCTGCCGCGCCGCCCAGGCGGCGAGGATGTTGCCGAAATTGCCGGTCGGCACCGAGACGGCGACCGGGCGGTCCGGCGCGCCGAGGGCGAGGGCGGCGGCGACGAAATAGGGGATCTGGCCGGCGATGCGGGCCCAGTTGATCGAGTTCACCGCCGAGAGTCGCAGTTCGGTGCGGAAGGGCGCATCGGCGAACATCGCCTTGACCAGGTCCTGGCAGTCATCGAACGTGCCGGAAAGGGCGATGTTGAGGACGTTGCGGGCATCGACCGTGGTCATCTGCCGGCGCTGGACCTCGGAGGTGCGGCCTTCGGGGTGGAGGATCGCGATATCGACCCGCATCCGGTCGCGGCAGGCCTCGATCGCGGCGGAGCCGGTGTCGCCGGAGGTGGCGCCGACGATCGTCACCCGTTCGTCGCGGGCGGCGAGGACGTGGTCGAACAGGCGGCCGGCGACCTGGAGGGCGAGATCCTTGAAGGCGAGGGTCGGGCCGTGGAAGAGTTCGAGCACGAAGAGCGAGGGGTCGAGCTGGACCAGCGGGACGACGGCGGGGTGGCCGAAGCCGCGATAGGATGCGCGGGTGATGGCCTGGAGATCGCCGAAGCCGATGGCGCCGCCGGTCATGAACGGGGCCATGACGCGGGCGGCCAGCTCGGCATAGGGCAGGCCGCGCAGGGCGCGCCATTCCGCCGGGGAGAAGACCGGCCAGGTCTCGGGGACGAACAGCCCGCCATCCTCGGCGAGTCCGGCGAGCAGGACGCCGTCGAAATCGCGGGACGGGGCCGCACCGCGGGTGGAGACGTAGCGCATCGGCAGGTCGTTCCTGGAAAAGCGTCAGCGTGCGGCGCCGCGCGGGGCGGCGCCGCTGCGGATCAGGCGTTGGCGGCCGGCTGGCCCTCGGCCTCGGCGCGGCGGGCCTGCCAGAGGCCGACGAAATCGACCGGGCCGAGCATCACCGGCGGGAAGCCGCCATCGCGCGTGACATCGGCGAGGATGTTGCGGGCGAAGGGGAAGAGCAGGCGCGGGCATTCGACCAGCAGCACCGGCTCGATCTGGTTTTCCGGGATGCCGGTGAGGGTGAACACGCCGGCATAGGAGAGGTCGGCGATGAAGACGGTCATTTCCTTGCCGGCCTCGGCGCCGTTGCCGGATTCGGCGGGGGCGGGATGGGTCGCCTCGGCGCGGGTGGTCAGGGTGACCTCGAAGACGTCGGCGTCGTCCTGCAGGCGCTGGACCTGGACGTCGAGGTTGATGTTCACGTTCGGGGCCTGGCGGAGAAGCGTGTAGATCGAGGGCGCACCGGGCACCTCGAAGGACAGATCCTTGGTGTACTGGATGTTGAGGGTAAGCGGTGCGATCTGCGATTCAGACATGGGGGATGGCTCCGTTTGAATTGTGGCCCGCCTAGCACAGGGGCGCGTTTGGTGCCAGCATGCCCGGACGAGGAGTATGGACCATGGACAGGAGCGTGTTCATCGATGGCGAGGCCGGCACCACCGGCCTGCAGATCGTGGAGCGGTTGCGGCATCTGCCGGGGGTGACGCTGCGCAGCATCGACCCCGCGCGGCGCCGCGACCCGGCGGCGCGGCGGGCGATGATGGAAGCGGTCGATCTCGTGGTGCTGTGCCTGCCGGACGAGGCGGCGCGCGAGGCGGCTTCGCTGGTCGAGGGCATGGGCAGCGCGGCGCCGCGGCTGCTCGACGCCAGCACCGCGCACCGGGTCGCGCCCGGCTGGACCTATGGCTTCGCCGAACTGGCCCCCGGGCAGGCGGCGGCGATCGCGGCGGCGCCGCGCGTCGCCAATCCCGGCTGCTACGCCACCGGCGCGATCGCGCTGCTGCGCCCGCTGGTCGATGCCGGGATCGTGCCGGAGGATCATCCGGTCGCGATCAACGCGGTGTCGGGCTATTCGGGGGGCGGCAAGGCGATGATCGCCGATCATGAACGTGAGGGCGGGCCGGCTTTCGAGCTGTATGCGCTGTCGCTCAACCACAAGCACCTGCCGGAGATCGCGGCCCATGCCGGGCTCGCGCGGCGGCCGATCTTCGTGCCCTCGGTCGGGCATTTCCGCCAGGGGATGCTGGTGTCGATCCCGCTGCATCTCGACGCCCTGCCCGGCCGGCCGACGGCGCGGGAGATCGGCTCGGCGCTGATGGAGCGCTATGACGGCGGCGGGCAGGTGGTGGTGCGCCGCACCCCGTGCGAGCAGCGCGTGCAGGCGGCGGTGGCCGAGGGATCGGACCTGATGGAGGTGTTCGTGTTCGAGAACGAGGCGGAGAGCCAGGCGGTGCTGGTGGCGCGGCTCGACAATCTCGGCAAGGGCGCCGCGGGGGCGGCGGTGCAGAATATCGGCCTGATGCTCGGGCTGGAGGCGCGGCAGGCGGCGGCACACGCCCGGGCCTGAGCGGCGATGGCCGCGCTTGAATCGTCGCGGCGATGGCCGCGCTTGAGCCGTCGCGGCGATGGCCGCGCTTGACCCGTCACGGCGATGGCCGCGCTTGACCCGTCACGGCGATGGCCGCGCTTGACCCGTCACGGCGGGCCGCCCACCATGCGCGCCGAGAGGAGGGCATTCCCATGCGACTGTTCATCGCCCTCGACCTGCCCTGGGAGATCAGGCAGACGCTGGCCGGCTTCGCCTTCAACCTGCCGGGGGCGCGCTGGGTGCCGGCGCAGAACATGCACATCACGCTGCGCTTCATCGGCGAGACCGGGCGGATCGAGGCGGAGGAGATCGACCATGCGCTCGCGGCGATCCGCGCGCCGGGATTTCCGCTCACCCTGGCCGGCGCCGGCTGGTTCGAGAAGGGGGGACGGGCGACGTCGCTCTGGATCGGGGTGGAGCGCAGCGCCGCGTTGCTGCATTTGCAGACCAAGATCGAGACCGCGCTGCGGCGGATCGGGCTGGCGCCGGAGCGGCGGCGCTACGCCCCGCACGTGACGCTGGCGCGGATGGACCTGCCGGTGGGGCCGCGCTTCGCCGAATTCGTCCAGAGCCACAATCTCTATCGCTCGCCGCCGATCGGGGTGGAGCACATGACGCTGTTCAGCTCGCAGCTCAGCGACGACCACCCGGCCTATACGGCGGAGGTGGAATATCCGCTCGGCGCCGTGGCGGCGGGGGCGGAGCCGGTTTGGGACGAGAGGGAGCCCGACGGGCGGGACGAGGACGCGCGGTAGAGCACGCGATATCGACAAAGACGTTCTCGGGCGCGGCGTTGCCCCGCGCGGCCCGGATCGGGCGATCCGGACCGTTCGGGGTTGGGCGGGTGCCCGGTTACTTCATCGTGGGCATCACGAATTCGGCGCCGGCGCGGATGCCGGTGGGCCAGCGGGTCGTGATGGTCTTGAGCTTGGTGTAGAAGCGCACGCCTTCCGGCCCGTGCATGTGGTGGTCGCCGAACAGCGAGGCCTTCCAGCCGCCGAAGGAGTGGAACGCCATCGGCACCGGGATGGGCACGTTGATGCCGACCATGCCGACCTGGATGCGGTGGGCGAATTCGCGGGCCGAATCGCCGTCGCGGGTGAAGATCGAGGTGCCGTTGCCGAATTCATGGGCGTTGATCATGCCCGCCGCCTCGTCGAAGCTGCCGGCGCGGACCACCGAGAGGACCGGACCGAAGATTTCCTCGCGGTAGATCTTCATCTCCGGGGTGACGCGGTCGAACAGGGTGCCGCCGATGAAGAAGCCGTTCTCGTAGCCCTGGCGGCGGAAATCGCGCCCATCGACGACGAGTTCGGCGCCGGCGGCGACACCCTCGTCGATATAGCCGCGCACCTTGTCGAGATGCTGGCGGGTGACGAGCGGGCCCATTTCGGCCTCGGGATCGGTGCCCGGGCCGATGCGCAGGTCGCGCACGCGGGGGGCGAGGCGCTCGACCAGCGCGTTGGCGGTGGCCTCGCCGACCGGGACGGCGACCGAGATCGCCATGCAGCGCTCGCCGGCCGAGCCATAGGCGGCACCCATCAGCGCATCGACCGCCTGGTCCATGTCGGCGTCCGGCATGATGATCATGTGGTTCTTCGCCCCGCCCAGCGCCTGCGCGCGCTTGCCGTGGCGGGCGGCGGTCTCGTAGATGTAGCGGGCGATCGGGGTGGAGCCGACGAAGCTGACGGCGGCGATGTCGGGGTGGGTCAGCAGCGCGTCAACCGCGGTCTTGTCGCCATGCACGACGCTGAACACGCCATCCGGCAGGCCGGCTTCCTTCAGCCATTGCGCGAGCAGCAGGGCGGCCGAGGGGTCGCGCTCGGAGGGCTTGAGGATGAAGCAGTTGCCGCAGGCCAGCGCGACGGGGAACATCCACATCGGCACCATCGCGGGGAAATTGAACGGGGTGATGCCGGCGACGACGCCGAGCGGCTGGCGGATGGAGTGGCTGTCGATCCGGGTGCCGACATTCTCGGTGACCTCGCCCTTGAGCAGCATCGGGGCGGCGGTGGCGAACTCGACCACCTCGATGCCGCGCTGCACCTCGCCCTTCGCATCCGAGATCACCTTGCCGTGCTCGGCGGAGATGACCGCGGCGAGATCGTCGATGCGCTCCTCCAGGATGTGCAGGAAGCGGTTGAGGATGCGCGCGCGGCGCAGCGGGGTGGTTTCGGACCAGCCGGGAAACGCCCTGGCGGCGGCGGCGATGGCGGACGCGATCTCGGCCTCGGAGGCGAGCGGAACCTGGGCGGCGACCTCGCCGGTGGCGGGGTTGTAGACCGGCGCGGTACGGCCGCTCTGGCCCGGCACGAGGCGGCCCTCGATGAAATGCTGGATCTCGGTCGGCATGGGATGGTCCTCCGGTTGATTTGATGGCGAGGGTGTTTTCGCGCTTCGAATTCCGCATATCAACGCGCAGGATTGCGGCATCGATGTGCATGAAATAACGTCCGGCGCCATGAACTGGGACCGGATCAGGATTTTCCTCGCGATCGCGCGGCAGGGCCAGATTCTCGGCGCGGCGCGGCAGCTCAGGCTCAACCACGCGACGGTGGGGCGGCAGCTTTCGGCGCTGGAGGCGGAGCTGGGGGCGACGCTGTTCGAGCGGCATACCGGCGGCTGCACGCTGACCGGGGCGGGCGAGGCGCTGCTGGTCGCCGCCGAGCGGGCGGAGTCGGAGTTCCTGCGCGTCGGCACCGCGCTGGCGGGAACAGCGGAGACGGTTTCGGGCGTGGTGCGCGTCGGCGCGCCGGACGGGCTCGGCAATTATTTCCTCGCCCGCGAGCTGGGCGCGCTGGCGGCGCTGCACCCGGAACTGACGATCCAGCTGGTGCCGCTGCCGCGCACCTTTTCGCTGTCGCGGCGGGAGGCGGACCTGGTGATCACGCTGGAGCGGCCGGTTCAGGGGCGGCTCGTGGTGCGCAAGCTCGCGGACTATACGCTCAGCGTCTATGCCGCCGCATCCTATCTCGCGCGCTGCGCGCCGATCCTGCGGCAGGAGGACCTCGCCGGGCATCTGTTCGTCACCCATGTCGAGGAGCTGGCCTACAGCCCGGCGCTCGACTACGCGGCGACGCTGGGGCGGATCATGCAGCGGCATTTCGAGTGCGGCAGCGTGGTCGGCCAGATGGAGGCGGTGCGGGCGGGGCATGGCATCGGCATCCTGCACGACTACGCCGCCGCCGGGTTTCCCGAGCTGCGACGGCTGGTGCCGGAGCTGCGCTTCACCCGCAGCTACTGGCTGATCGCCCATCCCGATACCTACCGGACGCGGCGGGTGAGCGAGGTGGCGCGGCATATCGGCGCGCGGCTCGCGGCGGCGCGCGCGGAACTGGTGTCGCCCTGATCCGGCGCAATAGCGCGGACCGATACAGTTCGCGCATGAATGTTATGGACAACCAGCATGTTCATCGAAGCGTCACAAAGGCCCATCTGCATCTCCGTAAGCCGGCTGCTCCCTGCCGGCGGAAACCGACGGAACGGCCGATGAGCCGTCCGCGACATGGAGAAGAGCAATGACAAAGACGATGAAGATCATGGCGGCGGTTGCAGGTTTGACGCTGATGACGGCGGGCAGCGCGATGGCTGGCCAGATGCAGGTGAACGGGCAGCCGATCGCCTCCGAGGCCTCGCACAACAGCACCGTGACGTTCGGCACCAGCGCGACCGCCGGCACCCCGGCCGGCACCCAGACGCCGGTGACGACCTCGCCGGGCTTCACCCCGTTCGCGGGTAACTGACGCCCCGTCCCGGCCCGTCCAGGGCCGGGAGACCGACGAAAGGCGGACGTGGCCGGGGCCACGCCCGCCTTTTTCGTGTGTGGGGCGCGCGCGTTGATCGGGATCAATGCGGGCGTGCTGCGGGGCTCGCAGGATCGGCGTCACGACATGCCACCCTGAAGGAGCCGCAAGGTGCCGAAACCGCCGCCGCGAACCGCCCGCCTCGCTTTTGCGGCGGTGCTGCTGGCTGCCGCCCTTGCCACCCTGCTGCTCCGCCTCGACCGGCGGCGGCGCGACACCGCGCTGGTGTTTTACGGCAATGTCGATATCCGCGAGACGATGCCGGCCTTCGAGGTGAGCGGGCGGGTGAGCCGGCTGCTGGTGCAGGAGGGCGACCGGGTGCGGCGGGGCGAGGTGCTCGCCACGCTCGACGGCCGGAGCTACGCGGCGGCGCTGGCGCAGGCCGAAGCGGCGATGGCCAGCCGGGCGGCGACGCTGGCGCGGCTGCTCGCCGGCTCCCGCAAGGAGGAGATCGCCCAGGCCAGGGCGACGATGGACGCGCTGAAGGCGCAGGCGGACAACGATGACAGGGTGTATCGCCGGCTGGCGGCGCTGAGCCGCAAGCGCGCCGCGAGCGTGCAGGACCGCGACAATGCGCTGGCCGCGTTCCGTACGGCGCGGGACCAGTATCGGGCCGCGGTGCAGACCTATATCCTGGCGGTGAAGGGGCCGCGCGCCGAGGACATCGCCGCCGCCCGCGCCGGGCTGCGGGAGGCGCGCGCCGCCGTCGTCCTCGCGCGGCGCAACCTTGACGAGACCAGGCTGCATGCGCCGGCGGACGGCGTGATCGAGGATCGTATCCTGGAGCCGGGCGACATGGCCTCGCCGGCCACGCCCGTCTTCACCATCGCCCTGCCCTCCCCGCTCTGGGTGCGCGCCTATGTGCCCGAAACGGCACTCGGGCGGCTGCGCCCCGGCATGGCGGCCACCGTGAGCACCGACAGTTTTCCGGGCACGCGCTATCGCGGCTGGGTCGGGTTCATCTCGCCCACCGCCGAGTTCACGCCGCGGACGATCGAAAGCCCGGACCTGCGGACGGCGCTGGTCTATCGCATCCGGGTGTTCGTCTGCGATCCGCGCGGGCAGTTGCGGCTGGGCATGCCGGCGACGGTGCGGATCGGGCCGGCGGCGCCCGATGCCGGCGCGGCCGGCTGCGGGGGCGGGGATGACGGCGGAGACTGACGGGGCGGCGCTGCGCCTCGACCGGGTCTGCCGGCGGTTCAGCGCCGGCGGGCGGGAAATCGCGGCGGTGGAGGAGGTCAGCGCCGTGGTCGCGCAAGGCGGGATCACCGGGCTGATCGGCGCCGATGGCGCGGGCAAGACCACGCTGATGCGGCTGATCGCCGGGCTGCTGCGGCCGGATCGCGGCGCGATCGAGGTGCTCGGCATCGATGTGCGGCGCGATCCGCTCGCGGTGCAGGGGCGCATCGGCTACATGCCGCAGCGCTTCGGGCTGTACGAGGAGCTGACGGTTCGGGAGAATCTCGACCTCTACGCCGATCTGCACGGGGTTGCGCCGGCGGCGCGGGCGGCGCGCTATGCCGGGCTGATGGCGATGACCGGGCTCGAACCCTTCACCGCGCGGCGGGCGGGGCGGCTTTCGGGCGGGATGAAGCAGAAGCTCGGCCTGGCCTGCACGCTGGTGCAGCCGCCGCGCCTGCTGCTGCTCGACGAGCCGACCGTGGGCGTCGATCCGGTCTCGCGGCGGGAATTGTGGGAGATCATCGACCGGCTGACCACGGACGAGGGGGTGACGGTGCTGTTCAGCACCGCCTATCTCGACGAGGCGGCGCGCTGCCGCGACGTGTTGCTGCTGCATGAGGGGCGGCTGCTGGCGCAGGGGAAGCCGGCGCGCTTCACCGCGCCGATGGCGGGGCGGACCTTTCGCGTCGCCGCGCCCGAGAGCGGGCGGCGGCGGCTGCAGGCGCGGCTCGCCGCGGCACCGGGGGTGATCGACACCGTGATCGAGGGGCGGTTCGTGCGGGTGGTGAGCGAGGCCGCCCCCTGGACGCCGCCGCCGGGGATCGAGGCGGTGGCGGTGGCGCCGCGCTTCGAGGACGGGTTCGTCGACGAACTGCTTCGCCTGCGCGGGGGGGCGGCAACGCCTTCGGCCACCTCCCCTGCCCCGCCGACGCCGCCCCCAGAGCCAGCGAAGACCGTCATCGCAGTGGAGCGGCTGACGCGGCGGTTCGGCGATTTCACCGCGGTCGATGCCGTGAGTTTCGAGGTGCGGCGGGGCGAGATTTTCGGCCTGCTCGGGGCCAACGGGGCGGGAAAATCGACCACGTTCCGCATGTTGTGCGGCCTGCTGCCGGCGAGCGGCGGGCGGCTCGACGTCGCCGGCTACGATCTGCGGCGCGCGCGGGCGGCGGCTCGCGGGCGGATTGGCTACATGGCGCAGAAATTCTCGCTCTATGGCGACCTCACCGTGGCGCAGAACCTGGCGTTCTTCGCCAGCGCCTATGGGCTGCGCGGCGGGCGGCGGGCGGCGCGGATCGGCTGGGCGCTGGCGGAATTCGGGCTTGGCGGGATGCGCGAGGCCGCCGCGCGCGACCTCGCGCTCGGCTATCGCCAGCGCCTCGCTCTTGCCGCGGCGCTGATGCACGCGCCGGACATCCTGTTTCTCGACGAGCCGACCTCGGGCGTCGATCCGCTGGCGCGGCGGGAGTTCTGGCGGCGGATCGGCGCGCTGGCGGAGGACGGGGTGACGGTGCTGGTCACCACCCATTTCATGGAAGAGGCCGAGTATTGCGACCGGCTGGTGATCATGGCGCAGGGGCGGATTCTGGCCGAAGGCACGCCGGGCGAGATCCGCGCCGGGGCGGCGGATGCGGCGCGGCCCGACCCGACGATGGAGGACGCGTTTGTCGCCGTGATCGGGGCCGCGAGTGGGGCCGTAGCCGCGGAGACGGTCGCATGAACGGCGCGGCGTGGCGGCGGGTGCGCGGGCTGATGCGCAAGGAGGCGGTGCAAATTTGGCGCGATCCGTCGGCGCTGGCCATCGCCTTCCTGCTGCCGGCGATCCTGCTCTGGCTGTTCGGCTATGGCGTGACGCTGGATGCGCGGCGGGTGCCGCTCGGCATTGTGGTGGAGCGGCCGGGCGCGCTGGCGGCGAGCTTCACCGCCGGGTTCGACCGCTCGCGCTATTTCGCGCCGCATCGCTACCTGAGCGGGCGGGACGCGGAGCAGGCGATGGCGGCGGGCAAGGTGAGCGGCATCGTCTGGCTGCGCGCCGATTTCGGGCGGCAGGCGCGCACGGCGCGGGGCGCGCCGGTCGGCGTCGTCATTGACGGGGTCGATGCCAACACCGCGCGGCTGGTCGAGGGCTATGTCCAGCAGGTGTGGGCCGGATGGGTCGCAGCGGCGGCGGCGCGGCAGGGCGAGCGCGACGCCTTGCCGCTCGACATCCGCCCGCGCGTGCGGTTCAACCCCTCGGTCAACAGCCGGCATTATCTGATCCCCGGCCTGATCGCGCTGATCATGACGCTGACCGGCGCGCTGCTGACCGCCCTCGTCATCGCCCGCGAATGGGAGCGCGGGACGATGGAGGCGCTGATGGTCACACCGGTGACGCTGCGCGACATCCTGGTCGCCAAGCTGGTGCCGTATTTCGCGCTCGGCATGGGCGGGATGTTCGGCTCGGTCGGCATCGCGGTGTTCCTGTTCGGCGTCCCGCTGCGCGGCTCGATGCTGGTGCTCAGCTTCTGCGCCGCGCTGTTCATGCTCGCCGCCCTCGGCATGGGGCTGCTGATCTCGACGGTGGCGCGCAACCAGTTCGTCGCCGGGCAGCTCGCGCTGATCACCACCTTCCTGCCGGCCTTCATCCTGTCCGGCTTCGTGTTCGACCTGCACAGCACGCCGGGCTTCGTGCAGGCGATTTCGCATGTGGTGGCGGCGCGATATTTCATTGCGATATTGCAATCTGTTTTTCTCGCCGGCGATGTCTGGGCGGTGATCCTGCCGAACGCGGCGGCACTCGCACTGCTCGCGGCGATCTTTCTCGCGCTCGCGCGGGCGCTGTCGCGCAAGCGGCTGGACTAGCCACGCATGGCGCGCATCATCGCCCTCATCGTCAAGGAGTTGCAGGCGATCCTGCGCGACCGCAGGGGACGGGTGGTGCTGTTCGCCGCCCCGCTGATCCAGCTGATGGTGTTCGGCTATGCCGCGACCTTCGACCTCAACCGCGTGCCGGTCGCGATCTATGACCAGGATGGCAGCGAGGCCTCGCGGCAACTGGTGGCGCGGTTTCTCGGCGCGCCCGCCTTCGCGCTGGCCGACACGCTGCGCTCCGACCGCCGGATCGACGCGCTGATCGATTCCCGCGCGGTGCAGATGGTGCTGGTGATCGGCCGGCATTTCACCCGCGATCTGCTGCGCGGGCGTGCGGCGCCGGTGCAGGTGATCGTGGATGGGCGGAATTCCAACACCGCGCTGATCATCGTGGGATATGCGAACACGATCCTCACCGGCTTCGGCGATGACTGGCGGGCGGCGCGCGGCGGGCGGGGGCCGCCGGCGCATCTGGTGATGCGGGCGCGCTACAATCCGGCGCTGCGCTCGCAATGGTTCGTCGTGCCGGGGATCGTGGCGCTGCTCACCCAGGTGGTGACACTCGTGGTGATCGGGCTGTCGGTCGCGCGCGAGCGCGAGGCGGGGACGTTCGACCAGTTGCTGGTGACACCGCTCACACCGCTCGACATCCTGATCGGCAAGAGCGTGCCGGGGCTGCTGATCGGCATGGTGGAGGCGAGCGTGATCGTGCTGGCCGCGGTGTTCTGGTTCCATGTGCCGCTGCGCGGGAGCATCGGCGCGCTTTATGCCGGGCTGCTGCTGTTCGTCACCGCCGTCACCGGCGTGGGGCTGGCGATTTCGGCGGTGTCGGCAACCCAGCAGCAGGCGCTGCTCGGCGCGTTCCTGTTCATGGTGCCCTCGGTCATTCTCTCGGGCTTCGCGACGCCGATCGCCAACATGCCGCTCTGGGTCGAGCGGATCACGCTGGTCAATCCGCTGCGCTACATGCTGGTGATCGTGCGCGCCACCTTTCTCGAAGGCGCCGGATTCGCGACGCTCGCCGGCCAGTTCTGGCCGATGGCGGCGATCGGCGCGGTCAATCTCGGCCTCGCCGCCTGGCTGTTCCGCAAGCGGAGCACATGATTTTCCGCCCGCATGATCCAGATCAAGGCGGCCCGGAATTCTAACATGCATTTGAAATACACCTTTTGACGCCGGCCCGACGGCCCCGCGCGGGAGGACCACCAGCGAAGGGATTTCAGATTCATGTTTTGCTTTCAGTGCGAACAGACGATGCGCTCCGAGACGGGGGCTGCCGGTTGCGGCGGGCCGAAAGGCGTGTGCGGCAAGGACGAGGCGACGGCCGATCTGCAGGATGTGCTGATCCATCAGCTCAAGGGCATCGGCCAGTACGCCGTGCGGTTGCAGGCGCTGGGGCGGCGGGATGCCGAGGCGGACAGTTTCGTTCTGTATGCCCTGTTCACCACGCTCACCAACGTGAATTTCAACCGGACCCGCTTCGTCGAGATGATCGCCACGGCGGCGCGGCTGCGCGATCGGCTGCGCGACGCCTATGCCGAGGCGGCGCGCGAGGCCGGGCGGACGCCGGAGGCGCTGGGCGGGCCGGCTTCGTTCGTCCCCGCCGACTCGCTGGTGGGGCTGCTGGCGCAGGCGAATCTCGCCGGCGTGCGCGCCGGGGCGGAGGCGGTGGGCGAGGACGTGATCGGCATGCGCGCGCTGCTGCTCTATGGGCTCAAGGGGGTTGCCGCCTATGCCCATCATGCCGAGGTGCTGGGCGAGACCCGCGCGGCGATCGCCGACGGGGTGGCGAGGGTGCTCGACCTGCTGGCCGGCGAGCCGGTCGATCTCGAAGCGATGCTGGAGGAGGCGCTGGCGCTCGGCCGCGTCAATTTCACCGTGATGGAAGCGCTCGATGCGGCGAATACCGGCGCCTATGGCACGCCGGCGCCGACGCCGGTGCGGATCACGCCGGTCGAGGGCAAGGCGATCCTGGTGTCGGGGCACGATCTGCGCGACCTGCACGCGATTCTGGAGGCGACGAGGGATACCGGCATCAACGTCTATACCCATGGCGAGATGCTGCCGGCGCACGGCTATCCGAAGCTGCGCGCCTATCCGCATCTCGCCGGCAATTACGGCACCGCCTGGCAGAACCAGCAGATCGAGTTCGCCGCCTTCCCCGGCCCGATCGTGATGACCTCGAACTGCCTGATCGAGCCGCAGCCGCTGTATCGCAACCGCATCTTCACCGCAGGGCCGGTGGGCTGGCCGGGGCTGCGGCATATCGCCGATGGCGATTTCGCGCCGGTGGTGCAGGCGGCGAAGGCGCTGCCGGGCTTCACCCGCAGCGAGCCGGAGCGGACGGTGACCACCGGCTTCGGGCGCGCGGCCGTGCTGGGGACGGCGGAGCAGGTGATCGGGGCGGTGAAATCCGGCGCGATCCGGCATTTTTTCCTGATCGGCGGCTGCGACGGCGCGGCGCCGGGGCGCAATTATTACACCGAGTTCGCCGAGCAGGCGCCGACGGATACGGTGGTGATGACGCTGGGCTGCGGCAAGTACCGGTTCAACACGCATGAGTTCGGCACGATCGGCGGGCTGCCGCGGCTGCTCGATATCGGCCAGTGCAACGACGCCTATTCGGCGCTGGTGATCGCCCAGGCGCTGGCCGGCGCGTTTGGCTGCGGGGTGAACGAGCTGCCGCTGTCGCTGGTGGTTTCGTGGTTCGAGCAGAAGGCGGCGGCGGTATTCCTGACGCTGCTCGCCCTCGGGGTGCGGAATGTGCGGCTCGGGCCGACGCTGCCGGGCTTTCTGACTCCGGCGCTGCTCGACATTCTGGTGACCCGCTTCGGGGTGCGGCCGATCACCTCGGCTTCGGCCGACCTTGCCGACGCGCTGGCGCCGAAGGCGGCGGCCTGAGCTTATCCATGCCGGGGCGCGCACCCGCCGCCCCGGCTCCCGCATCCGAACCTGGACCCGAGCGATGAACGATATCACCCTGCTTACCCGCGACGGCGCGAGTCTCGATGTTGGCTGCCCGCCGGGCGAGACCGTGCTCGCCGCCGCCGAAGCCGCCGGGCTGTTCCTGCCCTCGATGTGCCATGAGGGCAGTTGCGGCCTGTGCCGGGCCGAAATCACGGCGGGCGAATACGATGCGGGCGGGCGGACGGGCGAGACGATCACGCGCGACGTGCTGCTCTGCCAGTGCCGGCCGACCTCGGACATGACGGTGGCGCTGCCTTATGCCGAGGCGGCGATCCTGCGGCACCGCGCGCCGACGCGCGAGGCGGTGATCGAGCGGATCGCGCCGGCGGGGGCGAGCGCGGTTTCGCTCGGCCTGCGCCTGCGCCCCGACGCGGAACGCGGCGAGGCCGCCGATTTCGTGCCCGGGCAATATATGGAGGTGGCGATTCCGGGCACCGATATCCGCCGCGCCTATTCGCTGGCCAACCTGCCGAACTGGGACGGGCGGCTGGAGTTCCTGATCCGGCTCGTGCCGGGCGGGGCGTTCTCCACCTGGCTCGGCACCGTGGCGAAGCCGGGCGACGCGCTCTCGCTGCGCGGCCCGCTCGGCCGCTTCGTGCTGGACGAGGCAAGCCCGCGGCCGCGCTGCCTCGTCGGCGGGGGCTGCGGCCTCGCGCCCCTGCTCGCGATGCTGCGGCACCTCGCCGAATTTCAGGACACGCAGGAGACGCATCTGATTTTCGGCGCCAATCGCGAGGACGAGCTGTTCGCGACCGCGGAGATCGAGGCGCTTGCCGCGCAACTGCCCGGCCTTACGGTGACCACCGCGATCTGGCATCCGCAGGCGGCGTGGCGCGGGTTTGCCGGCACCGCGGCGGAGGCGCTCGACCGGCTTCTGGCCAGCGCCGCCGGCGCGCCGGACATTTATGTGTGCGGCCCGCCCCGGCTGGTGGAGGCGGTGATCGCGACGGCGCGGCGGCATGGCGTGCCGGAGGCGCAGATTCTCGCCGAGCATGTGCAATTGCGTTGATCCGGCGCGGCGGCAGCGTTAGGGATGGTGAATGCATCTCACAATGTTCACCGATTACGGCCTGCGGACGCTGATCCTGCTGGCGCTGCGGCCGGACGGCCAGGCGTCGATCCCGGAAGTGGCGGCGGCCTACGGCATTTCGGAGAACCATCTGACCAAGGTGGCGCACGCGCTCGGCCAGAGCGGGCTGGTCGAGACCATTCGCGGCCGCAAGGGCGGCATGCGCCTCGGCCGGCCGGCGGCGAAGATCGGGCTCGGCGAGGTGGTGCGGGCGATGGAGCCGAGCCTGGCGCTGGTGACCTGCCAGGAGGGCGGCGCCTGCGCGATCGGCGGATGCTGCGGGTTGCAGGGGGTGATGAACGAGGCGCAGGCGGCGCTGCTGGCGGTGTTCGACCGCTACACGCTGGCGGATGTCGTAACACCCGGGGATGCGAGGCTGCTGGCGCGGCTGGGGCTTGGCGAGCCCGCGCGGTGACGCGCGGAAAGCCATACACGCGGTGACGCGCGGGAAGCCATACGCGCGGTGACGCGCGGAAGGTCATACACGCGGTGTGGCGCATTTCACCCCGCGCGGCGGCGGCGATTGTGAAGCGGGAGCCTCTCCTGTTACGCTAGACGTGACGCCGGCGCGCCGCGCCGGGCGGGGTTTTTGACGGAGCCGGGACAGCAAGATGCCGCAGACAGACCGAGTTTTGACATCACGACGCCAGATGATGGCGGGCGCCGCAGCCCTGGCCGCGGCGGCCGGGGGCGCGCGGCCGGCGCTGGCGGCGGGGACGACGGCGCTGCGGGTCGCTTATATTCCGATCCTGCCGATGGCGCAGCTCTTCGTCATCGAGGCGGAGGGCTGGGCGCGGCAGGCGGGGCTGGCGCTGCACGGCACCAGTTTTTCCTCGGGCCCGGCGATGGTGCAGGCGCTGGCCTCCGGGCGGTTCGACGTCGCCTATATCGGGATCGGCCCGGCGATGGTGGCGCAGGCGCATGGCGTCGATCTGCGGATCGTCGCGGCGAATGGCGAGGGGCAGATCGCCCTGCTCGGGCGCGGCAAGCTCGCCGGGATGTGGCCGCACGCCGCCTCCCCCGCCGCCGCCTTCGCCGCCTTCCGCAAGGCGACCGGGCGCAAGGCGCGGATCGGCAGCCTGCCCCGCGGCTCGGTGCCTGATACGGTGCTGCGCTACTGGCTCAACGAGGTCGCGCATGTGCCGCGGGATGCGGTCGAGGTGATGGGGTTCGGCGCCAGCGCGTTGCAGCAGGCGCTGCTCTCGGGGTCGCTCGACGCCGCATCGACGCTGGAGCCGACCCTGACGATCGTGCAGGAGCGCGAGCCCGATGCGCGGATTCTGGCGCGCGGCGATGCGATGTTCCCCGGCCAGCCAGGGGCGGTGCTGGCGGTGACGCAGCGCCTCGCGCATGAAAACCCGGCCGCGGTGCAGGCCATGGTCGATCTGCATGTGCGGGCGACGCGCTTCCTGCGCACGCATCCGCACCGCGCCGCCGCCGATCTGGCCAAGACGCTCGGCAAGGGGCTGATTCCGGAGGCGACGCTGCTGCGGGCGGTGCAATCGCCCTCGCTCAACCCGATCGCCGATCCGCGCCGGATCATCGCGGCGACGGAAAAGCTCAACGCCTATCAGGCGAAGATCGACCATATCGGGAAGGTCGCGGATGTGGGGGCGATGTTCGACGCCTCGTTCTACATGCACGCGGTGAAATCGGCCGGATGAGGCCGGTCACGCCACGCCGGCCGGCGCTGCTCTCGGCGGCAGGACTCGCGGTTTTCCTCGGCGCCTGGGAGGCGGCGGTGCGCGGCGGGGTGCTGCCGGCGAATTTCGTGCCGGCGCCGAGTGCCATTCCGCAGGCGCTGATCGGCGAGATTCGCAATGGCAACTGGTTCACCGCGATCGGCGAAAGCCTCGGGCATTACCTGATCGGTGTCGGCCTTGGCAGCCTGCTCGGCATCGTCACCGGGGCGGCGGTGGCGCTGCTGCCGCGCTTCGCCGCGGCGCAAGCCTGGGTCGCCCGGCTGCTGCGGCCGATTCCGCCGCTGGCGTGGATACCCTTCACGCTGATCTGGTTCGGCCCCAGCCAGGCGGCGGCGGCGTTCATCATCGGCGTCGGCGTGTTCTGGCTGAACTATTTCGCGACGTGGTCCGCCGTCGAGGCGGTCGATGAGGGGCTGGTGGAACTCGCGGCGGCGTTCGGCCAGGGTGGGTTCGCCCGCCGGCTCGTCAAGGTGATCCTGCCGGCGGCGCTGCCGGGGATGCTTTCGGGCGTGCGCTCGGGGCTCGGCCAGGGCTGGATGGCGGTGGTGGCGGCGGAGCTGTTCGGGATTCCGGGGATCGGCCAGCGGATGAACGAGGCGGCCGGGGTGCTCGCGACCAATGTTCTGGTGCTGTACATGCTGACGATCGCGCTGCTCTACGGCATGACCGACCTGGCGTTCGAGCGGGTGACGCGGCGGTTTCTGGCGTGGACGCGGGCATGAGCGGCGCGAGGGAGCCGATCGTCGAGCTGAGCGGCCTCGCCTTCGGCCATCCGGGCGATGCGAGCGGACGCAACGTGCTGGAGGGGCTCGATCTGAGCCTGAAGCGGGGCGGGTTCACCGCGATTGTCGGGCCGTCCGGCGTGGGCAAGTCCACCCTGTTGCGGGTGGTGGCGGGGCTGGTCGCGGCAAGGCGCGGCGAGGTGCGGCTGCTGGCCCGCCCGGCGCCCGACCGCAGGACGGCGGCGCTGGTGTTTCAGGACGCGCGGCTGATGCCGTGGCGGCGGGTGCTCGGCAATGTCGAGTTCGGGCTGGAGGGGCTGGCGCTGGACGCGGCGGCGCGGCGGCGGCGGGCCGAGGCGGCGCTCGCGCTCGTTGGCCTCGCGGATGCGGCGGGGCGCTGGCCGGGGCAGCTTTCCGGCGGCCAGCGGCAGCGCGTGGGCATTGCCCGCGCCCTCGCCGTTTCGGCCGACCTGCTGCTGATGGACGAGCCGTTCAGCGCGCTCGACGCGATCACAAGGCAGGCGTTGCAGGACGAGCTGCTGCGGATCTGGCGGGAGACCGGGACCACGATCCTGTTCGTGACGCATGACCTGGACGAGGCGACCTATCTGGCCGAGCGGGTGGTGCTGCTGGCCGGCAGCCCGGCGCGGATCGCGCGGGATGTGGCGATCCGCACGCCGCATCCGCGCGCGCGCAACGGGCTCGATGGCTATGTGAGCGATCTGCGCCGGGCCCTCGGGGAGACGTTCATCGGGGGCGCGGGCATCTGAGCGGTATCCGGCCGGATGGCATCATCCGGCCGGGAATTAGCGTGGTTCAGAAGGGGATTTCGTCGTCGAGATCGCTGGCGCGGCCGGAATCCCAGCCGCCGCCGCGCGCGGGGCTGGAGGCGGGCGAAGCGACCGGGGCGCGCGGCGCGGGGCGGGGCATGTCATCGCCGCCGCCGGCGCCGGCGCCGGCGCGGTCGAGCAGGACCAGCTCGGCGCCGATCCGGCCGAGCATCACCTCGGTCGTGTATTTCTCCTGGCCCGACTGGTCGGTCCATTTGCGGGTTTGCAGCTTGCCTTCGAGATAGATCTTGGAGCCCTTGCGCAGATAACGCTCCGCCACATCGGCCAACCGGTCGTTCATGATGACGACGCGGTGCCACTCGGTGCGCTCCTGGCGCTCGCCGCTCGCCTTGTCGTTCCAGGTTTCCGAGGTGGCCACGGCGAGATTGACGATCTTCATGCCGGATTGCGTCGTCCGCGTTTCGGGATCGCGCCCGAGATTGCCGACCAGGATTACCTTGTTCACACTACCCGCCATTGTCCAACCTTTCCGCTCCGAGACCGCGCCACGGCGTTCTGCCGCGGCGGACCATCGTATCAACACGGCTTGGCGATGCTGTCCAGCCATCCGCCCGGACCCGCAATGCGGGCCAGGCGCCGGGCTCAGTGATCGAAGGCCGCGTGATCCACCTTGCCATGGAAGACGCGGTAGGCGAAGGCGTTGTAGGCGATGATGACGGGGATCATCACCACCGCGCCGGCCAGCAGGAATTCCTGCGAGCCGACGGGGGAAGCGGCCTGCCAGATGGTCACGCCAGGCGGGATGATGTTCGGGAACAGCGAGAAGCCGAGGCCGAGAAAGCTGACCAGGAACAGGCCGAGCGCGCAGAGGAAGGCGGTGCTGTCATGCACCGCGGCGCCGCGGCGCAGGGCGCGGAACAGGAAGAAGGCGAGTGCTGCCACCGCGAGCGGGGCGAGGCCGGTGACGGCGAGGCCGGGCCAGGTGAACCAGCGCACGGCGTAGGCGTGGTCGAGCAGCGGGGTCCAGACGCTGACGGCGAGGATGCAGGCGAGCATGCCGAGGGCGAGCCGGGCGGTTTCGTGACGCATCCGCAGTTGCAGCCCGCCTTCGGTGCGCCAGACCAGCCAGGCGGCGCCGAGCAGCGCGTAGCCGCAGACCACGGCGAGGCCGGTGAACAGCGAGAAGGCGGAGACCCAGGCGAAGGGCCCGCCGGCGAACTGGCCGCCGGCGACCTTCGTGCCGTGCAGCACGGCGCCGAGGATCGCGCCCTGGCAGAAGGCGGCGATGACCGAGCCGAACCAGAACCCGTAATCCCAGTTGAGCCTGTGCCGCTCGGTATGCGCGCGGAAGCGGAACTCGAAGGCGACGCCGCGCAGGATCAGGCCGATCAGCATGGTGATCACCAGCGGATAGACCGCCGGCAGGATCACGCTGTAGGCCTCGGGGAAGGCGCCGTAGAGGCCCGAGCCGCCGAGCACGAGCCAGGTTTCGTTGCCATCCCAGACCGGGGCGATGGAGTTCACCATCACGTCGCGCTCGGTGCGGCCGCGCTCGGCCGCGAACAGGATGCCGACGCCGAGATCGAACCCGTCGAGCACGACATAGGCGAAGATCACGAAGGCCATGATGCAGCCCCAGATGATCGGCAATGTGTGGGCGTTGAGCATGGCCCCTACTCCGCCGGGCTGGGGGTTGCGGCGGGATCGTGCAGGCGGTGCGGGCCGTGGCTGCGCAGCGGCTTGTCGTCGCGCAGCGGCGGTTCGCCGATACTCGGCTCCTGCGCCATCAGGCCGAGCACGTAGCGGATGCCGACGCCGAAGACGAGCGTGTAGAGCACGATGATGACGCCGAAGGACCAGACGATCTCGCCCAGGGTGAGCGGCGAGACGCTCTGCACGGTGCGCAGCACGCCATAGACCGTCCAGGGCTGGCGGCCGGTTTCGGTGACCACCCAGCCGGCGATGATGGTGAGGAAGCCGGCCGGCCCCATCGCCACCGCGAAGCGCTTGAACCAGGCGTTTTCATAGAGCCGTCCGCCGCGGCGCAGGGCCAGCGCGCCGAGGGCGAGGACCAGCATCAGCGACCACAGCCCGACCATGACCCGGAAGCCCCAGAAGGTGGGGATCAGCACCGGCCAGTCGGATTTCGGGAAGGCATCCAGCCCCTGCACCACGCCGTGCAGGTCGTGGGTGATGATGAGCGAGCCGAGATCGGGGATTTTGACGTCATACAGCAGACGGCCGAGGCTGCGGCTGGGCCAGCCGAAGAGGTGCAGCGCCTGGCCGGCGCGGGTGTGGAAGTCGCCCTCCATCGCGGCGAGTTTCAGCGGCTGGTCGGTCATCGTGGCGCGGCCGGCTTCATCGCCGACGAAGCCCTGCACCGGCACGGCGATGGTCAGCAGCCACATCGCCATCGAGAACATCAGCCGGCTGACCGGGTTCTTCGGGTTGCGCAGCAGGTGGAACGCGCCGACCGCGCCGACGGCGAGCGCCGTCGCGATGAAGGCGGCGAGCACCATGTGCAGCCACATATAGGGGAAGGTCGGGTTGAAGATGATGGCGAGCCAGTTCTTCGGCACGAAATCGCCGTTCGGGGCGATGGCGTAGCCGCGGGGCGTCTGCATCCAGGAATTCGCGGCGAGAATCCACGAGGCCGAGATCAGCGTGCCGATCGAGACCAGCGCGGTCGCCGCGAAATGCAGTTTCGGGCCGACGCGCGACATGCCGAACAGCATGATGCCGAGGAAGCCGGCCTCGAGGAAGAAGGCCGTCATCGTCTCCCAGGCGAGGAGCGGCCCGAGGATCGGCCCGACCTTTTCCGAGTAGCCCGCCCAGTTGGCGCCGACCTCGTAGGCCATCACCAGGCCGGAGACGACGCCGATCGCGAAGATGACGGCGAAAATCTTCAGCCAGTAGCGGTAGGCATCGAGATAGACCGGGCGGCCGCTGACCAGCCACATGAGTTCGAGCACCGTCAGATAGGCGGCGAGCCCGATCGAGAAGGCCGGGAACATGATGTGAAACGCGATGGTGAAACCGAACTGGGCGCGTGCGAGCACGAGCGCCAGCCCGCCGGCATGCATGCTTGTCATTCTCTGTCCGTATCGTTGTTGTCGTTGGCGTCGGCGCCGGCGAGGGCGTCGGCTTCGGTGGTCTCGGGCCGGGAGCGGCCGGCCTTGCCGCGCCCGAGCAGCGGCAGGCGGTTCTTCAGTTCCAGCAGCGCCACGACGCGGCCGCCGAGGCGGAGGAGCTGGACCAGATCCTTGTTGTCGAGCTTCTGCACGTCTTCCGACCAGCGCATCAGCAGCTCGATCAGGTCGTGCATCTCGGCGAGACGGCGCTGGGCGAGACGGTCCGCCTCGGAGCGGGGCGGCTCCATCAGCAGGTCGCGCAGCACGGTGAGGGTGGGGTCGATCTCGCGGCGGCGGCGCTCTTCGGCCAGGGTGCGGACGATCTGCCAGATGTCGTCCGGGGTCGAGAAATGCTCGCGCCGATCACCCGGCAGGTGTTGCAGCCGCACGAGGCGCCAGGATTGCAGCTCCTTCAACCCCATCGACACGTTCGAGCGCGAGAAGCCGAGGGTTTCGGCGATCTCGTCGGCCGGCAGCGGACGGTCGGACACGTAGAGCAGCGCGTAGATCTGCCCGACCGTGCGGTTGATGCCCCAATGGCTGCCCATCTCGCCGAAATGCAGCACGAAGGCCTCGATGATGGGGGTGAGCGGCATTGCCTGAACTTTCAGAAATTTCTGAAATCCAAGTAGCCAGCGACGCGGCCATGTCAACCCGGCGGCGGGCGCTCACGACAGGACGTGATCGACCGGCAACAGCGGCGGCGGCAGTTCGGCGGCGCCGAGGGCTTCGAGCACCGCGATCTCGATCGTTCGCGCGAAAGCATTGAGCGGCAAGGCATTTTGCGAGAGGGCGAACGGCTCCTCAAGCTCGTCGCCCAGCGCGTCGAGGCCGAAAAACGCATAGCCGAGGATCACCGTGACGATGGGTGTGGCGAGGCCGAGCGTTTGCACGAAGCCGAAGGGCAGGAAGACGCAGAACAGCCATGCGGTGCGGTGCAGCAGCAGGGAATAGGTGAAGGGTGTGGGCGTCGAGCGCAGGCGTTCGCAGGCGGCCTGGATGCCGGTCATCGCGGCGATGCGCTCGGCGAGGATGCGGTAGAGCATGTCGCTCAGCCGCCCGGCGGCGACGAGGCCGGCAAGCTCGGCGGAGAGACGGCGCAGCGCCGCATCCGGCCGGTTGCGCTGGCCGGCGATCCAGGCGCGCTCGGCCGGGGCGAGCCAGTCCTGCCAATCCGCCCCCGAACTCCCGCGCAGATGGTCGCGCAGCAGGTGGGCGAAGGCGGCGATGCGGCCGCCGAGGCGCTGGGCGAGCGCCGGATCATCCGGCAGGAGCGCGGTGATTTCGCGGATCAGGGCGCGCGACTCGGCGATCAGCAGTCCCCATTGCTGCCGCCCTTCCCACCAGCGGTCGTAACAGGCGCTGTTGCGGAAGCCGAGAAAGATCGACAGGCCGAGGCCGAGCAGGGTGAAGGGCACGGTGGCCAGCGGCCAGTCCGGCAGCTTGTGCGTGGCGTGGACGAGGGTGACGCCGAGGGAGAGCAGCAAGAGCGCCAGCAGCCTGGGGGCGACGCGCTGCAGGATCGAGCCGCGCAGCGTGGTCAGCAGGGTCAGCGTGGTGGCACGGTCGCGCACGATCATGGCTTGTCTTTCGCGGGCTTGTTTGTCTCGGGTGGGGCGGGCGGGCCGGGTCAGCCGGCCTCGGCATCCCAATAAGGCGGGCGGCCGAATTTCGCCTCGATGAAGTCGAGGAAGGCGCGCACCTTGGGGGAAATGCGGGCATGCGGCGGATAGATGCCATAGATGCCGCCGGGGCGGGTCGAGATCATCGCGAACCAGTCGGGCAGCAGGCGGACCAGCCGGCCGCGGGCGATATCCTCGCCGACCAGCCAGACCGGCAGCAGGGCGATGCCGACGCCGGCCAGCGCGGCATCGAGCAGCGCCTCGGAATCGTCGGAGCGGAGGATGCCGGCGATCGGCACCTCCTCCTCCGGCTCGCCCGCCTCGGCGCCGCGACGGAAGAACCAGCGGTCGGTCGGTTGCAGCGTGTAGATCAGCGCGTTGTGGCGCAGCAGGTCGCGCGGGGCGGCGAGCGGCGGGGCGGCGGCGAGGTAGGACGGGCTCGCGCAGACGACGCGGCGATGACCGGCGAGCTTGCGGGCGATGAGTGTCGAGTCGATCAGCGGGCCGATGCGGATGGCGAGGTCGGCGCCGCTGGCCAGCAGGTCCATCCGCACATCGGTGAAGGAGAGTTCGAGCCTGAGGCCGGGATAGAGCTTCAGGAAGTCGGGGATGAAGGGCACGACATGGCGGCGGCCGAAGGCGCCGGGCAGGTTGAGCCGCAGCAGGCCCTGCGGCCGCGCCTGCAACGCCGCGACCGAATCGCGCGCCTCGTCGAGATTGCGGAGGATGGCCTGCACCTGGGCGTAGAACTGCTCGCCCGGCTCGGTGAGGTGGAGGCGGCGGGTCGAGCGATGGAACAGGGCGACGCCGAGATCGGCCTCAAGCCCGGCGACGGCGCGCGAGACGGTCGAGACTTTCGCGCCCTGCGCCTCGGCCGCCTTCGAGAAACTGCCAAGCTCGACCGCGCGGCCGAACAGGCGCAAGGCTCCCAGGTAATCCACGTTGCAACCTCCGGCGCGGGGCGACGCCCTGCAGCAGACGCCGATCAGGCGTGATGTCGGCCTTGCGCCGCCGCGCCGCAAGAGGGGCTGCGCGCCCTGCCCCGCGCTGCACAAATGTTTTGCCGCCAGAGGGGTTGCGGCGCGAGGCGCGCGGGCTCACGTGCGAGGCGCGCAGGGCGTCCCGGGCCGGCGCGACCAGACCACGGCATCACCCGCGCGGATGTAAACATCCGGCGCGGTAACGTTGCCTTAATGAACACCATCATAGAGACCAGGGCCGGTCCGGGCGGACCGGATGGCGCTCTAGCGGAGATGCAGCCCATGACCACGCGACGTCGCATCGTGCCCGATCACAACCTGAAGGGCATCCGGCCCTATGGCGCGCCCGCCGGCGGCTGGGGCGCGCTGCGCGCCACCGCCAAGGCGATCCGCACCCAGATGGATGCCGGCGACGCCGCCCGCCTGCTGCTGCGCACCAACAAGCCCACCGGGTTCGACTGCCCCGGCTGCGCCTGGCCGGACAAGGAACATACCTCGACCTTCCAGTTCTGCGAGAACGGCGCCAAGGCGGTGACCTGGGAAGCGACGCGCAAGCGCGTCGGCCCCGATTTCTTCGCCGCCCATACGGTGAGCGAGCTGCTCGGCTGGTCGGACCACGCGCTGGAGGATGCCGGGCGGCTGACCCACCCGCTGGCCTATGATCACGCGAGCGACACCTATCGCGAGATCGGCTGGGACGACGCCTTCGCCCGCATCGGCGCGGTGCTGCGCGCCCTGCCCGACCCCAACATGGTGGAGTTCTACACCTCCGGCCGCGCCTCGAACGAGGCGGCGTTTCTCTATCAGTTGTTCGCCCGCGAATATGGCACCAACAATTTCCCCGACTGCTCGAACATGTGCCACGAGGCGACCAGCGTGGGGCTGCCGCAGTCGATCGGGTTCGGCAAGGGCACCGTCTCGCTCGATGATTTCGACCATTGCGACCTGATCATCGCGATGGGGCACAACCCCGGCACCAACCATCCGCGGATGATGGGCACGCTGCACGAGGTGGCGCGGCGCGGGGTGCCGATCATCGTGTTCAACCCGATGCGCGAGCGGGCGCTGGAGCGCTTCGCCGATCCGCAGAACGCGGTGGAGATGGCGACGATGGGGGCGACGCCGATCGCCTCGACCTATCTCAAGGTGCGGGTCGGCGGCGATGCCGCCGCACTCTCGGGCATCATGAAGGCGCTGCTCGAACGCGACGCCGAGGCGGGGCCGGAGGCCGGCATCATCGACCGCGACTTCATCGCAGCACACACCAACGGGTTCGAGGACCTCGCCGCCGACCTGCGCGCGACGCCGTGGGACCGGATCGAGGCGGCGAGCGGGCTGTCGCGCGCCGACCTCGCCACCGTGGCGGAGCATTACGCGCGGGCGAAATCGACCATCGTCACCTATGGCATGGGCATCACCCAGCACTCGACCGGCACGCAGAATGTGCGGCAGATCGCCAACCTGCTGCTGCTGCGCGGCAATTTCGGCCGGCCGGGCGCGGGGATCTGCCCGCTGCGGGGGCATTCCAACGTGCAGGGCGACCGCACCGTGGGGATTACCGAGAAGCCGGGCGAGGCGATGCTGGAGCGGATCGCGCAGCGCTTCGGCTTCACCCCGCCGCGCGCCCACGGGCATGACGCGGTCGCGGCGATGGAGGCGATGCTGCGCGGCGACTCCCGCGCGCTGCTGGCCCTCGGCGGCAATCTCGCCATCGCCATGCCGGACACGGAGAATTGCGCGGCGGCGATGCGGCGGCTCGATCTGGCGGTGCATGTCGCCACCAAGCTCAACCGCTCGCACCTGCTGATCGGCCGGGAATCGATCATCTTGCCCTGCCTCGGCCGGACCGAGGAGGACATCCAGGAGAGCGGGCCGCAGGCGATCACCGTCGAGGATTCGATGTCGATGGTGCATGCCTCGGCCGGCAGGCTCGCGCCGGCCTCGCCGCTGCTGCGCTCGGAGCCGGCGATCGTCGCCGGGATGGCGATGGCCACCCTGCCCCGCAGCACCGTGCCGTGGCGCGAGATGGTGGCCGATTACAGCCTGATCCGCGACGCGATCGAGGCGGTGTTCCCCGATTTCGCCGATTTCAACGCGCGGGTGGCCGTGCCGGGCGGCTTCCGCCTGCCGATCCCGCCGGCCGAGCGCGTGTGGCGCACCGAATCGGGCCGCGCCGAGTTCATGCCGCCGGGCGGCGCCGGCGCGGAACAGGGGACCCTGCTGCTGACCACGATCCGCAGCCATGACCAGTACAACACCACGATCTACGGGATGGATGACCGCTATCGCGGCGTGTTCGGCCGGCGCGACGTCGTGTTCATGAACCGCGCGGACATGGAGCGGCTCGGCATCGAGCATGGCGGGCGCATCGACGTTGCCCATGCCGAGGACGGAGCACATCGCCTCGCCGGGTTCACCGCCATCGAATACGACATCGCGGAAGGCTCGGTCGCGGCTTATTACCCTGAGGCCAACGTGCTGATGCCGCTGGCCCGACATGACCGGCAGAGCGGCACGCCGACTTACAAATCGGTGCCGGTGACGGTGGCGCCGGGCGCGGCCGGGGCATAGAGCATCATCCGATCAGATGGTGTTCGTCTGATCGGATAAAGATGCTCTGATTATCAATGTCATAGAGCATCATCCGATCAGGTGGTGTTCGTCTGATCGGATAAAGATGCTCTGATTATCAATATCATAGAGCATCATCCGATCAGGTGGTGTTCGTCTGATCGGATGCGTCTCTCGACTCAACCGCGGTTCGGATAGGCGCGGCTGCGCGCGGCGAGGGTTTCGATCGTCGCGGTATCGGGCGCGTCGTCGGGGATTTCGGCGACCTTGCGGGCCAGCACCCAGGTGCCGACAAAACCGTGATGGCGGGTCAGTTCCATGTCGGCAAGGCCGCGGCCGGGGAACAGCCGCACCAGGTTCGCCGGGTTGCGCATGCCGACATCGACGATCTCGAAGCCGCGCGCCGGGCCGAACAGGATGCGCATCGCCTCGTCCGAATAGCGCCAGAAATCGTTCGGCGTCTCGTGCAGCGGGAAGGTGTGGTGGGTGATGTGGAAGGTCAGGCCGCCCTGGCTGAGCGCGCGGTTGATTTCGGCGGCGACGCGCCAGGGCTCGGCGATGTGTTCCATCACCGCGATCGAGAAGATCCCCTCGAAGGCGGCCCTGCCGGTGGCGGCGGAGAGGGTGTGCGCGTCCGCCACCAGGTCGACGCCGGGGGCGGGGTGGATGTCGCAGCCGACATAATGGCAGTCGGGCGCGAATTCGCCGATCCGCGCATAGCTCTCGGGGCCGACGATGCGGGCGCCGATTTCCAGCACCCGGCCGCGCCGCTGGCGCATTTCGTCGATGAAGGGCTGGATCACGCGGCGCGACGGCGGCGGCGGCGGCAGCGGCGGCGGCGCGAGCGGGAGGGAGATTGTGCCGGCATCGGTCTCGATGTCGAGGCAGGCGGGCTGGAAGGGCGGGGTTTCGAGATAGAGGGCGAAGCCGCTATCGGCGATGTCGGGGTAGTGGGACTGCACATCCGGGCGGGGCGCGGGCGGCACCGGATCGGTCCGGCGGTCGCCCACGCGAAGGGAGAGCGCGCGCACCTTCACCGCGTGGGCGTGAACCCAGCCGCAGACATGGACGCCATAGGCGTCGCACCAGAAATGCTCGACCGCGTGGACGAGCGGGAGGGATGGCGCGGGCGGCGGGCGCAGGGCGGCAAGCTCGGATTCCAGTGCCGCGACGCGGTTGTGCAGCGCGCCCTCGCGCGCGG
The DNA here is from genome assembly GCA_021849425.1 of Pseudomonadota bacterium. GTDB lineage: Bacteria > Pseudomonadota > Alphaproteobacteria > Acetobacterales > Acetobacteraceae > Acidiphilium. The sequence goes on from JAJZSY010000001.1 coordinate 218,660, forward strand.
CGATGCGCGCCAGCGGCGGCAGGCGCAGCAATGTTTGCTTCCAGGCCGGCAGCATCAGGCGACCTTGCGGCGGCGACCGGGGGTTCGCGCCGCCGGCTTCGGCAGCAGGGGCGCGAGGAAGCGGGCGGTGTGCGAGCGGGCGACGCCCACGACATCCTCGGGCGTGCCGGCGGCGACGATCTCGCCGCCGCCATCGCCGCCCTCGGGGCCGAGATCGATGATCCAGTCGGCGGTCTTGATGACCTCCAGATTGTGCTCGATCACGATCACGGTGTTGCCGGCATCGACCAGCGCATGGAGGACCTCCAGCAGTTTCCTGACATCCTCAAAGTGCAGTCCTGTTGTCGGCTCGTCAAGAATATAGAGGGTGCGGCCGGTGGCGCGGCGGGCGAGTTCCTTGGCGAGCTTGATGCGCTGCGCCTCGCCGCCGGAAAGGGTGGTCGCGGCCTGGCCGAGCTTGATGTAGCCGAGGCCGACCTTGCCGAGCAGTTCGAGCCGGTCGCGGATGCGGGGCTGGGCGGAGAAATAGCCCATCGCCTCGTCGACATTCATGTCGAGCACATCGGCGATCGACTTGTCGCGGAAGCGGATTTCCAGCGTTTCGCGATTGTAACGTTTTCCCTTGCAGGTGTCGCAGGTGACGAAGACGTCGGGCAGGAAGTGCATCTCGATCTTGAGCACGCCGTCGCCCTGGCAGGCCTCGCAGCGGCCGCCCTTGACGTTGAAGGAGAATCGGCCGGATTTGTAGCCGCGGGCGCGGCTTTCGGGCAGTTCGGCGAACCAGTCGCGGATCGGGGCGAAGAGATCGGTGTAGGTCGCCGGGTTGGAGCGCGGGGTGCGGCCGATCGGCGACTGGTCGATCTCGATGATCTTGTCGAGCAGGTCGAGCCCGTCGAGCCGGTCGAACGGCGCGGGCACCTGGCCCGAGCCCATCAGGCGGCGGGAGACGGCCTTGTAGAGCGTGTCGATCACCAGGGTGGACTTGCCGCCGCCGGAGACGCCGGTGATGGCGGTGAACACGCCGAGGGGGAATTCGCCGGTGACGGTCTTGAGATTGTTGCCGCGCGCGCCGACGAGTTTGAGCATCCGCGCGGGATCGACCGGCCGGCGCCGCGCGGGCACCGCGATGGCGCGGCGGCCGGAGAGATAGTCGCCGGTGAGCGAGCGGGGATTGGCCGCGATGTCCGCCACCGTGCCCTCGGCGATCAGTTCGCCGCCATGCACGCCGGCGCGCGGGCCGATATCGATCACGTGATCGGCGCTGCGGATCGCGTCCTCGTCATGCTCGACGACGAGGACCGTGTTGCCGAGATCGCGCAACCGGCGGAGCGTGCCCAATAACCGCTCGTTATCGCGCTGGTGCAGGCCGATCGAGGGTTCGTCGAGAACATAGAGCACGCCGGTCAGGCCGGAGCCGATCTGGCTGGCGAGGCGGATGCGCTGGCTCTCGCCGCCCGAGAGCGTGGCCGAGCCGCGGGCAAGCGAAAGATAGTCGAGCCCGACATCGACGAGGAATTGCAGCCGCTCGTTGATCTCGCGGAGGATGCGGCGGGCGATGTCCTGGCGCTGCGGGGTCAGCGTGTCGAGCACGGTGGCGAACCAGTCGCGCGCGTCGCGGATCGAGAGATCCGAGGCCTCGGCGATGTTTTTCGTGGCGATGCGGACGGCCAGCGCCTCGTCGCGCAGGCGCGCGCCGTGGCAGCGCCGGCAGGGCCGCTCGGCCTGGTAGCGCGCCAGCTCCTCGCGCACCCAGACGCTGTCGGTCTCGCGCATGCGGCGTTCGAGGTTGCGCACCACCCCCTCGAACGGGCGGGTGACGGCGTAGGCGCGCACGCCATCCTTGTAGGAGAATTCGATTTCGGTGGCGCCGGCGCCGAACAGGATCGCCTCGCGCACGGTTTCGGGCAGCTCTTCCCAGGGCGTGGTCAGCTTCACCCGGAAATGCTTCGCGAGGCTGGCCAGCGTCTGTTCGTAGTAAGGCGACTGCGCGTTGGCCCAGGGGGCGATGGCCTGCCCGGCGAGCGGGCGGCGCTCGTCGGGCACGATCAGCGCGGGGTCGAACACGGTTTCGGTGCCGAGGCCGGCGCATTCGGGGCAGGCGCCGTGCGGCGAGTTGAAGCTGAACAGGCGCGGCTCGATCTCCTCGATGGTGAAGCCGGAGACCGGGCAGGCGAAGCGGGCGGAGAACACCGTGCGCTCCCCGGTGTCGGCGGTCTCGGCATAGGCGATGCCATCCGAGAGGGCGAGCGCGGTTTCGAAGGAATCGGCGAGGCGCTGTTCCGCGCCCTCGCGCACGACGATGCGGTCCACCACCGCCTCGATCTCGTGCTTGATCTTCTTGTTGAGCGCCGGCACCTCGGCGATTTCGTGGAGCTTGCCGTCGACCTTCACGCGGGTGAAGCCGCGGCGCTGCAATTCGGCGAGTTCCTTGCGGTATTCGCCCTTGCGGTCGCGCACCACCGGGGCGAGCAGCAGCAGGCGGGTGCCGGGCGGCATCGCCATCACCCGGTCGACCATCTGGCTCACCGTCTGCGCCTCGATCGGCAGGCCGGTGGCCGGCGAATAGGGCACGCCGGCGCGGGCCCAGAGCAGGCGCATGTAGTCGTGGATTTCGGTGACGGTGCCGACGGTGGAGCGCGGGTTGCGCGAGGTGGTTTTCTGCTCGATCGAGATCGCCGGGGAAAGCCCCTCGATACTGTCGACATCCGGCTTGCCCATCAGTTCGAGGAACTGCCGCGCATAGGCGGACAGGCTCTCGACATAGCGGCGCTGGCCCTCGGCGTAGATCGTGTCGAAGGCGAGCGAGGATTTGCCGGAGCCGGACAGGCCGGTGATCACGGTGAGCTGGTCACGCGGGATGCGGACGTCGATATTCTTGAGATTGTGCTCGCGCGCACCGCGCACGGTGATGTAGCCCGACCCTGCCATGAACCGCCTCTGAGACCCCGTTTGTGTTGCCGGATATGGCCCCGCCGGCGCGGGCTGGAAAGAGGCGATCGATCAGGATGACGCCCCGCGCGCGGCGCGCTGGGCGAGGCCGAGCAGCGTCTGCCGGGCGATCAGCTCGGGCATCGCGCCGGTGCGCTTGCAATCGGCCTCGGCGCGCAGGACGCGCTCGATCGCGGCCATGATGGCGGGCTCGCGCCAGCGGGCGGCGGCGGCGAGGGCGGCCGGCTGGCGCTTGAAGAAGACCGGCGGGCGGCGGGCGGCGAGCGCATCGCGCGGGCTGGCGCCGCGGCCGATCGCCTCGGCGACGAGGCGCAGCGCCGCAAGCTCGGAGAGCAGCACCCGCATCACCGCGACCGGCGCGGCCCCTTCCTCGAGGGCGAGGCCGATCGCATGGTCGGCGGCGGCGATGTTGCCGGCGAGCGCCGCATCGATCGCATCCTGCATCGAGGCGGAGCCCTGATCGTCCAGCACCGCCTCGACCGCGGCGAGATCGACCGCGCCGCCCGGCCCGGCATAGAGGGCGAGCCGCTCGGCGGCGTCGCGCAGCGCGCCGGTTTCGCCGCCGAGCCGGCTGGCGGCGAGCGCCAGCGCCTCGCGGCCGATGCCCACACCGGCGGCGCGCAGGGCGGCCTCCAGCGCCGGGCCGCGCGCCGCCCCCTCCGGCGGGTAGCAGGCGATGGCGGCGGCTTCGGGGTGTTTTTCGGCGAGCGCGCGCAGCTTCGAGCGGGCGGCGAGATCGGCCGCCATGCCGATCACCAGCGCATCCCCCCTGCCCTCCAGCGCCGCCTCGACGATCGGGGCCTGACGGTCGGCCGCATCGCGCAGCAGCACCACGCGGCGGCCGCCGCCGAAAGCCTGCGCGCCGGCCTCTTCGGGCAGGCGCTCGGCGGTGTCGGCATCGAGTTCGGTGAGGCGGAACGGATCGTCGAGCGCGCCGGCGACACGTTTCGCAAGGCGCCGCGCCCGCTCGGCGACGAGCGAGGTGTCGGGGCCATAGACGAGGACGAATCGCGCCGCACCGGGATCGGCCAGAAACCGCTCGACGTTGCGGGCGTCGATCTTCAAGCGCCTAGCCCCGGTCGGGGTGATTGCGGAAATAGGCGGCGAGCTGTTCGGTGATCTGCCGGGCGAGGCGCTGGGCGAAGTGGTGGCGCAGCACGCCCTGGTCGAGGGTGGCGGCGAAGTTCTGGTTGTCGATGATGTTGAGCGCGTCCATCGCCTGGGCGGAGCCGCGGGCGATCACCCTGGCGCGGTTGCCTTCCGCCGTCAGCACCCAGCGCGCCGAGGCGATATAGCGGTTGCGGGTGTTGGAGCTGTCGGGCTGGACGCCGATCGGCTGGCCGTACCAACCGCCATAGCTGACCTTGAGGTGGTAGCGGTAGAAGCCGGGCGCGCCGGCGCGCTGGAGATCGGCCTCCAGCGCCTGACGGAGGAGCTGGCCCTGGCGGTCCGGCAGGAGGCCGACATCGATCTGGTCGAGCTGGGCGGAGACCGCGGCGCCGGCGGGGCCGCCGCCGTAGAGCGGGCGGAAGCCGCAGCCGGCGAGCGCGAGCAGCCCGGCGAAGGCCAGGATTTTAGGGCCGGACGACAAAGTTCACGATCCGGTCGGGCACGTGGATGCGCTTGACGATGGTCGCGCCCGCCAGCAGTTGCGCGATTCGCGGCTCGGCCAGCGCCTGCGCGATGGCGGTTTCGGCATCCGCCCCCGGCGGCAGCTCGATCGTGCCGCGCAGCTTGCCCATGATCTGCACCGCCAGCGTCACCGAATCGCGCTTGAGCAGGTCGGGGTCGGCCACCGGCCAGGGCTGGTTGACGACCAGCCCGGCCTCCGGCGCGACCAGCGCGTTCGCCTCCTCGGCGACATGCGGGATGATCGGGGCGGCGAGGCGGATCAGCGCCGACATCGCCTCGCGCCGCGCCGCCGCAAGGCCGGGGGCGGTGCGGCCCTCGGACTCGGCGATGGCGTTGGCCAGCTCGTAGAGCCGGGCGATGGCGACGTTGAAGGCGAAGCCGTCGATCGCCTCGGTCACCGCGGCGATGGTGCGATGCGTCGCCTGGCGCAGCGTGCGGGCCGCGCCCTCGGCGCGTTCCAGCGCCACGTCGTCCGCCCGGTCGGCGGCGACGCTGCGGGCGAGGCGATACAGACGCTGGACATAGCGGAACGCACCCTGGGCGCCGGCCTCGGTCCATTCCACGTCGCGCTCGGGCGGATTGTCCGACAGGACGAACCAGCGCGCGGTGTCAGCGCCGAAACGGGCGATGACGGCCGAGGGATCGACCGTGTTGCGCTTCGATTTCGACATTTTTTCGATCGGGCCGACAATGACCTTGCGGCCATCGAGCGTCGTCGCGTGGTCGGCGTGGCGGATCACCTCCTCGGGGTAGAGCCACTTGCCGTCTTCGGTGCGGTAGCTCTCATGCGTCAGCATGCCCTGGGTGAACAGGCCGGCGAAGGGCTCGGCGACGCCGACCTGGCCGAGCCGGTGCATCGCCCGGGTGAAGAAGCGGGCGTAGAGCAGGTGCAGGATCGCGTGCTCGATGCCGCCGATATAGTGATCGACCGGCATCCAGTGCGAGGTCGCCGCCGGATCGGCCGGCACGGGCGCGTGCGGCGCGCAGAAGCGGGCGAAATACCACGAGGAATCGACGAAGGTGTCGAACGTGTCGGTCTCGCGCTGGGCGGCGGCGCCGCATTGCGGGCAGGCGACGTGTTTCCAGCTCGGGTGATGGTCGAGTGCGTTGCCCGGCCGGTCGAACGGGAGATCCTCCGGCAGGCGCACCGGCAGGTGCTTTTCCGGCACGGGAACGGTGCCGCAGACCTCGCAATGGATCATCGGGATCGGGCAGCCCCAGGCGCGCTGGCGGGAGACGCCCCAGTCGCGCAGGCGCCAGTTGACCACGCCCTTGCCGGCGCCGCGCGCCTCAAGCTCGGCGATGGCGCGGGATTTCGCCGCCGTGACGGCGAGACCGTCGAGAAAGCCGGAATTGACGATCGCGCCATCGCCGGTGAAGGCGACATCGCCCACCGCCATGCCGGGGTCATCCTTGGGTGCTACGACGACGGTAACGTCCAGCCCGTATTTGCGTGCGAAATCGAGGTCGCGCTGGTCGTGCGCGGGGCAGCCGAAAATCGCCCCGGTGCCGTAATCCATCAGCACGAAATTCGCGATCCAGACCGGGTGGGTGCGCGCGGGGTCGAACGGGTGGACGACGCGCAGGCCGGTATCGAAGCCGCGCTTCTCGGCCGCCTCGATCGCGGCTTCGGAGGTGCCCGCACTCTGGCAGGCGGCGATGAAGGCGGCGGCCTCGGGATTGGTGGCGGCGATGGCGGCGGCGAGCGGATGATCCGGCGCGAGGGCGACGAAGCTCATGCCGAACAGCGTGTCCGGCCGGGTGGAGTAGACCGGCACGCTCTCGATCCCGGCGCAGGGTTCCGTCAGGCGGATCGAGAATTCCGCGCCTTCGGAGCGGCCGATCCAGTTGCGCTGCATGGTGCGCACCCGCTCGGGCCAGTTCTCCAGCGTGTCGAGCCCGGCGAGCAGGTCGTCCGCGAAGTCGGTGATGCGGAAGAACCATTGGCGCAGCTTGCGCTTTTCCACCGGCGCGCCGGATTTCCAGCCCCGCCCGTCGATCACCTGTTCGTTGGCGAGGACGGTCATGTCCACCGGGTCCCAGTTCACCGCCGATTCGCGGCGATAGGCGAGGCCGGCGCGCCAGAGATCGAGGAACAGCTTCTGCTGGTGGCCGTAATATTCAGGGTCGCAGGTGGCGAATTCGCGCGACCAGTCGACCGAGAGGCCGACGCGCTTGAGATCGGCCTTCATCGCCGCAATGTTGTCTCGGGTCCATTTGGCGGGATCGACATTGCGCTCGCGCGCCGCGTTCTCGGCCGGCAGGCCGAACGCGTCCCACCCCATCGGGTGGAGAACGTCGTAGCCCTGGGCGCGGCGGGCGCGGGCGATCACGTCGCCGATCGCGTAGTTGCGGACATGGCCCATGTGGATTTTCCCCGACGGATAGGGGAACATTTCCAGCACGTAGCATTTGCGCCGGCCGCCCTGCGGGGCGTCGGCGGTGGCGAAGCTGTTCCGCGCCTCCCATTCGGCCTGCCAGCGCGCCTCGGCGGCGGAAAAATCGTAGGCGCCGGACTCGTGCGTGGTCTGGTCCATCGATCAGCCGTTCAGCTGGCCGGCGGCCTTGAGCTGGGCGGCGCGGGCGAGGATGCGGTCCTCGATGCCGCTGGCGACCGCCGGGTCCACCGGCTGATCGACCCAGGCGCCGCCGCTGCGGCCCTGCTCGAACACCGAGACCTTGAGGTTGTTGGCGGCGAGGGTGGTGCCGAGCACGTAGGCGGTGACCTTGAAGCGCTGGCCGGTGGTGCCGGGCGGGGAATACCAGTCGGAGATGATGACGCCGGCGAAGGGATCGGCCGAGGCGAGCGGCATGAAGCTCAGCGTGTCGAGCGAGGCGCGCCAGAGATAGGCGTTGACCGCAACACCGGTCTGCCCGGCCGGGCTCTTGCCGCCGAGGCTGAACAGCGAGCCGAGGCCGCCGCCATTGCCGCTCGACGCCATTGCCTGGGGCACCCGGTAGGACTGCATGCTCGGCAGGTTGGGCTGCTGCGCGTTGCTGCACGCCACGAGCGCCAGGGCGGAGGCCAGCGACGCGGCTTTCAGGGCGGTCCGCAGGAAATGGTTCGGGCAGGTCATGTCTGGAAAGCGCACATTCGTCTCCGCAGTTCGGACCGGAGGATCCGGCCGGCAACGATGGTCTTTAACCCTGCGGCGCGGCCGCGCCAAGGGCTGCGCGGCGCTGGGGGCCGGGCAAAAGAAAAGGGCGGCGGATCGCTCCGCCGCCCCATCTGAACACCTTGCGGGTCAGATTACCACTTCAGAGCGGCACCGAGGCTGATCGCCTGGGACTGCACGTTGTTCTTCAGAGCCGTCGTGCTGTTCGACGCGAAGGTGTAGCCAGCCTGGTGACGGTGACCATAGAGGTAGGTCGCATACAGGCCGAGGTTCTTGCTGAGCGCGTAGTTGGCGCCGACGGCAACACCGTAGTCGGTCTCGGTGCGGCCGAGGCTGGAGCCCCTCGTGTAGGCGCCAGCGGACTGGTTGTTGAAGTAGTAGGCGCCGACCGTGTAGGGGCCCATGTCGTAGATGCCGGTCACTTCATAGAAGGTCAGGTCGCGCTGGCCGGCCATCAGGAAGTGCATGCCGTTGTTGACCTGGCCGGACTTCGCGTTCACGCCGAGGGTGAAGCCGGCATACTTGACCTGGCCGGACAGTTCGTTGATGCCCATCGACTTGTAGTTCACGCCGAGACCGGTGCTGTTGCCGATCGGCGCGGCGTGCAGGTAGTCATACGCGAGGGTGACGCCGACGCCGTTGAACTCGCCGGAGTATTCGATGCCGCCGGTGACGGTGTTCTTGCGGCGGGAAGCATCGCCAGCAGCGCTCGCCAGCGTGGCGCAGTTGGTGCTGCCGATGGCGCAAATCTCGCCCTGCTTGAAGCCGTTCGAGTTCGGCTCATAGTCGAAGCCGGCCTGGAAGCCCGCGATCTTCGGCGAGATATAGACGATCTTGTTGGTGGTGTAGAGCGCGCCGGTCGAGGTGAAGAGGCCCGAGGGAGCGTCCGGCGAGGGAACGGCGGCGCCGACGCCACCATCGGAGTTCCACAGGTTGCCGTCACCGAAATTGTAGTATTCGCCGGTGGAGAGCAGCCACCAGATGCCGTCGGTCTGGCCGAAGCGGACGAAGCCGGTCTGCGGCGTGCCGACATAGGCGAAGGCGCGACGGACCGCGAGGCCGGTCAGGCTGCCGCTGGCGCTGTTCTCGACGATACCGGTGCCGGCATTGCTGTAGGCCGTGCGCAGCTCGATGTGCGCGCCGTACTGGATGCCGTTCTCGGTGGTGCCGTCGAAGCCCGGATACAGGCGGATGAAGCCGGACATGCCGACCGGGTTCAGCTTGGTGCCGCCCTGGACGCTGTCGCCGGAGGCGCCGATCATGTTGATCTGGTCGTTGATCAGGCCGTTGAGATAGACGTGGATCGAGCCCGGGGCCGGAGCCTTGGCAGCCTGGGCGTGGGCGGCGCCGGACGCCGCGACCATCAAGCCGAGCGACGCGGCAGACGCCAGAAGATACTTGCGCATTCAAACCTCCATTGTGCCGGCGAAACCGGCGTGAACCCTGCGCCGCCTGTGCCGTATCAGAAACCGGGATTGATCGCGGCCGGGCAGCGGACAAGCGGATAAAAGGCATTTCAGTCTCAGGAAGCAACATGCGCGCGGCCGGAGCCGGGCTATTTAGGTGCGCTGTTGTATCAAGGCCACAGTGTATGGCGCTGAATTGCCAGCGCTCCGATGGCGCCCCCGCCGGCGCAGGAGGGGCCGAGCGCGCGCAGACGGCGGCCGCACACGCCGCCGAGCGCGATCACCGGCAGCCCCGCCCCGCGGGCCAGCGCCGCCCAGCGCACCGGGCCGAGGGCGGGCGCGCCGGGATGGCTCGCGGTGGGAAAGGCCGGCGAAAGAAACACCAGATCGGCGCCGGCGCGGCGGGCGCGGACAAGCTCCGCCCGGTCATGCGCGGAGGCGGTAATCCAGCCGCCGCCGGGGGATCGGGGGGCGGCGGGGAGCGCGCGCGCGCCGCGGCGCAGATGCACCCCGGCATGCAGGCGCGCGGCGAGGCCGGGTGCTGCGGCGACCACCAGCGCGATCCGCCGCGCGCGGCAGAGCCGGGCGATGGCGACGGCGCGCGCCGCCACGGGTTCATCGCGCAGCACCACGCCGGACAGGCCGGGCGGGAGCGCCGCGATCGCGGCCAGCGGGTCGGGCAGGCGGGCGGGGTCGGTGAACAGCCACAGCGTGGGGTGGCGGGCGCGGCGGCGGCGCTTGACCGCCCGCGCCGCCGCGATCAGTTGTTCATCCATGAGCGAATTCAGCCCCGAGACGATCAGGCCCGCCCTCGACTCGATCCGCGCGCGGATCGCCCGCGCCGCGCAGGGACGCGCGGTGACGCTGATCGCGGTGTCGAAGACCAAGCCGGTCGCGGCGATCGAGGCGGCACTCGGCGCCGGGCAGATGGTGTTCGGCGAGAACCGGGTGCAGGAGGCGGCGGCGAAGTTCCCACTGCTGCGCCCGGCGCATCCGGGCCTCGCGCTGCACCTGATCGGGCCGTTGCAGACCAACAAGGCGCGCGAGGCGGTGGAGTTGTTCGACTGCATCGATTCGCTCGACCGGCCGAAACTCGCCGATGCGCTGGCGGCGGCCGCCGAGCGCGCCGGGCGGATGCCGCGGCTGCTGGTGCAGGTGAATGTCGGCGACGAGACGCAGAAGGCCGGGGTGAGCATGGCCGAGGCGGATGGCTTCATCCGCGCGATGCGCGCCCGGTTCGGCGAGCGGGTGCAGGGGCTGATGGCGATTCCGCCGCTCGGCGCCGATCCCGCGCCCTATTTCCGCACCCTCGTCGCCATGGCCGACACGCACGGGCTGGCGGTGCGCTCGATCGGCATGTCCGACGATTTCGAGACCGCGATCGCCTGCGGGGCGACCGAGGTGCGGGTCGGCTCGGCGCTGTTCGGCGCGCGCCACGCGCCTCAATAGCCCGCGGCGAAATCGACCAGCGTGGGCGGGACGCGCCCGGCGGCGAGTGTGCGCAGCGACGCGAAGAAGCTGGCCAGCGTCGCCGCGTTGTAGCGGGCCGGATCGTCCGACGAGATATGCGGCGTCATGATCAGGTTGGGCGTGTCCCAGACCGGATCGTCCGGCGGGACCGGCTCGGTGGCGAAGACGTCGAGCACCGCGCCGGCGATGGCGCCATCGCGCAGCGCGGCGCAGAGCGCGGGCTGATCGAGCAGCGCGCCGCGGCCCATGTTGATCACCCCGGCATGCGCGGGCAGCAGCGCCAGCCGCCGCGCATCGAGCAGGTTGCGCGTCGCCGCGGTGAGCGGACAGGCGAGGAGCAGGAAATCGGTGTGGGGCAGGATCAGGTCGAGATCGGCGACCGGCCTGGTCGCGTCGCAATCGGGATGCGGGGCGGCGCCGTTGCGGACACCGGTGACATGGATGCCGAATTGCCGCGCCCGGCGCGCCGCGCCGCCGCCGAGCCCGCCGACGCCGACGATCGTCGCGCGCATGCCGGCCACCGTGCCGGAGGCGCGGCGCTGCCAGCGATGGGCGCGCTGGTCGGTCGCGAAGGCGGGCATGTGGGTCGCCAGCATCAGCATCGCCATGATCGCGAACTCGCCGGCGCGGTCGGCGTGCACGCCGCGATTGTTCAGCAGCATCACCCCCTCGGGGATCATGTCGAACGGGGCGAGCGGGTCGACGCCGGCGGAGGTGGACTGGATCAGGCGCAGCTTTGGCGCGATCGAGAGATCGAGCCGGCGGATGGCGGCAGGGGTGGCGATCAGCGCCTCGATCCCGGGGGCGGCGGCGGCGAAATCGGCCTCGGTCTCGCCCACGGTCAGGGTGTGGCCCGCGCCGATCTCGCCGGCGAGGGCGGCGGCCTCGTGAAATTCGGGCGCCGTCAGCTTGAGATAGGGGCTGTCGGCGAATTCCTGGATGTGGATGTGCATGCTTACCCCGGCTGGTGAAATCCGAAATGCAGGAGAAGGAAGATCAGCCCGCCGGCGAGGAAGCCGACCAGCGTGCCGTTGACGCGGATATATTGCAGGTCCTTGCCGACGCGCAGTTCGAGCCGCTCGGTGATCGTCGCGGCGTCCCAGTTGCCGATGACGCGGCCGATGAAGCCGGCGATCTCGGCCTGCGCGCCAGGCATGAGGCGGGTGACGACCATGCCCGCGCCGGCGGAGATGCGCGCGCGCATCGTGGGGTCCTCGGCGAGCAGGGCGCCGAAATTGGCGAGGGCGCCGGCGATCAGAAGCTGCGCGTGGCCGCCCGGCCGTGCGGCGTCCGCCGCGATCGCCGCGCGAAGCCGCGCCCACAGCTCCGCCCCCCAGGCGCGCACGCTCTCATGCCCGACCACGCCGCGCAGGGCGGCGCCGAGTTCGGCGGCGCGGGCGGGATCATCGGTGAGGCGGACGATCTCGCGGCGGACCCATTCATCGAAGGCGGCGCGCAGCTCGGAGCCATCGGGGTCGACGCGCTCCAGCTCGGTGTTGAGCGCGGTGACGACGCGCGCGGCGATATTCGCGCCGACCGCCCAGCCGACCAGCGCGCCGCCCTGCTCGCGGACGCGCTCGCGCACCGCCTGTTTCAGCTCGGCCTCGCGGCTTTGCAGCAGCAGGCGGAGCTGGCCGAGGATGAAGCTGAACACCTCCTGATGGCGTCCGCTCTCGACCAGCGAGGCGAGCGCGCGGGCGACGAGGCGGCCGGCGGTCGGCCCGCCCGCCATGCGCGGCAGCAGGCGGCCGAGCACCCGCCGCGCGCGGCCATCCTCGACCGAATCGAGCAGGCGCGGCAGTGCCCCGGCGATGGCTTCCGCCAACGGCGCCGACATCGCCGGATCGGCGAGGAAGCGGCCGAGCAGGGCCGGAATGTCGAGCCCGGCGAGAAACCGCGTCACGTCGGCGCCGGTGAAGACATGGGTGGCGACGAAGCGGCCCAGCGCGGCGCCGAGCCGCTCCTTCTGCGCCGGCAGGATGGCGGTGTGCGGAATCGGCAGGCCGAGCGGGTGGCGGAACAGCGCGGTGACGGCGAACCAGTCGGCGAGGCCGCCGATCAGCCCGGCCTTGGCGGCATCGCGCAGGAACAGGGCGGCGGGGCCGGGCTTCAGCGCGTATCCCGCCGCCATCAGCGCCGCCATCAGCGCGAGCAGGCCGGTCGCGAAGGCGCGGTGCCGGAACAGCGAGCGGCGGAGTGCGGCGTCGGGGTCGGGTGTGGTCATGGCGCTGGTGTGGCCCGATCCGCCGCGGCGGGCAACCCGTGCGCCACGGCGCGGGATCAGCCCAGCAGGCGCAGGAGCACGAGGCCGGACGCGGCGAAACCGGCGCTGGCGAGGAAGGTCGCCGCCGGGCCGGCGACGCTCCAGGCGAGGCCGGCGATCAGGCTCGCGGCCAGCAGGGCGAGACCGCCGGCGAGGTGGAACACGCCGAACGCCGTGCCGCGCGCGGCCGCGGGTGCGGCATCGGAGACCAGCGCCGAGAGCACGCCCTGGGTCAGCCCCATATGCAGGCCGAACAGGGCGATGCCGAGCAGGCCGACCACGAGGCCGGGGGCGAAGGCGAGGCAGAGATCGGCGAGGATGAGCACGCCGAACCCGGCGGCGAGCACGCCCCGCCGATCCAGCCGGTCGGCCAGGCGGCCGGCCGGATAGGCGGCGAGGCCGTAGACCACGTTCATCACCACCAGCACCGCCGGGGTGAGCGCCAGCGGCAGGCCGAGGCTGCGGGCGCGCAGGACGAGGAACGCCTCGCCGAAGCGGGCGAGCGTGAGCACCGCGCCGGCCAGCACGACGGCGCGAAAGCGCGGGCCGAGGGCGGCGAATTCGCGGGCGCGCAGCGGCAGGCGGGCGGGCGGGCGATCCGGCTTCGGCGGCGGCTCGCGCACCGCGACCGCGAGCAGCGCCACGGCGGCGAGGCCGAAGGGCAGCGCCAGCCAGAAGACGAGGCGGATATTGTCGCCGCTCGCCGCCATCAGCGCGATCGCGAGCAGCGGGCCGGCGAAGGCGCCGACCGTGTCGAGCGACTGGCGCAGGCCGAAGGCGGCGCCGCTCATGCCGGGCGGCGCGAGGTCGCCCACCAGCGCATCGCGCGGGGCGCCGCGCACGCCCTTGCCGATCCGGTCGAACACGCGCGCGCCCAGCACCACGCCCGCCACCGGTGCCAGCGCGAAGACCGGCTTCGACAGCGCGCCCATCGCATAGCCGGCGATGGCCAGCGGCTTGCGCCGGCCGAGCCGGTCACTCAGCCAGCCGGAGAACATCTTGACGATCGAGGCCGTGCCCTCGCCCAGCCCCTCGACCAGCCCGACCATTTCGGTGCCGGCGCCGAGCGTGACGACGAGGAAGACCGGCAGCAGCGCGTGGACCATCTCGGACGAGATGTCCATCAGCAGGCTGACGCAGCCGAGCGCCCAGATGGCGCGCGGCAGGCGCGGGCGCGCAAGGCCCGATTCGGCCGGGGCGCTCATGCCGCCCGCGCGTCAGTCGAGGCGTCGTGCCGCCCGCGCGGGCGCCGCCAGGCCCAATCCGTCATCGCCGGTCCTCCTGATCCGCAGGTAGGACGATCTGCGGGACGATGCCAAGCCCGGCCCTGGTCAGCCCGGCCGGCTCAGCCGGCGGCGGCGCGGGGACGGGCCGGGAAGGCCAGCACCGGGCGGCCGCTGGTGAAGGCGCCGACGCGCTCGATGATCGCGGCGGCGTCGATGCCGTTGGCGCGGTAGAGATCGGCGATGGTGCCGGTCTGGCCGAAGCGCTCGACGCCGAGCGGCAGCACTGCATGGCCGGCGACGCCGCCGAGCCAGGACAGGGTGGCGGGATGGCCGTCGATCACCGTGACGATGCGGCAGCCGCGCGGGAGCGGGGCGAGCAGGCGCTCGGCGAGCGAACTCGCCGCCGCGCCGCGGCAGCGCGCGCGCTGGGACGCGCTCCAGCCGGCGTGCAGGCGGTCGGCCGAGGTGATGGCGAGCACGCCGATATCGCGCCGGCTTTCCGCCAGCGCCCCGGCGGCGCGGATCGCCTCCGGCGCCACCACCCCCTGATAGGCGATGACGAGTTCGGCGTTCGGCCCCGGCTCGCGCAGCCAGTAGGCGCCGTCGGTCGCCCCCTGCCGCCAGGCGGCGCCGCGCCGGCCCGGCTGCTCGACCGGGTTGGTGGACAGGCGCAGATAGACCGAGCCGCCCGCCGCATCGGCAAGGCCAGTGGCCGGATCGGTCATCTCGCCGCCGTCGCGCTGGAGATGCTCGAACGCCCATTCCATGATGACGGCCAGCTCGTCGGCGAAGGCCGGCTCGAAGGCGGCGAGGCCGGGCTGGGTCATGCCGATCGCCGGCGTGCCGATCGACTGGTGGGCCCCGCCCTCCGGCGCGAGGGTGACGCCCGAGGGCGTGCCGACCAGCAGGAAGCGGGCATCCTGGTAGCAGGCGTAGTTCAGCGCATCGAGCCCGCGGGCGATGAACGGATCGTAGACGGTGCCGATGGGGATGAGGCGGCGGCCGAACAGCGAACGGGCGAGGCCGGCGGCGGCGAGCAGCAGCATCAGGTTGGTCTCGGCGATGCCGAGTTCGAGATGCTGGCCCTCGGGCGCGAAATCCCAACGCGCGGTCGAGGGGATTTTCTCGGCGCGGAACAGGTCCGCCATCGCCTCGCGGGCGAACAGGCGGCGGCGGTTCACCCAGGGGCCGAGCGAGGTGGTGCCGGTGACGTCGGGCGAGGTGGTGAGGATGCGCGCGGCGAGCGCGCTGTCGCCGCGGGCGAGATCGTCGAGGATGCGGCCGAACGCGGCCTGGGTGGAGATCTCGCGCTCGCCGGGTGCGGCGAGGGGGGGGACCGGCAGGTGCGCATCATCGTGCCGGCGGCGGCCGGCGGCGAAGAAGGGCACCGCGTCGAGCCAGGCGCGGAAGCCTTCCACGTCCGCGACCGCGGCGAAACGCTCCCATTCCTCGCCCGGCCTCACGCCCATGTGGCGCTGCCAGGCCCGCATCTGCTCGACCGTCATCACCCCGCCGTGATTGTCCTTGTGCCCGGCGATCGGCGTGCCCCAGCCCTTGATCGTGTAGGCGAGGAAGCAGGTCGGGCGGTCGTGATCGATGGCGGCGAAGGTGTCCGCCATGGTCTGCACGCAATTGCCGCCGAGATTTTCCATCAGCGCGGCCAGCTCGGCATCGCTGCGCCGGGCGATCAGCGCCGAGACCGCGCCCTGGTCGCCCAGCTCGTCGAGCAGGCGCCGGCGCCAGGCGGCGCCGCCCTGGAAGGTGAGTGCTGCGTAGCGCTGGTTGGGGCAGGAATCGATCCAGCATCGCAGCGCCTCGCCGCCCGGCTCGGCGAAGGCCGCGCGCTGCAACGCGCCGTATTTGATCCGCACCACGTCCCAGCCAAAGGCCTCGAAGATCTTCTCGATGCGCTGCCACAGCCCCTCGCGGGCCACGCCGTCGAGCGACTGGCGGTTATAGTCGATCACCCACCAGACATCGCGCAGCCCGTTCTTCCAGCCTTCCTGGAGGCATTCGTGGATGTTGCCCTCGTCGATCTCGGCATCGCCCATCAGCGCGACCATGCGGCCGCGCCGCAGATCCCGCCCCCAGGGCTTCGCCGCGATATAGTCCTGAACCAGGGAGGCGAAGGAGGTGATGGCGACGCCGAGCCCGACCGAGCCGGTGGAAAAATCGACATCGTCATCGTCCTTGGTGCGGCTCGGATAGCTCTGGGTGCCGCCGAAGCCGCGGAAAGTCTCCAGCCGCGCGCGCGTGGTGTTGCCCATCAGGTATTGCATCGCGTGGAACACCGGGGCGGCGTGCGGCTTGACCGCGACGCGGTCTTCCGGGCGGAGCGCGGTGAAATAGAGCGCCGCCATGATACTCACCATCGAGGCGGAGGAGGCCTGGTGCCCGCCAATCTTGATGCCGTCCGCCTTCGGCCGGAGGTGGTTGGCGTTGTGGATCATCCAGTGCGACAGCCAGAGCAGGCGCTGTTCGGCGGTTTTCAGATGCGGCGTCATTCGCGGTCTCCCGGCGTGAGGGCGGTGCGCCGAGTGTAGGAAGCCAGCGGGAGCGAATCCTTGCGATTCACGCGCGTGAAGGCGATATTGTGGTGAAATTTTTCATGGATTTTTATGATCATGGTGAAATCCGGCAGCATCGACGATTTCGATAGGGAAATTCTGTCCGCTCTGCGGAGCGACGCGCGGATCTCCATGCTCGACCTCGCCGAGCGGGTCGGGCTGAGTGCGACGCCGGTGGCGCGCCGGGTGCGCCGGCTGGAGCGGGAGGGCATCATCCGCGGCTATACCGTGATGATCGACGAGGCGGCGCTCGGCTACGATGTCTCGGTGTTCGTCTCGGTGAAGCTGGACAAGCAGGTGGACGACGCGCTGGTGCGCTTCGAGGCGGCGATCGCCTCGTTTCCGGAAGTGGTCGATTGCTGGCTGATGACGGGCAGCCGCGACTATCTGCTGCGGGTGGTGACGACGAGCCTTGCCGGGTTCGAGCAGTTCCTGGTCGGGCAGCTGACGCGGGTGCGGGGTGTGGCCTCGATCGAGAGTTCGATCCCGCTGCGCCGGGTCAAGGCCGGGGTGTCGCGCGCGGCCTGAAGGGGCGGCGCGAACGGCGCGCCGGTCAGGTGCCGGCGAAGGCGGAGACGGGGGGCAGGCGCGGCAATGCGTCTGCCCGGGCGCGCAGCCAGCCGGCGACATCCTCCTCAGGCATCGGCCGGCTGAACAGGTAGCCTTGCAGCGAGCCGACGCCGAGTTCGACGAGGTGGCGGTTCTGTTCCGTGGTCTCGACCCCCTCGGCCGTGACTTGCAGGCCGAGGGCACGGGCGATCGAGAGGATCGCCTCGATCGTGGCGTAGCCGTTGCGCCCGGCATCGCGGACGAAGGACTGGTCGATCTTGATGACGTCGATCGGCAGGTTGCCGAGGAAGGACAGCGAGGAGAAGCCGGTGCCGAAATCGTCGAGCAGGATGCCGATCCCCTTGCGGCGCAGGCTGTCGAAAAGCTGCGCCGAGCGTTCGGCGTCGTGCAGGAACATGGTTTCGGTGATCTCGATCTTCAGGCGCGAGGGCGGCAGGCCGGAGACCGCGAGCGCGTGCTCGACATCCTCCATGAGATTGCCGACCAGCACATGGGCGACCGAGATGTTGACGGTGACGGCGATCGAGGGATCGGGCCAGCCGGCGGCGGCGAGGCAGGCCTGTTCGAGCACCCAGCCGCCGATCCGCTGGATCTGCCCGCTCTGCTCGGCGACGGGGATGAAGGTGGCGGGGCTGATCGCGCCGCGCAGCGGATGCATCCAGCGGAGCAGCGCCTCGAACGCGGTGCAGGCACCATCGCGCGCGGAGATGATCGGCTGGAATGCCAGGCTGAACTGGCCGCCGCGGATCGCGTCCCGCAGCCCCTGCTCGAGGTCGTAGCGGTCCGCCATGTCTTCGGCGAGGGCGGGGTCGAACCGCTTGGCCCGGCTCTTGCCCTCGCGCTTGGCGGCATACATCGCGACATCGGCGGCGCGGATGACGATGTCGGCGGACTGGCCGTTATCGGGATAGAGGGCAACCCCGACCGACGCCTCGATCCGGCAGATATCGGCGCCGACGGTGATCGGCGGGCGGATCGCGTCGATCAGATTTCCGGCGAGGCGCAGCGCCGCGTCGCCATCGCAATCGGGAAGCGCGATCAGGAACTCGTCACCGCCCCAGCGTGCCACGTCGCCCCTGCCATCCACCGCCGCGGCCACCCGCGCGGCGGTCTGGCGCAGCACCTGATCACCGATTTCGTGGCCGCGCAGGTCGTTGATCTGCTTGAAATTGTCGAGATCGAGGAAGAGTAGCGCGACACCGGACGGCGATTGCGCGGTGCCGCCAAGCATTGCGGCGAGACGGCTGTTGAAGGTCGCGCGGTTGGAAAGCCCGGTCAGCGGGTCGATCGAGGCGAGGCGGCCGAGCGCCTCGGCATAACGTTCGCGCTC
Source organism: Pseudomonadota bacterium (assembly GCA_021849425.1). Lineage (GTDB taxonomy): Bacteria > Pseudomonadota > Alphaproteobacteria > Acetobacterales > Acetobacteraceae > Acidiphilium. Next base: position 237,189 of record JAJZSY010000001.1, read on the forward strand.
GGCAACCTCGTGGGCCAGTTCCGACGTCCGCTCCGCGACACGGCGCTCCAGCATCGCGTTGGCCTCGGCGAGATCGAGCCGGACCCGTTCGAGTGTCTTGCGCTCCTCTTCGGCGCGGATCGTCAGGACCTGGTTCCAGCGGGTGAGCCGGAGCCCGTTCAGCACGGTGCGCGAGGTGCGCCGGGCGAACACGAAGGAGGCGATGAAGCCGAAAATGCCGAATACCGCGAATCTGCCGCCGTCATCCGGCCGCGCGAACAGCACGAAGGCGACGCCCGGCAGCATCACCGCGGCGCAATAGCCGACGATCAGCCGGAAGCTCGCGCTCAGCACCGTGACGCTGCCGCCGGCCATGGCGAAGAACACCATGAAGGCATAGGCTTCGGAGAGGGGGGGCAGGCGCCAGAAGAACAGCCAGGAAAAACTGCCGAGCAGCAGGGCGAGCGCCATCGTGCCGGCGCCGAACCGGCGGATCTGCCGCCGCCCGTCGAACGCCTGCTGGCGAAGCCGGGGAAACAGGATGAACATGTCGACGAAGCGGATCGCCGAGATCAGCAGGATACCGGCGTACCACGCATAGAGGCCGGGCGACAGCTCAGGTGTTCGCACCACGACGATCAGGATCGCGGAGACCGCGATGGTGACGAAAACGCTGCTGCTGCCCATCGAATAGAGCAGCGATGCGCGATCACGCTGGATCAGCCGCTCAAGCTCGGGGTCTGGCGGGGCATCCGGGCTCGGGTGCGGGGTTGTCCACATGGAATGCTACCGTGCAGGCGTCGGTCTGCTGAAATGCGGTTTCGAATGCAAGACGGCATTGCTTTCAACTGTTTCGGGCGAGCGCCGGGACCGCCCTCCTGCGTCCCGAATTATGCACGATCCGGTTAACGAAACATTATCGAAACGGCTTTGCCCCGGGACCCTACCTTGCGCGGGAGGAATGACCGTCGCCTCGGGATCTGGACCATCCCCCTCCCCTTCCCCTCCCCTTCCTCGCCGCACGGGGGGATCATCCGATCTGGTGATTCCATTTGACCGGCAACGCCGCCAGGCTCGGGACCGGCGCCGGGAGAGATTGCCGGGCGCGGGAGCGGAGACGATGTTTCAGGACCGTCATGAGGCCGGCCTGCGCCTTGCCGCGCGGCTGCGCCGGTTCAGGCGCGCGCGGCCGGTGGTGCTGGCGCTGCCCCGCGGCGGCGTGCCGGTCGGTTTCGAGGTGGCCGCGGCACTGGAGGCGCCGCTCGATGTGCTGCTGGTCCACAAGCTCGGCGCGCCGCACCAGCCGGAGCTGGCGATCGGCGCGCTCGGCGAGGGAGAGACGGCGGCGCCGTATATCGACACGGCGCTGGTGCGGCGGCTCGGCGCCCCGGCGGCGTACATCGCCGGGGAGCAAACGCGGCAGGCGGCGGAGCTGGCGCGCAGGCGGTCGGTCTATTGCGCCGGGCGGGCGGCGGTTGCGATCGGCGGGCGGACGGCGATCGTCGTCGATGACGGGATCGCCTCGGGGGCGACGATGCGGGTGGCGCTGGAAATGGCGCGGGCGCGGCACCCAAAGCGACTTGTGCTGGCGGTGCCGGTTGCCGGGCAAGACGTGATCGCGCGGCTGCGCCCGCTGGCCGACGAGGTGGTCTGCGTCGAGATGCCGGCGAGCCTTGGCGCGGTCGGCGAATGGTATGCCGATTTCGGGCAGGTCGGCGATGACGAGGTGGTCGACACCCTCGCCCGCGCCGCGGCGCGGCCGGGCGCGAACCGCGGATGACGCGCCGGGCCGGCGCGGTCATGCCGCGTCGTGGCAGGTCGCGATGGCGCGGGCGATCGTTTCAGCGGCATCGATGATGGCAAGGCGGCGCGGCGCCCCCGCGCCGGCATCGCCGGGCGGCACGGTGTTGGCGATGACGATGCCATCGAGCAGCGGCGAGGCGAAGAGTTCGGGCGCGCCGCCCACGAACAGGCCATGCGCGGCGGCGGCGTGCACCGCGACGGCGCCGGCCTCGCGGCAGGCGCGGGCGGCGCGCAGCAGGGTGCCGCCGGTGCTGACGAGATCGTCGATGATGATCGCCGCCCGGCCGCGCACCTCGCCGGCGAGGAGCGCGCCGCTGACCACGCCGCCCGAGCGGTGTTTCTCCATGCAGGCGCTGCCCACATCCGCGCCGGTGGCGGCTTCGAGCGCCTGGCGGAACTGTTCGGCCCGCTTGGCGCCGCCGGCATCCGGCGAGACCGCGACGACGCGGGAGCGGCGCGGCAGGGCGGCGAAATGCGCGGCGAAGAGCGGCGCCGCCGGCAGGTGGATCGTGGGGCAGCGGAACGCGTTCTCGAAGGCGGCGAGGTTGTGCACCTCGAGCGCGATCACCCCGGCGATGCCGACCGCCTCGAACAGGGCGGCGACGTAGCGGGTGGTGATCGGGTCGTTGGGCTTGGTCCGGCGATCCTTGCGGGCGTAGCACAGATAGGGGGTGACGGCGGTGACGCGGGCGGCGCCGGCATCGCGCAGCGCGCCGCAGAAGAACAGCAGGCGGCAGAGCCTGTCGTTGGGCGAGGCGCCGGGGCCGCCATGCAGGCTGTGCAGCACGAACGCGTCGTGGCCGCGCACATCCTGCAGCGGCCGCGCCTTGTGCTCGCCGTCCTCGAACTCGCGCTCCTCGTGGCGGGCGAGCGCGATTTCGAGACGGGCGGCGACCCGGCCGGCCAGCGGCGCGCTGCCCTGGAGGCCGAACAGCGAGAGCGGGGCGCGGGTCATGGCGGCATCCTTTCACCCATCGGGGTCATGCGGGCGGGGCGTCGTTGGTATCGGTGTCGGTGTCGGCATCCGCATCGAGCCGCATGCCCTGCCCCGCGGCGAGGGCGGCGGCGCGGGCGCGGGCGGGCGCATCGCCGGGTGACGCGACGAGCAGGACGCTACCGCCGGCGGCGAGCGTGGCCGCGGCCTCGCGCCAGCGCGGCCCCTCGGCCCCGGCGAGACGAAGGATGCGCGCGCCGGGCGGCGAACTGGCCGCCGCGGCGCGGCGCGCGGCGCGGGCGCGGGTCGCCGCGTCGTCCGGCCCGGCAAGGAACATCAGGCGCGGCGGGGCGGGGTCGAGAAACCGGCGCGAAGCGGCAAGGTGAGCCCGCGCGGCGGCGGCGAACGCGGGCATTTCGGCCGGGTCGGTCTGCCGGCAGGCCTTGCCGGCCAGGGCGTAGCAGCGGGTCGCGGCGCGCAGGGACAGGAAGAGCGGCAGGGCGCGCGGCCAGTCGGGATCGGGGGCGGCGTCCTGATCGGCGTTGAACAGCGCGTTGGCGAGATCGCGCCGGCCGCGCAACTCGAGGTCCATCAGCAGGAAGGCGAGATCGTGCAGCGTGTCGATGCAGCCGATCTCGTCGCTGAACTCGATGCAGTCGAACAGGGTCGGCCGGCCGCGGAAGAGGCAGATATTGGCAAGCCGGAGATCGCCGTGACAGCGCCGCACCCAGCCGGACGCGCGGCGCCGGTCGAGCAGCGGCGCGAGGGAGGCGAGGGAGGCTTCGGCGCGGCGGCCGAGGGCGGCGACCGCTTCGCCATCGAGCAGGGGGCCACCAGGCGCGGGACCGCCAGGCGCGGGACCATCGGCTGGCCGGGTGAAGCGGGCGAGTTCGCGGGCGTTGTCGGCGATGACGCGGGCGACCGCGGCGCTGCCGCCATGATCGGGCCGGCGCGCGGCGGCGAGATGGAAGCGGGCGATCCCGGCGCCGAGGGCGCGCATCAGCGCCGGGGTGAGCGCGCCGGCCGGCGCCATCGCGTCCAGCAGGTCGGCCTGGGCGAAGCGGCGCATCATCACCACGCAGTCGAGCGTCTCGCCCGGACCATCGAAGGCGAGGCGGCCGGCTTCATCGCGGGTGATGCGGCGGACCGCGAGATAGAGCGCGGGCGCGGTGCGGCGGTTCAGCGTCAGCTCCGCCTCGCAGGCGGCGCGGCGGGCGGCGAGCGTGGTGTAGTCGAGTGCGGCGTAGCGGATCGCCCGCTTGAGCTTGTAGGCGCGGTCGGCGGCGAGAAAGACGATCGAGCAGTGGCTGGCGATGCGCTCGACCCGCCCGCCGGCGAGGCCGTAACTCGCCGGCCGCGAGAGGAAGGCGATCGCCGCCTGCTGGTCGGGCGGATCGGCGGGAAGCGGATCGGCGGGTGGCGCGGTCACGCAAGCCCCGCGGCGCGGGCGAGGCGCTCCGCGAGGGCGCGGTCGACCTCCCTCGCGAGGGCGCGCAGGCCGGGGCTGATCGTCACCTCCGCGCGGCCGGGGTCGAGGCGGCGCAGCGCTTCGGGCAGGCGCGCGAGGGCGCGGCGGGCATGGCCCCGCGCCGCCTCCAGCCCCGGCAGCCCGGCGACGCGGCTGCCGCCCCGCATGGCCGGGCGCAGCAGATCCTCGCCGGGGACCGCCTCGTCGAGCCGGGCGATGGTATCGGCCTCGATCGTGCCGCCGGGCCCATGGCGACGGACCACCCGCTTGCGCCCCGGCCAGGTCGCCTTGCCTTCGCTGCGCTTGCGCCGGGGGAGTCCGGCGTATTCCTGGAGCTTGTAGGCGCAGTCGAGCGCCGGCGCGTCCGCGGCGGTGGCGAGCGCGGTGCCGACGCCGTACCCATCGATCGGCGCGCCGGCGAGGGAGGCGATCTTCGCCTCGTCGAGCCCGCCGCTGGCGAAGATGCGGATCGCCGCGCAGCCGGCGGCATCGAGAATGCCGCGCACCGCCCTGGCATGGGCGCCGAGATCGCCGCTGTCGATCCGCACGGCGGCGATCGTGACGCCTTCGGCGGCGAGGCGCGGGGCGAGGGCGGCGACGAGGCGGGCGGCGGCCTCGGTGTCGTAGGTATCGATCAGCAGGGTGAGGCCGGCCGGGCGGCTGCGGGCGAAGTGGCGAAAGGCGGTCGCCTCATCCGCATAGGCCTGGACGAAGGCATGGGCCATGGTACCGAAGAGCGGGATGCCGAAGGCGCGGCCGGCGGCGACGGTCGCCGTGCCGTCGAACCCGGCGAGGTAGCCGGCGCGCGCGGCGAGCAGGCCGGCCTCGGCGCCATGCGCGCGGCGCAGGCCGAAATCGACGAGCTGCCGGCCGCCGGCGGCGAGCACCATGCGCGCAGCCTTCGAGGCGATCACGGTCTGGAAATGAATGAGGTTGAGCAGGCGGGTCTCGACCAGCTGGGCCTGCGGCAGCGGGGCGGTGACGCGCAGCACCGGCTCATCGGCGAAGAAGACCGTGCCTTCCGGCATCGCATCGACATCGCCGGTGAAGCGGAAGGCGGCGAGACTGTCGATGAAAGTGCGGTCGAACCGGGCGGTGGCGCGCAGCCAGTCTAGCTCGTCGGCGCCGAAGCGGAGGGTTTCGAGAAACTCCACCGCCTGTTCGAGCCCGGCGGCGACGAGGAAGCCCCGCCCGGGCGGCAGCGCGCGGAAGAACAGCTCGAAGACCGCGATATCGTCCATGCCGTCGGCCGCGTAGGCGTCCAGCATCGACAGCTCGTAGAGGTCGGTCAGCAGGGGGCTGGGGTCCGACATGGCCGAACCATGCGCGGGACCGCGCCCCGGCGTCGATGATCCTGGTCAAGCGGCGGCGCGGGGCGATCCGTCCGATCGTGGACGTATCCTCATCCGGTCGGGCGTTGCCGGCCGAACGGATGAGGCGGGGGTGCGCGCTCAGTTTGCGGGCCGAGGCGCGGCGGGGCAGGCGGAATGCGCGGCCAGCAGGGTGACGACGCCACGGCATGTGGTGACGTGATCGGCCCTGGCGATGCCGGCCAGGTTGACCGCCGACTCCGGCGAGACGGCGGGGGCTTGCAGATATGGCGCGATGGCAACCTCGTCCGCGGTGGAGACCACCCTGCCCCCGGCGGCGAGCGCCACGGCGCCGAGGCCCGACAGCGGCGCCAGCACGACGAGGGCGGACGCGATGCGACGATGCGCGATGATAAACCTTTTCATCTTGTTTCCTATCGAGTCGGTGATGTGACGAAAAGATTTTTTCTCGGGAAGGATTTTCGCTTGTTATTGTTTTTGTTGATGTTGTTGTTCGTGATCTTGTTAGTTCAGCTCGGGTTTTTCCGACGCCTGTTCATTTTCAGCCCGCATCGGGCGCTGCGCCGATCGGTGGCGCGCCGCACGGGAGAGGGGGTGGAATTGTTATTAGGGGCGGATGGTTAACAAGTCGTTTTGATATCTGGCCGTTCGCAAAACCGGTTGGCCGATCGGGTAGCCGCGATCGTGCCGGCCGGTGGCGATCAACGGCGCGGCGTCGTGTCTTGAGCCGGTTTGTGAAACGACGCACGGGCTGGACCTCGCCTGTTGAATTCCGCATCATCCCGCAGCCCGGAGGTATTTTGCCGATCGGGAACAATGTCCGATTTACACGCGCTTCATGAATGATAGGTATTGCGCCATGAGCGAGCAGGGCGACTGGGCGCGGTGGCTGAGCGAGGCGCAGGCCGGGAATCGCCGGAGCTACGAGGCGTTGCTCAGGGCGGCGCTGCCGTGGCTGCGCGGCATGGCCCGCAGGCGGTTCCCCTGGGCCGATGCGGCCGAGGCCGAGGCTATGGTGCAGGATACGCTGCTGGCGCTGCACCGCAACCTGCATCTCTACGATCCGGGCCGGCCGGCGGAGCCTTTTCTGCTCGGGATCCTCAAGCTGCGGGGGGCCGACCGGCGGCGGATGCGGGCGCGGCACCAGGTCCGCGAGACGCCGCTCGACGATGTGCCTGTAACCTCGATGGCCCTGGCGACGAAAGAGACGCAGGAGGTCGCGATCGATGCCGGGCGCGTGTCATCCGCGGTGGGCGCGCTGCCGCCGCGCGACAGGGAGATTCTGGAGATGCTGAAGCTGCGCGAGATGTCGCTCGCCGAGACCTCGGCGGCGACCGGGATGAGCGTGGGCGCGCTGAAGGTGGCGACGTTCCGGGCCATCCGGCGCCTGCGGGCGAAACTGGGAGTGACCGATGAGGAGTGAGGACCTGATCACGTCGCTGGCGCAGGATCTGGGCGCCGTCAGGCCCCTGCCCTCGCCCGCGCGGCTGCTGGCGGTCTGGCTTGGCGTCAGCGTTCCGGTTCTCGCCGCGATCACCCTGATGATGGGGCCGCGCCCCGATCTTGCCGGGAAATGCGGCGAGGCGGGGTTCGTGATTTCGCAGGGTCTCGGCGTCGTCACGGCGGTGGTCTCGGCCTATGCCGCGTTCTGCGCCGGCCGCCCGGACCAGCCGGGGTGGAAACTCTGGGCGCCGATGCTGGCGATGCTGGTCTGGCTCGGCGATCTTGGACGGCAATGCGCGGTTGTGAGCCTGCAGGACGCCGGCGGCGTGCTGCGCCTGCAGCTCGACCCGATGTGCGTGCCGGCCATCGTCATCGCGGGCGTGATTCCGGCCGGCTTGATCGTGGCGCTGATGCGCCGCAGCGCGACGTTCCGGCGCGACCATGCCTGCCTGTGCGGCGCGCTCGCCGCGGGCGCGGCGGCGGACGTGGCGCTGCGCCTGTTTCACGGCTCGGTCAACATCGCCACTCTGCTCCTGTGGCAGATGGGAAGCGTGATGCTGTTCACCTCCACCGCCTGGTTCATCTCGAGCACGATCCTGCGCAATGTCGCGCGGGCGCCGCGCCGCCGGCAGCTGGCCGGCTGATGCGCCGCCGGGCCGGGCAGGCATCCACCCGTGACCGGACCGATCGCGCCGTGGCGCCGAACCGCGAGGCGCGGGGCGCCGTCGGAAATGCACACGGCGTCCGAACCGGATACCAAATATTAAGAGAAGCGCCGGTACACCGCGCCGATGCTCCCTTCGCCTTGCCCATGACCCTGAACAGATGACGCAGATGGCACCGGCAGACGACGGCCCGCCCGGGATGGTCGCGATGGCGCGGCGGGCGATCCGGCTCAGCCTCGCAGACGGCATTCCGGCGCGCTCGCTGCGCGTCGCCATCGTGGTCGGGATCATCCTCAATCTGATCAACCAGGGCGATGCGCTGCTCGGCCTCGCCCGGCCGCACTGGCTGAAGATGATCCTCACCTTCATCGTGCCCTATTGCGTGGCGACCTATGGCGCCGTGTCGTACCGGATGCGGGAGGGCGGAGGGGCGGAATGACGCCAAGCCAGCACAAGCACGGAGCGTGCCGATGACCGCCGGAAGACCCGGACCCCTCGCCGCGCTGGCGACGCTGTCGCTCGCGATGGCGGGAAAAATACTCTCGCGCCTGTAACCAACAGGTCGGTCGCCGCGAAATACGGAGCAGCGGCCTCGCTGGATGCCGCCACACATCGACACAGGAGTTTGCCATGCGCGGCACCTATCGCCGGCTTCTTCTCGCGGCCTCGCTCGCGGTTTTCGCAACCGCCGGCACCGCGTTCGCGCTGCCCGGATGCACCCCGCACGACCGGCTGATCCAGAAGGTCGATACCAGCTACAAGACGCAGTTCCACACGAAATGCGCGACACCGGGCGCGACCGCGCAGACGGGGCGCTGACCCCGGTGCGCAGGCGTTCGCATGCCGGCCGGCGCGATGCCATCACGGCGCTGACCGTTTTTGGTGTGCTGGTGACGGCACTCGGCCTGCCCGCCACGGCGCCAGCCGGCGCCGCGGCGGCGCAACCGCCCGCGTTTTCCTCGGGGTCGCTGGCGGGATGGACGGTCAAGCGGTTCGATGGCCGCCATGTCACGCATTATGCGCTCGCCGCCGCGCGCGGCGGCGACGTGCTGCGGGCGGTCTGCAACGATTCGGCCTCAGGCCTGATCTGGAAGCACCGGATCGATCTCGACGAAACCCCGGTGATGAGCTGGCGCTGGAAGATCGCCCATGTCTATCCCGGGCTCGACCCCCATGCGAAGTCCGGCGACGATTATCCCGCGCGCGTCTATGTCGTCGCCGGCAATCCGCTGTTTCCCTGGACGCTGCGCAGCCTTGTCTATGTCTGGGCGAACGGCCCGGTCACGGCGGCGAAGCACGGGCCGCACGGCACGAGTTTCTACCCCGACCCGTATACCTCGCAGGCCGAGATCGTCGCGCTCCGGCAGGGCCCTGCCGGCGCCGGCCAGTGGGTTGCCGAGCAGCGCAACGTGAAGGCCGACCTCGCCCGCGCCTTTGGCGGCCATCGGCACATCATCGGCGCCATCGCGGTCATGACCGATTGCGACGATTCGCACACCCATGGCCGTGCCTGGTACGGCGATATCGGTCTGCGGGCCGGCGGGTAGAGCGGGCCTGCTTGCCTCGCACCGGGCAGGTTCCCATTTCCGCAACATGGTCACGGAACGACAGCCGCACGGCCTCGGTGTCATGGCGCTGCGGCGCTATATCCTGAGCGTGGCGGCGGGCAATCTCGCGTGGGAGATCGTGCAGCTCCCGCTCTATCGCATCTGGTATCACGCCGGCGCGCTGCGCCTGGCCGGCATCGCCCTTGCCGGTACCTGCGGCGATATCCCGATCGCGATCGTGTCGCTGGTCTGCGCCTTCAGCCTGTTCGGCAGGGATGGTGCCGCGCCCTCCATCGGCCCGTCCGTCGCCTGGGCGACCGTCGCCATCGGGTTGGTTTACACGATCGGCAGCGAAATGGTGCATCTGCGGCTTGGCACATGGCACTATGCGGCGCTGATGCCGCGCCTGCCGTTTCTCGGCGTCGGCCTTGGCCCGACGCTCCAGTGGCTCGCCATTCCGCCGCTGGCGCTGCGCGCCGCGGGTGGGCGGTTCGGCCAGCCGCGCCAGGCGCGCGCGGCGTGAGGCCCGGCCCTCCGAAGGGCGCGGCGGTTCAGGACGCGGGAGGCGCGCGATCGGGCCAGTCTGGCGCGGGCAGGCTGCGAAAACCCGGCCTCGCGAAGACATAGCCCTGCATGAGCGTGATGCCGAGATCGGCCAGCGCGGCGCTCTCATCGCGCGTTTCAACGCCTTCGGCAACGATGGTGATCGCCATTTCGCGGCACATCGCGGCGCAATGGCCGACGATGCTCCGCCGCCCTCTGTCCGTGTCGATCCCGCGGATCAGCTCCATGTCGAGCTTGACGAGGTCGGGGCGGAATTTGGCGAGCAGGTTGAGGTTGGAATATCCCGACCCGAAATCGTCGATGGCGGTGCGAAAGCCCATCGCCGCGTATTCGGCGACGATGTTGGCCAGATGGTCGGGGGCGGCGAGAAGCTCACCCTCGTTGATCTCGAAGATGAGCTTGCCGGTGGGAAACCGGGAGCGGGCGGCGGCCTGCAGCGTGGTGCGGATGCAGGCCCGCGGCTCGTAGACGGCGTTGGGCAGGAAATTGATCGAGAGATCGGACGCCATGCCGCCAAGGCCGAGCGATGCGGCGGTCTCGATCGCGGTGACGCGGCAGGCCTGGTCGAACGCATAGAGTTCGGCCTTGCCGACGCTGCGCAGGATGCTCGCCGCGGACTCGCCGGCGGGGCCGCGCACCAGAGCCTCGTAGGCGAAGACCGATCGCGCCGCGATATCGACGATCGGCTGAAACGCCATGGCCAATGGCCGGTCGAACAGCCCCTGCCGGCAGCCGGCGCAGGATTTCGTGATTTCGGGACGTGTTTCAGTCATCCCCATGCCGACATCGTCATCATTGATACGCCCTCAAGCCAAGCATCCGGAAAGACAGATTTAAGCTTCGGCAGGATGCGACCAATTATTTAACGAAACGCTAAAATGCTCCGGCACATCGGGCTTGCGGTTCTGCCCCGTGGCGGCGGCGCTGCGAAAATCCGCAGCCGACGCAAAAGGGCGCCAACGGCCGGACTGTTCAGCAGATAGCCAATGTATTTGTGACGATCGGATATTGGGAACCGGTCACCACCCTGTTTCGACATCGCGAAAGGATGGTGGGTGCGACAGGGATTGAACCTGTGACCCCCGCCGTGTGAAGGCGATGCTCTCCCGCTGAGCTACGCACCCGGTCCGCTCGTCTCTAGCGGCGCGGCGCGGCGAAGGCAAGAGGCCCCACAGAGGCGGGGCGCGGTTCCGCTCAGCGCCGCGCCGGGGGCACCGCGGGACGGACGGTGGCGAAGGCAAGACCGAGGAAAAATGTGAGGCAGGCGACGCTGAAGCCGTTCAGCGTTGCGAGCGATGCGGCGGCGGCGGCCGGATAGGTCGCGACCGGCGGCATCGGGGCGAGGCGCAGCGCGGCATAGGCCAGGAAGGGCAGCCCGGCGAGGGCGAACATCGTCCGCCGTTCGGACTGGTGGAAGCCGAGCGTCGCCAGCATCACGCAGGGAATGAGGAACAGCGCCACCCCGGAGGAGAAGCCGAGCACGTGGTTGCACCATGCGGTGTTCAGCGTCGCCACCGTGCAGAGCAGGGCGCGCGCGGCGTAGCCGCTGCGCCGGGCAAGCAGCGGCACCGCGAGCCAGAACGGCAGCGAGGCCAGGGTGAGCAGCACGAACGGGCCGGCATCGCGCCCGAGCACGGCCCAGAGATAGAGCGGGTAGAACGGCGTGTTGCCCGCCAGCACGAGGGCGATCGTGTTGCAGGTCGCGGTCAGCCCGTCCTCATGCGCGACGAAACCGGCAAGGGCGCGGGCGGCGGCGCGCATCAGACCGGCCGCAGCCGGTAGTGGCTGACCCCCCAGGACTCGCCGCCGGCATGGCCGAACAGCCCCTCGGTGGCGAGGAAGAACAGCCGCCAGCGGCGCTTCCACAGCGCGGCCTCGGCACCATAGACGCGGCTCAGGATCTCGCCGATCGGGCCGGCGTTGCGGTCGTAATTCTCCAGCCAGAGGCGCGCGGTGCGGGCATAATGCGTGCCGTTCCAGCGCCAGTCGGCCTCCAGCGCGAACAGGTCGGAAAACTGGCCGATCAGCCCGTGGCTCGGCATGATGCCGCCGGTGAAGAAATGCCGGGCGATCCAGTCCGCCGGATCGTCGTGATCGAAGCGGTAGGGGCCGGTGCGGTGCGAGAACACGTGCAGGAACAGCGCGCCGCCGGGGGCGAGCCACTGGCGGACGCGCCCGAGCAGGCCCTGCCAGTTGGCCATGTGCTCGAACATCTCGACCGAGACCACCCGGTCGAATGTCCGCTCCGGGGTGAATGCGTTCATGTCGGCGGTGACGACGCAGAGATTGGCCAGGCCAAGCCGCGCGGCCTCCGCCTCGATATGCGCGCGCTGCGAGGCGGAATTGGAGACGGCGGTGATGGCGGCGGCGGGGTAGCGCTCGGCCATGAACAGGCTGAGCGAACCCCAGCCGCAGCCGAGTTCGAGAATCGACTGCCCGTCGGCGAGGCCGGCATGCTCGCAGGTCTGAAAGAGCGCCTGGATTTCCGCCGTCTCCAGCGTATCGGCCGGAGAGCGGAAGAAGCAGCTCGAATATTTGCGGCGCGGCCCCAGCACCTGACCGAAAAACGCCGCCGGCACCTCGTAGTGCTGGGCATTCGCCGCATCGGTGTGCAGGGCGATCGGCAGGCTTGCCATGTCGCGGGCGAAGGCGCGTTCGGCATCCGCCGTCAACGAGGCGAGCTTGCGGTCGGTCCGCCCGACCAGCCCGGCGATGCCGCGGCGGGTCAGCGCGTCGGGGATCGGCAGGCGCTCGGCCATTCCGGCCATGGTGGCGGCGAGGTTCATGCGTTCGCTCCGGGGCTTGGTTCAGACCCTAGGGTTACGGCGCCGTGGGGCATACGGATGCACCGCGCTCAGCCGCGCCGCCGCTTCGGCCACGGCACGATCGGGCTGACCCGCGCCTGGTAGTCGCGATAGGCGTCGCCGCGCGAGGCCAGCATCTCGCGTTCGAGCGGCGGCACGCCGGAGATTTTCGCCAGCAGCCAGTACATGAACAGCGGCGCGGCGAGGCCGGCGAGGCCCGGCCACCACGGCCCGGCGAGCCCGATCAGCGGATAGGCGAGCCAGACCAGGATCTCGAAGAAATAGTTCGGATGGCGCGACCACGCCCACAGGCCGCTGGCGCAAACCTTGCCGCGATTGGCCGGATCGGCGCGGAAGGCGTGCATCTGCCGATCCGCAAGCCCCTCGCCGGCGACCGATCCGGCGAAGACGGCGAGCCCCGCAAGGGTCAGGCCGGGGGCGAGCGGATAAGGGTTGCTCGCCGCGAGCGTCACGGCAAGGGCCAGCAGCCAGGCGACCGCGGCCTGGATCATCAGCAGGGCGAACATCCGCCGCTCGAACCCCGCCCCCCATTCGGCGCGGAACCGCGCATAGCGCGCATCCTCGTGGCGGATGGCGGCGGTGCGGCGCAGGATGTAGCCGCCGAGCCGGCCGGCCCAGACCAGCACCAGCGCCGCCACCAGCAGCCGCCGCGCCGGCGCCGCCGTGCCGAGCGGCACCAGCGCGCCGACCGCCCCGGCGATGCCGGTGCCGAAGGTCCAGAACACGTCGACCCAGCCGGAATTGCGGGTCGCGCGCTGCGCCACCCAGGCGCCGGCCATGACCAGCATGAGAAAGAGCAGAAGCGTCAGCGCGAGTGCCGGATATGCCATGCGCAAGACATTCATCCGCCCCGCACTTCGTCAAGGGCCGGGCTGCGCCGCCGGCGCCGAATCGCTATATGACGCGGCAGATCAGAAGGAGCCTCGCCATGTCGCGCATCGACGAAAGCCGCAAATTCGTTCCCGTCTCCATCGCCGTGATGACCGTCTCGGACACGCGGACGGCGGAGACCGACACGTCGGGCGACGCGCTGGCCGCGCGCGTCGTGGCCGCCGGCCACAGGCTGGCCGCGCGCGGCATCGTCCGCGACGACGCGGACCTGATCGCCGCCCGGCTGCGCGCCTGGATCGCCGATCCGGCGATCGATGTGGTGATCACCTCGGGCGGCACCGGCATCACTGGGCGGGATGTGACGCCGGAAGCCTTCTCCCGCGTGCTGGAGAAGGAGATCGAAGGGTTCGGCGAGCTGTTCCGGATGCTGAGCTACCAGAAGATCGGCACCTCGACGATCCAGTCCCGCGCGATCGGCGGGGTGGCGGGCGGCACCTATCTCTTCGCCCTGCCCGGCTCGACCGGTGCGGTGAAGGATGGCTGGGACGACATTCTCGTCTTCCAGCTCGATTCCCGGCATCGGCCCTGCAACCTCGTCGAACTCATGCCGCGGTTGCAGGAACACCTGACCGCCTGAGCGAACGACCGGCCGCCGCGCCCCCGCCGGTCAGATCGGCGGCGGGCCGGATTTCATCCGCTCCATCGCGAAGCGGGAGCTGACATTGCGCAGCGGCACGGCGGCGATGAGTCGGCGGTAGAACGCGTCGTAGGACGGGATGTCCGGCGCCATGACGTGCAGCAGGTAGTCGACATCGCCGCTCATCCGCCAGGCGCCGACGATCTCGGGCATGGTGGCGACGACCTCGGCGAATTTCGCGATCCAGCCATCGGAGTGATCCGCCGTCTCGATCGAGACGAAGACCGAAACCGGATAGCCCAGCCGCTCGGGCGAGAGTGCGACCACCCGGCCCTGGATGACGCCGGCCTCCTCCATCCGCTTGATCCGCTTCCAGCAGGGCGTGGCCGAAAGCCCGACCTCCTTCGCCATGATGGCGAGCGGCACGGTGGCGTCGCGCGCAAGCAGGCGGAGGATCGCGCGGTCGATCGTGTCGAGCGCGGCGGGGGCAACCGGCGCCGGCGGTGCCGGGGCGGGGCTGGTCCGGGCTTTGTCGGTCATTCCAAAATACCCTTCAGTTTTGGATTCGTTTTTCATATCGTCGAGTTAAATCAGAAAATCAAACTTATTTTCTGCTGAATGAGCCGATTTCGGAGAAATCTGTTTTCCTGCCCCGGCCGCGTTCCTATACTTCGTTTGTGCAGGAGACACCATGATCCCGATCGCCCTCGACCCACGGCTGACCTCGCTCGGCGTTGCCGGCAACGGCCCCCTGGCGCTGCGCCGCTACCGCGCGCTGCGGGCGGCGGGGGCCGAAGGCGCGCTGCTGTTCTCCGACGATCCCGCCGCCGAGGCGGTCGAGGCGGCGGGGGCGAATCTGCGCCGCGCCCTGCCGGACGAGGCGGCGCTGGCGGCGCTGCATGTGCTGTGGATCGTCGATCTGCCGGCCGAGGCAGCGGAAGCGCTGGCGGCGCGGGCGCGGGCGGCGCGCGTGCTGGTCAATGTCGAGGACGTGCTGCCCTTTTGCGATTTTCACTCGGTCGCCGAAATTCGCCGCGGCGACCTGCTGCTCACCATTTCCACCGCCGGCGCCGCCCCCGGGCTTGCCGGCGTGCTGCGGCGCGATCTCGAAACCCGGTTCGGCCCGGAATGGGCCGACCGCGTCGCGCGAATCCGCGCGCTGCGCCGCGGCTGGCAGCAGGAGGGCGTGACCATGCCCGAGGCCGCGCGGCGGATCGCCACTCTCGTCGAGGAAGAAGGCTGGCTCGCATGATCCGACATCCCGCATTCGCCCCCGGCAGCGTCTGGCTGGCCGGCGCCGGGCCCGGCGACCCCGCGCTTCTGACGCTGGCGGCGCTGCACGCGATCGAGACCGCCGACGTGATTCTGCATGACGCGCTGGTGCCGGGGGAAATCCTCGGCCTCGCCC
The DNA here is from genome assembly GCA_021849425.1 of Pseudomonadota bacterium. Classification (GTDB taxonomy): domain Bacteria; phylum Pseudomonadota; class Alphaproteobacteria; order Acetobacterales; family Acetobacteraceae; genus Acidiphilium. Next base: position 252,624 of record JAJZSY010000001.1, read on the forward strand.
CGGCGGCGACGCGGCTGGTGCCGGCGGGCAAGCGGGCCGGCGGCATCCACACGCCGCAGCTCTCGATCAACGAGGACCTGATCGCCCTCGCCCGGCAGGGGCTGCGGGTGCTGCGCCTGAAGGGCGGCGATCCGTTCGTGTTCGGCCGCGGCGGCGAGGAGTGCCTCGCCCTCGCCGCGGCGAGCATTCCCTTCCGGGTGATCCCCGGCATTTCCGCCGGCATCGGGGCGGCGAGTGCCGCGCACATGCCGATCACCCATCGCGGTGTCGCCCGCAGCGTGGCGTTCGCCACCGGCGAGGCCGGGCCGGCCGGCGGCGAGGTGGATTTCGCGGCACTCGGCCGCGCCGCCGACACGCTGGTGCTCTACATGGCGCGGCAGAATATCGGCCGCATCGCCGCCGCCCTGATCGAGGGCGGCCGCAGCCCGACCGATCCGCTGGCCTTCCTGCTCGACGCGACGACGCCGCGCGAGCGCATCGTCCACACCACGATCGGCGCCGCCGCCGCCATCGCCGCCACCCTGAAGCCGGCCGCCACCCTGGTGATCGTCGGCCCCGTCGCCGGAATCGGCGCGATGCTCGCGCCGCACCGCCCGGACGCCGAACCCTCGATCCGCTCCGCACAAGGTTGACATCATGACCCGCACCGCCGCCCTGCCCCGTTCCGCCCCCTTCGCGCCCGAGGACATCGCCGTTCTCGACAAGGTGATCGGCCGCGCCTCCAGCACGCAGCGCGCCTGGCTCGCCGGCTTCCTCGCCGGGATCGACGCCGCGAAGGGCGATGCCGCCCCGCCCGCCGCGCCGCCGGCGGCGAAGACGAAACTCACCATTCTGTTCGCCACCGAATCCGGCAATTCCGAGGCGCTGGCGAACGCCGCGAAGAAGGACGCGCAGAAGCGCGGCTTCGCCCCGCGGGTGCTGGACATGGCGGATATCGGCCCCGGCGCGCTGGCCGAGGCCGAGAACCTGCTGGTCATCGCCTCGACCTGGGGCGAGGGCGAGGCGCCGCAGCGCGCCGCCCCCTTCATGCGCGCCCTGCTGGCCGAGGACGCGCCGGCGCTGGAGGGTGTCACCTTCGCGGTGCTCGCGCTCGGCGATTCGTCCTATGCGCAGTTCTGCGAGACCGGACGGCAGATCGACGCGAGGCTGGAAGCGCTCGGCGCCCGCCGCATCGCCCCCCGGCTCGACTGCGATCTCGACTACGAGGCACCGGCGGCGAGCTTCATCGACAGCCTGTTCACCGCGCTCGCGCCGCAGGCCGATGCCGGCTCGGTCATTCATGTCGATTTCCACCGCGCCGAGGGCGTCGAGATCAGCAAGGCCAACCCGTTCGAGGCGGAGGTGGCGGCGCTGCACCCGATCACCTCGTCGCGCTCGGAGAGCGAGACGCTGCATCTCGAACTCGACCTCACCGGCTCCGGCCTGAGCTACGAGCCGGGCGACACGCTGGGCATAGCCCCCACCAACGCCCCGGCGCTCGCCGATGCGATTCTCGGCGCGACCGGGCTTGCCGGCAATGCCGAGGCCCGCGAGACGCTGATCCGCGAGCGCGACATCACCACGCTGACCCCGAAGCTGATCGCCGACTATGCCGCGCTGACCGGCGAGGCGAAGCTTGCCGCCCTCGCCGCCGACGAAGCGGCCCGCGCCGCGTTCATCGCCGGGCGGCAGCCGGTCGACCTGTTCGAGGCGTTTCCGCACCGGCTCGATGCCGGCCAGCTCGCGGCCCTGCTGCGCAAGCTGCCGCCGCGCTATTATTCCATCGCCTCGTCGCAGAAGCTGGTGGGGGATGCGGCGCATCTCGCCATCGCCAAGGTGGCGTATGAAAGTGCGGGCCGCGCGCGGCTCGGCGTCGCCTCCGGCATGGTCGCCGAGCGGCTGCGCGAGGGCGACACGCTGCCGGTCCATATCAAGGCGAACCCGCATTTCCGGCTGCCGGAAGATACCGCGACGCCGATCGTGATGATCGGCGCCGGCACCGGCATCGCCCCCTACCGCGCCTTCCTGCAGGAGCGCGAGGCGATGGGGGCGGCCGGGCGGAGCTGGCTGATCTTCGGCCATCGCCGCTTCACCCATGATTTCCTCTATCAGCTCGAAATCCAGGACTGGCTGAAGAGCGGCGTGCTGAACGAGATCGACCTCGCCTTCTCGCGCGACCAGCCGCAGAAGCGCTACGTGCAGCATGTGCTGTGGGAGCGGCGCGAGGCGCTGCAGGACCGGCTCGCCGAGGGGGCGACGCTCTATCTCTGCGGTGACGCCAAGGCGATGGCCCGCGATGTCGATGCGACGCTCGTGCGCATCCTCGGCGGCGAGGACGCGGCGAAGGGCCAGGCCGCACTCGATGCGCTGATCGGCGCCGGGCGCTACAAGAAGGACGTCTATTGATGAGCGAACAGGTTCAGGAGCGCGCGGCGGCGACGCTCGACATGCTGCGCGCGGCGCTTCATGCCCATCACGGCAGGATCGCGCTGGTCTCCTCCTTCGGCACCGAATCCGCCGTGCTGCTCGACATGGTGGCGCGGATCGACCGGGCGCTGCCGGTGATGTTTCTCGATACCGGCAAGCTCTTCCCGGACACGATCGCCTATCGCAACGCGCTGATCGCCCGCCTGCGGCTGCACGATGTCCGCACCATCCGCCCGGACCCCGCGCATCTCGCCGAGCTGGACCCGGAGGGCGCGCTGTTCGGGCGCGACCCCGACCTGTGCTGCACCATCCGCAAGACCATGCCGCTGGACGCCGCACTTGAAGGGTTCGAGGCGTGGATTTCCGGCCGCAAGCGCACCCAGTCCGACCAGCGGGCGCGCATTCTGCCGATCGAGACCGGGCCGGACGGGCGGACCATCGTCAACCCGCTGCATGACTGGGAGCGCACCGATATCGACGCCTATTTCGCCGCCCGGCGCCTGCCGCGCCACCCGCTCGAATCCGAGGGGTTCCCCTCGATCGGCTGTGCGACCTGCACCCGCCGCGTGCGCCCCGGCGAGCCGCCGCGCGCCGGCCGCTGGAGCGGCACCAGCAAGACCGAATGCGGCATCTTCCTCGACCGCGCCGGCCAGGCCGCCTGACCCGACAACGCTAACAGAAAGAGCCCACCATGGCGGATCGTGACGTCATTCAACTCTCCCGCAACGAGGACATCAAGGCGCGGAGCGATTTTCTCCGCGGCACGCTGGTCGAGGAACTCGGCCAGCAGGCGCTCGGCGGCCTCACCGAGGATGGCGGCCAGCTCGTCAAGTTCCACGGCATGTATGTCCAGGACGACCGCGACCTCCGCCCCGAGCGGGCGAAGCGCAAGCTCGACCGCGCCTATTCGTTCATGGCCCGGCTGCGAATTCCGGCCGGCGTGCTGACGCCGCGGCAGTATCTGGCACTCAACCGCATCGCCGATGAGCGGGCCAACGGCACCATCCGGGTGACGACGCGGCAGACCGTGCAGTTCCACGGCATCATCAAGTCGAACGTGCGCGCAGCGCTCCAGGCGATCGACGCCGCCCTGCTCGACACGATCGCGGCCTGCGGCGATGTGAACCGCAACGTGATTTCCACCGCCAACCCCTATCTCTCCCGCGCCCATGCCGAGGCGGCGGAGGCGGCGCGGGTGCTCTCGGCGCATTTCCTGCCGCGCACCGGCGCCTGGCGCGAAGTGTTCATCGGCGATGAGCGGGTGCTCGGCGGCGAGCCCGAGGCCGAGCCGATCTATGGCGCGACCTACCTGCCCCGCAAGTTCAAGATCGCCATCGCGGTGCCGCCCTCGAACGATGTCGACGTTTTCGCGCACGACCTGTCCTATATCGCGATCGTCGAGAACGGGGTGATCGCGGGATACAACGTCGTGGTCGGCGGCGGCATGGGGGCGACGCATGGCGAGACGGAAACCTATCCGCGGGTGGGCGACGTGATCGGCTATTGCCCGGCGGATCGGCTGATCGAGTCGGCCGAGGCGGTGCTGACGACCCAGCGCGATTTCGGCGACCGCACCAACCGCAAGCACGCGCGGCTGAAATACACGATCGACACCCACGGGCTCGACTGGTTCCGCGCCGAGGTCGACCGCCGGATGAGCGCGCCGCTGGAGCCCGCACGCGCCTTCACTTTCGAGGGCAATCACGACCGGCTCGGCTGGAGCACCGACGCCGAGGGCCACCATCACTTAACGCTGCACATCGTCAACGGCCGCATCGCCGACCGGAGCGATGCGCGCCTGAAATCCGCCCTCGCCGCCATCGCCGCATTGCCCGGCTTCATCGATACCGGCGCGCTGGTGATGACCACCAACCAGAACATCATCATCGCCCGCGCGAACGACGCCGAGCGCGCCGCGATCGACGCGATTCTGGCGGAGCATGGGGTGAGCCAGGACGTCTCGCGCCTCGCGGAAGGGGCGATGGCCTGCGTCGCGCTGCCGACCTGCGGCCTCGCTCTCGCCGAGAGCGAGCGCTACCTGCCGACGCTGGTCGGGAAGATCGACGGGATTCTCGCCGATCACGGGCTCGCGGAGCAGAAGATCACCATTCGCATGACCGGCTGCCCCAATGGCTGCGCCCGGCCCTATATCGCCGAGATCGGGCTGGTCGGCCGCAACCCCGGCAAATACAACCTGATGCTCGGCGGTGCTGCCGACGGCGCGCGGCTCAACACGGTCTATCGCGAGAATGCCGGCGAGGCGGAAATCCTCGCCGCGCTGGAGCCGGTCATCGCCGCTTATGCCAGGGACCGGCTGCCGGGCGAGGGGTTTGGCGACTACACGCGGCGGGCGGGAATCGTCTGAGCTTCCCTCGGCTGCATCGCCATGAAAAAACCTGGCCGGAGGCTGCTCCGGCCAGGTCGAATTCATGGTGATCGGCGCGGAGTGGTTATTTCACCGCGCAGACGCCGAACTTGTCCGGCGTGCCGGCCGGATGAAGCGGGGTCGAAAGTTTCACCGTTCCGAAATCGCTGCCCGGATCGGTGGGAAACGCCGTCTTGCCGGCGGGGAAGCAGTTCGACGCCATCAGATAGGCCATGACATCGGCATATTCCGCCGGTTTGAGCGAGCCGGGATCGTTGAACGGCATGTTCTGCGTGACGATCGTGTTCAGGATCGAGGCGGAATAGCCGTTCTTGGTCGCGGTGGTCAGGAAGTCCTTGCCGGCGATCGCCGGAGCGGCGACGCCCTGGAGGTTGGCGCCGTGGCAGCTCGCGCAATGCGCGGAATACACCGCCTTGCCCGCCGTGGCCTGCGCCATGGTGTAGGACACGGCGCCATCGCTGCTGGTGGCGGAGACGCGGATCAGCCGGGCGGCCGGCGCCTTCGCGACCGGGGCCGCGGCGGGGCGGATCATCGCCTGCGACGCGGCGTGATGGGTCGCCTTGGCGGCGCAGAGATGCTGCACCATCGCGGCAACGGGCGTGTAGAGCACGAGCATGGAACCTTCCTTCCTGACCATGGCGGCACCGCCGGTGGCGATGGGGGTGCTGCCGAGCTTCACGGCCCGCCATACCAGCCAGCCCTGCGACATGCCATAGCCCGGCGCGCGCGGCGCAGCGCAACCGTTCTCGACCGGGGCGCCGGACGGCACGCCGAGCCCGGTATTGGCCATGGCGCCGAGCATGCCGCCAAAGACGTCATGCGCGCCGGGGCGGCCTTCGGCCATCGCCAGCGTCTGCAACGCCTGCGACACGTCGACCTCGTAAGCGCCGAGGCCGCGCGCGTTGGTGGCGTCCTGCAGGCTCGCGACGGAGGATTGCAGGTTGACCAGAACGCCGTGCAGCATCGGCACGAAGGGCGGCGAGGCGCGGCGGTCGAGCAGGGTGTTGACCTCGCCGATCGCCCCGGCCGGATCGCCGGGCAGGCCGGCGGCGGCGTCATAGGCCTCGTCCTTGTTGCCGACAAGCAGGTTGATCGCGCGATGCGCGGCCGTCTTGTAGCGGGCGGGGCCGTTGGTCGCGTCGTTCTCGGCGGTCATGATCGTGCTGACGGCGGAACGGATATTCGCCAGCACCGCCGCCGCGCGCGCCTTGTCGGAGGTGGGTGCCGCGGCATGGGCGCAAGGCAGAGCGAGGGCGGCAAATGCCGCCCCCGCGATGATCAGGCTACGCGCAAAACCAGTCGCTGACATTACTTCGCCAGCGCAAACATGGTCAGCATGGTGCCCTTGTTGGTCTTCGGCATGGTCGGCAGCATCTGGTTGCCAGCCTGGCCGGACGCGACCGCGACGTATTCCGTGTTGCCCTGGGTGAAGGCAACCGGCGGCGCGATGATCGGGGAGCCGGTGTCATAGCTCCACAGCTTCTTGCCGGAGGTCGCGTCATAGGCGTTGAAGTCGCCATTCTCGAGACCGGTGAAGACAACGCCGGTCGAGGTCGAGAGGGCGCCGCCCGCCATCGGCAGCTTGGAATTGTCGCGCCACGCGAAGACGCCGGTGTTCACGTCGATCGCGTTGAACTGCCCGGTGTTCGGCCCGACGAATTTCGGGAACGCGCCACCGAGGTAGAACTGACCGGCGATGTAGACCACCTTCTTCGTCGACCGCCAGAAGCCGCACTCGTTCGAGCTCGGCAGGTAGATCATGTTGGTCTTCGGATCGTAGCTGCCGCCGTTGTATTCGACACCGCCATTGGTGTTCGGGCAGGCCACGTTGCCCTTCAGCGACGGCGGCAGGTTGAGGTGATACTGCATGCTGACCGCGAGGTGGTTCACCACCTGGCCGGTCTGCGAGTTCAGCAGCCAGAAATTGCCGGCCTTGTCGCCATCGGCCACCAGCGGCATTTCCTGCCCGTTCACCTTGCCGTTGAACAGTATCGGCGGCATCACCGGATCCCAGTCATGCGTGTCGTGCGGGATGAACTGGTGGGCCCAGACCATCTTCGGCTTCGCACCCGAGATGTTGATCGCCAGCAGGCTGTCCGAATAGAGGTTGGCACCCTTGCGCGCCGGGCCGTTGAAATCCGGCTGCGGGTTGCCGGCATTGGCGTAGAGCATGCCGGTCTTGGGGTTGAGCGCCATCATCGTCCACACGGCGCCGCCGCCGCGCTTCCACGAATCGCCGCTCCAGGACTTGTTGCCCTTCTGGCCCGGCCCGGGGATGGTTTCGTATTTCCACTCGACCTTGCCGGTGGTCGGGTTGATCGCCTGGATCGTGCCGATTCCACCCCAGTCGCCGTTGGAGATGCCGAGCAGCAGCACGGTCTTGCCGGTCTTGGGGTTGGTGTAGGGCAGCGGCTGCATCGTGTAGAACGAGTTCGCGGTGTCGGAGACCTCGACCTTGTCGAACACCTTCTTGCCGGTGGTCGCGTTCAGCGCGATCAGGTGACCATCGAGGGTCGCGAGATAGGCCTTGCCATCGAGCAGGGTGACGCCGCGGTTGGCGGCGAAGGAGATGACATGGGGGTTGTCGGAGAACTGCCACTTCAGCTTGCCGGTCTTCACGTCGACCGCATAGACGTGGTCATGCGCCGAGGTGATGTAGGCGGTGCCGTTCCAGATCACCGGGGCCGCCTCGATCGGGCCGTTGTCGGACACCTGGAAGGTCCAGACCGGCTTCAGCTTGGAGACGTTGTCCGGCGTGATCTCGCCGATATCGACATAGCGGTTGTTGTCGTAGTTCTTCGCGCCGAGAATCCAGGTCGAGTTGCTGGCGGCGGTGTTGGCGTAGTCCTTCGGAGTCGGCGTGGTGTTGGAAATGGCGCCCGCGTGGGCAACCCCGGCAATGCCGGCGACGAGAGCGGCGGCGGCAACGCCGCCGACGAGGCCGCGGCCTCCCTTTATCCGATTCGACTTCATATTCGTTTCCCCTGTTGAAAATGAGGCTGCGTGCCGGGACGCGCTGGCGCACCCGCGACTGCGTGATAACGCTATCATAAGATGTGAAACGATCAAGCTTTCGTGTCTGTTTGGCGACACGCTGTTCCCAAACGGAGCAACGCCGCCACGCGCCGGCGGCTTTCCCCGCCGGGAAATGGCGATATAGTCGGCCCATGCCAGACCTGATCGACCAGCTTGCGGCAGCACTCGGGCCGGGCGGCGTGCTCGTCGCCGCCGACGAGATCGCCCCTTACGGCGCCGACTGGCGCGGCCTGTTCAGCAACGCGCCGCGCGCCGTGCTGCGCCCGCGCGACGCCGCGGGCGTTGCCGCCGCCCTTCGGCTCTGCGCGGAGGCCGGCGTGCCCGTGGTGCCGCAGGGGGGGAACACGTCGATGGTCGCGGGCGCGGTGCCGGCCACGGCGGGGCGGGAGATGGTGCTCTCGCTCGCGCGGATGAACGCGGTGCGCGCCCTCGACCCCGCGGGGCTGACCATCGAGCTTGAGGCCGGCGTGCCGCTGCGCGCCGCCCAGGAGGCCGCGCGCGCCGCCGGCGCGCTGCTGCCGCTCTCGATCGGCTCGGAGGGATCGGCGACGATCGGCGGGGTGATCTCGACCAATGCCGGCGGCAACAATACGCTGCGCTTCGGCAATGCGCGCGACCTCGTGCTCGGCCTCGAAGTGGTGCTGGCGGACGGCACGGTGTGGAACGGGCTGCGCCGGCTGCGCAAGGACAATACCGGCTACGCGCTGCGCCAGCTCTTCGCCGGCGCCGAGGGCACGCTCGGCATCGTCACCGCCGCCGTGCTGCGCCTAGCGCGGGCGCCGCGCCAGTATCAGACCTGCTTCTGCGCCCTCGACAGCGTGGCCGCCGTGCTCGACCTGTTCGCCCGCTTCCGCGACGAGGACGAGGCTGCACTCTACGCCTTCGAATACATCTCCGGCGCCGCCATGGCGGTGAACGCGGCGCACATGCCCGATTTCCGCCTGCCGCTCGCGGCCCCGGCGGCGCATTACGTCCTGCTCGAACTCGCCAGCACGCGGCGCGGCGACAGGCTGCGCGAGACGGTGGAGGCCGTGCTGGCCGACGCGCTGGAGGATGGCGTGATCGGCGATGCGGCGATCGCCGAATCGCAGGGGCAGCGCGCCGCCTTCTGGGCGCTGCGCGAGCATCTCTCCGAATCGCAGCGCCGCGCCGGCGCCTCGGTGAAGAACGACGTCTCGGTGCCGGTCGCCGCCGTGCCCGCCCTGCTGGAGCGCGCCGAGGCCATGCTCGCCGCCCGCCACCAGGGCGCGCGCATGGTCGCGTTCGGGCATATCGGCGACGGCAACATCCATCTCAACGCGCTGCAGCCCGAAGGGGCCGACCCCGCCGCCTTCATGGCCGGCGCCGAGGCGCTGATGGAGGATGTCAACGCCATCGTCATGGAGCTGGACGGCAGCTTCTCGGCCGAGCACGGCATCGGCCTGGTCAAGACCGGGGCCTTCGCCCACTGGCGCGCCGCCCCCGAGCGCGAGATCATGCGCCGCATCCGCACCGCACTCGACCCGGCGGCGACGCTCAACCCCGGCAAGCTGTTCTGACCTGAAGTCGTCGGCCCGCCCGCTCAGAACCGGTAGCGCGCGCGCATGCCGATCACGAAATTCCGCCCCGGCGCCGGCTCGTAATAGGCGGCGTTGCTCGCCGCGATCACCACGGCGCCGACATAGGTGCGGTTGAACAGGTTGTTGATCCGGGCGAACTCGTTGAAGCGGATCGGCCCGAAATCCTCGCGGAACCCGGCGGCGAGCCCGGCGGTGAAATACCCCGCCGCATAGGCCGAGTTCTGCGAATCGACATACATCCGGCTCTGCCACTGGCCGTTCGCCTGGGCATAGAACCCGCTCGCCGGATCATGCCAGTCGATCTCGCCATAGACGCGCTGGTCGGGCACGCCGGGCAGCGCCTTGCCGGCGAACTGGTTGGCGAGGAAATGCGCCTTCAGCAGCGAATATGAGCCGTACAGCTCGAGATGATGCGGCAGATGCGTGTCGATGCTGAGATCGACGCCGTTGCGCGCCGTCTGCCCCTGGTTCGAATAGGCGGTCCGCGCATCCTTCGAGGAGGAGACCTCGATCTCGTTGTTGGTGTGGATGTGGAAGACAGCGAGCTGGAGATAGGTCGCCGCCCCGATCAGGCTCTTGATCCCGGCCTCGAAATTCTGGCTGCTGGTGGGGCGCAGCGCGGAATTGAAGCCCGCCTGGCCATTGGGCAGGTAGGCGAGCTGGTCGAGCGTCGGCGTTTCGAATCCCTCGCCATAGTCGGCGTAGAGATTGGTCGTCGGCGTCAGGTGATAGGTCGCGCCGGCGACGAAGCTGGTATTGCCGTAACTGACCGAGCCGGAATCGTTGGTCAGCGCGCTGGTCACGTAATTGTCGGTCACGCTGAAATAGTCGTTGCTGTGGCGAAGACCGACGACGAGCGTCGCGCGGCTGGTCACGTGTGCGTTGAGCTGCGCGTATTCGGCGACGTTGCGCGCCACATCCTGCTCGTTGCGGCGCAGCGCGCCGATCGCGCCGTAATCGTTGACATAGCCCTTGCGGTGCTGCTGCTCGTAGCCGAAATCGACCCCGCTCACGAGGGTGACGGGAATGCCGGCCACCCGGTCCTTGTGGGTCAGGGAGGCATCGATCCCGCCGGACTTGCGGGCGAGATCGACCACGCCGCCGCCGGATGCGGCGAAACTGCCGGTGAAGGGCAGGAACTGCAGCACCGAATGCGTCGCCTCGTAGACGACGACGCGCATGGCGTTATGCGCGTTGAACCGATGGTTGAAGACGAGACCGAATTGCAGATGGCGCAGCACCTTGCGGGTGCCGAATGCTTCGGTGTTGGTTCCCGCCTGGGTCGGATCGGCGTGATACTGCGCCGCGGTCAGCCCGCCGGGGTCTTCGGAATAGGGTTCGTTCAGACCGTCGACCAGCAGCGTGTAGCTGGTGTCCGGGCTCACCTGCACGCGGAACTTGCCGTAGAATTGCTGGCGCCGGGCGGCGCTGTGCTGGCGATAGCCGCCGGTGTAGAAATCCGACGCGTTCATCATGTAGTTGAACGAGCCGCCGCGCCCGAAGCCCGCCGTGCCGCCATAGCTCGCGCCGACGCGCCAGCCGCCATAGGAGGCGGCGGTGATGCCGCCGCTCACCGTTGGCCGCGCCGGGCCATCCTTGCTGAACACCTGGATCACGCCGCCCGAGGCATTGCCGTAGAGCACCGAGAAGGGGCCGGTCAGCACCTCGATCCGGTTGATGTCGCCAAGGTCGATCACCTCGGAATCGGTCGTCCCGTCCGGCCCGGTCAGCGTCATGCCATCGACGAGGATGCGGATGTTGCGCACGCCGAACGGCGTCTGCGCGCCGAAGCCGCGCGAGGTGATGCGCAGCCCCTGCGCGTAGTCCTGCCGGTTCTGCACATCGATGCCGGGCACGCGGTTCAGCGTCTCGCTGAGGTTTTCCTCCTCGTTGGCGAGGCTGACCTGATGGCCGGAGACACTGTAGATCGACACCGGAACATCGAAGCTCGGCTCCGGCGTGCGGGTCGCGCTCACCACGATCCTGCGGATCGCGATCTCGCCCGGCGAAGGCACGATCAGCGGTTTTGCCACCTGACCGAACGCCGGGGCGGCGAACGCCGTGCCCCCGAGGAGGGACACGGCGAGCAGGCGGAGCCGGCGGGACATCAGTACACGACGACGCTGCGGATGCTCTCGCCCTTGCGCATCAGCTCGAAGCCTTCGTTGATCTGCTCGAAGGGCAGCACATGGGTGATCAGATCGTCGATGTTGATCTTGCCGTTCATGTACCAGTCGACGATTTTCGGCACGTCGGTGCGGCCGCGCGCGCCGCCGAACGCGGTGCCGCGCCAGTTGCGCCCGGTCACCAGCTGGAACGGGCGGGTGGAGATTTCCTGCCCCGCGCCGGCGACGCCGATGATGATCGAGGTGCCCCAGCCGCGATGGCAGCATTCCAGCGCCTGGCGCATCACCTTCACGTTGCCGATGCACTCGAAGGAATAGTCGGCGCCGCCATCGGTGAGGTTGACGAGATAGGGGACGAGATCCTCGCCGATCTCGGCCGGGTTGACGAAATGCGTCATGCCGAATTTCTCGGCCATCGGCTTGCGGGCGTTGTTGAGATCGACGCCGACGATCATGTTCGCCCCGGCGAGCCGCGCGCCCTGGATCACGTTCAGGCCGATGCCGCCGAGACCGAAGACGACGACATTGTCGCCCGGCTGCACCTTGGCGGTGTTGATCACGGCGCCGATGCCCGTCGTGACGCCGCAGCCGATATAGCAGATCTTGTCGAAGGGGGCGTCCTCGCGCACCTTGGCCACCGCGATTTCCGGCAGCACGGTGTAGTTGGCGAAGGTCGAGCAGCCCATGTAGTGCATCACCGGCTCGCCATCGCAGGAGAAGCGCGAGGTGCCATCCGGCATCACGCCCTTGCCCTGGGTCGCGCGGATCGCGGTGCAGAGATTGGTCTTGCGCGAGAGGCAGGATTTGCACTGCCGGCATTCCGGCGTGTAGAGCGGAATCACGTGATCGCCCTTCTTCACGCTGGTGACGCCGGGGCCGACATCGACCACGACACCCGCCCCCTCATGGCCGAGAATGGCTGGAAACAGCCCTTCGGGGTCCGCGCCCGAAAGCGTGTATTCGTCCGTGTGGCAGATGCCAGTGGCCTTGACCTCGACCAGAACCTCGCCCGCCTTCGGTCCTTCCAGGCGGACCGTGCCGAGTTCGAGCTTTTCACCGGCTTTCCACGCAATCGCGGCGCGAACGTCCATCGTATCTATCCTCCTGTGAGCGTAAGCCGGCCGGATGCGTTCACCCGGCCGGGCAATGGGTGTCGTCCTGGCGGGTGCGACCCGCCGGGCGATCAGGCCGCGAGCTTGCCGTTCGCCTTCGCGACATGGGTCGCGATGGCGTCCATCAGCGGCGGCGACAGGCAGTCATACGGCTCGAGGCCGAGTTCCTTCAAGCGCGCGCGGATGGCGCCCATCTCGGCCGGCGGCGTGCCCTGCTCGATCACCGAGGAGACGAAGGCGGCGAATTCCGGCGCCGACCAGCCCTGGTCGGACGACAGCTCGGTATGCACGAAATCGAGCCCGTAGAACGGATGGTCCTTGTTCTCGATGCGGCCGAACATGTGCACGCCGCATTCGCGGCAGGCATGGCGCTGGATGACCGCGTTGTGATCGACGATATGCAGCTTGTTGCCGTTCTCGACGACGTGAACCTTGTCCCGCGGCACGACGGCGACGATCGAGAATTTCGCGCCTGCCGGCTTCCAGCATTTGGAACAGCCGCAGGCGTGGTTGTGCGCGGTCTGCGAATCGATCCGCACCACCACCTGGTGGCTCGGGCAGTGGCAGCGCAGCGTGCCGCCGGCGAAGCCGGACGAGCCCGGCCTGATGCCGTTATCGATGGACGGATGCAGCGAGATGGCCATGTTTCTGACTCCCTATCTTGGTTGGATCATCCTTAAGCCGATCAGACGACGCCATCCGGGCGGACAGCGCTCCGGTATCGCGAGCCCGCACTCGGGCCGCTCCCGGATCGAGGCCGGACACCCGCGAGATCAGTCGTCCGGTTTCGCGCCTGTTCCTGAAACTCACCCGGGACTTTCAGGAACAGGACAGCGTGTCGGGGTGCGGGACCGCGCCCCGCCCCCTCACTCCTTGGGCGCGCCGGTGCCGACGGCGCCCACCGCGCGGGCCTTCACATATTCGTAGATCACGTGGATCTGGTGCGGGGTGAAGAACCCGGCCCAGCTCGGCATGCCCTTCGCCTTCACCCCGGTCATCGCGACATTGGTGAAGCCGGCCTCGGTCATGCCGTTGTTGAGCGACGCCCGCAGATTGGGCGCGTAGGAGCCGCCCACGGCATCCTCGCCATGGCAGCGGAAGCAGTAGGAGTTGAACAGCTCGTAGCCGCGGAAGACATCCTTGGTCACCTTGTCGGTGCCGGGCTGGAAGATCGGGAAATCGACCTTCACGGTCTTGCCGTTGACCTTGTAGCTGTAGGTCTTGCCGGCGGCGGCGGGCGCGCTCGCGGCCTTCGCGCCCTTGAGGCTGAGAATCCAGGAGACGATCTCCTTGGTGTCGGCTTCCGAGAGCTGCGGGTGGGCGGGCATCGGGATCTTGCCCCAGGTGCCGACATGCCCCTTGCGGATCGCGTTCACCAGCGTGTCCTCGGCGCCGGACTGGCCGGCGAATTTCTGCGCCACCGCGTCGAAAGCGGGGCCGACGACCTTCTGGTTGATCGCGTGGCAGGAGAAACAGTCGCTCCCCTTGGCGAGCTGCTCGCCCTTCGGCATCGCGCCGGCGCCGCCTGCGGCGAAGGCGGCGGCGCTCAGCAACCCGGCGCCGGCGGCGGCGATCACGCTCGCGCCAATGAATGATGAAATCGAACTCTTGGTCATGCGTATCACTTTCTCATGCTTCGGATCGTGGCGCGGCCGGGTTCAGCCGTTGGAATAATTGTAATGACGCGGGTTGGGCAGCAGTCCGACGTTGAATTTCGCGAGCGTCGCGGCGATCTCGGCCTTGTGGGTGGCGATCACCTTGTCGAGTTCGGCGCGCAGCGCGGTGTCGCCCTTCCGCACGCCCATCGACATCGCGTAGGAATAATGCACCGCCGGCAGACCCGGGCCGTATTCCTCCGACGGCACCCGGCGCAGTTGCAGATCGGGGTAGTCCTTCATGAAGGCGCCGATCGCCGGCTCCCAGGTCACCATCACGCCGACCTTGCCATCCTGCACCGCCTGGAGCAGTTCGCGCGGCGAGGCGGCGGGATTGCCGGCGACGTGGAACACCACGGCGTTGCGGATCAGGCCGAGAATCTTGACCGCGGTCTCCGGCGTGGTTTCCGCCTCGAACCCGATCCTGACCGAATGCATCGAGACCGAGCGCATCGAGCGGATATGCAGGTGCTTGTCCTTGCGGGTCACGAACACGTAGGAGGAGCGGTAATAGGGCTTGGTGGCCAGTTCCTCGTTGTCGCCGGTTGGCAGGTTCATGATGACGTCGCATTTGTGCGCGTCGAGATTGAGGGCGAGGAAGTTCGAGAAGCCGCCATGCGCGCGGTAGCTCGCCCAGGTGTATTCGAGCTTGCGGCCCATCGCCCGGGCGACGAGTTCGGCGATCTTGTTCTCGAAGCCCTCGCCGGCGCGGTTCGAGTAGGGCAGGTAGCCCGGATCGGCGCAGACGCGCAGCACGTGAGCGCTCGCGGCGGGGCTGGTCTTGGAGGGCTGAGCGGTTGTGCTGGCCGCGGCGCTGCCCTCGGGGGTGGCGGCGAGGAAGGCGGCACAGCCCGCGAACATCATCCAGCGGATCATCGACGATTTCATGGGTTTCACTCCGTCAGCGTGGCCGGCCGGATATCGGGCCGGTTCCTGTCGTTGCAGGCACCCGCCGCGCGTGGCGGCGCTCGGGCGGGCAAGGCAGAAAAAGCTCCAGCCCGGGCAGGGGAGCGACCCGGGCTGGATGGTCAAGACGCGCCTCAGTTCGCGCTGGCCACTTTCGAGGGCAGCGAGAACACCATCAGCGTGCCGCCAAGGTTGGTGTAGTCGGTCAGCGTGGCGTTCAGACCCACGGCGCCGAGACCGGCGGAGGATTTGTGCAGGTTGTCCGCCATGCCGATCGCGGCCCAGCCGCCGACACCGCTCAGCACCGCCACATACTGCTTGCCGTCATGCATGTAGGTGATCGGGTTGCCGATGATGCCGGACGGCGTCTTGAACTGGTAGAGGATCTTGCCGGTGTTGATGTCCACCGCGCGGAACATCCCCTTCAGCGTGCCGTAGAACGCGACATTGCCCGCCGTGGTCAGCGCACCGCCCCAATCCTGGAACATGTCGTGGATCTGCCACTTGGTCTTGCCGGTCATCGGGTCATAGGCGATGAAGCGGCCGCGATAGCCGCCCGGCCCCGGGATCATGTTCACGATGGCGCCGACGAACGGGAAGCCGGACTTGTACTTCACGTTGAACGCCTGGTAGCTCATGCACAGGTGGTTCAGCGGCGCGTAGAACAGGCCGGTCTTCGGATCGTAGGAAACCGGCTGCTCGTCCTTGTCGCCCTGCGACGAGGGGCAGATGTCCTTCACGTTCTTGCCCGCCTCGGTCATCTTGGCGGGATCGACGATCGGCTCGTTGGTCTTGGGGTTGATGCCGGTCGCCCAGTTCACCGAGGGGTCGTATTTGTGGATCGCGATCGGGCTGCCGTTCGCGCGGTTCATGACATAGCTGAAGCCGTTGCGGTCGAAATGCACCAGCGCCGGGACTTCCTTGCCGTGATCCTTGACGTTGACGAGAACCATCTCGTTCACGCCGTCATAGTCCCAGCCGTCATGCGGGGTCATCTGGTAGACCCACTTGACCTTGCCGGTCTCGGGGTTGCGGGCCCAGATGGTCATCGACCAGCGGTTCTTGCCGGGGCGCTGGCTCGGGTTCCAGGTGCCGGGATTGCCCGACCCGTAATAGATCAGGTTCAGCTTCGGATCGTAGGAATACCAGCCCCAGGTGGTGCCGCCGCCCACTTTCCACTCGTCGCCCTGCCAGGTCTTGGTGCTGGAATGCGGGCCGACCGGCTTGCCGGTCGCGCCGTTGATCGTGGTGGCCGGATCGATCAGCGTGTCCTTCGACGGGCCTTCGCTGTAGCCGCGCCAGACCATCTTGCCGGTGTGGATGTTGTAGGCGGTGATGTAGCCGCGCACGCCGTATTCACCGCCGGCGATGCCGATGATGACATTGTTGCCGACGACCATCGGCGCGCCGGTCATGGTCTGGCCCGCGGTCGGATGCCCGTTATCGGCCGACCACACGACCTTGCCGGTCTTGGCGTCGAGCGCATAGAGGCGGGCGTCGAGCGCGTCGATGAAGACCATGCCATCGGCATAGGCCGGACCGCGGTTGACGACGTCGCAGCAGGCGACCGGCGGCGCGTTCGAGTCGCGCGGCGGGGTGTATTTCCAGGCGATCTGGTCGGGATGATCCAGATTGATGGCGTAGACGTAGTTCGGATAGGACGTCTCGTAATACATCATGTTGCCGACGACGATCGGCTGGCCTTCGAGGCCGCGATCCGTCCCGGTCGACATCGTCCACGCGACCTGCAGGTTCTTCGCGTTCTTCGCGTTGATCTGGTCAAGCGTGCTGTAGCGCCAGTTATTGTAGGTGCCGGTTGGCATCACCCAGTCATTGGCGTTCTTCTGCAACTGCAGCAGCGACTCATTGGCGCTGCCCGACGTGGCCGCCTGCGCCGAAAGCACAAGCGCCCCTGCCCCCAGAATGCCGAAACTGGCCGCCAGCAGCGACCGCTTCAGCGATTTCGTCCCAAGTCTTGTCATTACGCTCCCTCCAAATGCGCGCCGGCGCCACATGACGACGGCTGCGGACGTTTGACGCGTTACCGGATTCCCCGGCTGGCATGAGCATAGGCAATTCGCGTGCCAATCGTGCCGGCCGCGCCGGGGCGGCACAAATCCGGAGGTTGTGGTTCCGCCGCCGGCGGATCGCGGCAAATCGGGGTGACAATGTGTAATTTGTGTGGAACACTCTGTCTCGCGCTGTCGTCACACGACGAGCCGGCACAAGACCGGCATGCGGAACGGCGGCGGATACGGTCAGGGGAGCGACCAGAAGATGACCGACGTGAAACACGGGCAGGTGCATGCCGCGATGGCGCCGCCCGGCCGGGATTTCCGGCACGAGGACTATATCGAGGCGGCATGGCGGCGGTGCCGCGACGAGTACGGGCTGAACCCGGAGGCGCCGCCGGCGGCGGTGCATGTCGGCGGGGCGGCGCTGCGCCACATCCGCGAGGAACACGCGCTGTTCGAGCGGCTCGGCCGGGTCGAGATGCACCGGCTGCTCGGGCAGATCGGCCAGCAGACCGGAACGTCCGCCACACCATCGCGCTACGTGCTGATGCTGACCGACGCCGAGGGCACCGTGCTCGACGTCTTTACCGACAGCGCCAATGCCGCGCGCGCGCAGGCGGCGAACATGGTGCCCGGCTTCCTGTGGGACGAGCCGCATGCCGGGGTGAACGGCCCTGGCACCTCGCTGCACGACCGGCGCTCGCGCGTTGTTCATCGCGACGAGCATTTCTTCACCTGCAACAACAACATGACCTGCTCGGCGGTGCCGGTCTGGGGGGCGAATGGCCGGCTGCTCGGCGCGATCGACGCCACCTGCCTCGATTGCGATGACAGCCGCGCCGCCCAGGTGCCCACCATCGCCCTGGTCAGCATGTCCGCCCGCATCATCGAGCAGCTGCATTTCACCAACAGTTTCCGCGACTGCATGATCATGCGCTTTCACGAGCGCCCCGAACTCGTCGGCCTGCCCTATGACTCGCTGCTCGCCGTCGACGGGGACGGGCTGATCCGGGCGGTGGACAATTCGGTGCCCGCCATGCTCGGCGCCAGCGGGCACGAGACGCTGGTTGGCCGCAGCGTCGCCGAGGTGTTCGACATCTCGCTCGACCGGCTGATGGAACACGCCGAAACCCAGCCTTTCGCCATCTGGCCGATCGCCCATGGCGACGACCGGCACGGCTTCGCCAGCGTCTGGCCGGCGAAACGCGCCCGCGCGCGCCTTGCCGCCGGCGCCACCGCCTCGCGCCGCGCGCTGGGGGTGGTGGAACCGCGCACCGCACGGAAACTGCCCGCCATGACCCGGCCGCGCCGCGACACCCCGCCCTCGCTCGCCGCCCTCGCCGGCGCCGACCCGGCGATGGCGCACAATGTCTGGCGCGCCGAGCGGGTGATGAACCGCGACATCAACATTCTTCTCCTCGGCGAAACCGGCACCGGCAAGGACACGTTCGCCCGCGCCATCCACAACGCCAGCGGCCGCAGCGGCGCGCCCTTCGTCGCCATGAGCTGCGCCGCGATCCCCGAGCAGCTGATCGAGAGCGAGCTGTTCGGCTACGAGGCCGGCGCCTTCACCGGCGCGCGGCCCGGCGGGGCGCGCGGCAAGGCGGTGGCGGCGCATGGCGGCACCCTCTTTCTCGACGAGATCGGCGACATGCCGCTCGCCATCCAGGCGCGGCTGCTGCGCCTGCTCGAGGAGCGCGAGATCGTCCCGCTCGGCAGCACGACGCCGATCAATGTCGATATCAGGGTGATCAGCGCCACCCACCGCGACCTGGAGGCGATGGTCGCGCGCGGCGCGTTCCGCATGGATCTGTATTACCGGCTCAACGGCGTCGCCCTCACCATGCCGGGGCTGCGCGGACGGGCCGACCGGCAACAGCTGATCGAGACGATCTGCGCCGAGGAAAGCGAGGACGGCGCGGTCACCATCGCCCCCGCCGCGATGGCGGCGATGACCGCCTATGACTGGCCGGGCAATATCCGCGAACTGCGCAACACGCTGCGCACCGCCCTCGCCTTCGCCGATTCCGGCCGGATCGAGGTGCATCACCTCCCGCATGTGATCGCCGAGCGGCTCGACGCCGCCGCAGCGGCACCGCCGCCGGCTGCGCCCAGCCCCGACCCCGAACGCGCGCGGATCGTCGCGGCGCTCGACGAGCATCACTGGCGCATCGGCACCACCGCCGCCAGCCTCGGCATGAGCCGCAACACGCTCTACCGCAAGCTGCACCGCTTCGGCCTGATGAACGAGCCGAAGTGACGCGCCGCCCGGTCGCCTATCTCGCCGGGCCGGACCTGTTCCTGCCCGGTGCCGCCGCTCATGCCGCGCGCAGGATCGCCATCGCGGCGCGGCATGGCATCGAGGCGCTCGCTCCGCTCGACGCGCCGGCCCCGGAATGCCGGCCGGGCGAGGCGCTGTGGCAGGCGATCTTCCGCCAGGATGTGGCGATGATGGAGGCCAGCGATATCGTCATCGCCCATCTCACCCCGTTTCGCGGCGCCTCGGCCGATGCCGGCACGCTGGTCGAGCTGGGCTGGTTCCTCGGCCGCCGCCGCCCCTGTTTCGGCTATTCCAACGCCGCCACCCCGTTCGCCGCCCGCAGCCGCATGCAGGTCGCGGCCCAGCCCGATCCGCTGCCTGGCACCGCGATCGAGGATTTCGGCCTGGGCGACAACCTGATGATGATCGGCGCGCTGGAAGGCGGGCTGCTCACCCCGCCGGATGGGCAGGATCTGCCGTTCGACTCGCTCGCGACGTTCGAACGCTGTGTTGCGCGGGCGGCAGCGTTTCTTGCGGGCAGGTCGCCGCCAGGCTGAGCATCGCCGACGCCGGCGCGGTCAGCTTGCGATGGAGCAGCCGGGCGAGGCCGCGCGCCACCAGCAGGCTGTGGAAATACTGGCAGGGCTGCGCCAGGTGATCCTCGCTGTTGTAGAAATCGGCGCGCGGATAGCGGCTGCGGTTGGCGAGTTCGAGGAACCGCCCGCCATGGCGCAGATAGACGGCGCGGATGGCGCGCAGATCGGCCTCCGGCAGGCGCACATCGCGGAAATCGGTGGGCAGCCCGCCGATCACGATCACCCCCCGCGCCGTCGCGGCAGTGACGAACCGGGCGATCAGCACCGCGCCATAGCCGCGGCGGATCGCCCGCGCCGACGGCTCGACCCGATGCAGCCCGGCGAGGAAAGACCGGTCGGCGGTGGCGAGCGAGGTGCCGATCTCGTCGCCCTCCGCATCCTCCTCGCGGGCGAGGCGGGCGCGCAGATGGCCAAGCCCCGCCGCCCGCGCCGCCATCTCGGCCAGCGCCTCCAGCCCGTCCGGCATGGTGTTGTCGAAGGCCGCCCCCAGAATCCGCCCCGGCGGCAGCCGCCAGAGCAGCGCGCGGTCGTGACGGAACAGCATGGCGCCATCGACATCCATCCGGTTGGCCGCGCGGCTGACGACGTATTGCTGCACCTCCATCGGCAGGTAGGCGATGTCGCCGCGATGCAGCAGGGGCAGCCAGCGGCGAAACAGATCGTCGAGCCCGATGCCGACGGCGATGCCGCCGTTCTCGCATCGCACCCCCAGCGTCGCCCCCATCACCCGGCAGGAATGCGAATAGGGCCCGTTCGAGCCGGCGAGGATCACCAGCTTCGGCGAAGGCAGCGCCGCGCCGCGGGCGAGTTTCTCGCGCATCTCCAGCCGCAGCAGGCCGAGCGAGAGCGGACGGTCGAGCAGAAAGGCGAAGGAAGCGAGGTAGAGCGCGAGCGAGGCGATGGCGCAGAGAAGCAGACGGCGCATCAGAACTGGAAATAGATGAAGGGCCGCGCATAGGGCGCGAAGATCAGCGCCTGCGCGGTGAAGGCGAAGCCGGCGATGAGCGCCGCGTTGCGGCCGCGCGCGCCGAGCGCGTGGATATCGGGCGACAGCAGCATGATCCCCCAGGCGAGGCCGATCAGCGCCGCCCCCTGCACCACGCTCATCGTCCGCGCCGCGCCGAGCCAGGGCAGCACCGCGACGGGCTGGGCGATCGCGCCGAGGGCGGGAATCGCGGCGATGATCTGGCGCGGCAGCAGCACCCCGCCGGCGCCGGCGAGACCGCGCAGCATGATCCGGCAGGCCGCAAGGCTTTCGGCGCGGAACGGCACCCAGGCCAGCAGCACGGCGAGCAGCGTCAGCCCCTGCGCCGCCAACCGGGGCAGACGCGTCCCTAACCGCCGCCACTGGTGATGGATCACGAGATAAAGACCGTGCAGCCCGCCCCACAGCATGAACGACCACGCGGCGCCATGCCAAAGCCCGCCGAGCAGCATGGTGATCATCAGGTTGAGGTTGCGCCGCGCCTCGCCACAGCGGTTGCCGCCGAGCGGGATGTATAGATAGTCGCGCAGGAAGCAGGACAGGGTGATGTTCCAGCGCCGCCAGAAATCCGAGATGTCGCGCGCCTGACAGGGGCTGCGGAAATTCAGCGGAAAGCCGATGCCGATCATCCGGGCGAGGCCGATCGCCATGTCCGAATAGCCGGAGAAGTCGAAATAGATCTGCGCGCCATAGGCGAGCAGCGCCACCCACGCCTCGACGAGCGAGAGCGAATGCCCCGCCGCCGCCGCCGCGAACCCCGGATCGGCGAAGCGGGCGAGGCTGTCGGCCAGCACCAGCTTCTTGCCGAGGCCGAGGAGAAAGATTTCGATGCCGGCCACGAGGTCGTCATGCCGCAGCCGGCCGCGATGGCCGGCGAATTGCGGGATGATCTCGCCCGGGCGGACGATCGGCCCGGCGATCAGATGCGCGAAGAAGGCGACGAAACAGGCATAGTCGAGAAAGCCGCAGGCGGGCACCTCGCCGCGCGCGGTATCGACCAGATACATCACCTGCTGGAAGGTGAAGAAGCTGATGCCGAGCGGCAGCAGGATGACGATCGCCGGCGCGGGCAGGCCGAGCAGCGCCGCGCCCGTCGCCGCCAGCAGCCCGGCATATTTGAACCAGCCGAGCAGCAGAAGATTCGCCGCGAGCCCGCCAATGAGCCAGCGACGCGGCCGGGGCGAGCGCCGCATCGCCGCCGCCAGCGCGTAATTGCCGAGGATCGATCCGGCCAGCAGCGGCAGCAGCAGCGGCTTCCACCAGCCGTAGAACACGAGGCTCGCCAGCAGCAGCAGGCCGAGCGCCGCTCGCGCCCCGGCAATCCGCCCGGCAAGGGCAAAGCTGGCCAGAAACACCGGCAGAAACCCGAAGACGAAAGGAGCCGCGTTGAAAAGCACGATTAAAATACCCGCTTAGGTTGAAAATACCTTGCCACGCGGCGCGGGCGATTTCCACCCCGAATTGGCCCCGGCGGCACCGGATGCTATAGGCCGCGCGAGCCCGGCCCCTCCGGGCCTTCCCCACGCCGCGCCGGAACCCGTATCGACATGACCGACGACCTGCCGCCCCACCCCGCTTTGCTGCCCGCGGGCTTCACCGACCTGCTGCCGCCGGACGCCGAGGCCGAGGCGCGGTTGACCGAAACGCTGACGGCGAGCTTCGGCGCGCATGGCTATCAGCGGGTCAAGCCGCCGCTGGTCGAGTTCGAGACCACGCTGCTCGCCGGCAGCGGTGCGGCCGTGGCCGAGCAGACCTTCCGGCTGATGGACCCCGAATCGCAGCGGATGATGGGCGTGCGCGCCGACACCACGCCGCAGATCGCCCGCATCGCCACGACAAGGCTCGCCGCCGCCGCAAGGCCGCTGCGCCTCGCCTATGCCGGGCAGTGCCTGCTGGTGCGCGGCTCGCAGCTCGCCCCCGAGCGGCAGGTGGCGCAGGCGGGCATCGAGCTGATCGGGCCGGATCTGCCGGCGGCCGACGCCGAGATCATCATCACCGCCGCCGCCGCGCTCGCGGCGACCGGCATCGGCGAGGTCAGCGTCGATCTGACCATGCCGCCGCTGATCCCCGCCTTGCTGGGCGACACCTCGGCCCACACCGCGCTGGTCCGCGCGCTCGACCGCAAGGACGCCGCCGAGATCGCGGCGCATGGCGGCGCGCTGGCCCCGACGCTGCTCGCCCTGCTGGATGCCGCCGGCACCGCCGAGACCGCGATCGTCCGCCTCGCGGCGATCGACCTGCCCGCCCCGGTTCGCGCCCTGGCGGACCGGCTGAGCGCCACGGTCGCCGCCATTCGCGCGCTGATGCCGGCCTTGCGGCTGACCATCGACCCGGTCGAGTTCCGCGGCTACCGCTACCATACCGGCGTCGCCCTCACGATCTTCGCGCCCGGCCGCCAGGCCGAGTTCGGCCGCGGCGGGCGCTATCTCTGCGACAATGGCGAATCGGCGACCGGGATCACCCTCTATCCCGACACGATCCTCGCCGTCGCCCCGCGCCCTTCCCTGCGCCCGCGCCTGTTCCTGCCCGCCGGCACCCCGGCCGATGCCGGGGCCCGCGCCCGCGCCGAGGGCTTCGCGACCATTCGCGGCCTCGCCGCCGCGGCGGATGACGCCGCCGAGGCGCGCCGCCTGTCCTGCTCCCATCTCTGGCGCGAGGGCCGCGCCGTTCCGCTCGAAGGATAACGCCATGGCAAATGTCACCATCATCGGCGCGCAATGGGGCGACGAGGGCAAGGGAAAGGTGGTCGACTGGCTGGCCTCCCGCGCCGATGTCGTCGTCCGTTTCCAGGGCGGGCACAATGCCGGGCACACGCTCGTGGTCGGCAACCAGACCTACAAGCTCTCGCTGCTTCCCTCCGGCCTCGTGCGCGGCAAGCTCGGCGTGATCGGCAATGGCGTGGTGGTCGACCCGGTAGCGCTGCTCGCCGAAATCGGCCGGGTGCGCGCGCAGGGGCTGAACGTCTCGCCGGAAACCCTGCGCATCGCCGACAACGCGCCGCTGATCCTGCCGCTGCACGCCGCCCTCGACGCCGCGCGCGAGGCGGCACGCGGCGCACGGCGCATCGGCACCACCGGCCGCGGCATCGGCCCCGCCTATGAGGATAAGGTCGCCCGCCGCGCCATCCGCATCTGCGACCTCGCCGAACCCGAAACGCTCGACTGGCGGCTCGACGAGCTGCTGCTGCACCACAACACGCTGCTGGCCGGCCTCGGCGCGCCCACCTTCGGCAAGGCCGAGCTGATGGATCAGCTCCTCGCTCTGGCACCGCAGATCCTGCCCTTCGCCGAGCCGGTGTGGGAACGGCTGGCGGAGGCCAAGAAGGCCGGCGCGCGCATCCTGTTCGAGGGCGCGCAGGCGGTGATGCTCGATGTCGATCACGGCACCTACCCGTTCGTCACCTCGTCCAACACCGTTTCCGGCCAGATCGCGGCGGGCGCCGGCGTCGGGCCCGACGCGGCGGGGCGGGTGCTCGGCATCGCCAAGGCCTATTCCACCCGCGTCGGCTCCGGCCCCTTCCCGACCGAGCAGGACAACGAGATCGGCCGCCATCTCGGCGAGCGCGGGCACGAATTCGGCACCGTCACCGGCCGCGCCCGCCGCTGCGGCTGGTTCGACGCCGCCCTGGTCCGCCAGGCGGTGAAGGTCGGCGGCATCCAGGGCCTGGCGCTGACCAAGCTCGACGTGCTCGACGGGATGACGACGCTGCAGATCGGCGTCGGCTACCGCATCGGCGGCGAAACCCTGCCCCATCTGCCGCCCGGCGCCGCGGCGCAGGCGAAGGCCGAGCCGGTCTATGAAACCATCGAGGGCTGGTCCGGCTCGACCCGCGGCGCCCGCTCCTATGCCGATCTGCCGGCGCAGGCGATCAAATATGTCCGCCGCATCGAGGAGCTGGTGGAATGCCCGGTCACCCTGCTCTCCACCAGCCCCGAGCGGGACGACACGATCCTGATGCAGGACCCCTTCGCGGACTGAGCGCAACGCGGCACAATCCCGCGCCGTGACAGGCGGCGCGGCGGCGGCAACGACCGCCCCGGACATGGAGGAGACGACGATGAAACCGAGATCAGCCATCCCGCACGCGCGGCGACTCGCACTTCGGGCCGCCGTGGCGATGGCGGCGGGCGCGCTCGCCGCGCCGCTGGCGCCCGCGGCGAAGGCCGCACAAGCGCCCGCGGCGAAGGCGCCCCTCATCGTCGCGCCGCTCGCGCCGGCGCAGCCGCGGGACGCGAAAGCCAGGGCAACCGGCGCCAAGGCGCCGATCGCCATCCGCACCATCCGCGTCAATGTCGCCCCGCTCGCCGGTGCGGCGATCAACGCGGCGAAATGGCCCGCCCTCGTGCAGCAACTGGGCAGCCGGCAGATCAACGTTGCCGGCAACCCGAGCGTCGTCGCCGCCCTTGGCCGCTCCGCTTCCGGCGTCAACCTGCAGAACAGCCAGGCCAACCCCTACCAGCCGGACATCATCTATCACGGCTTCACCCTCTCGCCGATCCAGGGCACGCCGGAGGGCATCAGCGTCTATGTCGGCGGCGCGCGCTTCAACGTTCCCTTCGGCGACCTCGCGCTGTGGAGCGTGCTGCCGCAGGCGGCGATCGCGCATATCAGCGTCGAGGACGCCAACCCGCTCTTCGGCCTCAACGCCCTCGGCGGCGCGCTCAGCGTGCAGATGAAGAACGGCTTCACCTATCATCGCGGCGAGGTCGAGCTGTCCGGCGGCTCGTTCGGCACGCTGCGCGGCAACGGCCAGTATGGCATAAGCCACGGCGACACCGCCGCCTATATCGCGGTGCAGGGCGCGCGCTCGGGCGGCTGGCGCGACCTGCAATCCTCGGCCCTCGAAAGCGCCTATGCCGATCTCGGCTGGCGCGGCCCGCATGCCGAGCTGCACATCAACGGCATGTTCGGCCATTCCTTCCTCAACGGCCCGGCGACGGTGCCGGCGAAGCTGCTCGCGATCGCGCCGGGAGCAGAATATACCGGGCCGAACTCGATCGAGGACACCTATGCGCGCATCGCCGCGACGCTGAACGACCGGATCGACAGCCACACATCGGTGCAGGCGGTGTTGTATTACGACCATCTGCGCGAGCACCTGATCAACGGCAACGGGCCGGTCGATGCGCAATGCACCGACGGCTCGACCAGCCATCTCTGCGGGCTGGGCTCGACGACGCCGGCCACCCTGCTCGGCGGGGGCACCGTGCCCTATTTCGCGGTGCCGTCCGGCTATGTCGGCTACGGCTCGCTCGCGGTGAACAGCACCACTACCGATGGCTACGGCGCCACCGCCCAGCTCAGCCGCAAGGACGTGCTGTTCGGGCTGAAGAACCACCTGATCGCCGGCGCGAGCTTCGATGGCGGCTTCACCACCTTCACCGCCACCAATTTCGACGGGCTGCTCAACGCCGTCCGCGTCTATGCCGCGCCGCCGGGCAGCGGACAGGGCTACCAGACCGACGAGCCGGGCGCCCTGCCCTCGGCCGAGGCCATCCGCAACGCCTATTACGGCCTCTATCTGTCGGATTCGCTCGACCTGACCCCCCGCCTCACCCTGACGCTCGGCGGGCGGCTCAACATCGCCCAGATCGACCTGCACAATACCGAGGCCGCGAGCGTGCTCGCCGCGGGCCAGGTGCAGAACCCGGCGGATCTCAGCGGGCATCACAACTACCAGCACTTCAACCCCACGATCGGCTTCAGCTACCGGCTGACCCCGCTCGCCTCGCTCTATGGCAGCTACTCGGAGGCCAATGCCGCGCCCACCCCGGCCGAGCTGACCTGCGCCAACCCCACCGACCCCTGCACCCTGTCCAACTTCATCACCTTCGACCCCAACCTGAAGCAGACCGTCACCAAGAATCTCGAAGCCGGCATCCGCGGGGCGCTGCTGGTCGGCGGTGACGGCACGCTGACCTACAATTTCGATTACTACCACATCCGCGCGAATGACGATGTCGAGTTCCTCGCCACCGACCTCAACAACAACACCAACGGCTATTTCGCCAATATCGGCGGCGTGCTGCGCCAGGGCGCCGATCTCGCCCTGCGGCTCGATTTCGCGAAATGGGATGCGTATTTCAACTATTCGCTGATCGAGGCGACCTATCGGAGCGGCTTTCAGGTCGCCTCGCACAGCCCCTCGAATGTGGGCGGGGTGATCACCGTGCGGCCGGGCGACCGTCTGGCCGGCGTGCCGGAGAACCTTTTCAAGTTCGGCGCCGACTACAAGGCGACGCCGGCCTGGACGCTCGGCCTGTCGGCCAACGCGCAGACCGGCACGTATCTGCATGGCGACCAGTCGAACCAGCAGCCGCAACTGCCCGGCTTCGTCGTGCTGAACGTCACCACCAGCTACCGGCTCACCCCGCGCATCACCGTGTTCGGCGAGGTCGATAACGTGACCGACGCGCATTATTACGTCTATGGCGGCTTCTCCAACCCCGCCGGCATCGCCTATGTGCTCGGCCCGGCCTATGCCGCCGACAACCGCGCCTATTCCACGGCGGCGCCGATCGCCGGCTATGCGGGGGTGAAGGTGAAGTTCTAGAGCATCATCCGATCAGATGGGGTCATCTGATCGGATCAAGATGCTCGGAATATCAATACGCCATGGCGCCGCTCAGCCGCCGCGGAAGGCCTGCACCGCGGCGGCGGCCCCCTGGGCGATGAAGGCGGCATCGGAGCCGACGGTGACGAGATCGAACCCGGCCGCGACCATCTTCCGCGCATAGGCGGGCGAACCCGTATGCACCGCGGCGCGCTTGCCGTGATGCTTCGCCCGGGCGAGGATGTGCAGGATCGCGTCATAGACGGGCGAGGCTTCCGGGTCGAAGCGCGGCGCCTCGCCGAGCGAGAGCGCGAGATCGTTCGGCCCGATATAGACCGCGTCCAGCTCGGGGATCGACACGATCTCGTCGATCGCCTCCAGCGCCGCGCGCGTCTCGATCATCGCGAAGCCGGTCACCATGTCATCGGCGCGGCGCGCGTAATCGGCGCCATGCACGAGGGCGGCGCGGATCGGGCCATAGCTGCGCCGGCCGCGCGGCGCGTAGCGCAGGCAGGAGGCGAAGGCCTCGGCCTCTTGCCGCGAATTGATCATCGGGCAGATCACGCCGAGCGCGCCGGCATCGATCGACTTCATCACGATTCCCGGGTCGAACCACGGCACCCGCACCATCGGGATCACATCGGCGGCGGCCATCGCCGTCAGCATCGGCACCAGGCCCGAATAGTCCACCAGCCCGTGCTGCATGTCGACCGTCAGGCTATCCCAGCCCTGCCGCGCCATCAGCTCGGTGGCGAAGCCGGCGGGGACCGACAGCCAGCCATTCAGCACGGCACGGCCGGACTCCCAATGTTGTTGCAGCGTCATCGTATATCCTCCCGCATGATTTGACGGCAGCATTCCATAGCTGGCCGCGCGAGACAAACCGCATCGGCACCCACCTCGTGATCCGCGGCGTGTCTGCCCTGCAACACTCCGTCGCGAAACCGCGCCGGTTGCCATCGCGCGATTGCGATCGGCGATCGATGAGGCTACATTTCACTGAAATGACACAAAAAAAGCCCCGCCGGAACACCGGCGGGGCAGTCAACAGGGAGGCTTCACGTCTGGGAGACGTCGGGATCCGAAGACCCCTATCCGGTCGGTCAGGACCGGATGGCAAACGGCATCGCTGCCGAAACTCCTGAGCGGGCGAACCCGTCTCTCATGCAGATAATGCGCCGCGAGCCCCGGAAAAGGGGGGACGGCATGAAGCCGCCATGAACTTATCGCATAACCTGAATGTCTGCGACGCGGCTCAGGCCGCGTCTAATGTCCGCAACGCGGCTCAGGCCGCGCTGGCCAGGGCGGCGAGCTCCTGGTTGAACCGCTCGGCGAATTCGTATTGCGGGGTGTGCCCGCATTCGGGGTAGAGCGAGAGCCGCCCCTGCGGCACGGTTTCGGCGATATGCCGCGCCATTGCCGGCAGCACGATATCGTCCTCCTCGCCCTGGGTGACCAGCGCCGGCCGGTCGAGCGCGGCCAGCGTGTCGGTGAAGTCGAGCGTGCGCATCAGCAGGAAGGCGCGCACCGCCGGCGGGGTGAGCGCGAAGCCCGCCAGCGCCCGCTCGGCATCGGCCGCCGGCAGCGGCCGGTGGGTGGTGGCGTGGATCACGCTGCGCGCGCCCTCGATCATCACCGCCGGATCGTCGCTGGCCGCCATCACCGCGCCCTCGATGAAGCGGGGGCCGATATGCATTGGCGGGTTCGAGGAAATCACCGCGGCGCCGACGAAGTTCACCGCACTCACATTGCGGGTGCCGTGCCGGGCGAGATAGTCGCCGACGACGTAGCCGCCATAGCTCGCCGCGACCAGCACCGGCCGGCGCAGGCCGAGCGCGATCATCACCGCGGCGATGTCGTCCGCCCAGTGCGCGCCGGTCTGGTAGAGTTCAGGGTCGAGCGGCCGGTCGGAAAACCCGTGGCCGCGCAGGTCCATGCAGACCAGGCGGAAGCGCTCGCGCAGCGCGCTGTCGAACTGCCCGCGCCAGGCGAGATAGCAGGACGACCAGCCATGGATGAACAGGATGGGCTGCGCCGCTTCCGGCCCCCATTCACGCACATGCAGCCCGACGCCGCCCGAGCCCATCACCCGATGGACCCGGCCGGCCTCGTGCTCGATCATTCCGCCCACCGCCGCGCGGCCGCTCAGCCCAGCCGGTTGCGCACGAGGTCGTCCACCACCCCCGGATCGGCGAGGGTCGAGGTATCGCCCAGGCTGTCGGTCTCATTGGCGGCGATCTTGCGCAGGATGCGGCGCATGATCTTGCCCGAGCGGGTCTTGGGCAGGCCCGGCGCCCACTGGATCGCATCCGGCGCCGCGATCGGGCCGATCTCCTTGCGGACCCACATCACCAGTTCCTTGCGCAGCTCCTCGGTCGGCTCCTGGCCGGCGACGAGCGTGACATAGGCATAGATGCCCTGGCCCTTGATGTCGTGCGGGAAGCCCACCACCGCGGCCTCGGCCACCATGGCGTGCGCCACCAGCGCGCTCTCGACCTCGGCGGTGCCCATGCGGTGGCCGGAGACGTTGATGACGTCGTCCACCCGGCCGGTGATCCAGTAATACCCGTCCTCGTCGCGGCGCGCACCGTCGCCGGAGAAATAGAAGCCGCGGAAGGTCGAGAAATAGGTCTGGATGAAGCGCTCGTGATCGCCATAGACGGTGCGCATCTGCCCAGGCCAGCTATCGGCGAGGCAGAGATTGCCTTCCGTCGCGCCGTCCAGCACGTTGCCGTCGCCATCGACCAGAACCGGCTTCACGCCGGGCAGCGGCAGCGTCGCCGACCCCGGCTTCTGGTCGATCGCGCCGGGCAGCGCCGAAATCAGGATGCCGCCGGTCTCGGTCTGCCACCAGGTATCGACGATCGGGCAGCGCTGGTCGCCGACGACGCGGTAATACCACAGCCAGGCTTCCGGGTTGATCGGCTCGCCGACCGAGCCCAGCACCCGCAGCGAGGCGCGCGAGGTTTTCTTCACCGGCCCCTCGCCGTCGCGCATCAGCGCGCGGATCGCGGTCGGGGCGGTGTAGAAGATGTTGACCTTGTGCTTGTCCACCACCTGCCAGAAGCGGCTGGTGTCGGGGTAGTTCGGAATTCCCTCGAACATCAGCGTCGTCGCGCCATTGGCGAGCGGGCCGTAGACGATATAGGTGTGCCCCGTCACCCAGCCGACATCGGCGGTGCACCAGTACACCTCGCCCTCGTGATAGTCGAACACGTATTGATGGGTGAAGCTCGCCCAGACCATGTAGCCACCGGTCGTGTGCAGCACGCCCTTGGGCTTGCCGGTCGAGCCGGAGGTGTAGAGGATGAACAGCGGGTCTTCGGCGTTCATCGGCTCCGGCGGGCAGTCGAGCGGCATGGTCGCGGCCGCCTCGTGATACCACACGTCGCGGCCGTCCTGCATGTCCACAGCGCCGTTGGTCGCCTTCACCACCACGACCTTCTTCAGCATCGGGCAGGATTTCGCCGCGGCGTCGACATTGGCCTTGAGCGGCACCTTGCGGCCGCCGCGCCGGCCCTCGTCGGCGGTGATCAGGATCGAGCTGTCGCAATCCTGGATGCGGTTGGCCAGGCTGTCCGGCGAGAACCCGCCGAACACCACGGAATGGATCGCGCCGATCCGCGCGCAGGCGAGGATCGCCACCGCGGCCTCGACGATCATCGGCATGTAGATCGTCACCCGGTCGCCCTTGCGCGCGCCGAGCGATTTCAGCACGTTCGCCATGCGGCAGACTTCGGCGTGCAGCTCGCGATAGGTCACGTGCCGCTGTTCGCTGGGATCGTCGCCTTCCCAGATGATGGCGACCTGGTCGCCGCGGGTGGCGAGATGCCGGTCGAGGCAGTTGGCGGAGGCGTTCAGCACGCCATCCTCGAACCACTTGATCGAGACGTTGCCGGTGAAGCTGACATCCTTGATCCGGGTCGGCGGCGTCATCCAGGTGATGCGCTTGCACTCCTCGGCCCAGAACGCCTCCGGGTTCTCCGCCGCGCGGCTTGCCATGTCGTCATATTTCGCGCGGTTGATCAGCGCGCCGGCGGCGATTTCCGGCTTTACGGGAATGATTTCGGGCTGCGACATGCTCGGTTCCTCATCAAATTTATTAAGCCATTTTTTTTACCGGTATGGCATGTTTGTGCGGCATCCGAAAGTATTGCGCTGCAAAAAACCGTTGCCTAACCGGCCATCAGCGCCGCTTCCATCGCCGCCACCGCGCTCATGTTCACGAGGCCGCGCGCCGTCACGCTCGGGATCGCGATATGCAGCGGCTTTGACAGGCCGAGCAGGAACGGCCCCACCGTCACCGCCTCGCCCGCCGCCTTGAGCAGGTTGAAGCCGATATTCGCCGCGTCGATCGAGGGCATGACCAGCAGGTTGGCCGAGCCGGTCAGCCGGCTGTCGCACACCGCGCGGGCGCGGATCGGCTCGAACAGCGCGGCGTCGGCGTGCATCTCGCCATCGACCTCAAGTTCCGGGTCCTGGGCGTGGATCAGCGCCAGCGCCCGGCGCATCTTGCGCGCCGAGGCCGAGTTCGACGCCCCGAAATTCGAGTGCGACAGCAGTGCGACCTTCGGCGCAATCCCGAAATGCGACACCATTTCCGCCGCGAGATGCGTCATCTCGGCGATGTCTTCGGAGGACGGGTCCTCGTTCACATGCGTGTCGCAGAAGAACAGGTTGCCGCTTTGCAGGATCAGCGCCGTCATCGCCGAAACCCGCTTGATGCCCGGCTTGCGCGGGATGATCGGCATCGCGTAGCGGAACTGGCGCGACCAGTCGCCGAGCCCGCCGCAGATCGCCGCATCCGCCTCGCCGGCGGCGAGCAGCATGCCGGCGGCCACGGTCGGCCGGCGGGAGAGCTGGCGCTGGGCCGCATCCGGCGGCACGCCGCGGCGATTGACGATGTGCTGGTAGTTTTCCAGCAGCCGGCGGAACAGGCCCTGCTCGCGCTCGAAATCGATGATGCGGAAATCCTGCTCCGGCTTCATCCGCAGGCCGAGGGCCGCGATCCGCTGCATGATCGCCGCGGTGCGGCCGACCAGCAGCGGCGTGCCCATCCGGTCGTCGATCACGCTCTGGGCGGCGCGCAGCGTCCGCTCGTCCTCGCCCTCGCCATAGACGATCCGCACCTTCGCCGAGCGCGCGACCTCGATCACCGGGCGCAGCAGCAGGCCCGAGCGGAACACCAGCCGTTCGAGATCGTGCTGATAGACGTCGAAATCCGCGATCGGCCGCCGCGCCACCCCCTCATCCATCGCCGCCCGCGCGACGGCGGGGGCGATGTGCAGGATCAGCCGCGGGTCGAACGGTTTCGGAATGATGTAGTCCCGCCCGAACACCGGCGCGACGCCGCCATAGGCCGCCGCCACCGTCTCGGACGCCTCGATCCGCGTCAGCTCCGCGATGGCGGTGACGGCGGCAAGCTTCATCCCCTCGGTGATGGCGGTCGCCCCCACATCGAGCGCGCCGCGGAAGATGAACGGAAAGCAGAGCACGTTGTTGACCTGGTTCGGAAAATCCGACCGCCCGGTGCAGACGATCGCATCCGGCCGGCGCTCGGCCACCAGCTCGGGGCGGATTTCCGGCTCCGGGTTGGCGAGGGCGAGGATCAGCGGATTGGCGGCGAACTTGTCCAGCCAGTCCGGCTTGAGCACGCCGGGGGCGGACAGGCCGAGGAAGATGTCCGCGCCGTCGAGCACCTCCGGCAGGGAGCGCGCCGCGGTGTCGCGGGCGAAGGGCTCCAGCGTCTCGTTCAGGTTCGGCCGGCCCTTGTAGATCACCCCCTCGATATCGGTCATCACGATGTTCTCGGGGTTGGCGCCGAGCGCGATCAGGATGCGCACGCAGGAAATCGCCGCCGCCCCCGCGCCGGAGGTGACGATCCTGACATCGTCGATCGTCTTGCCCTGCACGATCATCGCGTTCTGCACGGCGGCGCCGACGATGATGGCGGTGCCGTGCTGGTCGTCGTGGAACACGGGGATGTTCATCCGCTGGCGCAGCGTCTGCTCGATGCGGAAGCACTCCGGCGCCTTGATGTCTTCGAGGTTGATGCCGCCGAAACTCGGCTCGAGGGCGGCGACCACCTCGATGAACTTGTCCGGGTCCGGCTGGTCGACCTCGATGTCGAACGTGTCGATCCCGGCGAATTTCTTGAACAATACGGCCTTGCCCTCCATCACCGGCTTGGAGGCGAGCGCGCCGATATTGCCGAGGCCGAGCACCGCCGTGCCGTTGGTGATCACGGCGACGAGATTGCCGCGGGTGGTGTAGTCGAACGCGGTGTCGGGATCGTCCTTGATGGCGAGGCACGCCGCCGCGACGCCGGGAGAATAGGCCAGCGCGAGGTCGCGCGAGGTTTCCATCCGCTTGGTCGGCGTGATCGCGAGTTTGCCCGGCCGCGGATGGCGGTGGTAATCGAGTGCGGCCTTGCGTAACGCTTCATCCATGTCCGGTCCCTCCCTGGGTCGGGCCAGAATGCGCGATCAGGGTCGCCCGGACAACCGGGCTTTCACATGGCAGGATAGCGATGAAGAGTTTGTCAGATACCGGGCTGTTCCGGCCCCTCGGGGCGCTCCGGGCATGTACCGGAGCGTTGGTGCGGTCGAGAAGACTCGAACTTCCACAGGGTTTCCCCCACAAGCACCTCAAGCTTGCGCGTCTACCATTCCGCCACGACCGCCTCGCAGCGGGAGCGCTATAGCCGATGGCGCGCGCCGTATCAACAACCCATGACCACATCGAATGGGCAAAAGCGCCGGGCCTGACCGATTATCCCGCGGCACTCGCGGAAATGCAGGCCCGGGCGGCGGCGATCCACGCGGGCGCGGCGGCCGAGCGCGTCTGGCTGGTCGAGCATCCGCCGCTCTACACCGCCGGCACCTCGGCGCGCGACGCGGATCTGCTGCGCGCCGGCGATGCCGCGGTTTTCCGCACCGGGCGCGGCGGCCAGTGGACCTATCACGGGCCGGGCCAGCGCGTCGCCTATGTCATGCTCGACCTGTCGCGGCCGCATGGCACGGTCCCGCCGCGCGACCTGCGGGGCTATGTCACCGGGCTCGAATCCTGGCTGATCGCCGCACTGGCCGGATTCGGCGTGCGCGGCGAAACCCGGGCCGACCGGGTCGGCATCTGGGTTGCCGATGCCGCCGGCCGCGAGTTCAAGATCGCGGCGATCGGCGTGCGGGTATCGCGCTGGGTCAGCTATCACGGCATCGCGCTCAATGTCGCGCCCGATCTCGGCCGCTTCGGCGGCATCGTGCCCTGCGGCATCAGCGAGCACGGCGTTACCTCGCTCGCCGCACTCGGCATCGCCGCGCCGATGGAGGCGGTCGATGCCGCGCTGGCCGATGCCTTCGCCGGGGTTTTCGGCGCCGCGGCGCGGCCGGTCTGAGCCGCTCAGCCGGCGACCGGCACCGCCGGGGCGCGGCGGAAGGCGGCGGCGAGCCGCCGCGCCATGCCGGTCATCCGCCTTGGCGCAAGCGCCAGCATCACCGCGAGGAAAATCACCCCCGCCACGCCGCCGCCAATCAAGAGTTGCAGCCGCAGCCCGAAGGCGAGACCGAACTCCCGCGCCAGCGCCGCCATCAGCGCGGCGGTGCCGAGCCGCGCACCGATCAGCGCCGCGACCGGTGCGCCCATCAGCCGCAGCAGCGGCCAGGCCGGCTGGCCGATCCCGATCGACAGCGCCGGCAGCATCAGCAGCGCCACCACCAGCCCGCGGGCGGAGAGCGCCCAGCCGAGCGGCACCAGCCCGAACGGCGCCGCGAACCAGGCGGCGAACGCGATGGTGCCGGCATTCATCGCGGCGAAGGCCGAAACCAGCCCCGGCCGGCGCAGCGCCGTCAGCATCGGCTTGACGAAGGCATAGATGGTCGAGGCGGGGACGATCAGGCTGAGCGCCGCGAATACCGGCGCCGCGCTGGCCCAGCGCGCGCCGAACATCAGCACCACCAGCGGCCCCGCCACCGCGCCGCTCACCGCCGCGGCGCCGAGCGAGAGAATGGCGAGAATGTCCATCAGCGCCAATGCCACCGCGAAGCGCCGCGCCGGGTCCTCGCGGACCGCGACGAAAATCGGCAGGAACACCTTGCTGGCCGGCAGGATCGCGAGTTCCTGCAACACCTCGGCCAGCCGCTGGGCGATCCGGAACTCGCCCACCGCCACCACCGGCACGCGCATGCCGACCAGCACGACATAGCCGGTATGGGCGAGGTAATCGACGAAGGCCGCCCCCATCATCGGCAGGTTGAAGCTGAGGGCGGCGGCCAGCGCTGCCCAGCGCGGCGGCGCCGGCGGTCGCCATCCGGCGGCGATGGATGCGGCCAGCGCGTAAAACCCGATCCCCACCATGCGCTGCACCACCAGCGCCGCCAGCCCATAGCCACGAAACACCAGCGCCAGCGCCACGGCCCCGCCCAGCACCGTGCTGCCGACCGACATGAGGCTGAGGGCGCGGAACCTGAACGCCTGCGACAGCCGCGCCGCCGGGACGATCAGGAAGGCGCCGAGCAGGATGTTGAGCGAGAGCGCGCGGGTTACCCAGCCGAGGGCGGGGGCGCGGTAATAGGCGGCGATCGGCGCAGCGGCGGCGAAGAGCAGGATGGTGACCAGCACGGCAAGGATGAGCTGCGCCCAGAACGCCCCGGCCTCGACCACCCGATCCCCCGGCGCGGCGACCACCTGCTCGCCGGCGCCGCCGGCGGTGACCATGCGGGCGAGTTCGGAAATCGCCGAGGCGAGGGCGACGGTTCCGACATCCTGCGCCGAGACGTGGCGGAGCAGGA
The DNA here is from genome assembly GCA_021849425.1 of Pseudomonadota bacterium. Lineage (GTDB taxonomy): Bacteria > Pseudomonadota > Alphaproteobacteria > Acetobacterales > Acetobacteraceae > Acidiphilium. The sequence continues at coordinate 289,005 of JAJZSY010000001.1, forward strand.
TCACCAGCACGGCGAAACCGAAACTCCGCTCGCCGAGCACGGTCAGCAGGTTCCACGCCGTTCCCCTCGCCGCGCCGCGCTGCAGGCTCACGCCGCGCCCCTCGCCGCCACGCGGGCGCGATATCCGCAAATCATCATGCCCGAAGATTACATCCTGAAAAGATTTCTGCCCATCCACCGGGACAACCGGGCGTTACACTCTTTACGAACCCGCCCCGGCTCACTAAGAACACGCTTGCATACGCCGTGACCCCGGCGGAGGGGTGGCCGAGTGGCCGAAGGCGGCGGTTTGCTAAACCGTTAGACGATGTAGAGTCGTCTCGTGGGTTCGAATCCCATCCCCTCCGCCACCCCTACATCCAGCACTGTCCGGCATCATCCCATAAAATCTTTGATATCAGTGCATTAAACCAGATTTCCGTCCACGCTCATCCACCCCATTTTGCCCGAATCCAGAGTTTCCACGTGGGTAACTTTGTGGGTAAGATTCAGCCATGGCCCGAGTCGTCAACAAGCTGTCACTGAACCGCCCTGGGTTTACCGGAGGCTCCAACTCCCAAATAGGATGGAGCCATGACGAGTCCGACGACGAACAAGTTTTCTCCTGAAGTCCGCGAGCGGGCGGTGCGGATGGTGCTGGAGCACGAG
>JAJZSY010000033.1:0-19609 GCA_021849425.1 Pseudomonadota bacterium
GACGGGTGGCAGAGCCTCGGAGAGCCACCCGCCTCAATGCCTCTTGATCTCGTCGCCTGACCTCGTCATGCTCCCCAAACCGGAGACGCCGCCAAAGGCAATTTCCACATCGTTCGCGACGCTATCGATGCCAATGCCAATCGCCTTGTTTCGGTTCATTGGAACGTTGTCGCCAAACTCCATAGTCAATCTCTCCCGGGAGATCGCCCGCAGGGGCCTGATTTTATAAAAACCGCGGCGCGCGGCACCGGCCGGCCCATTCCGGCTTTGAACAAGGGACAGTCACAAAGAGAGGCCAGGCCGCTCGCGAACCTGGCCAGTTTGAAACAACAGTTCAGGTTAGAAATTGTAGCGAACCGAAGCCTGGACCGTTCGCCCATTGAACGCGCGGGCTGCCGCAGCCGTCGCGCCGCTGATATTGTCCAGCTCCGAATAGGCAATCGCGTTGGTCACGTTGCTCGCGGTGAGCATCGCTGTGAGCTTGGGGGTCACGTGATAGGTCGCGAACAGGTTGAGCAGCGCATAGCCCGGCATGACGATGGTGTTCTGATCATTGCCGTAGGACGAGGTTGTTCCGATGACATTGCCGCCGACCGTGAGTTTCCGATACGTGTAGGATGGCGAAATCTGGAAGATCCAGTCGGCCTGGCGCTGTGGCGTCATGCCGAGCGCCCCCGTCTCGTTGGTCGAGGTGATGCGCGCATGGGTGTAGGTCGCGCCAGCCCGGACCTGGAAGCCGCGATAGACATAGCCCAGTTCGATCTCCGCGCCGTATGAGTGGTATTTGTTGGCGGATGCGACCTGTGTGGTCACGTCGTAATTCGACTCCGACGTGTAGGCATCGAACAGCGTGACGAAGGCGTTGAGGTTTCTGTAGCGCCCCTTAACACCGCCTTCATATTGCTTGACTTCATTGATCGGGATCGGGGCCGAACCGTTGAGGTCATTCTGGCCGGGATTGATGATGCGGTCCGCGTTGAAGGAAACGCCATCGCTGATCCGGCCGAAGACTGCGAGGTTGTGGTTGAACTCGTAGTTCGACCCGACCGAGTAGGAGGTGTGCCGAACCGAATAATTCACGTTGTACTGGTTGGCGGCCAGATACCGATACGAACCGTTGCTGAGCACGGCTCCATTGAAATAGCCGCTTGCGTTCTGGATGTCTTCACGGACGCTCGCATCACTGGTCAGCTTGCCGAACGACCAGCCGAGATCGAGATAGGGCGAGGTCGTCACGTACGAGACGTGATAGGTCCGATCGCAACATCCGCCAAAGCCGCTGCCGATGCCGCCGATCGATGTCGTCGAGTTGAGGAGCGCGGCATTCCCCTGATCGATCCCCATCAGATAGGAATTGAAGTTCCACACCAGATCGAGGTTCTGGTTCGCGACGTAAAGTCCGGCCGTGGGCGTGAAGGTGCCGAGCGATCCCGCATCGAGGCTCCTCGACACTTTGAGGTCGTTGGCGATGTTGCCCAGATTGTTGAGGCGGGTGTCAAACGCCACCGTGGAGTAGGCCGTGCCGGTGTAGGTTTGTCCGACATTGGGGCCGGTGACCCATGTGGCGCCGGTAACGACCGAGCCGTTATTCGCCGGATAGATGCCCATGAACCCGCCGCGGATCGCCGCATAACGGAAATTGTCCTTGACGTTTATGCCATTCTCAAATGTCTTCGACAGTTGAAATCCGATCGACGCATCCTTTGCCTGGAAGCCGGAGTTGAAATTGGTCGCGGAATAGCCGTTGTTGGAGTTCAGCGTGACGTCCTGACCCAGATTCGGCGAGTAGAAGCTGAATGTCCGAGGGTCGATGCCCGGGATCGCACGGATCGATCCGTTGATGGTGGTCACCGGCACCGGCAGGGCGGTTGGCCCCTGATCGTCAAGATAGCCGAAATTGACCCGGATATAGCCGCCCTTGATGTCATGCGTGAAATTGCCATGGATCTGGCCGCCATGGGAAATGCCATCCACCGCATTCCGCGATCCGCCCTGCCCGTAATGATAGAAGCCGGCGATCTCGAAGCGGTTGTTGGCGTTGATCGGGCCGCCATAGTTGAAGTCGAGCCGGTTCTCGTTGTAGCCGAGCCCGGTCGTGAAGCCGACCGATGCGTTGGGCATTTCACCGGTTCGCGAAATGAAGTTGATGATGCCGCCGGGCGCGTTGGTCGCCAGGGTGGAGCCGGTGCCGCCGCGCACCACCTGCACCTGGCTTAGCAGACCATCGATCCGCTCGAAGGAATCCGGCGTGGCGAAGGCGATGTCGCCGAAATCGAGAATGGGCAGGCCATCCTGCTCCATCGCCACGTAGCGCATGCCGCCCGCCGAGATCGGCAGACCGCGCACGGTGATGTTCGCGTTCGAGTCACCGCCGGTCGACTGCGACTGGATGCCCGGCACGTTGCGCAGCACGTCGGACGCACTCGTGGCACCGGATGTGCGGATCTGGCTGGCGTTGAGCGTGCTGACCGACACGCTCGACTTCATCTTGGTAACCTTGTGCGCCGTACCGGTAACGATGATCGTGCCGAGGCTGAGCGGCGCACTGCTGGTTGCCGTTTGCGCCGAGGCGACCCCGAGGGAGCCAAGCGCCAGAAACACGGCCGCGCTGGTCATGTATCGGGATTTCAGCGCCCTCCTTCTGGGGCACGCAAGATTTTTCATGGTCGCACCTCTCCTGCAGGTTGAGTGCGGCAAAACGCCGACGCTCATTCATTACGACCATGTTAACTAACACAACAATCGATTGCAAGATAATTACAGAGTGAAAATGCTATATTAATTAGGCACTTGTCCAAAAACTCTGAAATTTACGCAAACGTTTGCACAGCCTGAGTGCAATCAGGTTTTCGCCAGTTTTCCCCGCCGCCGCCGCGGGCGGGGCGCGATACTGGCGCCGCAGGACGCGCGTATGATCAGACGCACCGGCACGACGCTGGAGCGCACGTCCTCTCCCGCCATCCGCTTGAACAGCTTGTTCACCATCAGGCGGGCCCCGGCCGCCAGATCCTGATGCACGGTGGTCAAGGCGGGGGTGTAGGAAGCGGCCAGCATCAGGTCATCGAACCCCACGACCGCGGCGTCGCGCGGGACATTCAGGCCATGACGATCGAAAATGTTGATCGCGGCGCCCGCCAGCTGGTCCGAGGCGGCGAAGACCGCATCGAAGGGCGTCCCCTTGGCCAGAAATTCGCCGATCGCCGCGTGGCTGCCAGCTTTCCTGAACGTCACGCGGCACTCGAGGGCAGGGTCCCAGCTCACACCGGCCCCGGCCAGGGCCTCATGGTAGCCTTCGAAACGCGCGGCGATCTCAGGCAATTCCCGGTCGCCGAAAAAGGCGATCCGCCGATGGCCGCGTTCGAGCAGGTGCTCGACCGCCATGCGCCCCCCGGCGCGGTTGTCGGACCCGACGGTGATGTAGGCGTCATCGCCCATATCGGCGCCCCAGACCACCAGCGGCTTGTAACGCTGGCCCAGCGCCTTGATCTGCGCGTGCTGAGTGCTCTGCCCGATGAGCAGGATGCCATCGCTCCGCCGCTCGATCACCAGATTGGCGAGGCCGTTCGGTTCGCCGGCGCCGATCTTGCGCAGCAGGAGGTCATAGCCGCGATCGGCCAGTTCGTCGGCCAGGAATCCCAGCATCTCGAGGAAAAACGGATCGGATATTCCCTGATCGACTTCATGATGCAGCGGAACGGCGACGGTAATGGTGCCGGTTCTTTGCAGCCGCAGGTTGCGGGCCGTGTGGTCGACCGTATAGCCGACAGCTTCGGCGATTTCCCGAATTCTCTCCCGTGTCGCCTGGCTGATGAGCGTGCTGCCCCGCAACGCCCGGGAAACGGTCGCCTCGGAGACGCCGGCTAGGCGGGCGATATCAGACATTTTTCTTGACACGTGAGCGATACCCTATCCCGTTGTCTCACATACGAGCGTGGCGGGCGCTGCCAACCACACCCGACGCCGCGGGGCGCCCGGCCGGACGCCGATCCGGAACGGGAGCGCCCCTCGCGCATGGACCTTGGCGTCAATAGCACCGCGGCGTGCGCGATGTCGAAATGCCGCACGCCGATGGGCCAGCGTCGCCCGGATACCGGGCCGTGGTGATCGGGGTATTGGCGTCGCAGAGCCTGGCGAAGCCGGCCGTGGCGCATGCGGGGGGCACGCGCCGCCGATCGATGCGTTTCCGGAAATTCGGGTCCTCCGTGGGGGCGGCGCGGTCAGCTCAGCAGGGCTGCGAGCAGGGAATCGAGCCGCTTGCGGCCCTCATAGGTCGCCGCGACGCGCGCTGCCGTGATGTCGAGATAGCCGGCCTCGATCGCCCGCGCCGTCATGTCGGGGTCGAGCAGGCTGACGAGATCGCGGCCGGTTCGCGCCGCGTAGGCGTCGCGGTCGATTCCCTCGGCGAGACGCAACCCCATCAGCAGCGCCTCGCGGGCCCGGTCATCGGCGCCGATCGCGATCTCCTCGGTGCTGCCATGACCTGCCGCCTCGACCCGCGCGGCCCATTCCTCCGGCGCGCGGTGCCGCCGGGTTGCCAGCAGTGTCGTGCCCAGGCTGATCCGCCCATGCGCGCCGGCACCGATGCCGGCATAGTCGCGGTAGCGCCAGTAGGCGAGGTTGTGGCGCGATTCCTCGCCGGGCTTCGCGTAGTTGGAGATCTCGTAGGGGGCGAGGCCGAAGCGGGCCGCTTCCTCGGCGGTGGCGTCGTAGAGCGCGGCGGCGTCGTCATCCTCGGGGAGCGCGAAATCGCCGCGGGCATGGGCGGTGGCGAAGCGGGTGCCGGGCTCGATGGTGAGCTGGTAGAGCGAGAGATGATCGAGCCCGACGGCGAGGGCGGCGCCGAGTTCGGCGCGCCAGGCGGCGAGCGTCTGGCCGGGCCGGGCATAGATCAGGTCGAAGGACAGGCGCGGGAAGATGGCGCGGCCGAGTTCGACCGCGGCCAGCGCCTCGGCGGCGCCATGCTCGCGGCCGAGAAAGCGCAGCGCGTCGTCGTTCAGGCTCTGCACGCCGATCGAGACGCGGTTCACCCCGGCCGCGCGATAGGCGCGGAACCGCCCGGCCTCGATGCTGGTGGGGTTGGCCTCGAGCGTGATTTCGAGATCGGGGGCGGGGGCGAACAGGCGGCAGGCCCGCCCGATCAGTGCGGCGACGCTTTCGGGCGCCATCAGGCTCGGCGTGCCGCCGCCGAAGAAGATCGAGGTCAGGCGGCGCGGGCCGAGGCGGGCGGCCTCGTAGTCAAGCTCGGCGAGGAGTGCGGCGACGATCCGCGGCTCCGGGATGCGCTCGCGGACATGGGAGTTGAAGTCGCAATAGGGGCATTTTGCCTTGCAGAAAGGCCAGTGGATATAAAGGGCGAGCGGGGTCATGCGGGGTGGTTTAGCATGTCTTGCGCGGAAGGAAGATCTGGGCCATACGGCGCGGGTCGGCACGCTTTCGAGCGAGGATGCCGATAATTCGCACACGAAGCGCCTTATCCAGCGCGCTGGTTCCGGTGCCGCAAGGCTCGGCTTCGTGGAGGTTCAACCGGATGGCGGCCCGCGCGGTCGCCCCAGACAAGGATACCAGATCATGGCGATGCCAGACGTTTCCCTGCGTCAGCTCCTCGAAGCCGGCGTGCATTTCGGCCACAATACCCGCCGCTGGAACCCGCGCATGTCGCCGTTCCTGTTCGGCGTGCGCAACCAGGTTCACATCATCGACCTGCAGCAGACGGTGCCGATGCTCGAGCGCGCGCTGCGCGAGATCCGCAACGTGACCGCCGGCGGCGGGCGGGTGTTGTTCGTCGGCACCAAGCGGGCCGCGGCCGAGCATGTGGCCGATGCGGCGAAGCGCTGCGGGCAGTATTATGTGAACCACCGCTGGCTCGGCGGCATGCTGACCAACTGGAAGACCATCACCAACTCGATCCGCAAGCTGCGGCAGATGGAAGAGACGCTCGCCGGCGAGGGCCAGGGCCTGACCAAGAAGGAAATGCTGAACCTGATGCGCGAGCGCGAGAAGCTCGACCGCGCGCTGGGCGGCATCAAGGAAATGGGCGGCCTGCCGGACATCCTGTTCATCATCGACACCAACAAGGAGAAGCTCGCGGTCGAGGAAGCCAACAAGCTCGGCATTCCGGTCGTCGCGGTGCTCGACTCGAACTCGAACCCCGAGGGCGTCACCTATCCGATCCCGGGCAATGACGACGCGATCCGCGCCATCACGCTGTATTGCGACCTGGTCGCCAACGCGGTGCTCGACGGGATCAGCGCCGAGATGGCCGCTTCCGGCGCCGATATCGGCGCGCTGGAGGAGCTGCCGGCCGAGGCGGTGGCGGACGAGGACGCCGAGGCGCAGGCCTGAGCCGCAGGCGGGACGAATTCCGGGCCCGCCGCGCGGCGGGCCCGGCCCTGTTCATTTTCTGAGGAGAACTCCCATGGCCGAAATCACCGGCGCGATGGTCAAGGATCTGCGTGAAAAGACCGGCGCGGGCATGATGGACTGCAAGAAGGCGCTGACCGAGAGCGGCGGCGACATGGAGGCCGCGATCGACTGGCTGCGCAAGAAGGGTCTTGCCGCGGCGGCCAAGAAGTCTGGCCGGACGGCGGCGGAAGGCCTGGTCGGCGTTGCGCATGAGGGCAACAAGGCGGCGATGGTCGAGGTGAATGCCGAGACCGACTTCGTGGCCCGCAACGAAGCGTTCCAGAATTTCGTCGAGACCGCGGCGAAGCTGGCACTCACCGTGGGCGAGGATGCCGAGGCGCTGAAGGCGGCCACCTATCCGGGCACGTCGCACAGCGTTGCCGACGAGCTGGTCAGCCTGGTCGCGACCGTCGGCGAGAACATGTCGATCCGCCGGGTTGCGGTTGTCGAGGTGAAGGACGGCGTCGCGGCCTCCTACGTGCATGGCGCGTTGAAGCCGGGGCTCGGCAAGATTGGCGTTCTGGTGGCGCTCGAGGGCAATGCCAGCGAGGCGCTGGCGACGCTGGGCCGGCAGATCGGCATGCATGTCGCGGCGACGCGGCCGGACGCGCTGAGCATCGCCGAGGTCGATCCGGCGGCGCTGGAACGCGAGAAGGCGGTGCTGGCCGAGCAGGCGCGCGCCTCCGGCAAGCCGGAAGCGATCATCGAGAAGATGGTCGAGGGCCGGGTGAAGAAGTTCTACGAGGATGTGGTGCTGCTGGAGCAGACCTGGGTGCACGACGGCGAAAGCAAGGTGCAGAAGATCGTCCAGGGCGCGGGGGCGACGCTGACCCGTTTCGTTCGGTTCACCCTGGGCGAGGGGATCGAGAAGGAAGCCACGGACTTTGCGGCGGAAGTCGCGGCGGCGGCGGGGGTCTGACCCTTCGCTGCGATCCGCCGCGCGGCGATGCGCGGCGGGAGTGGGATGTCGAGGACGGCGGCGCGGCGATCGCGCCGCCGTTTTCATGTCCGGCCGCCGGGGTGGGCAAGAGCGGGTTGCGCCGCCCTGCCCTGCCCTGCCCTGCGTCGCTCAGACCAGCGCGGGCAGTGGCGGCGATGCGGCGGGCGTGCGGGCGGGCGCGGTGGCGGCGGGAGCGGCGAGGGTTCGGAAGCCGGCGACGCGGTCGGCCAGGCGGCCGATTTCCTCGCGCAGGGAATGGGTGGCGGCGGAGGTTTGCTCGACCATCGCGGCGTTCTGCTGCACGGCAACGCTGACCTCGCCGGCAGCGGCATTCAGCTCGGCGAGGCTGCCGGCCTGCTCGGCGGCGGCGGTGGCCATTTCGCCGACCAGTCCGTGCAGGTCGGTGACATGGCTCAGGATGGTATCGAGCGCCGTGCCGGTTTCACCGACGAGACGCACGCCGGCATCCACCTGTTCGGAGGAGCGGGCGATGAGTTGCTTGATCGATTTCGCGGCCTCGGCCGAGCGGTGGGCAAGGGCGCGGACCTCGGTGGCGACGACGGCGAAGCCGCGCCCGGCCTCGCCCGCACGGGCGGCCTCGACCCCGGCGTTCAGCGCCAGCAGGTTGGTCTGGAACGCCACCTCGTCGATCAGGCCGATGATCTGGTCGATCTCGCGGGATGACGCCTCGATCCGGTTCATTGCCGCCACCGCCTCGCCGACGACGGCGTGGGATTTGCGCACGGCTTCGCTGGTGGCATCGACCGCCTTGGCGGCGCGGGCGGCATTGGCGGCGGTTTTGCCAAGGCCGGTGGTCACGCTGCCGAGCAGGGTGCTGACCTGTTCGAGGGAGGTGGCCTGACGCTCAGTGCGGCCGGAGAGATCGCCGGCGGCGGTGGCGATTTCGGTGACGCCGAGATTGATCTCGTCGGTGCTGCGGCGCACGCCGGCGATGCTTTCCGACAGGCGGCTCGCGGCCGTGTTGAAATCGACGCGCAGCCGGTCGAGCGAGGGGATCAGTTCATGGCCGATCGCGACGGAGAGATCGCCGTTGGACAGGCGCGCCAGCGCATCGCCGACCAGCCCGACCTCGCGCATGCGGGCGGTGAGATCGACCGCGAACTTGACGACCTGGATCACCTTGCCCTCGGTATTGTAGACCGGATTGTAGGTGGCCTGGAGCCAGACGGACCGGCCGCCCTTGCCGATGCGCTCGAACTCGGCGGAGAAGAACTCGCCCTTGCGCAGCCGCTCCCAGAAGGCGGCGTAGGCCGGGCTCGCGGCATAGGACCGGGTGGCGAACATGGCATGCCGGCGGCCGACGACCTCGTCGCGCGCATAGCCCATCGTGGCCAGGAAGTTGCCGTTGGCATCGAGAATGGTGCCGTCGAGCGTGAAGGTGATGACGGCCTGCGAGCGGCCGATCGCGTTGATCAGGCCCTCATTGGTGGCGGCGGCGGTGGTTTCGGCGGTGATGTCGAGCGCGGCGGCGGCGATCCGCACCACGCGGCCGCTTCGGTCGCGCACCGGGGTATAGACGGCGCGCAGCCACAGCTCGTTGCCGGCCTTGCCGAGGCGGCGGAACACGCCGGAACTGGCGGCGCCGGCGGCAAGGCCGCGCCAGAAGGCGGCATAGGCCGCGCTGTCGCGCTCGGCAGGGGCGACGAGCAGGCGGTGATGGCGGCCGGCAAGCTCGGCGAGGTTGTAGCCGGTGAGGCGAAGGAAGCGCTCGTTGGCATCGAGGATCGTGCCGTCCGGCGTGAAACTGGCGAGACCGAAGGATTCGCCAAGAGATTTCATGTTTCGATATTTGTCTATAAAATGACTTAAACGAAAAACCATGGCGCGGGACGGTCCCTGTCTGCAATCCTCTTCGTGTCTATTTGAGAATTGTGCACACTTGATTCACGGAACCACGGCGGAAGACCGGCGTTTTTCGCGGGTCGGCATCCGGGACGGCGCGGATATCATGGTGTCTGATTTCATTTTCATTGCCGTTTGGACGGGATTTTTTTGCGGGCAATAAAAATTGACGATTTGTCAGCGAGTCCGGCCGAGACCGCGCGCCGCCGCGACGAGCAGGGCGAGCAGGGCGAGAAGGCCGAGAGACGCGGCGACCCAGGCGAGGCGGCTGTAGCGCGGCGCGAAGGTGAAGCGCAGACGGTTGATCCCCTGGTACAGGGGGACGGACTGGAACACCTCGCCCGTGCGGGTGAGCGGGATTGGCGCCGCGTTGTCGGTGGCGCGCCAGCCGGCGGCGTAAAGCTCGCGGCGGGTCAGGCGCGCGGGCGCCGCACAGGTGGCGATGACATGATCGGTGCCGGGCGATGACAGGGAACAGGCCGGGTCGGTCGTGTAGAACGGCGCGGCGTTGGTCAGGCGCCAGATGCTGAGCAGATGGTCCGACCAGGCGCGGACCAGGTAGGGCGACCGGGGAGCACTGAACACGAGGCGCGGGGTGTGGAGGGCGACCGGCTTGCCGTCGGGCCCGGTGATCGCGACGGCGGCGGGGTTGTGGGTGATGTAGGCCCAGACGGCATCCGGGCTGGTGCCGCCGCGATGGGCGAAAGTGATGGTGTAGGCCTCGCCCTGCCGCAGATGGACGGGGTGGTCGAGCTTCACGGTGAAGGGGCCGTTATCCGGCGAGCCCTGCATCGGCGCGTGGCCGGAGGCGCAGGCGGCGCCGGGCGCGCCGGGGCAGATCGTGATGGTTCCGGTGCCGTTGGCGGCGTTGCCATAGGTGCCGTGGAGGATGCCGATCCGGGTGAAGGCGGGGAGCCTGGCAAGGGCGGCGGAGGCGGTGCCGCGGAAGGTCATCGCATGGCCCGGCGCGAGGGGAATGCCCAAGGCATTGGCGCTGATCGGCGGGAAGGCGACGGTGGACGCGGGGATGAAGGACGGGGGGGCGATCAGGTAGCGGATGGCAAGGGCGGCATAGGCCGGCTCGCGGCGCAGGAATTCATCGCGGGCGTAGGTGGGGGTGAGCGGGGCGAAAAGCGGCTGGAACAATGCGGGAGGCAGACGCCCGCCGAATTCGGGGGCGAGATGGTCATGGATGTAGTGGGCGAAGGAGAGGTCGGCCGGGAAATATTCGTAGTTGATGTCGGGATAGCCGAAATAGGCGGAATAATTGGCGAGGATCGGGCTGAGCGTGTAGGCGCGGGCCGGGGTGAGGTGGGCGCGGAGATAGGCGAGCGCCGCCGTATCGAGCGTGCCGGCGCGGTGATTGCCGAGCCGGGGGACGAGGAACAGGGCGATGGCGTTGGTGGCGAGCAGCGCGACGAAGGCGAGGCGCCGGGCCTCGCCGCGCAGGGCGTAGAGCGCGAGGGCGACCAGCAGGAGACTGGCGGCGGCGGCGGCGAGGGCGGCGCGATACCAGGCATGCTGGATGATGGCGGCAGCGGCGGCGAGGCGCCAGGGCAGCAGCGACGGCGCGGCGAGCACGCCGGCCGCGAGCAGCAGGACGAGGGCGGCCAGCAGCGGCAGGGCCCGGGGCAGCGGGGCGGAGCGGGCGGCGTCGATCCCGCAGGCGGCGAGGGTGGCGATGGGCAGCAGCCAGATGGGGGTGGCGTAGCGCCAGAAATAGACCTTGCCGAGGCCGGGGATGAGGTTGCTGGCGGCGATGATGGGGTGGATGCCGAACAGGCGGGCGAGGCAGCCCAGCGTCCAGACGCCGAGGAACAGGGCGAGGCCGCGATCACGCGCCGCGATCAGCCCGGACAGGGCGGCGAGGATGGGCAGCAGGCCGATGGAGCGGCCGGTCGCGTCGGCGAGGCCGAACAGCGGGTCGCTGCCGATCCAGTCATTCAGGGGGCCGAAGACATAGGGCACGAGGAGGCCGGCGATGCCCCGCGCGGGGATCGATTGCTGGCCGAAATTATGGCCGCCGAGCTGGCCGCTGGCGAGCAGGGCATCGGCGAAGGCGACGAGCTGGGGCGCGGCGATGGCGAGGCCGCAGAGGCCACCGGCGGCAACGCGGAGGGCGAAGGCTGCCCGGTGCGGGGCGCGGACGAGGCGGAAGGCGGCCCAGGCGAGGGCAAAGAGCCCGTTGAGATAGGCGGCTTCGGGGAAGCCGGCGAAGATCGAGAAGGCGAGGCCGAGCGCGATCAGGATGACGGCGCGGTGGGGGTGCGCCGGGTCTCGCGCATCCTCGATGCCGTGCAACGTGATGGGCAGGAAGGGCATCGCGCAGAGTTCGCCGATATGCGGCGGGTAGGCGAAGACGGAGTTGAAGGCGAAGAGCAGCGCGCCGGCGAGAGCGGCGAGGCGGCCGAGGGAGAGGCGGCGGAACAGGGCGTAGGTCGCGAGGCCGAGCATGGCCTGCATGAGGGTTTGCAGCCAGACGACGCCTGTGGGCAGGGCGAGGAGCAGGACGAAGGGCAGGAAGAAGGCGGCGGGCTGGATTTCGCCGGCGAGCGGCAGGCCGATGCCGTTATCGGGGTTCCACCAGGGCAGGCGCAAATGGAGCCAGTCTTGCGCGGCGAGATGGCCGAGGGCCTGGGTGGTCCAGCCGATATTGGGATCGCCGAACGACTGGCCGTGGATCAGGCCGGGGAGGACGCCGGTCGCCGCACCGGAGCTTGTCCAGATCGGGTTGAGGCTGACGCCGAACAGCCAGGCGGGCAGCAGGCCGAGCAGCGGGGCCAGCGCGAGGATCAGCGGCGGGACGAGAGGATGGCGGTCGAGCCAGTCGGGGGGCGCGAGGGGGGACGTTCCGGTCATGCGCAGGGCAGTTACGGTAACTTCGTGGTATCTTCAATCCACAGCGATGGCGCGGGGCGCGCGGGGGTTGGGCGTGGATCGGCCCCCTGCCCCGCGGCGCGCCGGGCGGGTTGGCCGGATTCCGCTTCGGGTGGGGCTGGTGACGGGTTAGGGTGGTGGGGTGACAAGGCCGGAGGGTGGGGTGATGGCGGCGATGGAGATTGCGGGCGGGTGCCATTGCGGGGCGGTGCGGTATGTGATCGGCGGGCGGCCGCGGCGGCATTCGCTGTGTTTCTGCGCCGATTGCCGGCGCTGCGCGGGGGCGCCGGTGGTGGGCTGGGCGGTGGTGGACGAGGGTATGCTCCGGGTCAGCGGCGAGGTTTCGGTCTATCGCTCCTCCGGCGACGTGGAGCGCTCGTTCTGCCCGAGATGCGGCGCAGGATTGTTCTACCGGAGCAAAAAGCTGTTTCCGGGGAGCGTGGACGTGCAGACGGGAACGTTCGACGACCCCGAGATTTTGCCCCCGACCGAGGCGATCCAGATGGCGGAAGCGCCGTCATGGATGGCGGGGATTGGGGAGTTGCCGAAGCATTGGCGGTGGCCGTAGTGTATTAATAAGTAATGCACCAATAGACGGAGCAAAAATATACGATTCAAAATTCAGTCGAGTTGTACTAAACAATACAATAGGCGATGGGAGAGATATATGAATACAGAATTGCGTTATGCGCGTTATATTACTGAAGTCACTGAATATATTTCATCTATCATTCAGGATTTTGGTTGTCAGCCAATTCTATTTATTGGATCTGGATTATCTAAGCGCTATTTTGGCGCACCAAATTGGGACGAGTTACTTACATATCTTCTAGAGTTTTGTCCCCTCATAAACAAGGGACTTGGTTTTTATAAACAAGCCTTTACGACACCACTAGCAATTGGAGAAGAGTTCGCCGCTAAATATCAGGAGTGGGCTTGGACTTCAGGCAGCAATATTTTTCCTGAAGAGATGTTTGGGCCAAGCGCAACCTCTTCTGCATATATTAAATACCAAATTGCTGAATTTTTAAATTCAATAACTCCCAAAAATCTAGAAATTTTATATAAATGCGGCCATGAAGCTGAATTAGATGCATTAAGAAACATAAAGCCTCATGCAATTATCACAACAAACTATGACCGCATGTTGGAAATATTATTCCCAGATCTCGAACCGATCATAGGTCAGAAAATTTTAAAGGCACAACCGATATCTATTGGCGAAATATATAAAATACACGGCTGTATTACCGACCGTTCCAATATTGTTTTTACCCAATCAGATTATGATATCTTTGCAAAAAAGAAAAAATTTCTTAGCGCTAAACTTCTTACATTTTTTAATGAACATCCTCTAATTTTTATTGGATATAGTGCAACTGATCCAAATATAAAATCTATATTGTCTGATATTGATGAAGCATTACCGGAAAAGGGCGGAATTATTCCTAACGTTTTTATTCTAGAGTGGAATAAAAATATTACATCAGACTCAAATCCCGCACGTGAAAAATTGATTTCAACCGAAGATGACCGTGTAGTGCGCGTTAAATTAATAGAAGCAGATAATTTTGAGTGGGTTTTTAGAGCATTTTCATCAAATCCGGTTCTAAACAATGTAAACCCGAGAGTACTACGCGCTTTAATTGCACGAGCTTATCAACTTGTACGGTATGATATTCCAAAATCAAAAATTGAGGCAAACTTTGAAATGTTAACCAGTAGCGTTTCGGATTCTGAGCAATTTTCAAAATTATTTGGCATAGCAACGGTTGCCGATTATTCTGCAGCAACAGTACACTACAAATATAGTGCTACCCAAATCGGAATTGCCCTTGGTGGCGCAGGTTGGCACTTGGCGGACAGGCTGATGAAAAAATTGAAATCCGAAACTGGAATAGACATTAAGGCGTCTGATAATATTTATCATAGAACCGAATTAGTGAACAAATCTCATTTTAATAAATACTCAGAAGAAGCCATAGATTTGTTAAAAAAAGTTCGGGATGGTTTAAAATATGAAATAAATATAAATTGAATAATAATATTTACTTTATGAATATATAAAAAGCTTTTTGCTTCTTTTTTCAAAAAGAAGCTCTTTCGCTCCCCTTCCCTTTCAAGACGCGTCTCCTTCCCTCACACGGAGAAATACTTCGCGTGGGGGTTGAGGACGACGATGGCGCTGGTGGATTGTTCGGGGTGGAGCTGGTGTTCGTCCGAGAGCGATACCCCGATGCGGTCGGCGTCGAGGAGGCGGAGGAGAAGACTTTGGTCCTCGAGGTTCGGGCAGGCGGGGTAGCCGAAGGAGTAGCGTGAGCCGCGGTAGGACTGGGCGAGCATTTTTTCCATGTCGCGGTCGTCTTCGGCGGCAAAACCGAGTTCGGCGCGGATGCGTTTGTGGGTGTATTCGGCCATGGCCTCGGCCATCTCGACGGAGAGGCCGTGGAGGTAGAGGTAGTCCTGGTAGCGGTTTTCCTCGAACCAGGCGCGGGCGGTGTCGGAGGCTTTTTCTCCCATGGTGACGACTTGCAGGCCGATGACGTCGCGTTCGGCGTCGTCCACGTCGCGGAAGAAGTCGGCGATGCATTCGCCGTCGTCGCGGGGCTGGCGGGGGAGGGTGAAGCGGGCGAGTTCGGTGGCGCCGTCCTCGGCGAAGAGGATGAGGTCGTTGCCCTGGCCGGCGGCTTTCCAGTAGCCGTAGATGGCCTGGGGCTTGAGGATGGCGTCGGCGGCGCAGAGGTCGAGCATGCGCTTCATGACGGGGCGGAGTTCCTGGCGGGCCCAGCCCATGAAGTCTTCCAGCGACTTGCCCTGCTTGCGGAAACCCCACTGGAACTGGAAGAGGGAGCGTTCGTTGATGTAGGGGACGAGGGCTTTCTGCGGGGCCTCGATGATTTTCGCGCCCCAGAAGGGCGGGCTGAGGACGGGGGTTTCGCGGGTGAGGCGGCGGCGGCGGGCCTGGACGGCGGAGATGTCGACCGGCGCGAAGCCGCGGGCGTCGGCCTGGCCGAGGGTGCGTTTGGTGTTGCGGGCCTTGCCGCGGCGCTTGGACTGGAGGGCGGCGAGGTAATCGTCGAAGCCGTTGCCGGTGACCTTGTCCATCAGATGGAGGCCGTCGAAGGCGTCGCGCGCGTAGGCGACGCGGCCGGAGGCGTAGGCGGCGACGCAGTCTTCCTCGACATAGTTGCGGGTGAGTGCGGCGCCGCCGAGGAGAACGGGGATGTCGAGCCCCTGGCGGGACATCTCCTCGAGGTTTTCGCGCATGACGACGGTGGATTTGACGAGGAGGCCGGACATGCCGATGGCGTGGGCGCGGTGTTCCCTGGCGGCGGCGACCATGTCCGCCAGGGGGACCTTGATGCCGAGATTGACGACGCGGTAGCCGTTGTTGGTGAGGATGATGTCGACGAGGTTCTTGCCGATGTCGTGGACGTCGCCCTTCACGGTGGCGAGGACGATGGTGCCTTTCTGCTGGCCCTCGACGCGCTCCATGTAGGGTTCGAGATAGGCGACGGCGGCTTTCATGGTTTCTGCGGATTGCAGGACGAAGGGGAGCTGCATCTTGCCGGCGCCGAACAGCTCGCCCACGGTTTTCATGCCGTCGAGCAGGAGGTTGTTGATGATGTCGAGCGGGGCGTGGGATTTCATCGCCTCGTCGAGATCGTCGGCGAGGCCCTTGCGGTCGCCATCGACGATGCGGTCGCGCAGGCGGCCCTCGACGGTGTCGGCCTTGACCTTTTTCACGGCGTCGGCGGCCTTGCGGTCGGCGAACATTTCGAGGACGCGCTGGAGGGGGTCGTAGTCTTCGCGGCGGCGGTCGAAGATGAGGTCTTCCATGACCCGCACTTCCTCGGGCGGGATGAGGTGCAGGGGGCGGATTTTGGAGACGTGGACGATGGCGCCGGTCATGCCGGCCTTTACCGCGTGGTCGAGGAAGACGGAGTTCAGCACCGCGCGGGCGGCGGGGTTGAGGCCGAAGGAGATGTTGGACAGGCCGAGGATGATCTGGATGTCGGGGAAGGCATCGCGGATCAGCCTGATGCCTTCGAGGGTCCAGAGGCCGAGCTTGCGGTCG
This sequence comes from Pseudomonadota bacterium, assembly GCA_021849425.1. Lineage (GTDB taxonomy): Bacteria > Pseudomonadota > Alphaproteobacteria > Acetobacterales > Acetobacteraceae > Acidiphilium. The sequence goes on from JAJZSY010000033.1 coordinate 16,161, forward strand.
TCCTCGTTGCCGGTGGCGATGGTGAAGGTGAGCGGGTCGATCAGCAGGTCGGATTGCGGGAGGCCGTGCTTGCGGCATGCGAAATCGACCAGGCGGGTGGCGATTTCGAGCTTCTGCGCCGGCTCCTTGGCCATGCCGACCTCATCGATGGTGAGGGCGATGACGGCGGCGCCGAACTTGCGGGCGAGCACCATGCGCTCTTCGGCGATGTGTTCGCCATCCTCGAAATTGATCGAGTTGATGATGGGCTTGCCGCCGTGGAGCTTGAGGGCGGCCTCGATGACCGGGGTTTCGGTGGAGTCGATCACCAGCGGCGCGTTCACCGAGGAGGTGAAGCGGGTGATGACCTCGGACATTTCGCCGAGTTCGTCGCGGCCGACGAAGGCGGTGCAGATGTCGAGCGCGTTGGAGGCCTCGGCGACCTGTTCGCGGCCCATGGCGACGCAGCCGTCCCAGTCGTGCTTTTCCTGGAGCTCGCGCCATTTCTTCGAGCCGTTGGCGTTGCAGCGCTCGCCGATGGAGAAATAGGCGTTTTCCTGGCGCAGCGGGGTGGCGCCGTAGAGGCTGGCGACGGAGGGCATCCAGACCGGCTTGCGCGGGACCGGCGCGGGGCGGATTTCGCCATTGCGGCGGAGCATGGCGTCGAGGGCGGCGATATGCGGGGTGGAGGTGCCGCAGCAGCCGCCGATGAGGTTGATGCCGTCCTCGCGGATGAAGCGTTCGAGCCAGGTGGCGAGTTCGGCTGGGGCGAGCGGGTAATGGGTCTTGCCATCGACCAGCTCGGGCAGGCCGGCATTGGGCTGCACCGAGATCAGGCCGGGCCAGTTCTGCGAGAGGTAGCGGACATGCTCGGCCATTTCCTGCGGGCCGGTGGCGCAGTTCAGGCCGATCAGCGGCACGTCGAGCGCCTCGATCACGGTGGCGGCGGCGGCGATGTCCGGCCCGACGAGGAGGGTGCCGGTGGTTTCGACGGTGACCTGGACGAAGATCGGGGTATCGCGGTTCAGCTCGGCGCGGGCGATCTTCGCGCCGTTGACGGCGGCCTTGATCTGCAGCGTGTCCTGGCAGGTTTCGATCAGGATGGCGTCGACCCCGCCTTCGATCAGGCCGCGGCACTGCTCGGCGAGGCCGGCTTCGAGCGGGTCGTAGGCGATGTTGCCGAGGGTGGGCAGCTTGGTGCCGGGGCCGACGCTGCCGATCACGTAGCGGTCGCGCCCGTCGGCGAAGGTTTCGGCGGCCTCGCGGGCGAGTTCGGCGGCGATGCGGTTGATCTCGCGGGCGCGGTCGCCCAGCTCGAATTCGGCGAGGGTGATGGGCGAGCCGCCGAAGCTGTTGGTTTCGACCATGTCGGCGCCGGCTTCGAAGTAGCCGCGATGGATTTCGCGCACGAGGTCGGGGCGGGAGAGGTTCAGCACCTCGGTGCAGTTTTCCTTGCCCCAGTAATCGCGCTCGGTATCGAGGGTGAGGGCCTGGACGCGCGAGCCCATGCCGCCGTCGCACAGGAGGACACGGTGGCGGAGGGCTTCGAGAAGTGAAATTCCGGTCATGATGCAAGCAGATATAGGAACGGCGCGAGAATTCCAATCGGCGGCGGCGGGGGCGCGTGACGCCGGGCGGGATCAGGCGAGATGGCGGCGGGCGGCGGCGGCGACATCGCGGGTCAGGCGGCGCAGCGGGGCGGCGTGGAGGCGGGCCACCGTCCAGTAGAGAGCGACGTCGAGCGGCTGGGCCGGGGGGAGTTCGACGAGGCGGCCGGCGGCGAGATGCGGCGCGGCGAGGGCGAGCGGGTGCAGGCCCCAGCCGAGGCCGGCCAAGGCGAGATCGAGAAAGGCGTGCGGCGAGGGCACGAAATGGGTGGGGCCGGCGAGGCTGACGCCGTGCGCCGCCTGCGCCCAGCGCGCCTGCAACGTATCGCGCCGGTCGAAGCGCAGATGCGGGGCAGCCGCCAGGGCGGTGGCGGTGACGCCATCCGGGAAATGGCGGGCGAGGAAAGCGGGGCTGGCGCAGGCGGCATAGCGCATCGCGCCGAGCGGAATGGTGCGGCAGCCCTGGGCGGGTTCGGGATCGGCGGTGACGGCGGCGAGCACCTCGCCGGCGCGCAGGCGGGCGGCGGTGCGGGATTCGTCGTCCAGCACGAGGTCCAGGAGGGTTGAGCCATCGCGGCCGAAACCGGCGATGGCGTCGGGGAACCAGGTGGCGAGGCTGTCGGCGTTGACCGCGATGCGGATGGTTGGCGCATGGCCGGCGGCCGCCTCGGGCAGGAGCGGCGCGAGATCGGCTTCGAGCAGGTGAACGCGATCGGCATGGGCGCAGAGGCGGCTGCCCAGCGCGGTCGGCGTGCAGGGCTGGCCGCGGATGACCAGGACCGCGCCGATCCGCTCCTCAAGACCGCGGACACGCTGGGAGATCGCGGACGGGGTAACGCCGAGCACGGCGGCGGCGCGCTCGAAACTGCCTTCGCGGAGCACCGCGCGCAGGGCGGCAAGGGCGGGATAATCCAGCACGGGTGAAGCGATGCTTCATCGACATTAGAAAAACAAGCTTTCCTGTTTTGTCCGGCGCGCCCATAGGCGGACGCATGAGCGGATATGCAGCTTCCTTTCTCGCCGGGTATGCGGCTTCGGCGACGCTGATCGTCGCGATCGGGGCGCAGAACCTGTTCGTGCTGCGGCAGGGGCTGCGGCGCGAGCATGTCGGCGCGGTGGTGGCGTTCTGCGCCCTCGCGGATGCGGTGCTGATCGCCGCCGGTGTGGGCGGGGTGGGCGCGTTCATCGGCGCCGCGCCGCGCTTCACGCTGGCGCTGACGCTGGGCGGGGTGGCGTTTCTCGGCTGGAACGGCATCGCGTCGCTCCGGCGGCGGGCGCCGACGGCCGTCGACCTTGGCGGGGGCGAGCGGGTGACGCTGCGCCGCGCGCTGCTGGCGACGGCGGGGTTCACCTTTCTCAACCCGCATGTCTATCTCGACACCGTGCTGCTGCTGGGCGCGATCGGGGCGACGCAGCCGGCGGCACTGCGGCCGGTTTTCGCCGCCGGGGCGATGAGCGCCAGCCTTTCGTGGTTTGCCGCGCTCGGCTTCGGCGCGCGCACGCTGCGGCCGGTGTTCGGCCGGCCCGCCGCGTGGTGGGTGCTGGACCGGGTGGTCGGCGTCACCATGCTGCTGCTCGCCGCCTCGCTGTTGCTGAAGGCCATGACATTCCCGGCATGAAGGCCGCCGGATTGCGGAGGCGGCGCTGAAGCGGGAAATAGCCCACGAGATGGAGGGCTGGATGACGGGGACCGGAGGCGACGGCGCGCGCGAGCGCGACAACCAGGGCGCGCACATGCGCGACAAACACGGCGCGCATCCGCACGACAAACACGGCGCGCATCCGCACGACAAACACGGCGCGCTGCCGCGCGACAAACACGGCGCGCATCCGCACGACAAACACGGCGCGCATCCGCACGAC